>NZ_JAVLSX010000001.1:2500-784382 GCF_031583795.1 Paenibacillus sp. VCA1 | reverse complement strand
CCAGTGTGGCCGTTCACCCTCTCAGGTCGGCTACGCATCGTCGCCTTGGTGAGCCGTTACCTCACCAACTAGCTAATGCGCCGCAGGCCCATCTGCAAGTGACAGATTGCTCCGTCTTTCATTACCGTTCCATGCGAAGCGATAAATTATCCGGTATTAGCTACCGTTTCCGGTAGTTATCCCAGTCTTGCAGGCAGGTTGCCTACGTGTTACTCACCCGTCCGCCGCTAACCAAGAGCGATCCGAAGATCGCCAAGGTCCGCCCGACTTGCATGTATTAGGCACGCCGCCAGCGTTCGTCCTGAGCCAGGATCAAACTCTCCAAGAAAGATGAATCATTCGTCGGCTTTGCAGCGACGGATGATTCATCGAAAGGTCGAACTTCGTTCGACCGACGATTGAAAATGGGTCAAACTCGGCTGAGTCGATCATTTTCAATCCATATCTTCGAAAGAGCTCTTAGCTCATTTTGAATCTGACGAGAAATAATTCTCAAGTTTGCTCGATTATCGATTCAGACGGTTGTCATGAACCCGACAATCTCGCGTTTCGGTTTCGTTGCCGAAACCTCATCGCTCCGCAAATCATTCAGTCAAAAGACTCGAACCGATTTGCTTCGCTGTCGACCTTGCAAGCAAGGTCTAATCTCACTCGTTGTTCAGTTTTCAAAGATCAAACATCATTCGTCATCGTCGAAGTTCTTATCAGCGACAACTTTTATATTATAACATGTCCGACTGTTTTATGCAAGCCTTTATTAAAACTTTTTTTGAAGCACTGCTTGCTTCGAATTCATGAACGTTGTTCACTCACATTTCGTAGTTCGCAACATCATGTTTTCTTGGCCAGAATTAGAATATACCACGTAGAGAAATATAATGCAACACTTTTTTCGAAAAAATTTAAAGTACTGTATTTACCCGATTATGCTTGCCCTGTATCAAGATCAGCAAGAGCGAACTCACGAGCTTCAATCATTTAAGACATACTTGCGATCCCCAGTATTTCTTTTTGGATCAGAACAGGTACTTTTAAATAAACACATTGCTATCCTTAGAGAAAAAACGCCCCAATGCTTCTTTAGTGCTCACATCCCCGTTAACTATATTTAACTAATCCAAGTGCCGTCTGCTTTTGAAACTTGCCATTTCCCGTTTTTGTATTCAATAATCACTTTCGTTCCAATTGCTCCATCACCAGCTCTATATTTGGATCCTTCGATAACCATTTTATTGTTTGAAATTTCAGTCTTTTCGACACGCAACAATACGCCATTAAGCACCATGGTTTTAGGGTCATATAATCCCTTCTCTTTAAGTTGCTCATAAGTCGCTTCCATTACATCAACATTGTATTTCTCAAAATACTTTAGAATTTGTTTCTTGTCTGTTTCATCAATATCATTCAAATTGCTCATGTCTATTGCAATATACTTCATACCTCCATTTAAGCCTTCATCAATCGGCATGTATGCATCTAGTGCTAAACTATACAATTCCCCCATATCTTTTGAGGGATTGGCGTTTGAACATGCAGTTGTTAACGCGCAAAGTAAGACCAACCCGAGAAACAGCTTTTTAACCCTCATTTTCATCCCTCCCTTGCTTCATTAGACGGAATACATCCTATAAATGTTTCCAGCCATCATACGAAGGAGGATAGGAAACAGCGCTCTCTCAGATAAACCTACGCAAAACAAAAAGGCGCTCTCCACACAAAGGAAAGCGACCCTTTTTCTTCTATTATATATGTTTTATTCCGTCCCCAAGAACACAAAGCGGATAATAACGATAACCGCAAGCACCCACATCAACCAATGGATTTTCGCTTTGCGCTTCATAACGACGTTGGCGAAGACCGCCAAAATGACGTAGGACAAAATCCCTGCCGAAATACCGTTGGCGATCCCGCCCGTGAAAGGCATCAGGATGATGGTCAGGAACGCAGGGAATGCTTCGAAGAAGTCGTCCCATTCGATGTTGCGGACCTGGCTCATCATGAGCACGCCTACGACGATCAATGCCGGCGCCGTTGCCGCCGACGGTACCACCAGGGCAAGCGGAGCGATAAACAAGGACAAAATGAACAGCACACCGGTCGTTACGGCCGTCAGGCCCGTACGCCCGCCCGCTTCTACGCCTGCGGTGCTTTCCACGAAAGCCGTAACCGTACTTGTGCCCAAAACAGCGCCTGCGCTGACGCCGACAGCGTCGACCAGCATCGCTTTTCCGATCGTTTTTTCGCCTTTTTCCTTGTTTTTCATCAGTCCGGCGCGAGTGGCCGTTCCCACCAACGTTCCGAACGTATCAAACAATTCGACAAACGTGAAGATAAATACGATATCAAATAAACCGATATGAAGAGCGCCTTTAAGATCCAACTGGCCGACGGCCAGGTTCGTAAAGGAAGGAATCCAATTCGCGTGCGCCAAACCGCTCAGGTCCGTTACACCCATCGGAATGCCGATCAACGTCGTAACCACGATTCCGATGAGCAGCGCCCCTTTTACGCGCAGTACCATCAGAACAGCGATGAACAGAAGCCCGATCAAAGCAAGAAGAGCGTCTTTATGCGTAAAGAAATCGCTAAGCATCAGATTGAAGTTCGCACCGCCAACCGGTTTGGTGGCATCCGTGCCCGCATTAACCGAAATGGAGATCAAATTGCTCAGTTTGAAGCCGACAATGGCGATAAACAAACCGATCCCGACGGTAATCGCGCTTTTCAGGTTTTGCGGCACGGCCGTCATCAGCATTTGCCGAACTTTGGTCACGGTCAAAATGATGAATACAATACCCGAAATAAATACGGCTCCAAGAGCGGCCTGCCATGTAATCGCCCCGTTCGAGCTGAGGACTACCGTCATGAAATAAGCGTTTAGCCCCATGCCCGGCGCCAAGGCGATCGGAATGTTGACGAACAAACCCATCACGATCGTAACAAGTCCCGCGCCTACCGCCGTTGCGAAAAAGACTCCCTCATTCGGGATGCCGGCTCCGCCTTCGCCCAAAAACAGACCGTTGACGAAAAGGATGTACGCCATGGCCATAAAGGTGGTGAGGCCGGCAATGATCTCTGTTCTTACGTTGGTTCCGTGTTCCTTTAACTTAAAGAAACGCTCCATTTTTACAGAATCCCCCTTAGAAAATGTGTCAGGACGACAAAAAAGCCCGCAGACCGTCATGGATCCGCAGGCATTATGCAAAAGGAAGAAAACGCCGGAATGCATGTCCTGACAAACAGCCTTAAAAATAAGGTTTGCCAAGCGCAGGCATGTTATCCGCGTCTCTTCTTTTTTCGTAGCGCCAGATCATTACGGTGATCTCGTAGAGACTCCCGGGCCAATTCCCGGGATTATACGAAAAATGATGATGTATTGTCGTTTCTTACACCATTTATTCTAGGGAGACGCGCGAAAATTGTCAATATAAAAAAACGAATATTACAGCAGTTCAAACTAATTATCGTTCGGAATTAACAAATTTTATTAAATTTATTCGATCTCGACGATCAATTCGATTTCTACCGGCGTATTAAAAGGCAGCTCATTCGCGGAAATCGCGGAACGGGCATGTTTGCCTTTTTCCCCGAACACTTCGACCAAAAGCTCGGACGCTCCGTTAATGACATACGGCTGCTCGACGAAACCGTCGGCGGAATTGACGAAAGCTAGCATCTTGACGACCTGCTTCACCCGGTCCAAATCGCCCAAATGCTCCTTCAGCACGGAAATCAGGTTGATCATAACTTGGCGAGCGGCATCATACCCCTGTTCGACGGTCAGGTCGCTGCCCACTTTGCCCGTATATTTCAGCTTGCCGTTGACGCGGCAGTCATTGCCGGAAGTGTAGACGAGATTGCTGACGGTTTTGGCCGGTACGTATTCCGCGACCGGAGTCGGCACCTTTTCAAGGACGATCCCTTTTTCTTCAAGAATTTTTTCGATTTTTGCCATGATGGTCATCTCCTTTAAAATTTAGCATGTTCAATATCCAACAAATATCGTCCATAACCATATCATATCCCGAATCAATGCCTGCAGCAGTGCTGCACGGGGATAAATACGCCGGGGCGTTCATGCGTGTGGCGCCGTTGGTCCATCGTTTTGCGGCCGTTGACGAGCACAGCGGAAATCCCTTCGGGATGCCGGATCGGGTCCTGGTAAGTGGCGGTGTCGGCTATTTTATCCGGATCAAAAATGACGATGTCCGCGGCATACCCCGGAACGAGCAGCCCTCTTTTGCCAAGTTTAAACCGCTGGGCCGGGAACGAAGTCACTTTGCGTACGGCCTGTTCCAGTGTAAGTATTTTGTTCTGACGGACATACTCCGCGAACAGTCTCGGGAAGGTGCCGTAGGAACGGGGATGCGGTTTGCCGGTGACGCAGCCCAGGCTGTCCGACGCCACCAGCGAATAGTCGTAGCGAATGACCTCCCGCACATCATCCTCGGACATATGGAAATATACGATGGATACCTGTCCGTTTTCCCTGAGCAAAAGCTCCAATGCGGCATCCTCCGGATCCATGCCCCACAGCTCGGCGATCTCCATCATATGCTTCCCTTCGAGCAGCTTGCCCGCCGCCGACGGCACGGAGGATACGAAAACGCTCTGCCAGCCGGTCGAGCACACGAGATTATCCCAGGTGGTCTGCTCTTCCCGCAGCTCCTGTTTGATTTTGGCCCGAACGGACGGGTCGGCGATCCGCCCCAGTGTAGCCTCGATTCCGCCTTCCAACACCCATGGAGGGAGCACCGTCGTGAGCGTGGTAGAGCCCGCGGAATATGGATACACGTCGCAGGTGACGTCCATCCCCCGGCTTCTCGCCTCGTCGATCAGCGCCATCGCCGCACCGGTTTGACCCCAATTGATCCGGCCAGCCGCTTTCAGATGGCTGATGTGGAGCGAAACGCCGCTTTGCTCCGCAATCCAGATCACTTCCCGGACGGATGCCAGCAGGTTATTGCCTTCGCCGCGGATATGAGTGGAAAACAAACCGCCGTAAGCGGCAACGACCCTGCATAACTCGGCCAGCTCTTCTTTTGGCGTGTAGCTTCCCGGAGCATAAAGCAAACCGATGGACAGTCCGATCGCTCCTGCTTTCAGGCCGTTTTCAAGCAGCTGTTTCATCCGGTCGAGCTCGTCCTTGGTGGCCGGGCGGTTCTCGAAACCCATGACTGAAATCCGTAGAGCGCCATGCGCTACATAGGTCGAGACGTTTTCCGACGCGGGAGATTTCGCCAGATGCTGCAGGTATTCCTCGATGCTTTCCCATGGCCACGGCCAATCGGTACGCCCGATGACGGGTTCGATGTAGCTTTTCAGTTCGGCGGCTCTGTCTTTTACATATGGCGCGGGCGCCAAGCCGCAGTTGCCGACGACTTCCGTCGTCACGCCCTGCTGCATTTTGAATTCGCCGTCAGGCTGATCGAGTACGAGCAGGTCGGAATGGCAGTGCCCGTCGATGAAACCCGGGGCGACCACCTGTCCCTGGGCGTCGATCCGCTCCAAAGCTTCGGCATCGGCTCTGCCGACATGCGTAATGTTCCCGTCCTTGATGCCAATCTGTCCAAAATACCACGGATTGCCGCTGCCGTCCACGATTCTTCCGTTTTCAATGACGATATCGAGCATCTTGTCTCCCCGCTTTCTTAAGCCAGTTTGCCTCTTGCCAATACCGGTACGGCGCGAATCGCGCCATCCTTGCATACGTACACTTCATTATGCAGATTGATCGTCGGACAAATATGATTCGGAACGATTTCGAGGAAGTCTCCGACATTCAAACCGTGTGGCCCCTGGGTGCGGATCATGCCATGCTCTTCGTTCATCTTTTCGAACACGGCGTCCGGATGGCCGACGATTTCGCCAAAACCTTTCAAATGAAGCGGATGCTGCCCCGGCTGGACATCGGTCGCGAAGGTTTTGCTGCCCCCGTCAACGACGAGCCGGTCCTCGGAGGGAACGCTTACAACCGTAACAAGCACTTTCGCGGCCCAATCCTCTTTCGTGCAGGCACCCATCACGGCAAGCATCCGGTCGTAAAAAATATAAGTGCCCGGCCGAATTTCGGTAACGCCTTCCACGGTGGCAGCAAAAGGAGCGGTTGGCGTCGACCCGACGCTGACGTCGCGGATGGCGATGCCGGCAGCGCGCAGCTTTTCGGCCGTTTCGACCATGATGCGTCCTTCTTCCTGCCCTGCAGCTTCGAGGTCCAGCGTCCCTGCCCCTTCAAACACGGCGCCTTTAAACGTAAAAATGCCGCTCAGGTCCAGTCCCGGCAATGCGGCAATCCGCTTGGCCAGCTCCACCGCTTTGTCCGGACGCACTCCCGTGCGAGCCAGCCCCGTGTCAATTTCAAGCCTGACCGGCAAGGTCATTCCGGCTTGGGCGGCTTCCTTGGAAAGGCGACTTGCGCCTTCGGCGCTTTCGACGCCGACGATGACGCGAATTTTTTCGGCCAGCGCGATGATCCGCCGGATTTTGGAAGGCGACACGACCGGATAGGCGAGAAAAATGTCGTCGATCCCGTGTTCGGCCATGATCTCCGCTTCGCTCACTTTGGCCGCCGTAATGCCGGAGGCTCCGTGGGCAAGCTGGTTTAAGGCAAACTCGGGAATTTTGTGGGTCTTGATATGCGGACGGAGCTTAACCCCGTTCTGGGCAGCGATGTCAGCCATGCGCTCGATGTTCCGCTGCAAGACATGTTCGTCGATCAGGATACAGGGCGTTTCCAGCGATTCCTTGGTAAGCATGCCTTTACTTCTCCCCTCTCGCGTGCATCGTTATTTTGAAAAATCCTCATAAACCCATTATATAGGATAAACACAACGCAGGAAGGAATGAAATAATAAAAATCAACAAAATCGGATGGATTCCCGCAGATTTTTGCAAGAAGAAAGAGGATAGGAACCTGGCGCAGCGGGGACATTACTCCTGAAACTCCTTCAGAAAGGCAGGTGTCGAATCATGAGCCCACACCGTTCCGAACCGGAATACAGCGACTTTTCCAACGTCGAGTCCCAACGTAACGACCTGATCGCCGAGGAGTTTCCGGAAGGGCCGTACGGTTCAAGCCTGGAGGCGGAATCGATCGGCAAAAGCGCCCCGTGGGGAAAAGGCCAAAACGGACCTCGCCCCTACGGCTACGAAAACCTCCAGCTCCACGAAGGTTCGGGCCGCGATTATCCGGCCGAGGACTTGATGACGGACGAGCAAAACGAACGCGGAGACGGCGAGTAACCGGCGGGCGATAAAAACAGACCGGCCGCATGCCTCAGTGATGCGCTCCCTTAAGGCAGGCAGGACAAACATAAGTCCAGCTGCCTTGAGGGAGCCTTGTCATGTAAAGCCTCGTGCGGCAGAAACGCCAAAAAGAAAAAGCCATTCGCCGTTAACGATGAATGACTTCTAACCGATTATCCAATGAACAAGTAAATAAGAGTGACGAGGAGCGAACCCCCGAAAATGCTCCCCACCACAAGGGTATGACGTTTCCGCTGCATGACGACGATGGCTATGTATTCGCGAATCATGGCATTGGGCCAGTAATAGAACGTCGTTTTCGAACCGATTCCCTGACTCTTCAAACCGACCTTTTTCGCGTACAGGCTGGCTCTGAACAGGTGGAAATTGTTCGTCGTAAAAATGCTGTTATATTCGCGTCCCTTTAACGACTCCATGATTCGTTTCGAAAAAAGCATATTCTGGTATGTATTTACGGATTCGGTTTCCGTTATGGTGTGCTCCAAAGGAATTCCGCGCTCCAGCGCAAATTTTTGCATCGCTTCCGCCTCTGAAATGTTCTCATCCGAGCCTTTTCCGCCTGAAAAAATGATCGTTGGCGGAAAAGCCGCCGCCGCTTGCTTCCGGTAAAACTCAATGGCTTTTTGAATTCTGCTGGCCAAAAGCGGCGGTACCTTGTCGTTAATCAATCCACTGCCAAGAACGATAATAAAATCCTGATTATATTTAGGTCTGTTAAATTGATACAGCAAATACGCGGTCAAAAAATTGGTTAGGTGCAAAAAGAAATACACCACAATGAGGGTCACTCCGGCGTATAAAGGTTTAAAGTGAATGGACAGAAAACGCTCCGGGTTGATGATTTGGATCAACGACAACACGAGAAGGGCAATCCCTAAGATCAGCGTCAGGCAGTTGGAAAATTTCCGGCCTTCTTTTTTCAGCAAAATTTTTGCGTTTAAAAAAAGTCCGATACTTAAAGCCAATAAACCGAACGAAGAGATCATAAATACGAAAACGAGTGCAACGAAGGCAAAGATCCCGAAAATCAAGAGATTCGACTGATACCCTAAATAACCGCAAAAAAGAAGAAGCGAACAAAAAAACACGTTAAACAAAAAACCGTTTAAAATTCGTCTCGGATCCGTCAAATAAAAGGCCAGGAACACAATGAATAACGCAAGAGAAATAAGTCCAAGGGCTGCAAGCATGTAAATTAAACCTCAATTTTTATAAATTTATTTTAATATGTAAAATATATCTTAACCCTTTCAGAGCGAAAAAAACGAATAAACCTGAACGATAAAAAAACTCCCTTTTATTTGCCAAAAAAGCAGATAAAAGAGAGTTGTTGTTTCAGATGATCGCTCGCAGGTAAACAAACTGCTGCACCGTAATGCCATCCCCCTTACTCGTAAAAGGAAGACTAGCATCTAACATGCATTTACCATTCCTACTCCCATTCGATCGTTGCTGGCGGCTTGGAGGTAATGTCGTACACGACGCGGTTGACGTTCTCCACCTCGTTCACGATGCGCACCGAGATTTTCTCGAGCACGTCCCAAGGAATGCGCGCCCAGTCGGCGGTCATGCCGTCGATGGACGTCACGGCGCGGATGCCGACGGTGTAGGAGTACGTACGCGCATCGCCCATGACTCCAACGCTCTTCATGTTCGGCAATGCCGTGAAGTACTGCCAAATTTCGCGGTCCAGCCCGGCTTTGGCGATTTCTTCGCGCAAAATGTAGTCGGAATCGCGCACGATCGTAAGCTTTTCTTCGGTCACTTCGCCGAGGACACGGATGGCAAGTCCAGGACCCGGGAACGGCTGGCGCCATACGATGGCTTCCGGCAGGCCGCATTCCAAGCCGACTTTGCGCACTTCGTCCTTGAACAAGGTTTTCAGCGGTTCGATCAGCTTGAACTTCATGTCTTCAGGCAAGCCGCCGACATTGTGGTGCGATTTGATCGTTTGCGCCGTTGCCGTGCCGCTTTCGACGATATCCGTGTACAACGTGCCTTGAGCAAGGAAATCGAAGTCGTCGAATTTCGCGGATTCTTCGTCGAAGACGTAAATGAACTCGTTGCCGATGATTTTACGTTTTTTCTCCGGATCGTCTACGCCGGCCAATTTGCCGAGGAAACGGTCGCGGGCGTCGATTTTGACGACCTTCATATCGAATTTGCCGACAAAGGTTTCCATGACGCTTTCAGCCTCGCCTTTGCGCAGCAAGCCGTGATCGATGAACATGCAGGTCAGCTGATCGCCGATCGCTTTGTGGACGAGCATGGCCACGACGGAAGAATCCACGCCGCCGCTGAGCGCGCACAGCACTTTACGGTCGCCGACCTGTTCGCGGATATCGCGCACCGCGTCTTCGATGAAGGTTTCCATGCTCCAGTTGCCCTCGCAATGGCACACTTCGTACAGGAAGTTGCGGATCATTTCGTTGCCGTTCACGGAGTGGCGTACTTCCGGATGGAACTGAACCGCGTAAAGCTGCTTGTCCAGGTTGGTCATGGCCGCAATCGGCGCCGATTCCGTGCCAGCATCCAGCTTGAAGCCTTCAGGCAGCTCGACGACATGGTCCCCGTGGCTCATCCAAACGGTTTGTTTAGCATCCAGACCTTTGATCAAAGTCGTGCCCGGATTAAATTCCAGATCCGCTTTGCCGTATTCGCGCTTGGCCGCGCGTTCCACTTTGCCGTTCAACTGGTGGGCCATCAGCTGCATGCCGTAGCAAATGCCGAAGATCGGCACGCCCAGGTCATAAATCGCCGGATCCACATGGGGTGCGTCCTCCGCATATACGCTCATCGGTCCGCCGGAAAATACGATTCCTTTCGGAGAAAGCTCGCGTATTTTTTCGATCGGCGTATTGTAAGGCAGCAGTTCGCTGTATACCCCCAGATCGCGAATGCGTCGTGCAATGAGTTGATTGTATTGTCCACCGAAGTCCAAAACAACGATGATTTCATTTGGTTTATTCATTAACGTGCCTCCCTCAATTGTTGAAATTAATTATACGCAACGACAATTCATACCGTCAAGGAAGCCGGGGCGTCAAGCTTATGCCACTTTTTTGGAGATCCGGAAACAGCGGCGTAAAAAGGCGACGCATCTGCTCCGTTTCATCGGACCTTCGTCATAAGCTATCATTTCCCAATCGGCGGCAAAATCGTACAGCATTTTGCGTATTTCTTCTTTTTCAACCGGGAGGGACCGGATATATTCCCGTGCCGTGCATCCGGCCGGAGCGGCGCCAAAACGGCGAGTTAGAGCTTTCCAGACCGGGTTCGCGCTCTTTAGAAGCTCGTTGCGACCGGGAAAATGCCGGCGGGTGACGTACAGCTGAAGCCATAAAGGCAAGAGCCCGAGCCAAGGAAGCAGCCCAAGGATCGCTAGCGCAAGAGCGCCCGTCAAAACCGTTCCGATGGCAAAAGCAAGCTTATGCTCCAACACGAGCTGAAGCGTCAAACGGAAGCCTAAAAGGGCGTATCCCGCCACGTTTTTCAGAAAATCGCCGCCTGTGGCAGCCGCATGAAAGGACGAAGCCGGCTTGGTGGAACCGCCCGTCAGGGCGATGCCGGGAGTCGGATCAAACGGAATCCAGCCGGATTCCGGAAAATAGACTTCCACCCAGGCATGCGCGTCGCCTTCGGTAATCAGGTACGTCCCGCTTTTACCCGCCTCCTGTTTTCCCGGAGCAAAACCTTTCACGTACCGCGCGGGGATGCCTTCGCTGCGCAAAAGCACGGCCATTGCGGTAGAAAAATGGTTGCAATACCCGGCATGGGTCGCGAACAGGAAATCATCGACGAAGTCCTTGCCCGCTGGAGGTACTTTGGTGTCGAGCGAGTAGCTCTCATGCTCCTTCAAGTAAATTAGTACGGCGTAAACCCGGTCGTAGCGGTTCCCGGCGCCCTTCGTAATTTCGGCGGCCAAATCCTTCACCCGCTGCGGAAGCTCCTCGGGAAGCTGCAAATAACGTTCCCGCACATGGAGCGGATCCGCTCCCGACTCTTGCTTCAGCCGTTCCGGGTTCGGATCCGGAACCGCGACCTTCACGGTATAACCTTCGATTTGCGGCTGCCCCCCGTCAAGCATCACTCTGACGGTGCCTGCATCGACGTTTCTTTCGATTGCGGCAGGCAAAGCGGCCCCGTCCGGAGACAGCTGCATGTCGACGATTTCCGCGACGCGGCCACCGCCGAACAGCGGGAAGCTTTGGCGAAGCGGCTGTTCGAACGTAATCTTTTGCGTAATCGTCCGTTGTTCCGGAGCAAGCTTGTCCGTTTGTTCCGGGATCGTGCCGGGGGCATAACCGGTTTTGACGTCCGACTGGACTTCCGACCATTTCCTTCCATTATATTCGCTGAAGGTTTCGCCCCGCCAATACGTCGGGAACGGGGTTTGGGCCGTGAAATAGACCCGGCTGCTTTGCTGCAGCGGAAGCCCCATCTCTTCTTCTTCGCCGGATAAATTGTAGCCCGTGACAGCCGCCGCTTCCCCGGCCCCGTATCCGGTTTTTACCCAGTTGGCCAGACGATCCGCGGCTTGCTGCAGCGAGAACGCTGCCGCAGCCTTCGGCTGCGCCAAGCTTCCGGCCAACCAGCTTACGGCCACGACGAAAAGAACGACAGCGGCAAGCGACAGGCCCCACCTGCCGTACTCCGGCTTCGGAATACGGAAAACGGGCCCGCTTTCCCGGAGCCTGGAGAGATGGACCATACCCTGCAGCAAAAGCACAAGCGCGCTGGTCTTGATGATATCGCCATAGACGGACAGGCTAAGCAGCGTCTCGAGGCAAAAAAGGTAAAGCAGCGTAGCGCCGGCGAACAGCAGGACGCTGCTGCGCAGCAGCGCCAGCGATTGAACCGAATAAACAAGCAGCGCCCAGCCGATCATGAGCACCAGCATGCGCGCGTCCTGGCTCAGCGCCCCAAAACTGCCGGTCGATGCCAGCAGCTCCACGTCTTGACGCAGCAGCGAAAGGGACGACACCGGATCGAAGGGCTCCCCGCTTCTGGCGATGACGACCGCCCAAAATGCGAGCGTACAAAATAGATAAAGGGGCCCCAACAGCGGCAGCCGGAGGCAAAAAGCGCCAAGCAGCAAAAGCGCCCCGGTGAACACATACATAACCCCGAACCATTCGCGGCTGACGGACAGCACATCGAGCGGCTGCAGCGGCATAAGCCATTCGAGGAACAGGCCCATCAGGAGCGCCGAGATCCCCAGCCGGAACCATAACGGATCTTTCCCGTTGTCCATCTACACCGCCCCCTCTCCGGAACGAAGCGGACCAATCGGGCCCATCCTCGATACCCTGTAGGGATCGACGGCATAGATGCCCGCTCCCATCCGGGAAAGACGGATCGCAGCCGCAAAAGCCGAATTTGTTCCTGCATGCTTCTCCCGCTTGCCGCCAAGCTCCCCGGTCCCCGCATTCAAGGCCGTGCAATACACGTCGACCAACACGCCGCGGGCAAGCAGCCGGGCCGCAGCCTCGGACAACGATTCGTTCAACCCGCCCGTAATGACGATAACCCGCGTGCCGGATTTCGCATGCTTCAGGTTTTCCTCCAGCATCGACGCAGCGGACGGGCCTTCGGATAAAGCAAGCGGAGCTAGTGCCGCCAGCATGGCGGAATAACCCGCGCATTCACCCGGGAGCCGATCCTTTGCGGATGCGGCGGAATTCGCGGCATCATCCATGCCCCGGTTCGACGACCCGCAGATCAGCTTGCTTTCGGCCCCGTAACGCATCATCTCGGTCAACATGCCTGCGGCGGCCGATACGGCGCGTTCAAAAGCGGGCTTGGCCTGCTGCCGGCGCTGCTCTTCCGTTCCCTCCGGCGGGGAATAGCCGTCATACGAGCGGTCAAGGACGATCATGCAAAACGGGTCGCGTTCCTCCTCAGGCAAAAAGGAGTGAAGGCTGCCGCGTTTGGCAAAGCTCTTCCAATGAATCCGGCTCGAAGGATCGGTCGGAAGATACGGCCTGACCTCGGGCCCTTTGACCCCCTGCCTGCGTTCCGCCGTTAAAGCCGGCTGCGCCGTCCCGTCGGCAACCGCAGAGGGCGATCCGGCACCCAATGCAGGCAGCGGCTTGGGCAACACCAACAGGCGCCCTTCCGCCTTTTGCGCCCGCTCCCCTTTAAACCAGCCAAAGAGCCCGCCCCATTCCAGCAGGCAGGCATCGAAGGAATACACGCCGCGCGGCAGACTGCGCAGCTCACAGCTGTATGCCAGCCGGCGCCGGAATCCCGGAAATAAAATCTGCCGGCTGCTGCCGCCCGTGTAATAGTCCTCGACGGCTAACCACGGAACGGGAAGCAGGGAACGAAACCGGATCTCAACCTGCAGCATTGCGGTTTCACCCGCCGTAATGACAGGATCGGACAGGCGGCGTTCGATGATGATCTTTCGCGGCCCAAGCCATTGCAGCAGCATGCCGGAGAACAGGATCCAGACCGCCAGGAGCACCAAATAAAGCGTCGACGCCCCCCCGTGCCAGTGGTGCAGCGCGCCCAGGGCACCAACCACGCAACCCCCCGCCAACCACTCTTTAAGCCGCCTCTTCATGATGTCGCTCCTTTGCGGGGAGCCACGGGGATCGTCAGGCGCGATAACAGCTCCCGGACCACATCCTCGCTTGGCGTCCCGGCGAGCAGCGCCTCATGGCTGAGCACGAGCCTGTGCGCGAGCACGGGCTCGGCCACAAGCTTCACGTCGTCCGGGATGACGTAGGACCGTCCGGCCATATAAGCGGCGGCCTGCGAAGCCTGCATCCATGCCAGAGTTCCGCGCGGGCTGATGCCGAGCTGAAGCTTCGCATGGCTTCTTGACGCGACCGCCGTCTGAACCAGCATCAGCTTGATCGCATCGTCCACGAACACGTTTTTGACTTCGCGCTGCATGTTTGCCATCTCCTCGGCCAGCATGACCGGTTTGATCCGCTCCAGCGGATCCGCCCCCGCCATGCGCGACAAAAGCTCGACCTCCTGGTCCGGATCGGGATATCCAAGCTGAATCCGCATCAGAAAACGGTCGAGCTGCGCTTCGGGAAGGCGGTAGGTGCCTTCGAACTGCAGCGGGTTTTGGGTCGCCAGCAGCAAAAACGGGCGCGGCAGCGGATGCGTATGGCCGTCCACCGTAACCTTGCGTTCCTCCATCGCTTCGAGCAGCGCCGACTGCGTTCTCGGCGAAGCCCTGTTCAGTTCGTCGGCCAGCACCAGATTGTTCATGATCGGGCCCGGACGGAATTCGAACGTCCCGCTTTGCTGGCGGTATACCGACGTTCCGGTCACGTCCGCCGGCATCAGGTCGTAAGTGAACTGGATTCGGCCGAAACTCGCGCCGAGACAGGCGGCCAGCGTGCGGACCAGCATCGTTTTCCCCACGCCGGGAATGTCCTCAAGCAAAATATGTCCACCGCAAAGCATGGACATCAGCGTCAGCCGGATTTGGGCCTCTTTTCCGACAATGACGGAACCGACGCGGTAAATGACCCTTTCGAGCAGTTCGGGAGCAAAATCTTGATTCGGCAAGGAAGAAGCAGACAATTTCAAAACCTCCGATTCATTGTGGAGTGAATCCCTTAACGGAATCTATGAATATAGCTTTTCCACAATGGAAAGGAAGTAGACATCGGGACCTGTCAAAAAATCCAGTGAAAGGGCGCTGCCCTCAACAGGCATTTACATTACTTTGATTCGACGCTCCTCGCCGGTTTCGGAAGCCGTCACGCGTTTATACCCGGCATTCGCGAACAAATCGCGAACCGGAACCCAGACGGCATCGTTGATCATTCGAACGGAGGTCGAAACGGAAGATACGTTTTTCCCGGCTTCGGTAATCGTCAGCAGTCCGGTGCGGATCTGGAAATGCAGCGCGGTAACCGATTCCGCCGACAACGTCACCTTCGCCGTCTGCGTTTTGGCCTCCCAAACGGCGGTTCCGCCAAGCCTTTCGGCTACGGCCCGGGCCGGAACGAGATAATGGCCGTCCTCATACAGGTATTCCCCGGGATTTAATGTCGTTTCCATCGGTCCGACTTCCAGACGCAGCGGTTTGCCGCCGGCGAACAAAGCGCTATTCCCGGCCACATGGGACTGCACCCATGCCTCGCTTGGCGCGCCGCGCTGAAGTTTTCTGGCCTTGTCGTTCACTTTGAACTGCACGGGATCTTCATCCGGAGACAACACGCCGAATTGATAACCTTTGTTTTTGTAATACGCGATGATTTGCGGCAGCGCCTTGACGCTTTCGTCATGGCCGCCGCCGTCATGCATCAGCAGCACGACCCGGTCCGATTTGACCGGCGTTTCGGCGCCCTTGACGATTTCGGCCGCGGGCACTCCCCGCCGCTTCGAATCGCCGCTGTCCACGTTCCAGTCGGTCACGACGTATCCGCCCAGCTTCATCAGGCGAAAATAGGTATCATCGAAATGCCCGGCCGTGCCGCCGGGTGCCCTGACCAATTGAGGCCGGACGCCCGTAATGCCGTAGACCTCCGCCTCGGTCCGTTTGATTTGGCTCCAGAAGGCAGGAAATCCGCTATAAAGTTCGGTATAATTATGATCATAGGAATGATTGCCTATGGCATGCCCCTCGTCGTATATGCGCTGCAGCAGCTCGGGATACCGTTTGACCTGCTCGCCCAGCACAAAAAACGTGGCGCGGATATTATTTTTTTTCAAAATATCGAGAACTTTGCCGGTTAATGCGCTAGGTCCGTCGTCAAACGTAAGGAAGACTGTTTTTCCGGCTGAAGTCGGCGTTTTCGGTTTCGGGGATGAAGTTGTGGATGCATACGCCGGCGCCGTCTCCCTCAGCGCCACGGCATGGACCGATGCCTCCTTGGTGAAAGGCTGTTGCAGCAGATCGTACCGGAACGGAAACGCAAAGAGCATTAGTAGCAGCAAAGCCATCATGAATCGTTTTACCATTGGGAAAACCTCCACTATTTCTATGAATTCCGCTTTCTGGTAGATTATATGGTGGGAGGTTCGAAAATAGACTTTACGGATCAGTCTTTTGCAAGAACATCTTTGGATCTGGTTTGGAGTGAGAATGTTGGAACTGCTGAAATGGATACAGCTGTTGTTTGGGGATTACGGTTATCTTGTTCTGTTTTTGGGACTGGTTCTGGAGTTTATCGCGCTTCCTTTTCCGGGTGAGACCACGATGGCCTATGCCGGCTATCTATCTTACGCGGGAAAATTGCATTTCGGCTGGCTGCTCGTGCTCGCGTTCCTCGGGACGACCATCGGCATGACCATCACGTATTTCATCGGCCTTAAGGCCGGCCTTCCTTTCATTCAACGGTACGGCAAATGGGTCTTGCTCTCCGAAAGCAAAATCGATCATGTGCAAAAATGGTTCAACAAGTACGGGCAAAGCTTGATTTTCATCGGCTATTTCATCCCGGGCGTCCGCCATTTCACCGGATATTTCGCCGGGATCATCGCCGTTCCCTTCAGGAAATTCGCCTTGTATGCGTACAGCGGGGCGTTGTTTTGGGTGGTGCTGTTCATCAGCGTGGGCAAGCTGTTTGGTCCTCAATGGAACCTGGCCTTTCATATGGTCGAAAAATATTCCATTTGGGTCGTGGCGGCCATCGTCCTGATCGTAATCGCCCTTCTTGTTCTCCGGTACCGCAAGCCGCTTTCCGCATTGATGAACCGGTTGATCCGCAAAAACAAGACGAAGACGGTATCGAAAACGCGCTAAGCAAACGAAGGTGCCCCACGAAACGCAGGGGCGTCCATAACAAAAATAAAAGGGTATCCCAAAAAGGTATGAAAACCTTCAGGGATACCCCTTTTTTATAATATCCGAAAGGATAAACTACAGAGCCGTTGCTTCCTGATATTGCAAGAAAAACTACATTACCATTAACCTTTGGCGTTGACGGTTTTGCCGACGTTTGGCGTTTCCGTTTTTTCCGATTTCATGTTCTCGTCCTGCGGCTTGGTTTTTTTGATGAAGAAGGCCAAAACCAGCGAGACGGCGCTCAGCCAGGTGGCAATCACGAACGCGTCGTTGATGCCGTGGACCATGGATTGGGCGGTCAATGCCCCCATTTGGGCTTTATCGGTCGCTTTGGCGACGCCGGCTTTAAGCCCTTCGGTCACGTAATGCTTCGTTTGCGAAGTCATGACCGTCACGAGGATGGCCGTACCGATCGAACCGGAAATGGTCCGCAGCGTGTTGGACATCGCCGTACCGTGCGCGTTCAGGCTGCGCGGCAGTTGGTTGAGACCCGCCGTTTGGATCGGCATCATCATCAGCGACATGCCGAACATGCGGATCGTGTAGATCGTGATCAGATGCGCGTAGGTCGTCTCTACGTTCAAACGGCTGAATTCATACGTCATGTAGGTCGTGATGGCCAGGCCGATGACCGAAAGCCATCTTGCGCCGATTTTATCGAAAATCGCTCCGGTAATCGGCGACATGATCCCCATCAGGATCGCCCCCGGCAGCATCATCAGGCCGGACTGCAGCGGCGTAAAGCCGCGGATGTTCTGCAGGAACAGCGGCATCAGAATCATGCCGGCATACATCGCCATCGTGACGATCACGTTAATGAGCGTTGTCAATGTAAACATGTTGTATTTGAAAATGCGGAATTCGAGCATCGGGTTTTTGGACACGAGCTGCATCCATACGAACGCGATCAATGCCACCGTGCCGACCGCAAGCGACCAGATGACCTGCTGGCTTCCCCAGCCGTCCGTGCCCGCGTCGCTGAAGCCGTACAACAGGCCGCCGAAACCGATCGTCGATAAAATAACCGACACTGCATCGAATTTCGGTTTGGTAACCCTGGTTACGTTTTTCAGGAAGAAAACGCCGATCAGCGTGGCCAACACGGCAAACGGAAGAATGACGTAAAACAGGACGCGCCAGGAATAATGCTCCACGAGGTAACCGGAAAGCGTCGGTCCGATCGCCGGGGCGAGAATCATCGCGATCCCCATCATCCCCATCGCGGAACCGCGTTTTTCGATCGGGAAAATGTTCAGGAACACGACGGTCATCAACGGCATCAAAATGCCCGCTCCCCCGGCCTGGATCAGCCGCCCGACCATAAGTACTCCGAATGACGGAGCCAGGGCGCAAATCAGCGTTCCGATCGAAAACAGGGTCATCGCCGATATAAACAACTGACGGGTCGTGAAACGTGCGATCAAAAAGGCGGTAACCGGAATCAACACGCCGTTGACGAGCATGTAACCCGTGGTGAGCCATTGTCCCGTCGCGGCTTGGGTAATTCCGAGGTCTTCCATGATTTTAGGCAGGGCCACGTTCATGAGCGTCTGGTTCAAAAACGCCACGAAAGCGCCGATGAGCAAGGCGGCGATAATCGGCCCTTTCTTTATATGCTCAAATGACTGAGCTTGGCTGCTATTCATATGTCTTTCTCTCTCTCCCTTTTTCGGTTAATAAGTCGATAATCTGCCGATGCGTCCGCAATAAGTGGCACCGGTCCTCTTCCCGGATATGTAGCAGAGGTTCAAGATAGTCTTTGCAAATGGCTTCCGTCCGTTCCCGCAGCTCATCCCCTTTCTCTGTAATGCGCAGCGTAATCGACCTCCGGTCCGCTTCGGAGCGTTTGCGTTCCACCATGCCCGCCTTGACGAGCCGGTTGACAACGCCGCTGGTCGTGCTGTTGCCAATAAGAATAAAATCCGCGAGCTCGGTGAGTCCGATATCCGGATGCTTCCGAAGCGTTCGCAGCACTAGATATTGAATCCAGGTGGTTCCAAGCATATCCGCGTCCTTCCAGAACATCTGATAGAAGCTGAGATTCACTTGGCGAAAAGAGTACAGCAATTCGATAATTTGTTCCTGCGAATTCAACAACCGTCACCCTGTTTCATCGATCTAATATTTCGCATACGAATTAGTTTAATGCCAACATGTTTTCATGTCAATAAAAATATACGAATAAATTTACATATGTATTTCATGTTAATTTCAAAAAAATCCTGAAAAATGTTATTCCGGTTTAGACATGACTTCTTCCGGCGAAAAACTCTTTATATACAAAAAAAGCCGGTCTCGGGCAACCGCTGAAACAGCGGTTCGAAGATCCGGCTGGCTTGATGAACGGACATAAACATCATTCCGCGGCCAAAGCGCCCATTTCCCGCCCGTTGGATGCGTTCTTTTCATGCTTCTCCTGATCGGCAGCGCCTTTTTTGTCTTTGTTATGAGCCATAATGACCTTGGCCCCGCAAAGGAACAGGAACATGATCAGGTAAGTCACGATATATTTAAGCGCCGTACCGAGCCCGGCTTCCATGTGGCCGCCGTAATAAAACAAAGCGCGGAAGCCGTCCACCATATACCGCGTCGGCAAAAACGAACTGAGCGCGCGGTGGAATTCGGGCAGCGTCGTGACGGGAAACGCGCCGCCGCTGCCGAAAATCCCCATGATGTTGACCGGAAACATCGCCAGCATTCCCCATTGGCCGAGGAACAGGCTGAGCATTTTGAATAAGAAAGACATCGTGAGGGAACTTAACAACAGGAACAAATAAATCCGCCAAAGGCTTGCCGTATGCACGCTGCCGAATACGCCGAATATGAAGATCATAATAACCGTGGTCACAAGCACCGACGTGATGGCCCCGAGCAGAAATTCGGTCAGCAGCTGTTTGACACGGCTGAGCCGATGACCTTTGCTTCTCATGCCTTCGGCGATTTTGCCCACGTAGCCGTGGATCATGTTGACGCCGAGCAAGCCGCTGATCGATGAGATCATGACGACGACGAATGGCGTCATCCCCTTATTGATTTTTCCCGTCAGACCCAAAGCGTTGACGGTTGTCGCCTGAACCGGGTTGTCCAGAAGCGATGTCGCTTGCGGCGACACCTCCAGGCCAAGCTTCGTCATGCCCGCCTTGATCTGTTGGCTTACGCCGGTATTTACGGTAGAGGCCACCGTTTGCAGTGCGTTCGTAGCGACGGACGAGGCAAGCTGTCCGCCCGCTTCGTTAATCAAAATTTCCATATGCGCAGGTTTTCCGCCGGCTTGTCCGGTCATCAGCGATTTCTGCACGCCCGCCAGCGAAGCGGAGTAGTCGGCCGGGATGACAAGCGCCCCGTATGCCTTGTTGTTTTTAATTTCTTCGACGGCTTTTTCCTTGCTCGACTCGATCGTCCATTTAAAGGAATGGCCGTCTTGCGTCTCGATCAAATGGTTCATGATCTGTTGCCCCATGTTCACCGAGGCGGCCCCCTGATCCTCATTGACCACGATCAGCGGAAAATCCGTTAATCTTTGCGTCGGCCCGCCGAATACGGGCAAATATATGCTAAGCATGCAAAGCATGAGGAAGGCGGTGCACCATACCGGGAACCAGGCGATTTTCACCTTCAATAGCCTTTTCAAAATAACACTTCCCTTTTATTGATAAAAATTTACGGGTTGGGCGTATCGTTCGATTCCGCATCCAACTTGCGATTCATAATCCGCATCATGACGTACATGACCTCGAGATCATCCTGGCTGAGCTTCTTGAACAGGTCGGATGCGAAGGCATGCTCGAACGGAAAAGAGGAAACGGCATGTCCTTCATCGGTCAAGCTGATGAAATGGCTTCGCAGATCGCTCGGATTCTCCATGCGGGCAACCAGCCCCCTTTTCTCCAGCGAATCGACCAAATACGTGATGGATGCCGCCTTCAGCTTCAAGTGGCCGGCCAAATGGCTCGACAGACATGCGCCGCCCCGTTCAATGATGTTCAAAATAAAAAACTGGTTCAGGGACAATTCATGCTTGCGCAAATGATCCATCAAGGCACGAATGCGCTGGCCAGTCATTTTTCGGGACAGCTCGCTATATACATCAAGTAACATATCCACCGTGATTTCAGGCTGTTGATCCATACGCAATGCTCCTCTTTCCTAATCGGAATAATTCTATTATACTTCGAACATTCTAAATTGTAAATGGATAATGATGTGTTTACATTTGTTTTCATTGGAAAATAGCTGTGAATTAATTCGAATTTTCTAAATTCACGCCATGGATTGTTTCTTGAAGCTCATCACCTTGAACTTGGCGGAAAGCGCAAAAACCCCGGCCCCTCCGATCATGGACACGGTGCTGTGGAGCCGGGATTTTGGAATTTTTCGGGCGATCAGCCCAAAGCGGCCAGAACGTCCTCGGTATGGCCTTTCACTCTGACATTGCGCCATTCCTTCAGCAGCTTCCCTTCTTCGTCAATGAGGAAGGTGGAACGGACGATGCCCATATATTCGCGGCCGTACATCTTTTTCAGCTGCCATACGCCGTACATCTCGCTCACCCGGTGGTCCTCGTCGGACAGCAGCAAAAACGGCAGGCCGTATTTCTCCGTAAACTTGCCGTGGGATTTGACCGGATCGGGACTGACACCTAGTACCACCGCGCCTTTAGCCTCCAAAATAGGGTGCGAATCCCGGAAGCTGCAGGCCTCCTTCGTGCAGGCTTCGGTCATGTCTTTCGGATAAAAATACAAAACGACCTTTCGTCCGCGAAAGCCGCTTAACGTTACGTCTTCGCCGCTGGATGCCGGAAGGGTAAAATCAGGAACCTCTTGTCCGATCGTCAGCTCCGCCATATTCGTTCGACTCCTTTCGACAAGAATTCCATGCCGACATGCTCGGATACAGAATCTTGCAAACTTATGCCAAATTGATTGTATTGTCAAAAAAAATTATAATAAATGAATCCTTAACCTACAAATGTCGAATTGTACAGCTAAAGCCTCCTTTATTCAGGATAATTGAAAGGAAGAGAAGGAATGACTTCAAGGAAGAAAGCGATATTGTGGATTATAGCCATCATTCTGGTAGCTGTGATCGGCTACGCGGCATATTATTTTACTTCGATTTACAATGGTCTGCAGGGTTTGCAAAAAACCGGCGAAGCTTCCCCTTTTAAAAACGTCACCCCCGTGGAAACGAAAGTTCCCGAGCCTCCCAAATGGGAAGGCACCGAGCCCGTAAATATCCTTCTCATGGGCGTCGACGCGCGAGGCATCGCCGAAGGCGAGATTCCCAGGTCGGACAGCATGATGGTCGCTTCCCTTGACCCGGTCAAAAAACGGATTCATTTGTTCTCTATTTTGCGCGATACCTACACGGATATTCCGGAGCACGGAAAAGATCGGATCAACACCGCGATCACCCACGGCCCGAACACCGCGATGAAAGCGGTCGGCGATTTGCTCGGCATTCCGATCCAATATTACGTCTATACCGATTTCCAAGGCTTTATCAAGCTGGTGGACGCGGTAGGCGGCGTCGACTTTTACGTGGAAAAGGATATGTATTACCCGAGCGCCGCCGACAAACACGAATACGACATCGACCTGAAAAAAGGGATGCAGCATCTCGACGGCAAAACGGCGCTGCAGTATGTCCGTTTCCGCCACGACGCGACCTCGGACTTCACCCGGACCGAGCGCCAGCGCGCGTTCCTGAAAGCTGTCGCCGAGAAAATGCAGTCCACCACCTCCATCATGAAGCTTCCGGATATTTTGGAGGGAGTCAGCCCTTACATCGATACCAACCTGTCCGTCAACGACATGTGGAAGCTGGCGACGGTCGGCTATAAAAGCCAAATGGCCGGCAGCGAGCAAATTCCTCCGATGAAGCTGCTGAAGGAAAGAACCATCGGCGGAGCGGCCGTGCTTACCGTATCCAGCGAATCGGCGCTGAAGGACTACATTAAAGGCATTTTCGATAAACCGACCCCGATTCAAGTCTCAAGCGACGGGCAAACCGAGTCGAAAACGAACAATACAAGCACGCAGGACACTCCGAAGGACAAAAGCGGCAGTACGGGCAGCAGCGATTAACCGGCTGCCCGCCGCTTTTTCTAATGGAGGATTTTGCAAAAGTCCCGAATGAAGAAAGGAAGTTGAAATCAACATGAATCGTTCTCGTTCCGAGCAGCTTTACCAGGAAGCACTTCAACACATCGTCGGCGGCGTCAACAGCCCCTCCCGTTCGTTCAAGGCGGTAGGCGGCGGGGCCCCCGTATTTATGAAACGGGCCAAAGGCGCTTACTTCTGGGATGAAGACGGCAACCGCTACATCGATTATTTGGCGGCCTACGGTCCGATCATTACCGGACATGCCCACCCTCACATTACGGCGGCCATCACGCATGCCGCGGAAAACGGCACGCTGTACGGCACGCCTACCGAACTCGAAATCCAATTGGCCCGGATGCTCAAGGAAGCCATCCCTTCGATGGACAAGGTCCGTTTCGTCAATTCCGGCACGGAAGCCGTCATGACGACGATCCGCGTCGCCCGCGCCTATACGGGGCGCAGCAAAATCATCAAATTCGCCGGATGTTACCACGGCCACTCGGATCTCGTGCTGGTGGCGGCAGGCTCCGGTCCTTCCACGCTAGGCACGCCGGACAGCGCCGGCGTTCCGTCCAGCATCGCGCAGGAAGTCATCACGGTGCCCTTCAACGATTTGGACGGGCTTCGCAAAGCGCTCGATACCTGGGGCAAAGACGTCGCCGCCGTCATGGTCGAGCCGATCGTCGGCAACTTCGGCATGGTCATGCCGAAACCGGGTTTCCTCGAAGGGCTTTGCCAAATGGCGCATGATAACGGCTCGCTGGTCATTTACGACGAGGTGATCACCGCCTTCCGCTTCCATTACGGTTCGACCCAAACGTTTGCCGGTCTTGCCAATCATGAAGCGATCAAACCCGACCTGACCGCCCTCGGCAAAATCATCGGCGGCGGGCTGCCGATCGGCGCTTACGGCGGCAGCAAGGAAATCATGGAGCAGGTTGCCCCGCTCGGCCCGGCTTACCAGGCGGGCACGATGGCCGGCAACCCGGCTTCGATCGCGGCCGGCATCGCCTGCCTGGAAGTGCTGCAGGGCGAAGGCGTTTATGAGGAAATGGACCGCCTCGCGGCCAAACTCGCGGACGGGCTGCAGGCATCGGCCGACCGTTACGGCGTTCCGCTAACGATCAACCGTATCCGCGGTTCGCTGTCCACCCATTTCTGCGATCATCCCGTCACCAATTACGATGAGGCGCAGGATACGGACGGCGAAGCATTCGCCGCTTTCTTCCGTCACATGCTGGATCGTAACGTCAACCTGGCGCCGTCGAAATACGAAGCCTGGTTCCTGACGACAGCCCATACGGAGCAGGATATCATCGATACGCTTGAAGCGGCCGATGCTTCCTTCCGCGAAATGTCCAAAAGCAAATAAAAGGCGCAAAACGGCTTCGGCCCGAAGCGTGCCGCCTACTTAAAAGAGCCGTCCCGAAAGGTCCTTGGACCCGGGACGGCTCTTGCTATGTTTTTTTAGTACGTTGATTCGCGTTCCCCTGCGCCCCATGCTTCAAAATAAAATACAGCACTAGGTACACGGCATACCCCAGCACCCCTCCGGCGGTATTCATGATGATGTCGTCGACGTCAAAGGTGCCGATAAAAAGCGCCAGCTGCAGCGATTCCAAAGCCAGGCTGACGCCAAAGGAAATCAGGATCACTTTCAGCGGCGACATGGAACGGATCCCGCAAACCAAAGGCAGCAAAAATCCGAGCGGCATAAACGCGGCAATATTCCCGAAAAAGTTAATGAAGCTCGTGCCGTTCCCCAAGTTACGGAGATAGCCGCTGATCTCCCGAAGCGGTACGAGATTCCCTGCCGCCCGGAGCCGGTCCGCAATCATCCCCGGATGCATGACGTGATCGATCAGCTCCCGCAAATAATAGACCGGGCTTATGCTTCCGAACTTGAACAGAATGATTTTGACGAGCGCATATAGATAAACGATGAACAGCAGGATTACGCCCACCTTGATCGCCGCGTAGGCCGGATGGTCGTCCGACGGACGGGCTCCGTTATCGTTTCTTTCGTGCCTTTCATGGCCGTATGGTTGATGATGCCGATATTCGTCGTACATGGGCAGTACCTCCTTAAAATGCTTCTTTCGCTAATGGCGCGCCTGACCGCGCCGTCTCGGCGTTGGCGATATCGTCATTCGCCGTTTTCTATTTTCTGATTCCAAGGATACGCCTCAGGTCTTAGCTATTTTTCAAATAAAAATAAAGAATCCTAAAGAATACTGTTTTTTCAATGGCGGATCGGCCTATTCCCTTTTGCCTGCAAATGCGTTACAATGGTTACCATATTCGCGATGATGAAGAAGAGTACGCGGACAGCGAGCCTCAAGAGAGCCGGCGGGTGGTGCAAGCCGGTGGCGGCGTGCGCGGAAGTGGGCTTCGGAGCGACCGGTCTGAACAAAGCCGCTATTGGGATCGCGGCGTAAGTAGGACGGGCGGCATGTCCCCACCGTTAACCGGGGCAGGGTATCGAAGAGGCGCAAAATGAGCTGCCGAATCCGTACCTGTTAAGAGGGCTGCAGGTTACTTTTATGCAAGGCAGCCAAACAAGGTGGCACCGCGAAGCTGACGGCTTCGTCCTTGGAAAGCGATATGTTCGGAGTTGAATCTCCGGCATCTTGCTTTTCCCAGGACGAGGCCTTTTTTGACGTCGGAACAGACAGCTTCAGGGAAACAATTTCGGTCATTTTCGGGATCGCGGACTGCCGCTTGGAGAACACCATTCATTTAACAGATGATTTTTCAAGGAGGTGATGGCCATGGATGACGGCTGGTGGTGGCAAGGCAAACGAACGGATGTTACGAATATAACCTTGAGGAGGAATTCCTATGACAACCCTATCCCCTGTTCCAACCCAACGGGAGATCGTATTAACCGGGGACCGCACGACCGGAAAGCTGCATCTCGGCCATTACGTCGGCAGCTTGAAAAATCGCGTGCAGCTGCAAGAGCGATACGAAACCTATATAATGCTCGCGGACGTACAGGCGTTGACGACCCATTTTGACAGGCCGGCCATGCTTGCCGAAAGTGTCCGCCAGGTCGCG
The DNA here is from genome assembly GCF_031583795.1 of Paenibacillus sp. VCA1. Lineage (NCBI taxonomy): Bacteria > Bacillati > Bacillota > Bacilli > Caryophanales > Paenibacillaceae > Paenibacillus > Paenibacillus sp. VCA1. The sequence goes on along the minus strand of NZ_JAVLSX010000001.1, from coordinate 758,192 downwards.
CTCGACTACTTGTCCGTCGGCATCGACCCGGAAAAGTCCACCATCTTCGTACAGTCGATGATTCCCGAAATCGCCGAGCTAACGGTCATTTTTTCGATGTTCGTCACGGTCAGCTCGCTGCGTCATAACCCGACCGTCAAACATGAGGCCAAGGAACGCGGCTATGACGATTTGTATTACGGCTTTCTTGGATATCCGGTCAGCCAGGCGGCGGATATTGCCGCCTTCAAGGCGTCGCTCGTTCCGGCGGGCGAAGACCAGATTCCCCATATCGAGCAGGCGCGCAAAATCGTGCGCCGCTTCAATGAATTGTACGCCCCGGTGCTGGTGGAACCCGAAATTCTTGTCGGCGAGCGGTTAAACGGCCTGGACGGCGGCAGCAAAATGAGCAAAAGCCTCGGCAATGCCATCAGCCTGGACGCTTCCCCCGAAGAGGTGTCCGCGCAAATCCGCAAGGCGAAAACCGACCCGGCACGCATTCATAAAACTGATCCAGGCCATCCCGATGTATGCACGGTGTTCGGATACCACTGCATTTTCCGAAAAGAAGGATGCGAGGAAATCCGGGAAAACTGCATGAAGGGACGGCTCGGCTGCGCCGCCTGCAAAGCGATGGTTACCGAAGCGATCGAGGAAGTGATGAGGCCGGTGCGCGAACGGCGCGAGCTCTACAGGCACCGTGAGAAGGACATCAACGAAATCGTCATGAGCGGCACCGCCAAGGCGCGGGAGGCAGCCCGTCGGACGATGGGCGAAGTGCGCGACGCGATGGGGATCGACTATTTCAAATAAGAAAAATAAAGGGATGCCCGCGGTCGGTTGACGACTTGGGCATCCCTTTATTAAAGCCATGACAAATTTACGGTTTTAAATTCGGATTCGGCGCAAAACGCTGCACGATAAAATCGCGAAATTCCTTTGCCGCCGCCGAAAGGTACCGATTCTTCGCCCAAGCGATTTGATAGGTGCGGAGACACTCCGGCTCTTCGATCTCCAGAACGTGAAAAGGAGCGTCGAATTTTTCCAATAACGTCTCCGGCAAAAAAGCAATGCCGATTCCGGCACGCAGAAAATGCCCGACCGCGGAATGCTCATCCACCTCGCAGACGATGTTTGGCGCAAAGCCGGCTTGCTTGCAAAATTCATCCGTCATTTCCCGAAACGGGTTCTCCGGCCTGATGCAAATAAACGGTTCTTCCGCCGCTTCCGCCAAACGGATGCTGCCGCGGCCCGCAAATGGATGCCCAAGCGGAACGGCCAGCATAATCCGTTCCGTCAAAAAGGCTGCCCCCTCGATGTCCGGCTGCTGAACGGGCGGGAACGTAATGCACAGATCCAGCTCCCCCCTGCGCAGCTTTTCGGTTTTCTCCGCTTCCGAAGCCTGGGATATGTGCAATTTTGCGCCGGGACGGCGGGCGATAAAGTCGCCGATCGCATCGGAAAAACATTTATGCGTCGTCGTGGCCACGTAAACGCGCCCCCGCTCAAGCCCCGCCATATCTTCTACTTCTTTCCTTCCATCCTCCAGCGCCTGCAGCGCGGTTTCAACCTTTCGCAAAAACGCTTTGCCGTAAGCGTTCAAACGGATTTGTCTCCCTTTCCGGTCAAACAGCGGCACGCCCACGTCCTCTTCCAGCCTGGAAATCGTCTTGCTTAACGCCGGCTGGGCAATCCGCAGCTCCTCCGCCGCTCTGGTCATATGCTCCAGCTCCGCTACCTTCCGAAAATACTGCAACTGCAAAAGCTCCATCCCATTCGCCTCGCTTATATACTAAAGGTTATTAATAAATATGATTATATATATTATTCATTATGTATTATTCATTATAAAATAGAACCTGCAGCAATGCTATGGCTTGACGACAACTTGCAGAAGACGGCCTCGCCGGATCAGATAAGAAAGAGAAAGGCGGATGATGAAGAATGAGCAAACAAATGAAAGCGATGGCTTTTTATTCGACCGGATCGCCCGATGTATTGCAACTCGTAAATTTCGATATTCCGGAAGCCGGTCCGGGAGAAGTAAGGGTACGCGTCAAAGCGGCCGGCGTCCAGCCATTTGATACCGCGGTTCGCAAAAACGGATGGGCTCCGCCCGGCCATCAGATCAAGACTCCTCAAATTCTCGGCAATGAATTCGCGGGAACCGTCGATCAAATCGGCGAAGGCGTCACGGAGTTCGCCCCTGGCGACGAGGTGTTGGGCTGGGCTGTTCTTTCGTGTTACGCGGAGTATGTGGTCGTTCATGCGGATCAAATCGTTCGTAAGCCCAAGAATATGCCGTGGGACGAAGCCGGCGCTTTTACGGCAGGCGGGTTGACCGCGTACACGGCATTAAAGGAGCTCGGCGTGGGGCAGGGTGACACCGTCCTGATCCATGCCGCCGCGGGAGGCGTCGGATCGGCGGCGGTGCAGCTTGCAGCCTTGTGGGGAGCCACCCCGATCGGCACGGCCAGTCCGCAAAATCACGACTATGTTCGCTCATTAGGCGCCATCCCCGTCGCCTATGGGGACGGTCTTGCCGAACGGGTGCGCACCCTGGCTCCGGGCGGCGTGGATGCCGCGCTGGATGCCGCCGGGGAAGACGCCCTGAGGGCCTCCGTCGATCTTGTGTCCGATAAAAACCGGATCGGTACGATCGTTTCCTTCGAGCTTGCCGGACAGCTAGGAGTTCGCATGATCCGCAATCAGCGCTCGGCCGAACGTTTGGAGCAGCTTGCCGACTGGTACGAGCAGGGAAAACTCCGGGTTCATATCCGGAAAACGTTCCCACTCGAGCAAGCCGCGGATGCGCATCGCGAAATCGAGCAGGGCCATGGCCGCGGAAAAGTCGTTCTTATCGTCGAATAGGACGGGAAAAACATTCATCGACGGCGTACCCGATAGAAGCAAACGCCTTTCATAATAAAAACCAGCTGCATTCGGCCGAATGATGACCAAATGCAGCTGGTTTTTGCCGTTATTATGGATTGATGAATACCGTTCTAAGCTTGATTACATATTGCACGTCCAGTCCCAGGCCTTGCGCAAGGGCCGCAATCGGCACGTAGGTTTTCGACTCTTTGCCCACTTTGTTCAGGAATGCCGCCGCATCGATCGGAACATCCTTGCCGTCCACTTGGACCGTTTTGGATCCGATCGTGATCACGACCTTATGTCCTTGGTGCGTGATCGTCGCGCTCGAAGTTTTATTGTCCCAGGTGGACATTGCTCCGATCGCATCGACGATATCCTTGATCGCCACGAAGTTCAGGTTTTCGCGAATCACCGGTTTGTAAGGCGTGTTCAGCTCTTTTCCGCCCACATATATCCCCATTGGGGTTCCCGCTTCATGCACCGCAAGTTTTGTATAGCCGCCCCAAATCGTTTCGGAGAACACCTTGGCTATCGCTTCATAACCGAGCTGGTTCGGATGGAAATCATGATCCTTGATCATATGGGTCATCGTGCCTTCCCCGCCGACGAATTCCTTGGCGACATGGGCCACCTTCACCTGAGCCCCTTTCGCCGCAAAACCCGCGGCCATTTGGTCGATGACGCCGGTAAAGGCTTCGGCCGCTTTGCCAAGCTTCGGATACAGCGCTTTGTCCGCAATTTCCGGCAACGGCTGGTACTGATCGGCGACGACGATAAGCGCGTCCGGATTCAGCTCATGCAGGTCGGTCACGACTACGCCGACGCTGTCGGTATACAGCTTGAACAGCTCCTGCAAGGGCGTCTGCAAGTCGGCTTCGCTCATCTTGCCGGCGGTCGTCAGCAGCTCGGACATGTCGTTGCCGCCGATCGTGATCGTAATCGCATCCGCGGTTTCCAGAGCCGCTTTCGTTTCTGCCGCTGCAGCGCCGATTCGGGCCGCGCGCGGGTCGGGCAGCTTCGGCTGGATGTCGTCGGCCGAGATTGCCTGCCCGTTTTTAACCGCTTCCACAAAGTTTTGCAGACCTTGGCTTTTCAGGCCGGCGATGCCGACGTTGACCGTTTCCGCGCGTCCGTGCAGCAGCGCCTGCTCTTGAAGCCGGTCGACGAATCCGTAAGGCGGCTCTGTCCCGCTTTTGCCCGGTTCATACCCGACCGTCAACGAGTCGCCCAGGGCCACGATCCGGTACGGCTGCTTCGTTCCCGCTTCCCCGGCATCCGGCGCGGCCGATGCCGCCCCCAGCAGCATGGTAGACATCAGAACCGCGGCGGACAACGCCGATATGTACTTTTTAAATGGCTTGCGCATTGAATCACTCCTTCTCGCAAATGAAAGCCCTTGCTCCGATCGGTGCAGGGCTTCTTTCATTTTACCATCTTCTGCTAAACGGGGTAACTGCTTTCTTCTCGGTATTCGGACGGCGTGCGTCCCGTCGTTTTTTTGAACACCTGCGTAAAATACTTCGGATCCTGATAGCCGACCATCGACGCGATTTGATAGACCTTGACGCCCGTATTTTTCAGGATGTATTTGGCCTTTTCCATCCGGCATTCGGTCAGGTACTCCAGGAAGGTGTAGCCCGATACCTGCTTGAACAGCGTGCAAAAATGGCTGATGCTCAAATCCACCACCTCGGCCACCTCTTCGATGCCGAGATCCTTGTGGTAATGGTTCATGATGTACAGCTTCGCCTTTTCGATCAGCGAGCGGCCGTCCTCCTTGGCCTGGCTTCGCCTGCTTTCCTCCATTTGCCGGGCTACGGCATTCCTCAATAAGCTGATCGCTTCCTGCAGATTTTCCGCCTCATGAAGCGCCTGCAACAAGCCGTCCAGCGGCCAATCCGCCAGCAAATTCGCGTACTCGAGCTGCCTGTAGAGGACGACGGCGATTTCCACAAGGAGCCGCTCGGCCGTTTCTTTCGCAGCAGCATGGCGTTCGATGTACAGCTTCAAATCGTCAAACGCCGCCTCCATCCGCTGCAGGTCCAACGTGCGGGCGCTTTCCAGCAAGTCGCTCTCGACCTGTTTCGGATACTTCAGATCCGTCGGCCGGGCTTCGTTCGGCCGCTCCTCCCGCTCGGCGAAAACTCCCTCCCGCTCGGAATAAAACCGCTGGTACAGCGCCTGCGTGGCGCTCCGGTACGCTGCGCTCAGCTGCCCGATCCCCTTGAAGACGCGGCTTATGCCGACAGAACAGCTCAGCTTGGCGTACTTCTTGATCTGAAGGATCAAATCATTGCCTTGACGAACATGATCCGTTCCGCCGACTGCCGGAAACACGACGATCCATTCGCCGCTGTGAAACGGAAATACGGTCAGCGCCCCATGCTGCAGCGACCATTCCTCCAAAATGTTCCGGACGGCAAACAGCCATAAGCGCTTCTCGTCAGGCAGCCACTGTTCGTTCAAGCGGAGAAAGCGGTCAAGCTGCACGACGGCCATGACATAGTCCTGCTCAAGCTCGCTGTTTTCCATCCACTGCATATGCCCGAGCGGCCGGTCGTTGCCTTCGATCCATTCCGAAAACATCCGCTCGCGGGCCATTACGGACAGCGCTTTGACCGAATGGAGCAGCCGCTCGTTTTCCGCGCGGGCGTCCAGCTGGGCCGCCGCACGCTGAAGCATGCCGGTCAGCTCTTCATGGTCGATCGGCTTCAGCAGGTAATCGAACGCCCCCTGCCGCAGCGCCTCCCTCGCATATTCGAATTCGCCGTATCCGCTGATCACGATGAAGATCCGCTTCGGGTTGCCGGACAGCACTTCCTTCATCAACGCGATCCCGTCCATTCCCGGCATGCGAATGTCGCTGATCACCATCTCCGGGGAATGCTCCCCGATCAGCTTCAGCGCCGACTCCCCGTTGCGGGCCGTTCCGACGACGGTAAGCCCCAGCTCCTCCCAGCCGATGGCGGCCTGAAGGCTGCGGAGAATGATCGGCTCGTCATCGACGAGAATCACTTTATACTTGGCCGCTGTCCCCATCTTGCCTCCCCCCCTGTTCACTTTGCGGCGGAGCTGCGCCGCAGATTCCAATACTGCCGCAGGGAATCATCCAATCGGACCAGCGCATCCCCGGGAGCCGTCTGCCCGTTGATCACTTCCTCCACGACGGCCAGGAACGACCATTTCACCTCCGGCGAAAGGATGTTGTCGTACGGCGCGAACGTCCGCGCCGGCTGCTCCATCAATCCCGTCACCTGGGTAAAAACCGCACCCGTTTGCCGCGTGTCGAAATCGATCCGCATGGACGGAATGCGCAAGCCTTCATAGACGATCCGTTTCTGCACGTCCTCGGAATAAAACGACTGCATCAGCTCCAGCGCCGCCTTCTGCTGTGCCGCCGTCAAGTTCGAAGAAAGACCGATGCCGAACGTATAACCTCCGGCGATCGATCGCTCCCCGCCCGGGTGAAGCGCCGGAAACGGAAGGACGCCCACTTTGTCTTGAAACTCGGGCGGAGCTTTCTCGTTGTGGAACAACGTGATGTCCCAATTCCCGTTCAAATACATCGCGGCTTTGCCGTGCGTGAACAGGTCGATCGCTTCCTCAGTCGACAGGCTGTTCGGCGACGGCCCAAACGCCCCTTCCTTGCCCCATTCCGCGAGCTGCTCGAATGCTTTTAAATACCCACCGTTGTCAAAAACGGCCCCTGCTTCCCCCTGAACGATCCCGTCGATCTGGTTCGGGCCGCTGAAGCGGTCCATCAAATAATGCGCAAACACCGCCGCCGGCCACCGGTCCTCATTCCCGAGCGCAAACGGGATGTACCCGTTTTCCTTCAGCACCTTCACGGCCTCGTTTAGCTGAGTAAGCGTTTCCGGAAGCGCCAGGCCCAACTTGTTGAAAATTTCCGTGTTTACGTACAGCGGCTCCGCGTTGCCTTCGATCGGCAGGCCGTAGATCCGCTGATTGTAGGTCCACAGCTTCAAATCCTTGAATTCCTTCTCCAGATGATTGTTTTTCACGAATTCGGTCAGGTCCATCAGCCGGTTGGACCGGATATACGGCTCGATCTCCGCCCCGCCGAACAAAACGAACATATCGGGCGGCGTGCCGGTCACCATTTCGCTTTTCAGCTTCTGTTCCCGGTGGATCGTCTGGTCCATGCCCTCGAAATTTACCTTGACGTTGGGATGGCTGCTTTCGTACTGCCGGACCACATCCTCGAAAATGTTCAGCATCGGGCGGTCATGCTCGGCGATCCAGAAGTGGCGGAAGGTCAAGGTCGTTTTTTCCGCGGTTTCCTCCTCGATCCCGCCGTGATTGCTCCTGGCCACCAGCGTCACCGTAACGGTAAGCACGGCCGCGTACAGCAGCGCCCAGCTCCAGTTCAGCCATTTTTTCACCCGCACACGTTTCACGCTCATTCCCCCTTCCCAGCGTCCCCTAAGCTCATGGCCCGATTTTGGGCAGCCGGATGCGGATGACCGACCCGCAGCCCGGAGATGAGCAGATCAGGATGCCGTAGGGGGAGCCGAACCGGATGCGCAGGCGTTCATGCACGTTTTTCAGGCCGACGCCGCTGTCGCGGTATTTTTTGGCCCCGCCGGGGTGTTCGTCCCCCAGATGCAGCAGCGTATCCTCGTCAAAGCCCGGACCGTTGTCGCTTACGTCTATGATGATGTCGCCGCCGGCATCCTTCGCTTCGATCCGGATCAGGCCTTTTTCCTCCATCGGCTCGATCGCGTGGTACAACGCGTTTTCCACGATCGGCTGAACGATCAGCTTCTGCGTCATATACAGCTTCAGCTGTTCCGGCAGCGCGATCTCGCATTCGAACCGGTCCTCGAAGCGGTATTTTTGGATGTTCATATAATGGCGGACATGCTCAAACTCCATATTCAGCGCGATCAGCTCGTGGTTTTCGCTGATGCTGATGCGCAGCAGCTTGCCGAGCGAAACGACCATTTTGCTGATATCCCGGTTCCCCGCCAGCACGGCCATGGAATTGATCGACTCCAGCGAATTGTATATGAAATGCGGGTTGATCTGAGCCACCAACGCCTGCATTTCGGCTTCCTTTTTGCGGGTCTGCTCGGTCTCCACCTGCTGAAGCAGCTCCTGGATCTGCCCGCTCATGCGGTTAAAGCCGTCGATCAGCAGATCCGTCTCGTCGAATCGCTCCACATGCGTCTGGATCGGCGTAAAAATGCCCTGCTTCACCCGTTTCATGCCGTTAACGGCGCTGATGATGCTGCGGACAAGTCTGCGGATGAAAAACTGGTCGAACCATAACGCCGACAGAAGCGAAAACAACACCAAAATAACGGCGATGTTGCGGATCGACACCGATTCGGAGCGGATCAGCTTCAAAGGAGTGACGGCGACAAGATACCACCCCTCGTTATGGGACGGCAAAAAGGTAATGAGCGATTTTTCATGCTGGTACGTATCGACGTAGTAATCTTTATTCTGGTGGAAACCATCGGCAAGAAACGGAAAACCCACCCTCTCGCCGACATGACCTCCGGATTTGTTGAACACGATGCTGCCCTCTTGATTGACGAGCAAAATATCGCCGCTTTTCAGCGTCGCGGATTCCCAAAACACCTGGTCCAATATGTCCGGCTTGACGTAAATGACGAGATACCCGATGTCCTCCAGCGAGTAATAGTCTTTGATGACGCGGGCGTGGATCATGACCGGCTTGCCCGTCTCCGCGGAGCCGTTTTCCCCGGGGCCGGACCAGATCGGCCTGCCTTCGGCCTTTTCCATGTCGGCAAACCACACTTGGCGTTTCATGTCGCTGTAGGACATGGGGGCGTTGTACTGGTATACGAGATCGGTTTTCGAATACAAGCTGAACGAAGCGATCATCGGATGATTGATGAGCAGATTGTTGATCTCCTGCTTGCGGTCGTAGGTCATCCCGGATCCTTGGTTTTTGAGCGCCTGCTGGATGGCCGGCTGCGTTATCGCCGCATTCGAGATCGAGTTGATTTCGCTGAGGGCGAATTTCAGCTTCCGGTCGGTTTCCAGCAGGGATATCCAGTAAAAATTGCTCGACTTTTTTTCCATCGCGCTCGAAAAGTTGTAATAGGAAACGGCGCCCATGACAATGACGGGTATAAACACGAGAAGAATAATAGCAAGCAGGATTTTGCGGCGGAGCTTCATGGCCTATCCTCCTGCGCCTTGGTCTGTGGCTTTACTCTATTATTCTTCATCATGCCTGATATTCCTTGCTTGAAACGCTGATAGCAAATCGCAGGCTGCGATCCGGCCGGGGCGCCCGGCCCAAAACGGCGGGCCTCAGCTTTTGACCGCACCGGAAGTCAAGCCGGCGATGACCCAGCGGCTGAACAGCAAGAATACGATCAGAAGCGGAAGCGTCGCCGTAAAGGTCGCGGACATGATCATGCCGTAATCGAGACCGTCCCGGTTGGAAAAAAGCTGCTGCAGCGCGATCTGGATCGTAAAATGCTCGCTGTTTTTCAGGACGACGAGCGGCCAGAAGAAATCGTTCCACACGTTCATGAAATTGAGAATGCCCAGCGTCGCCATGGCCGGCGTGATGACCGGAACGGCGATGCTCCAGAAAATCCGGAAATGCCCGCCCCCGTCGATCCGCCCGGATTCGATCAGCTCCGAATGCACGGCCGTCGCCGCATACTGGCGCATCCAAAAAATGCCGAAGGCGTTAACCATCGCCGGCACGATCAAGGCGCGGTACGTGTCAATCCAATGCAGCTTCGCCATGATGATGTACGTCGGCAGCACGCTTAGCTGGGACGGAACGAACAGCGTAGCGATCACGAAATAAAAAAGCGCGTTTTTCAGCGGAAATTCATACTTCGCAAACGCATACCCCGCCAGCGTGCAGAAGAAAACGACGGACAACGTCACCATCGACGAGACAAACAGGGAATTCAGCAGCGCCTGAAAAAAATCCGTCCGCTCCAGCACGCGCTGGAAATTGTTGAAGAACTCCCCTCCGATCGTGAGCAGCGGCGGAATGTGGAACACCGCGCCGCGGTCGTTCGTGGCGATGACGAACATCCAATAAAACGGGAAGATCGATATCAAGGCGCCGATGATAAGGAGCACATAAAATACCGTTTTGCCGAAAACTCCGGCTCCGCCGGGCGCTTTCGAAGCTGGGGTCCAACTGCTTGCGCTCATGCTTTGCCACCTCCCGTGTCGCCTTCCATCCGGTTCGATACCCACATGTTGATCATGGAGAAAATGATCGTAATGATGAACAGCATGACCGCGGTCGCCGCCGCCGTGCCGAAGAAGCCGTTACGGAATGCTTCGCTGTACAGGTACGTGACCATGGTGATGCCTTCCTGCCGCGTGGAGCCCGTTCCCGATTGCCCGAGATACACGTAAGGCTCCGTAAAGAGCTGCAGTGCCCCGATGGTCGAAATGAGGGTGACGAACACGATAAACGGCTTCAAAAGCGGCATCGTGATGTACAGCAGCTGCTGGCGCCGGTTCGCGCCGTCGATGCGGGCCGCCTCGTACAGGTCGAGAGGTATGCTTTGCAGGCCGGACAGGAAAATGATTGCGTTGTAGCCCGTCCAGCGCCACATGACCATCGTGGAGATGGCGATCTTGACGCCCCACCAGCCGGAGTTGAAGGCCATGCTTTCAAGTCCCATTTGATGGAGCAGCCAGTTGATCATGCCGTTGTTGCCGAACATCGTGCTGAACACGAGCGTCACGGCCACGATGGACGTAATGTTCGGCATGAAAAAGAGGACGCGGAACGTTTTTTTGAACCGGGTCATCGCCGAATTCAGCATGACCGCCAGCAGCAGCGCAATGATCAGCTGCGGAACGGTGCCCATAACGCCCATAATGAGCGTGTTCACGAACGACGTCCAAAACAGGGGATCGCTTGTTACCAGATCGTAGTTTTTCATGCCGACATAAGTCATCGGCCCGAGCGCATCCCATTTGAAAAACGACAAATAAATGGTGAAGAAAATCGGGTATAAGCCAAAAATCGCAAACAAAATAAAAAAAGGCGATATGAACGTATAGGCCGTTAACCGGCTTCGCCTTTGCTCGGTCCAAAAAGGCCGCCTGCCTGCCGAAACGGGCCGCGCGGCGGTGACGGGTTCTGCCATGACGCACCTCCGTGAAGTCTCTTAAAATTATCGGAATCCGCCGGGGAGGCGACTGCCTAACACCCAGCGGATTCGCGAATAAACATTGCACCATTCCATTGGTTGCAGCCTCAAACGGCTGATCGGCCGGAGAGCAGTTCACGATCCCCGGTCAAACCGTTCCGGTTCGAGTTGGCTCAACGAGCCGCGTGCTTCTGCTTGCTTCTAGCTGCGGGCCGCCAGCGTTTTCGCCTTCTCGACCGCCGCGTCCCATTCCTTGGCCGGATCGGCTTTTTTCTCAAGCACGTTTTTCAAAGCGTCCTTGAAGAAGGTGTCGGTTTGGTCATGCAGCGGGCCGTAATAGACCGGTTTTACGCGCTGAGCGGCTTTGCCGTATTCCACGGCCGTCGCTTGGCCGCCGAAAAATTCGTCCTTGAAGCCGGTAAAGGCTTCATCCGTATACAGCGCCGGAATCGAAGGCATGAGGCCTTTGGATTTGAACGACTCCAGCTGATTTTCCTTGCTGTCTAGCCATGCGATGAATTCATACGCTTCCTTCGGATGTTTGCCCTGCTTCGGCAGCGTCAGGAACGAACCACCCCAGTTGCCCGCGCCTTCGGGAAGCTGGGTGATTCTCCATTTGCCGGCGGAATCCGGCCCGTTGCTCTTGATGTTGCCGGCCATCCACGCCGGGCCGAGCATCACTTCGAAACCGCCGTCGTTTATCGCCTGACCCCATTCCGGAGACCACAGCAGCGTGTTGCCGATCCATCCTTCCTGGATGCCTTTGACGGTAAAGTCGAACGCCTTTTTCACCTGCGGATTTTTGTCGCCGATAAAGGAGCCGTCCGCTTTGCTGAAATAGATCTCCCCGTCGGATTGGTCCCGAACGCCGTTGTAGACGAGGTCCGTCAAGTCGGCGAACGGCTTGCCGGTTTTTTCCTTGAACTGCTTCGCCACGGCGGCGAATTTATCCCAGGTGTCGATCGCTTTGCCGAATTCCTCCGGATCCGTCGGCAGCCCGGCCTGTTCTGCCAGGTCGGTGCGATAGTAGGCGACGGTCGGCCCGATATCCGTCGGCAATCCGATCTGGAAGCTGCCGTCCTTGGAAGACCCCTGTTTCCATTTCCAGTCCAGATAGTTGCCGGCGATATCTTTCGCGCCTAAATCGTTCAGGTTGTAAAATTTGTCCTCGGCCGTAATAAAGCGCTCCATGAATCCGATTTCGAGCATGAAGATGTCGGGCGCCCCGGAACCCGCGGACAGCGCCGTCGTCAGGTTGTTGTGGTGGGCCGTCTGGTCGGACGTATTTTGAAATTTGATCGTCACGTTCGGATGTTCCTTCGTGTACTCCTTGCCGAGCTCCTCGTAGTTGGTCGTTCCGAGCGACCAGAAGGTGAGCTCCACTTTTTCGCCATCGTCTTTTTTGTCGTCGGTTTGCGCGGCCGAATTGTCCGTCGTCTTCTCCGGCGTCGTTTGGGCGTCCTGCGTGCCGCTTTTCCCTCCGCACGCCGCCAGCGACGCCGTCAGCAGCAGCGAAAGCAGCAGCAGCGACCATGTTTTGCCTCGTTTCATTTTTCTTTTCCCCTCTCGAAAATAGGTTTGACGTTTGACAAGGTTCAGTCTACCGGAGCGGGCGGGAAATTTTGAGGAGGCAATATTTCGATTTCAGGTTGAAATTATTACGGCACGAAAAAAACGCCGTGGGATTCCCACGGCGTTTTTGGCACACTTCATTATTTTTTTCGATTCGAAAACGGCCGGCCCGGCAAACGAAAGAGACAAGTCACCTGCTCATCCGCTCCTCCTCGAAACCGCTCATGAACTCCCGATGATTGTACCCCCATCCGCACATATCTTTAAGCACAGAGCTTAACGACTTTCCGTGCTCGGTCAGCGAATATTCGACCTTGGGCGGAATTTCCTGATAAATCTTCCGGGTGATCAGCTTGTCGCGCTCCAGCTCGCGAAGCTGGTTGGTGAGCATGCCCTGCGTTATGTTGGGGAGCTGCCTCCGCAATTCCCCGAACCGTTTGGTGCCCTCATGGAGCAATATGAACAAAATCAGCGGCTTCCATTTGCCTCCGATCGCATGCAGCGTCGCCATGATTCCTTCCGTGCCCCCGGGGCGGCGATCAACCGTGCTCATGTTCTTTCGTCCCCTTTCCCTTTCCGATCGGTTTCGGTTTTTTCCATCTTATCAAAACGCGCCGTGATCTTACAGTACTCTTATTTCTCGGACATAGTACGTTTTTCGGTACTATCCTGCAACCCGCGTCTGAACCGATGGTACGTTTTGAGAGACCTGGTATGAAAAAAAAGCGTACTTTTCAGAAAACGGAATCGGAACCATACTGAAGATGAATCAAACGAATGCAGCATTTTAAACCATGTTAATCAACGAAAGGATGATTCAATATGAAAACGATGATCCTTGCGGCGCACCCCGATCTCGCCGCTTCCAAAGCCAATCGAGCGCTCATTGACGCGGTGAATGAAGAACAAGACATTTTTGTCCACGACCTTTACGCCGAATATCCCGACTGGAACGTCGACATCGCTCGCGAACAGCGGCTGTTGACCGAACATGACCGAATTGTGCTGCAGTTTCCTTTTTATTGGTACAGCACGCCGCCCCTCCTCAAAAAGTGGTTCGACGACGTGATCATATCCGGTTGGGCTTACGGCCCCGGCGGGGAGCATTTGAAGGGGAAGGAATTCATGGTGGCCACCACGGCGGGAGGAACGGAGAAATCTTTTCAAGCTGGCGGAGACAACTGGTATACGATCAGCGAATATTTGAAACCGATTCAGGGGACGATCAACAAATGCAGCGGCCTGTTTCTCCCCCCATTCGTCGTTTACGATGCCAATCGGGCGGACGGCTCCCGTTTGCGGCAAGAGGGGCGGCGGTTTGCAGAGCATATACGTAAACCTTATCGTGTCTTGGTTCATTAAAAGCGATTATTAAGCCGTTAAAAAATGGGCCGCATAAAAAATCCAGCCTATAAAACGATGTCTATCGAGGTATATTCATTTGGAGGGAGAACTGCATTGCGCCGATTTTTTTTGCGCTGCTTAGCCGAACGTGAGGCATATCCTTTCTCCTATTATCTAAAAAAAAAAGCGGACGCAAGTGAAATATCCACTCCGTCCGCTTCTCCTTTATTCCTTATCCAGCCCGGATTCGGGCTTGGTTTCCCTTTGTTTCGTCCGTTCCAAATAACGGTCGTACCGGTCGTCCAGCTCGCGCGCGATGCTGCGGTATTTCAGCGTCTCTTCCACGATCGGATCCATTTTGGTCTGAATCCGGATTTCATACCGGGGCGAGATGAGCTCCCGCTCCTGCTCCTTGCGGTGATGCTGATCCTCCATTTCGCCTTCGGTTAGCATCTCACTAAGCTGACGCTCCAGTTCGTGTTTTTCGCTCATAGCAGGACACTCCTTTTTGCGATAGATTCAGCACCCGAACATCGGTGCCGCACGATATTTGTTATCCCTAAAACCGGGGAATGAAACGATCTTTAAAAGGCTTCAAGACATTTAGACGTTTTCAAGCCCGGTAGCCGCGGCTTCCTTCAAAGCCTGCACAAGCTCCGAATGTACGGCCCCGTTCGTCGCCGCAATATGGCGCGTGCGGAGGGAATAAGGATTCCCTGCCGTATCGGTAATCTGTCCGCCCGACTCCATCACCATCAGCGCTCCCGCTGCGGTATCCCAGGCGTTCAGGCCGATTTCCCAGAATCCCGTCAGCCGGCCTGCGGCAACATAGGCCAAATGCAGCGCAGCCGATCCGCCGGAACGGATGTTGCGGACCTTCGGCGCCAAATAAGCCAAGCCCGCCATATTTACCGGCAGCGTGCCGGCCAAGTCTACCGGGAACCCGGTAGCCAGCAAGCTTTCCTCAAGCTTGGCCTCGTCCGACACCTGCATGCGCTTGCCGTGAACATAGGCGCCTTTGCCTTTTTCGGCGACGAACATTTCGTCGCGCGACGGATCGTAGATGACGCCGACGATAATCTCGCCTTTATGCGCCAGCGCAATCGATACGGAGAAAAACGGAAAACCGTGCACGAAATTGGTCGTGCCGTCCACAGGATCGACGATCCATAAGTATTCTTCTTCCGCATATTTCTCGAGCGCTTGGGCCGAAGCCTCCGGACCGGGGGCGACGCCTTCCTCCCCGAGAATGGCATGATCCGGGAAATGGGTGAATATCAGTTTGCGGATCATCGATTCCGCTCCTTTATCCACTTCCGTCACCAGATCGCTGACCGCGGATTTGGTATTTAATTGTTTTACGGTGCCCAATCTGCTTTTAATCCATTCTCCCGCTTTGGAAGCGGCATTGATCGCCACAGCGGTATAGCTTTTGCTTGTCACGACATAAGGAGTTTTTTCCTTTTGGTTCAAAGCGCTCACTCTACTTTCTGTGTTATCGTAAAAAACATCGACCGATGTCTGTTCAATGAAGAGACCGCGTATAGCGGAAGGTTTCCCATGAGATAAAACTCGTGTCCTTCATCCCGATGCCTGCATTTCCCTGCTTATCCTCGGCACCTCGGAAGGCCCGATTCTTGCAGCTATCATCTTTAAAATATACGTAGTGAAAGATTTAAAGTTTCGCCTGTTTTCGCAGGGGAAGGCAAAACCCGCGCGAGCCCGGAAAGCTTTGCGCAGAGCCGTTTTCGCCCGTCCCGTCGTTCCTTTGAATCAACCCCGGATTTCAATGCTCGCTCCGTCCAGAATCCGGACTCCTTCGGATGAATAACCGGCCAAATGTTTCATCAGGTCAAAAAGGGCCGCGTCTTTATGTTTGGCTTCGATCATCACGTCGACCGCGGGAGTGTTATCGGCAATGCGGCGCAAAAAAGCAAGCAACGGCTCCGGATCGACCAGGTCGGCATGGCTGCGCGGATCGCTTTCGCTTTTCGGGCTGGAAACATGGATTTTCGGCGGCAGCGGACGGTCCCGATCCGCATCTTGCTGCGCAAGAGGCCCGGACCACGTCCTCAGAATGCCGGGCCAAAGCTCCCATGGCTGCTCGCCGTCATTGTTCACCCATTGGTGGTGCAGGTCCAGCACCATCGGCAGGCCGGTTGCCCGGCAAACCTCCAACGTTTCGGCCGCCGTGAACGTCTTGTCGTCGTTTTCGAGCGTCAGGCGCTCCTGGATCTCCCGTTCCAGCACGCGGAAGTGCTCTTTGAAGCGTTCGGCCGCAGACGGCTTGTCTTTGTAGGCTCCTCCGATATGGATATTGTTTTTCGCGGTAGCGTTCAGCCCCATCGCCTTCAGCATCGCGACATGGTGCCTAAGGTCCCGGATAGAGTTCCGCAAAACTTCCTGTCTTGGCGTGCTGAGCACCGTAAAATGATCCGGATGGAAAGACACCCTCATGCCGTGTTCGCGAACGTATCGACCCACTTCCCCAAAAGCGTCTCCAAGAGCTGCAAACGGGTCCCAATCCTGCAAATCCTCATGGGTCGCAAGCGGGATCAGCTTGGAAGAAAAACGGTAAACCCGGATGTCATGGGCGTAATTGTGCTTCAGCAGCCTTAGCGTATTGTGCAAATTCCCTTCCGCAATCCGCTCCAGCTTCCGAATGGCCGCCTCCCGGTCACTCAGCTTGCGAAAACTCGTCAGCGTCATCGTTTTGGACGGGGAAGCGTCCTGAACCGACATCGACATGGCCACATAGCCGAACCTTACGATCATATTTCCGCTCCTTATGGTCTGTAATGAACACCTTAAGGATTATGTTCCCCAAAAAACATTTCGTAAGCCAAGGCGGTCTGAATTCGCGATTCCTCGTCGTTCAGCTTGCGGATCAGCTCCATTTCGACCTCGGTCACCTCTTGGCCCTGGAAGTTGATTTCCGCGATGCAGCCCACGATTTTGACGATGGCCACGGCGACGTTTTCCGGCGTATACGCAATCACCTTCTGGCCCGTCGGAAAAACGCGGAAGCCCTGCTTCACCATTTTGCCGCGCCCGTATTCCATCAGCTCGTACAGCTCCTGCTCGCTCTTGAACTTGCATACGGAGTTGAATTCCGTTTGAAATCCCATCCATGCACCCTCCCTTTCGGCATAAAATCGGCCTTCCAATGCTTAAAAGGTGCCCGGGCCTTCAACTGCGCCGGCCGGACACCTTATGAAACGTTTGTTCATCCCCAACGGGCGCCGCCGCTTACGCTTCGTTCGTGTAGCTCAGCGCCTGTTTGCTTTCGTAACGCTCGAATGCCAGCCCGATCATCCGGTCGAGCAGCGCCTGATAGCTGAGGCCCGTTTCCCTCCACAGCAGCGGATACATGCTGTACGGGGTAAAGCCCGGCATCGTGTTGACCTCGTTGATCAGAATCGCGCCGTCCGACTTGCGGAGGAAAAAGTCCGCGCGGGTAATGCCGCTGCCTTCGATCGCTTGGAACGCGACCAAAGCCGCCTCGCGGAGACGGTCCGCCACGTCGGGGTCCACCGGAGCCGGAATGATCATTTCCGATTGCCCGTCGGTATATTTGGCCGCGTAATCGTAATAATCCGCCGAGGAGACGATTTCGCCCGGAACCGAAGCCATCGGCTCCTGGTTGCCGAGAACGGCCACCTCCACCTCGCGGGCGTCGACGAATTCTTCGACGATGACCTTCAGGTCGTACCGGAACGCCAGCTCAACCGCGCGCTCCAGCTCTTCACGGTTTCTCGCCTTGGAAATCCCGACGCTTGATCCGAGATTGGCAGGCTTGACGAAGCACGGGTAGCCAAGTTCGTCTTCTACGCCCATGATTAGATGGAAGCTGCCTTGTTCCCATTGATGTTTGGTGAAATGGCAAAATTTGCACTGCGGAAGGCCGGCTTGGGCGAACAGCTTTTTCATCACGACCTTATCCATTCCGGCCGCCGACGCCAGCACGCCCGCTCCGACATACGGAATGTTGGCCATTTCGAACAGACCCTGGATGGTGCCGTCCTCGCCGTACGTTCCGTGAAGAAGCGGAAACATCAGATCAACGGCCGCTTCCCCGCCGTACATCCGGCTGAAAATCGCCCCAAGCGCCGCTTCCGTGCCTTCGCTGCCGTGCTCGAGCTTCAGCTTCTCCACCTTGTCTAAAGGCGCGGATAGCGCGGAGCCTTTTCTCCATTCCCCCTGCTTCGTGATGTAAAACGGGATCAGCTCGTATTTATCGTAATCAAAGGCGTTCATGACCGCAAAAGCCGTCTGCAGCGACACCTCGTGCTCGCCTGATTTGCCGCCGTAAACCAGCCCTACGGTTGTTTTGTTGTTCCCCATGCCTAACCTCTCTCTTTTTCGCTGTATTGCAGGCTGCTCCTGCTGTCGTACTTACATGATAACGTTCTAGAAGTAGTCCGGGATATGCAAAAAGCGGTATGCGGTGTTTTCGGTCCACGCATAGGAATCCTTGTAATCCCAGTAGCGCTGCCTGCTGCTGACCGTGTGCGCGTTGACCAGCGGCTGCCCGCCGGCATCAAAAGCGGTCACAATGGTCGAATGCTGGAAGGAGCCGTCCCCGTCCCAGTCATAAAAAATGACGTCGCCGAGCATAAGCTGCTCCGGGCGCTCCACGATTTCCCCGCGGGTTCCCCACGCGCTTCCCGCCAAAAAAGCGGCCATCGCGTTGGAAACGGCCCAGCTGTAGCTCCACCATTCTTTGCCGCCGACGTATCCCTTGTACCACCAGCCCGTTTCCCTTCTTCCAGTATAGTTGATTGGCGCGCCGCCTGCAAAGAGACATTGGGAAATGTAATTGGTGCAATCGACGTCGAATACGGCGAATTCGGGGTTATTGGAATTCCACCATCTGTCGGCATACGCGGCCGCTTCCTCCCGCCGGTACCGGACGGATTTGCGCCCGATGCCGCCGCCAAGAATATACGGGTTCAGGTAAGGCTGCGGGCTGCCGTCGTATGATTGCTGGTAGCCGATCTGCTGCGGCCCGGCATAAACGTCCAGGCCCGATGCGGGGGGATGTTTTTCGGGCGTCAGATGCTCCACGGACACGATGACCCACTCGTCCCCGTCGCGAATAAGCGTCAGGCGCTCCCGCTGAATGATTTCTTCGGCATGGGTCACGCCGCCTTTTTCGTAAAAAAGCTGCACGTGCAGCAGCACGTCGATAACCGCCTCATCCGGCGAATCCTGGATCGTCCGCAGCAGCTTGGCCCTCGTTTCGCTGCGAAGGGGCCGGGCTCCACGCTCCGCGTACCACTCGGAAAGCCGGGCGGAGCGCTCCGCTCTGGCCATCAGGTAGGCCGGATCGGCCACCACCTGCTGCGTATGCTGCGATCTGTAATCGATCTGCAGCTGGTTATATTGATTCACATAGGTGTAAAGTGTCTGCTTCCATTCCTTCTCCATTTGCTTGATTCCCCTCTCGTTTCCGTTACTTGCAGCCGTTTCAGCCCGAGACGGGCGAACCATGAACAAGCGATGCAACGGCCTCTTATATAACGTATATGAACCTGAACGAGCCGCTATGAGCTTCAGTTCGTTCACGGTTGACCGGAGCGGTATGGGGAAAGAATGATAGGCAGCGGGTTTGGCGAGCCTAATTCATTGGCGGAACAAGGATCGTCGGCCCTTTGGGCGTTAGTTCCCCCGCCTTGGATCCATCTTTTCGTTTCATATAAATAGACGCAAAAAGTTCTTTACTCACCGGCTTGTAAACGGTATACTAAAAACAAACCTCACTATTTTGAAATTATGTTTCATCTAGTGAAACAGGAACGGCAAAGTGATGGCCTTATCGCTTACCGCATCCCACCGAAAATGTTCACAAAAGCACATTCTCAAGGAGGTACATGTATGACAGCAAAGGATCAATTCTCCACTGCCCGCAGCCTGGAAGTCGGCGGCAAAACATACCGCTATTACAGCCTGCAGGCGCTTGAAGAACAGGGACTCGGCAACATTTCGAAGCTCCCGTTCTCGATCAGAGTGCTTCTGGAAGCCGCTGTCCGCCAGTTTGACGGCCGCGCGATTACCGAGGAGCATATCAACCAGCTGGCCAAATGGAGCGAAGGCGTCGGCCGCAACAAAGAGATTCCGTTTATCCCTGCCCGGATCGTGCTCCAAGACTTCACCGGCGTGCCGGTTGTCGTCGACCTTGCCGCGATGCGCGACACGGTGAAAAAAGCGGGCGGAGATCCGAAGAAGATCAACCCGCTCGTACCGGTCGACCTCGTTATCGACCACTCCGTTATGGTTGATGCCTTCGGCACACCCCAGGCGCTGAACTACAACATGGAAGTCGAATTCGAGCGCAACGAAGAGCGCTACCGCTTCCTGCGCTGGGCGCAAACGGCGTTCAACAACTTCCGCGCGGTTCCTCCGGCTACGGGTATCGTTCACCAGGTCAACCTGGAATACCTTGCATCGGTAGCGGCCACCAAAACGATTGACGGCGAAACCGTCGTATACCCTGACTCCCTCGTCGGAACGGACTCCCATACGACGATGATCAACGGTCTTGGCGTCGTAGGCTGGGGCGTCGGCGGCATCGAGGCTGAAGCCGGCATGCTCGGGCAGCCGCTTTATTTCGTCACTCCGGACGTCATCGGCTTCAAGCTGACGGGCAGCCTCACGGAAGGCGCAACCGCGACCGACCTGGCCCTGACGGTAACCGAAATGCTGCGCAAAAAAGGCGTTGTCGGCAAATTCGTCGAATTCTTCGGCCCCGGGCTTGCCAACATCAGCCTGGCGGACCGCGCGACCGTAGCCAATATGGCACCGGAATACGGCGCAACCATCGGCTTCTTCCCGGTTGACAGCGAAACGCTGTCCTACCTGCGCAACACCGGCCGCTCCGATGAACAAGTCGAACTGGTCGAAGCCTACTATAAAGCACAAAACATGTTCCGTACGGCCGACACGGAAGACCCTGAGTTCACGGACATCATCGAACTCGACCTGGCTTCCGTCGTACCGAGCCTTGCCGGTCCTAAACGTCCGCAGGACCGCATCGAGCTGACGAACATGAAAAAAGCCTTTAACGACATCGTGCGCACGCCGATCGAAAAAGGCGGATACGGCCTCAGCGATGCCAAAATCGAAGAAAAAGTGACCGTGAAGCATGCGGACGGCACCACCAGCCAAATGGGAACCGGCGCCGTCGTGATCGCCGCGATCACAAGCTGTACCAACACATCCAACCCAAGCGTTATGCTGGGCGCGGGCATCTTGGCGAAAAAAGCGGTTGAACGCGGCCTGAAAAAACCGGGCTACGTGAAAAGCAGCTTGACGCCGGGCTCGCTGGTCGTTACCGAATACCTGGAAAAAGCAGGCCTGCTTGAGTCCCTGGAAGCGCTCGGCTTCTACGTTGCAGGTTACGGCTGCGCGACATGTATCGGCAACTCCGGTCCGCTTCCGGATGAAGTCAGCCAAGCGATTGCCGACAACGACATGACCGTTGCCGCCGTATTGTCCGGCAACCGGAACTTCGAAGGCCGCGTCCATGCGCAGGTCAAAGCCAACTACCTGGCTTCGCCTCCGCTCGTGGTGGCATACGCGCTGGCCGGAACGGTCAACATCGACCTGCAAAACGACCCGATCGGCCACGACCAACAGGGTGAGCCTGTATATCTGAAAGATATTTGGCCGACTTCCGCGGAAATCAAGGAAGCGATGAACCAATCCATGAACGCGGAAATGTTCCGCAAAAAATACGCGAACGTCTTTACCGCCAACGAACGCTGGAACGCGATTCCGGTTCCGGAAGGCGAACTGTACGAGTGGGACGAAAAATCCACTTACATCCAAAACCCGCCGTTCTTCAAGAACCTGGGAACGGAGCTGGATGACATTAAAGACATCAACGCGGCAAACGTACTGGCGCTGCTTGGAGATTCCGTCACGACCGACCACATCTCCCCTGCCGGCAACATCTCGCCGACCAGCCCAGCAGGCCTGTACTTGAAAGAACACGGCGTCGAACGCAAAAACTTCAACTCCTACGGCTCCCGCCGCGGTAACCATGAAGTCATGATGCGCGGCACGTTCGCCAACATCCGGATCCGCAACCAGGTTGCGCCTGGAACCGAAGGCGGCGTCACGACTTACCTGCCGACGGATGAAGTGATGTCCATTTACGATGCTTCCATGAAGTATCAAAGCGAAGACCGCAACCTGGTCGTCATCGCTGGCAAGGAATACGGGACGGGAAGCTCCCGCGACTGGGCGGCTAAAGGTACGTTCCTGCTTGGCGTCAAAGCCGTCATCGCCGAAAGCTTCGAACGGATTCACCGCAGCAACCTTGTCGGCATGGGCGTGCTTCCGCTGCAGTTCCAAGAAGGAGCCGGCTGGAAGAGCCTCGGCCTGACAGGCAGGGAAACATTCGACATCGTGGGTCTGAGCAACGACGTGCAGCCTGGCCAGTCGCTGACCGTGAAAGCGACGCGCGAGGACGGCACGACCTTCGAATTCCCGGTTACGGCACGTCTGGACAGCATGGTGGACGTGGATTACTACCACAATGGCGGCATCCTGCAAACGGTGCTTCGCCAAATGATCGCAAACCAATAATCGTTTTATTGGAGGATATTGCAAAATTCAAATCGCGACTTCAAGCGAATTTTGCAATATCCCAAATGTAAAAAGGCGTTCCTTAAGCCATGGTCAAAATGGCTTTGGGAACGCCTTTTTTGCTGTATTTTTTCATTCATCGCCAGCTTATAACATTTACAATGCCGTACCGCATTACCAGCGTGCATACGCAGACTAACGCAACCCGATATGATCAAATCGGTTTCGGATCCGCTCTTGCATAAATGTTTTGATCTGACCGATCGCCCCGTGCTCCGCCTGCTGCGCTTCATCAAATAGAAGAACAAGGCTTTGCTCTTTGCGCTTCATTTTGTTGTGATCACCGTCCATGGCTCCCATCACCTTCTGAAAGGCGTCCGCCACACTCCGATACCCATCAGCCGCCGGTTCAAGCTGTGGCCACAGGCGGCTCAGCATTTCCATATATTCACTGACGTCTCGTTTGGCAGCCGCGTAACTTTCGAAAACGCCGGCAGCCTGCACGGGATCGTATGCCCCATCGGATAAAGCTTGCTTAATTGCATCATAAGCGGCAAATCCGCAGGCATAATCGGCTTCCGGCAGTACCCGGTCAGGTGTTTCCCATTTGTAGGCGGCCTGCATCAAAGATTCTTTATATATTTCGAGCGGATCGAGCTCCACCGTTCCTTCGAAGACCTGATAATACCAATATGGGGACTCGTTTTGTCCGAATTCATCGTATGGCAGCCGCTGCAGCCCAAGTCCTCCGCCGTCGTCATAATACAGGATCCCATCCTCGTCATCATACCCTGCCGCAATGGCAAAGCCATCTTTCCAAAACACGGCTCCAACTCCCCGATCCAGCGAAGCCTTGATTTGCCCAATCGCTGCATCCCTGTAGAGCGGAAACGTCGGATGAAAAGAAAATCCGGCCGATGACGAAGCCGTGACCCCCACAAAATCCGCGGCAAGAAAGTTTTCCGCCATCCAATTGTAAGCCGTCGGCGATTCGGCGGTTAAACGCCGATGGACCGCAAACCGGAAACCTGTGACGGTCACTCCGGACAGCACAGCCTTGGAATACGTCGTCCAACCGGCATGGGTTAGCACCGCATGCATGGCATCGACATAGGATCGGGACTCTATGGTCATACCCAAATTCTTCAGAATCTTTTTCCCCATCCCTTTCCCCCTCCTTTTATCTTGCGGAATGCAGTCCCCAGCGCGGAACCGTGGACCGGTTCAAATCGGGATATTGTCCGGATATTTTTTTGAAAATCCTCATTGCATGCTCTTCCAGCCGCTCAGCCTCTTTCAATATATCGACCAGAGCCGGAACAACGTGGGAACTCAATGCGCGTCCCCTGCTTTCGGCATCAACCCACCGATCAGGCGCTCCGAAGTTGCATACTAGCTGCTCATAACACTTTACCGCCTCATTTAAACCTGGGAATAAAATCGCTGTGTCTTGCAAAAAGAGCATGATTTCATTTCGTGAAACCCGGAAAGAATCCAAAATATAAACGGCTCCGCGCGCATCAAAATCTCCTCGCTCGAGCGCAGAGATATAATATGAATACGCCATCCTGCCGGATGCGATTTTGCGGTCAGGCGGAACGGAATAGGGGGTTTCCCAATCGTCCAATGCCATGCGGAGCGCTTCGAGGGTCATATCCTTTACCGGAATATCCACTTTCCCGCCAAAAATTTGAGCATACCAAAAAGGAGTGGAGTTGATGCCAAAGTTATCGTATAAGACAATTCGGCTTTCCGAAGAGAATCCATCCTGTACATAAAAAATCCGGTCGGCATCGTCATATCCATGGATAACGCCAAACTCAGGCAGCCAATACACGGCTGCGAGTCCGCGGTCGAGGCTTGCTTTGATCCACTCAACGGCATCCTGCTGATACGACTTGAAGGTGGGATGCCGCGTCCTGCCTGCATCCGTCACCGTAAAAATGCCCAGATTATCGGCAGCGCGTTTATGTACCGTCCCCCACTCCCCGTACGCACTAACGCAAAACGGCAGCAGCCTCTCGTGTACAGAAAAAATGGAAGCCATGCCGCTCAGCGCTGATAGCATGTATTTCGGCCCGGAAAACAATCCTGCTCCCGTAAGGATCGCATACAGGCTATCTGTAAAAGACTTCGATTCCCTTTTCATTTCGAGTTCGAGAATCACTTCGGACACTGGCATCATTCCTCCCCATACAAGCATGTTAATATTTGTTCGCATCGGTTCTGCAGCTTTGTTTTCAGCCATTTGGGGGATTCCAGCCTCTGCCATGATCCGAGCACAAGCTGCTGCAAAAATGCATCCGCATCATAAAACTCGATGTCGTAAAGACCATCTCCCGTCGATCGGGCTTTATAACCATGCCACGTATCCCCTTGGAGCTCCGAATTCAGTTTAAGCCTGGCCGTAAAAGGTTTGATCCCGGGAGGCCCGGCTTTTGTGAGCGGAACCTCTTCCCCATCGTCTTGTTCGAAAATACGTCCTGTTATATGCAAGTTTTCGATGCGGTCCAGCCGGTAAAGCGTCCTCCCGCCCCCATGCTCCCCATAAGCGGCGACATAATCGGCGTTGTATTGGGAAAGCAGCCGCACAGGGCATACGTTTTCCCGGGTCTGCCCGTTTTCGTGCCGGTAATGGAGATGCACGACCCTTCGGTGCGAAATCGCAAACGAAAGTTGCTGACTGATCTGAATAAGCCGGGGATCGGCTTCGAAAAAAGGGAGGCGGCGGGAATCCTCCCCTCCCTCTTCACCCGCGAACCTACCCAGCAAATGCGCGACCCGCCGCACGCCGGACGGTGAATCGCTGCTGTACTCCCCGTATTTCCGGGCCAAAAACTTCAGCACCGACTTCTCTTCTTCCGTCATGTACAAATGCGGCAGCACATAGGTTCTGTCCTCGTAGCAGTAGCCGCGGTATTTGGCTATGTAAAGAAGCGGAGCCCGCAAGGAAACCGCAAGGTATTCGATATCCCGCTGCGCCTGCCTTCTGGAAATTTCGAATTGAAGGGCAAGATCTTTGCTGCTCGGATAATGCCCTCCCCTAATCCGCTGGTCAAACCAGTGAATCCTGTGCATATTGCTCATATCTCGCTTCCCCTCGCAACAAGAAGTGATGCCCTGCCATTTTATTGAAGCATTTGCGGGCTTTCCGATACAAGCAGTTTTTCAAATTTTTCCCGGCCGCAAAACGCCCGATTTACTCCTTCCGAATTGCGGATTCCGGCTTTCTACTGGCAGCGTCGACTCGTTCCTGCTCGGCTTTAAAGCATTTTTTGCACACCTTTAGAGCCGTGCCGTCCGTAGCCGTGCGCGTATACAGGAGCTTGATCCGCGTGCTGCGGCAAACAGGGCATGTTCCCCGCCCCCTGGACGGCAAACTCCATAATGCGCGACCTCGTTTCGTTTTTGCCATAGACATTCAACCTCATTTCATTTTTCCAAGTTACAGGACCATTATAGAAGACATGGTGCGACATAAAATGTCGTATCAATTTCCGCCTTGAATTTTTGCAAAATTTAAATTTTCAAAATATGATGTTTATAAACCGCGCGAAACGGGTAACAGATGGTAAGAAACTGCGCCGAACCCACGGCGCTTCCGGTTTGCCCCGCTGCCCGACAAATTCAAGGCCGGCAAACCTTCGGAAGGAGAGATCAGGATGAACGTCCCGCGGATGATGCCCTTTCACCCTTCATATCCGAGACCTCAGGTCGTTGCGCCGAAGAAAAAGGAAGATTCCCTGGAGCAAAACGCGACCTTTAAAGAACTGCTCAAAAAGAAAATGAACCAAAAACAACAACGTTGATATACGCTGCTCAGACAAAAGCGACTGCTTTAGGGCAGGCGCTTTTTGGCATGAAGCCGGCCGCATGTTTGCGGTCGGCTTTTTTGTCTTTTCCGTACGCCGATCTCCTCATGCATAATGATTTCGATCTGCCCAAACGCCTCAGACTCTGCATGCCTCGCTTCATCAAACAGGCCCATGAGGTTTCGCGTGGTGCCCACGCAAGCATGGAACAAAAAATACTGGACTACTCGTTCCAGTTCGTATATACTTGTGCTCAAAGGAGGTGGCGCCGATGGGCCGCACCAAAGAATTTGACCGGGATCAAGTGCTCCGCAAAGCTATGATGGTGTTCTGGGAGAAAGGTTACGAGGCGACGAGCATACCGGATTTGCTGGAAGCGATGGGTCTTAGCCGTTCCAGTTTGTACGAAACGTTCCAGGATAAGCAGTCCCTGTACTACGAGGCGATCCAGCACTACAAAAAGATGTCGCAAAGAAAGCGGGATCTGTTAATCGCCGCTCCTACCGCCATTGAGGGCATCCGGCAGTATTTCGAGATTCATATCACAAATGCTTTTGCCGCGCAGGACGAAGTCCTTCCCAACGGGTGCCTGATTACGAACGCAGCCCTGAGTATCGACGCCATGGACGAACCGCTGCAGAACATGGTCAAGAAGAGCTTTGAGGAACTGGAACAGCTGTTTTACGAAAAATTAAAGAGAGGACAGGAGACCGGAGAAATTTCTCCCGACAAAGACATTCGTCTCTTATCGTTCATGCTGCTCAATCTCAACCACAGCGTTAACGTGATGGCGAAAATTCAGCAGGACAGCGCCAAGGCGCGGGAAATGATGGGAATGGTGCTAGGCATGCTGTATTTTTTTTAACCATACTGGAACGATTGTTCCGAAAAAAGATTTACTAAAAAAACTATTTTTGTGTAAAAAATTAGGCGGACTGTCTTCATACTGGAATGATCGTTCCGATAAAGGATGCCTTATAAACAAAGGAGAAATGTTATGAATACCATCGCAAAAGGAAAGCCTCACGCCGCTGCCGTTTCGTCCTGGATCAACCTGATCCTCGCCGTCGCTTGCGGCATCATCGCTGCCAACCTGTATTATGCCCAGCCTCTCGTAGGATCGATCAGCTCAACCCTGGGACTATCCTCCGGAGCGGCGGGATTGATCGTCACCTTAACCCAAATCGGTTACGGAATCGGCCTGTTATTGATCGTTCCTTTGGGGGATTTGCTCGAAAACCGCAGGCTGGTGGTCACGCTGCTGCTCCTTAACGTGATCGTTCTCGTCGTCGCTGCCGAAGTCCGAAGCGCAGCCTTGTTTCTTGCGGCATCGCTCTTTATCGGTGTTGGATCCGTTGCTGCCCAGATTTTGGTTCCGTATGCAGCTCATCTGTCTCCTGAGGAAACGCGGGGGCGCAACGTGGGGAATGTCATGAGCGGCCTGCTCCTCGGCATCATGCTCGCCCGTCCGGCTGCAAGCTTGGTGGAAGACTTCCTGGGATGGCACGCCATCTTTATTTTGTCCGCCGTTCTGATTCTGGTGCTTGCGCTGGTTCTGGCCAAGGCGCTTCCGGCAAGACGTCCGCAGACATCCATCAGCTACCCGGCCATCCTGTCGTCGATGCTGAAGCTGCTGAAGACGACGCCGATTTTGCGGCGCAGAGCTCTTTATCATGCGTTCCTGTTTGCTTCCTTCAGCCTGTTTTGGACGACGGTTCCTATGCTGCTGGTCAGCCCGGCATTTCATTTTTCCCAGACAGGGGTCGCCCTGTTCGCCTTGGTAGGGGTATCCGGAGCAGCGGCGGCGCCGGTTGCCGGCCGCCTTGCCGATAAAGGATGGATCCGTCCCGGTACGGGGATCGCCCTTGGGCTCGCGGTCATTTCCATGCTCCTGCCCCTTCTGATCCATGGCGGTTCCCTGCTTTCGATCATCACCCTGGTCGTGGCCGCCATTGTGCTGGACATGGCGGTGTCCGCCAATCTGGTGCTCGGGCAGCGCTCCATTTTCGCTCTGGGCGCAGAGCTTCGCAGCCGGCTGAACGGCTTGTTCTTGGCGATCTTTTTCGCCGGCGGGGCCATCGGTTCCGCAGCGGGGGGATGGGCGTACGCGCAAGGCGGATGGGAAGCGGCCATATGGCTTGGCGTTCTGTTTCCGGTGCTGGCCTTGCTCTACTTTTTTACGGAGAAAAGGGAAGCGAGATAAGAGGTTTGGCGCAATCTAGAAGATCTCTGTTGATGTCTCAAAAAAAGCAACCGTACAAGTGAATTTTTTGCGTGCGGTTGCTTTTTTATTGAGGTTTGTAAACAACAACGTTGATATATGTACATGAAAAAAAGCGTCTGCTTTGGGCAGGCGCTTTTTGGCATGAGGCCGGCCGCATGTTTGCGGTCGGCCCTTTTTTTCCTTTTCCGTACTTGAGTTAAATGTTTATTTACAGCATTCGTTCTATCTGTTATATTTGTTGTATAACAGAAGCAATATTTCATATCCGAAAGAAGGTCTTTGTATGATCATCCGCCTGGATATGCAGTCGGATTTCCCCATTTATACGCAGCTGATTAACCAGATTATCGAAGGCATCGCGAGCGGCAGCCTGCAGCCGGGCGAAGATCTTCCCTCCGTCCGCAACCTCGCGGCCGATATCGGCGTTAATTTGCATACCATCAACAAAGCTTACACGCTGCTGAAGCAGGAGGGTTATATCCAGATTCACCGGCAGAAAGGCGTGGTCGTCAATCCGGACGGTATGCCTCCCGTCACTCCGGAGTTTGTAGAGAAGCAGGCGGAACAGCTGCGGCCGCTCATTGCCGAGGCGATTTGCCGCAATATGGATAAGGAAAGGCTGCTTGAAATGGTCGATTCCATTTATGAAGATATTTCACACGGCAAAAAGGAGAATGCATAATGTTCTGGATCCCCGCTATTATGATCGTCGCCTTGTTTATCCCGATCTCCATTGCGCTGGTCGCCATGCCGTTTCTTAGCAGGGAAACCGTCAGCTTTGGCGTTTCGGTCAGCGAAGAGATGTACCACAGCCCGCCGCTGCGCCGGATGAGAAAGCAATTCGCCTGGATCAGCGGCACGGTGTATACCCTCCTGCTGCTCGTTTGCCTGTATTCGTTGATGCATGCAAGCGAGCAAGGCCAGGCGTCCGTCTTGACCGTCTATATCACTGTGGTTATCCTTTGCTCGGCGGCGATCAGCTTCATTTTTTACCTAAGAATGAAAAAAGCGAAAGCTTCCTTGCCGGAAGTTCGCCGGCCAAGCGGAAAAGTAGCGATCGACACGAAGTTCCGCAGCAAAAAGATCACGATTTCCAACCGCTGGTTTGCATTGCATATCGCCGTCATGCTGGTCAGCGCCATCCTTGCGCTCGTCTATTACGACCAATTCCCGTCTTCCATCGCCATGAAGTTCAATTGGCAAGGTGAAGTCACCCGCTCTGTCGGCAAGTCGCTGCGGACGGTCCTTGGACCGAACCTGATGCAGCTCGTCATGATTGCGCTGTTCATGTTCATCAATCGGATGATCCGGAAAAGCAAACAGCAGCTTCATCCCGATCATCCCGAGCTGTCGGCGCATCGAAATACCGTCTTTCGCCTCAGATGGTCGATGTTCAGTGCGGTTTCCGGCATGATCATCGTGCTCATGCTTTCGTTCATTCAATTAAATATGCGTTATTCGCTGCCGAACGATGTGGTCTTTCTCATCACGCTCCTAATGCCATCGATCATCGTCATCACGGCTTTGGTTCTTTCGTTTACGACCGGGCAAGGAGGCCGCCGCATCGGCCGCCTTGCCGGCGGCACCAGCAATACCGCCGTCAATGACGACCGTTTCTGGAAGCTGGGCTTCATTTACTACAACCCGGACGATCCGGCATTATTCGTAGAGAAGCGAATGGGCATCGGGTGGACGGTCAATTTCGCCAGACCGGTCGCATGGATCGTCTTTGCAGTGACCTTGCTCGTCATCCTTGTTGCCAGCCTTATCGCAGGTTAAGCATTCCATCGCTACATGGTTGTTTTGCGGCATCGGACACCGAAGATACCAGCATTCCTTGCGTATGATGCCTTTAATCCATATACCGGAGCGAAGACGCTCCCGAGGAGGAACCTTCATGAAAAAGAATCCGAAAACATTCCGCAACATCGCTGCCGCTTCCCTTGCGCTTGCTCTCACTCTGCCTGGCGTCGCTTCCGCGGCGGAGACGTCCCCAGCCGAGGCGGCTTACGCCCCCGTACGCGACGCAGCCGCCAAGCTCGGCGTGCAGGTCCGCTGGGATCAAGCTGCGCATACCGTGACACTGACAAAAGGCGACACGGTGCTTGTTCTGACGCCGGGCAAAGCCCAAGGGCTGTTAAACGGCAAAACCGTGCAGGTCGGCGGCACCGTGCAGCTCGTTTCCGGGAAAACGCTTGTCCCTGCCGCTTTCCTTTCCGGCATTTTCAGTGAAACATCCGGTACGGGCGACGGTATGGGGCCGGTAGCTTCCAAAAACGCCGCCGATCTCTTCCTGCAAGCGCTTGAAGCCGGGAACGGCGCCAAAGCGGCCGAATACATGACTCCCGCTTTCCAGAAAGTGCTGCCGGTTCAAGCGATCAATGCTCTATGGGGCAATTATGAGCAGATGTATGGAAAAACGTCCTCGAACCCTCCTGTGCAAACGGAGCAAACCGATGCGGTCTACCATAACGTTTCGTACATGCTGCAGCTGGGCCAGGTGCCCGTGAACGTGACGCTTCGGCTGAACGCCGACGGCAAAGTGGATGACATGTATTTGGGGCCGGTCAGCGCCGCGGGGTATCAAAAACCGTCCTACGACAACCCCGCCGCCTATACGGAGCAGGAAGTGCGCATCGGGAACGGCGAGATGGCCCTGCCCGGCACGCTGACGCTGCCGCAAGGAGAAGGCCCCTTCCCTGCCGTCGTGCTTGTCCATGGCTCAGGGCCTCAAGACCGCGATTCTTCGATGGGTGCCGCCAAGCCGCTGCGTGATCTGGCCGTCGGCTTGGCCGCCAAAGGCATCGCCGTTCTCCGTTACGACAAGGTTACTTATGAGCATACCTTCAAGGTAGCGTCCGATCCGAAATTCACGCTGAAAAAAGAAAGCGTGGACGACGCGGTCTCCGCCGTCAAGCTGCTGAAACGGACTTCGAAAATCGATGCGGGCCGGATTTTTGTCGCGGGCCACAGCCAAGGCGGTTTCGCGATGCCGCTCATTATCGATGCGGACCAGGACCATGACGTTGCAGGTGCGATCTTGCTCTCCGGCCCGAGCATGGGATTTGCGGATACGCTGATCGATCAACAGCAGGAGCTGGTGGCGCGCGTGAAGAAGTTGGGCCAGGACGCGGCGCCGTATGAACAGCAGGCGGCCGCATGGAACGGAATCGCCAAGCTGGTGAATGATCCGCAGTACACCGTGGACCACATGCCGGAGAACTTCCCGGTATCCCCCGCTTACTGGTGGTTTGAGCAGAAGAACTACAAGCCGGTCGATCTGGCGGCCAAACAGCAAACGCCGATGCTTATCCTTCAGGGGGAAAACGACTGGCAGGTGACGATGAAACAGTTCAACGGGTGGAAAAACGCGCTTCAAACCCGCAGCGACGTCGAGTTCAAATCGTATCCGAAAATGAACCATGTGCTTGCGGATTACGACGGCCTTTCGATCGGAACGGAATATGCCGCTCCATCCAACGTATCCGCGGAACTGATTTCCGATATGGCCGCATGGATTCAGAAACATAAATAAGCGGTACCGGGCCCTCGGCCTTTATCGAAACGGGATGGAATTTCCGTCCATTCTCTGGGATAATGAACTCATGCAATGGTTCATCATTTTCATGGGAGGTCTTTTTCGATGAGTGAGAAACGCTTCATAACGGCCGAGGACCTGTACCGCATGCACTGGGTTAGCGATCCTGCCGTTTCGCCCGAAAACGGCGCGACGGCATACATACTGAAAACTGTCAACGACAAGCGGGACGGTTACTTGAACCAAATCCGCCTCATCCAGCCGAACGGAGGCATTGACGTTCCGTTTGCGGCCGGCGAGCAGGACGGGGCGCCTCAGTGGTCCCCCGACGGTTCGCAGCTCGCTTTTCTCCGCAAAAAAGGAGATGCGCGCCAAGTGTGGATCATGTCCGCACATGGCGGCGAAGCGCAGCCTGCTACTGAGCTCAAGCATGGCGTAAGCGCCTTCAAATGGTCGCCGGACGGCAAGTCTCTGCTGCTGAAAGCCGAAGCGCCGGATACAACTGAAGAGCAAGCCGAGTCCTCCAAAGCTAAAGACGAAACGAAACTTCCCGAGGAGAGAATCGTGGACCGCATCCGTTATAAAGCCGACGGAGTCGGTTTGAGAAGCGTCCGTCGGTCGCATTTATTCGTGTTCGACCTCGAAGCCAAAAGCAGCGTGCAAATTACGGAAGGTGCGTTTGACGTCGGCTCGTTCGCCTGGTCGCCGGACGGCAGACGTATCGCATACACGGCGGAGCTGCCGACGGAGGAATATGCCGACCCCGATCTGAGGCCGACGGGCGATTTGTACGTGACGGACCGCGCCGGCGGCGAAGCGCGGCGGCTAACGGACGGCACAATCCGCATCGGCGCCGTCAGCTACACGCCTGACGGCCTCTCCATCCTGATGCTTGCCGATGATCTGTCCTGCGGTTACGCGACGCTGACCCGCATCTATCTCATCCCTGCCGAGGGCGGCGAATACCGCGCCCTGTACACCGAGCTCGACATTCAGCTCGGCCACAGCTGCGTCAGCGACATGCGTGCCGGAGCCGGGACGCCTCCGGTTTTCAGCCACGACGGAGCATACGTCTACCTTCAGGTAAGCCAGAACGGCCGCGTTGAAATCGCCCGTTTTGCCCTGGACGGCTCCGATTTCGAAATCGTCGCCGGCGGCGACCGCGAAATTTACCAGTTCGCGCTGACGCCGGAGGGCAGCCTGGTGTTTGCCGCCGCCGACCCGTTGAATCCCGGCGATTTGTACTGGATGGAGCTGCCCGGCGGAGCAGAGACGCGTTTGACCGAATGCAACAAAGAGCTTTGGAGCGAGCTTGCGCTAAGCGAGCCGGAGGAGTTCCAATTTACGACCGGCGACGGTTGGCCGTTCCAGGGCTGGATCATCAAGCCGATCGGCTTTAAGGAAGGCTCCAAAGTTCCGGCCGTCCTTGAAATCCACGGCGGGCCGCAAGCGATGTACGGCCATACGTTCATGCATGAATTCCAGCTGCTTGCCGCTTCCGGTTATGCCGTGTTCTACACGAATCCGCGCGGCGGGCACGGCTACGGCCAGGTCCATGTCAACACGGTTCGCGGGGATTACGGCGGACGGGATTATTTGGACCTGATGGAATTTACCGATTACGTGCTCGAGCGTTACCCGTTCGTCGACGCCTCCCGTCTCGGCGTAACCGGCGGCAGCTACGGCGGGTTTATGACGAACTGGATCGTCGGGCATACGAACCGCTTCCAGGCGGCCGTGACGCAGCGCTCCATCAGCAACTGGCTGTCGTTCTACGGCGTCAGCGACATCGGGTACCACTTTACGGAGGATCAGATTTGGGGCAATGCGTGGGACGACGTCGAGAAGTTGTGGAAACACTCGCCGCTGGCCTACGTGAAGGACGTAAGCACCCCGCTGCTTATCCTTCACGGCGAGCAGGATCTGCGCTGCCCGATCGAACAAGGCGAGCAGTTGTTCGTCGCCCTGAAACGGCTCGGCAAAGAAACGCAGCTCATCCGATTCCCGGGCGCAGACCATAATCTTTCCCGCAGCGGCAATCCTTATCTTCGCACGCGGCGCCTCACCCACATCGTGCGCTGGTTCAAAGAGCATATCGAGGCCTGAAAAAGTAAAATTCTATCGACGTACTTCAATAGAAGACAAACCGCAATTAGCGGCAGTTTTCGCTTGCGACTAAGGCAAGCAGAGGCTCCGGAACTTTTATTTTCTTATATGATCAAAAGCCCGCTTAACCGTTTAAACGGTCAAGCGGGCTTTTTGCCGCCTATGCCTATATCATGAGGCCCATCTCATGGGCCGCTTCGATCAGCACCGGCGCAAACTCATGCAGCGTATCGACGCCGATCCGGCTGATCGGGCCGGACACGGAGAGGGCCGCAGCCACCTCGTCCCTCCGGTTTACGATCGGCACGGCTACCGCGGCCGCGCCCGGCTCGCGCTCCTCGAAGCTGGTCGCGTACCCGCGCTCCCGGATCTCCTCCAGCATGCGCAGATAACCTTCCGGATCGGCCATTTCCGGCCACTCCGGATCTCGCAACAGCTCCTGCCGATCCTCCTCCGAAGCAAAGGCGACAAGCACCTTGCTGGAGGCGCCGACGTACAGCGGAAGGCGCGCGCCGACCTGCGCCACCCGCCGGATCGCCTGGTTGCTCTGTACGGCCTGAATCCGCAGGCGGTCTTTGCCGTCCCGCAAATACAAGCTTACCGTCTCCCCAAGTCGGTCGCGAAGCCGTTCCATGGCCGGAAGGAACAACACGGCCGGGTCATCGCTTTTGGACAAATGGGTGGACAACTCCCATACCTTCAGGCCCAGGCGGTACTTCTCCGTAGCCGCATCCCGGGCGACGAAACCTTTCTCCTCCAGCGTCGTCATCAGGCGATGCACCGTGCTTTTATGCAGGCCGATCTGTCCGGCGATTTCGGTCAGCCCCAGCTCGCCGCTTTTGGTAAAACACATCAATATATCAAGCGCACGCTCGACGGCGCGCACCGTTAATTTGCGGTCTTCCATTCTTGCTCCCGCCCCTCTTAATGTTTCACCAAATGAAACATGGTTACAATAATTATAAGAAATTCAGCCCTCAAAGTCTACTTTTTCGCTAAAAATCCGCGCCTCGTCCCAAAAGAAATAACGCAACCGATCTGCCGGCGAAGGAAAACCTCGTTTAGCCCATGTTCCCGCCATTCCAAAGAATGCGCAAGCTATACTGGAGCCACCATTTTAACGCCTCAAAAAAAGCCCCCGATCGGAAGCCAGGCTGTTGACTTTAGGCAGCAGAGCGCATAGGATATAGAGTAAAATTTTTTCTGTTTCCGAATCGGGTGTATAATAGGTAAACTAGAAATAGAACTCGAAATTTGTAGAATCCTGAAATTTGATATAAAGGAGGGGCAAGCATGAATATGGCAACCCGGAACGACGCCCAAATTTCTCCCCCCCTAACCGAAACACCCATACCGCTCTCTCCGCGGCTGATCCGCCTGAAGCATGTTCTTGTCGCTTTGCTGTTGTCCGTCGTGTTTTTCCTGCTCTTTTGTTTTATCTCTTTGCACGCCTATATCGCCTGGGTGCTTTCGAACCCGACCGTCGCGCCGCTGTATTCGAATCCGATGCAGGCAAAGCATATGTCCTACGAAAACGTCACCTTTCCCGCTTTGGACGGAAGCCGGATGATGCAGGGCTGGTACATTCCCGCCGCCGGATCGAAGAAAACGATCGTATTCAGCCATGGATACGGAGCCAACCGCGAGGAAACGTGGATCCCGATGTACGACCTGGCCCATTACGCGCACCGGATGAATTTTAACGTCGTCATGTTCGATTACGGCTTCGCGTCGCAGACCAGCAAGGCGGTAGCCACGGGCGGCAAAGCCGAATCGCAGCAGCTGCTCGGAGCGATCGAGCTGGCCAAAAAGCGCGGCGCAAAACAGATCGTCGTGTGGGGCTTCTCGATGGGGGCGGGCACGGCGCTTCAGGCCGGACTGCAGACCAAAGATGTCGACGCCATGATTCTGGACAGCACCTTCCTGCTTGAGCCGGATACGCTGTACCATAACATCAAAAACCAGATCGATCTGCCGCGGCATCCGTCGCTCGAAATATTGGAGCTGCTGTTCCCCGTGCTAAACGGAACCAGCCTGCATCAAATCCCGTATCAACAGGTCAAAAAGGAGGATTACCCGTTCCCGATCTTTTTCGTGCACGGGACGGAGGATGAAAAAGCGCCTTACCCGATTGCCGAAAAATTGGCGGGGAACCAGACGAACCCTTACTCCGATGCATGGATCGTCCCGGGCAGCCATCATGAGCTCATTTTCCGCGAACACCCGCGCGAATATCTTCGCCGCGTGTCCGCCTTCCTTGCCAATGTCAAGCTGGCCGAGCAGAAGGACATCGACAATGACCCTATGATCAAAAACAAACCGTAAACCTTACCCGATAAACAACATTCCTCCAACATATGAAAAAGGCATCGCTGAAGATCCGACGAAGGTCTTCAACGATGCCTTTTCGCTTATACGATCATTCTTTGATCAAAGACAGAAACTCGGCTCTGGACGCCGGGTCCTCACGGAAAATGCCGCGAACCGCGGATGTGACCGTTTTGCTGCCCGGTTTTTTCACGCCGCGCGCGCACATGCACAGATGTTCGCCTTCCACCACGACCATGACGCCATGCGGCTCCAGAACTTCGACCATGATGTCGGCGATCTGCGACGTGATGCGCTCCTGAACCTGCAAACGGCGCGTGACGGCTTCAACGAGACGGGCCAGCTTGCTCAGTCCCGCGATTTTGCCGCTTGGGATGTACCCGATATGGACCTTGCCGAAAAACGGCGCCATATGGTGCTCGCATTGGCTGTAATAAACGATATCTTTGACGATGACCAGTTCCTCATGGTTTTCATCAAAGGTAACGCCAAGGACATCCCTCGGGTCTACTTCATATCCCGCAAAAATTTCCTCGTACATCCGAGCCACGCGCGCAGGGGTTTCAAGCAGTCCCTCCCGCTGCGGGTCTTCGCCGATCAGTTTCAAAATTTCCGCGATATGGTGCTCGACCTGCTCGCGGTTTTGCTGAACCCGGGTATTTACGTAATCTTTAACGCCAGCCACAGCACTTCCCTCCTCTCATGACCTCTTATTTCTCTTGCGGATGTTCGTGATCCGCCTTATTTGCGTTTGCCTCCGCCAGGCTTCTTTTTGCCGCTGAACTGCGGATTGTTTTTCATCATTTGCTGCGCTTTCTGCATTTGACGATTGTTTAGATTATACCCCATCTGTTTTGCCATTTTCTGCAGCATTTGTGGATCACTCTGCATTTTCTCCATTTGCTTGCGCAAATAATACACGCCGATGAAAAAACCGCCGACCAAGCCGACGATCAGCGTAATCACAGGAATGACATATTGCATGTTCCGCCACCTCATAGTTATAGATCAATACTTTGCGTGTA
This sequence comes from Paenibacillus sp. VCA1, assembly GCF_031583795.1. Taxonomy (NCBI): domain Bacteria; kingdom Bacillati; phylum Bacillota; class Bacilli; order Caryophanales; family Paenibacillaceae; genus Paenibacillus; species Paenibacillus sp. VCA1. The sequence goes on along the minus strand of NZ_JAVLSX010000001.1, from coordinate 720,660 downwards.
TAGCAACACGAACCTATCATAGCATTTCCCCGGGTGGCTCGCAAATGGATTTCTAAGATAACACCGCCTCGATAAACACCGTCGTTTCCTGCGCCAAATCCAGTTCCTTGACATCGAACCTGCTGGCTTCGCCCTGCACGATCCGAATCACCGGGCGGCCGGGAAGACCGCGATGCTGGCGCACGACAACCCCCGTTTCCTTGGTGGACAAGCGAACCGCGGTGCCGTTGGGGTAAACGGATACGATCCGGTTAAATTGCGAAAGCACCTCGTGGTCGAGCTGCTTTTCCGACATGGCCATCATTTCCTCGCAGGCTTCGTGCGGCAGAAGCTTCTTGTCCTTTGGCTCTAGCGGATGGATCAGGCGCTCATAGGTGTCCGCCGCAGACACGATTTTGGCGTACAGATGAATTTCATCGCCCGTTAGCCCTCGCGGCAACCCGAACCCGTCGATCCGTTCATGATGCTGTAAGGCCACATGGGCGATCAGCAAACTGAGCTCCCTTTTGCTCTTCAGCTTTTCGAAACCTTTCCAGGTATGATGGTTTTTGAGGTCGGAAACCAGCTGGTCTTCCTCCCTCATGCCGGTTTTGCCGATGTCATGCAGCAGGGCGCCCGTCGCCAGCTCCTTCAGCTGCTGATAATTGAGCCCCATGTTGATGCCGATCACGGAAGATATCAAGCACACATTGATGGCGTGGATATATTGGTTGTTGTCCTTTGTCCGAATGTCGGTCAATTGAACCAACAATTCCTTGTTGTTCATGATGTCCGTCAACAAGTTGTCCACGTTGCTCCCGATCAGCTGGGTGTTCCAGTCCTTTCCGGAACGGATCGCTTCAAACACATTGTTCATGACCTGGAGCGTGCCCTGCTTTGTTGCTTCGCTGAGCATGTCATCGGTCTCCACATCATCGAACATCGGATCCTGAATATACAGCATGGTGACGCCGATCCGGTTCAACGTGCTGATCATGTACACCGTCAACTGGACGCCTGCGCCCAAAAGCACGGTGCCGTTGCCGGAATAGATCGTTTTGCCCAAAAATTGCCCGGGCTCTACATGGTCTATGCTAACATACCTCATGAATCTTCCCCCGATTTTGAAGCGGCTGGAAGCGAAATAGCGCTTTTTGCCGCTTTACTCTTCGATCCGCTTGTTTCTTTCGGGGAGTGCGTTTTCGTGGCTCAAAAGTTTGCGCTTCGTTTCAAGCCCTCCGCTGTATCCGGTCAGGCTTCCGTCACTTTCAAGCACGCGATGGCAAGGGACGATGATCGGAACCGGGTTTTTGTTCACGGCTCCGCTGACGGCCCTCATCGCTTTGGGTCTTCCTATGGCCTCTGCGATCACCCCGTAAGAGCGGATCTCTCCATAAGGAATATCGGCAACTGCCGCCCAAACCTGTAGCTGAAAAGACGTGCCCCGCAAATCCAGCGGAACGTCGAAGGCCTGCCGTTTGCCCGCGAAATATTCGCCAAGCTGGCGTTTGGCCTCCTCAAGCCGCTCGTCGTCATGCTCCAGCTCGCCGCCGCCGCACCAGGTACGGGACCATTTTTGCAGCACGGCCTCCTTCACGCTGAAGCTGCCGAATTCGATCAGGCACAGCCCTTTGTCGGTGGCGCATAACGTTAACGGCCCGATCATCGACTGCATTTCGTCGTAGTAGATCGTTTCCGGTTCTCCGCCGAGGGCCGGCGAAAATTCCGATGTTTCGTTTTTGTTTTCCGCTGCGTCCGCTTTCGTTTGCGATTGAAGTTGTTCTTTGGCTTCGACGAGCATTTCCCTTACCTTCTCATCCTGCTCTTCTGCCAAAGCTTTATTCATGATGTCCAATGCCTCTTCGCCTCCTATGCGTCCCAGCGACCAGGCCGCGGTTCCCCGCAGTTCCGGCCGCGGATCTTTCAGCAGCACCTCTCCGAGTTTCGGCACCGCAGATTTGTCTTTGTAATTGCCGAGCGCAATCACCGCGTTGCGCTGGATGGGTTTGCGGCCCCGCCATGCGGCGGCGCTTTCCCCGAATTTTTCCTTGAACTCGCGGTTGGTCATATCCAAAATCGGCAGCAGCAGCGGTCTGTCTTTTTCCGGATCCGGCAATAGCTCCGGATGATGCGTCCAATGCTTCCCCTTATTTTTCGGGCAGATGACCTGGCATGTGTCGCAGCCATACAGCCGGTTGCCGATTTTCCGCATCACCTCGTCCGACAGAAACCCTTTCGTTTGCGTCAGAAAAGAGATGCAGCGCTGCGCGTTCAGCTGCCCGGGACCGACCAGCGCCCCCGTCGGGCAAGCGTCGATGCACAAGGTGCAGTCCCCGCAATCCTCGGTTACCGGCGTATCCGGCGGAAACGGGATGTTGGTCACCATGTCGCCGAGGAAAATCCAGGAGCCCCATTTCGGGGAAATGATACAGCAGTTTTTGCCGCTGAAGCCGATTCCGGCCCGCTCCGCGACGGCCCTGTCCACCAGCGCTCCGGTATCCACCATGCTTTCCAGGACGGCATCCGGCACCCGTTCCCGGATAAAAGCCTCCAGCTTTCCCATCGCCTCGCGCAGCACATGATGATAATCCTTGCCCCAAGATGAGCGCGATAAGACGCCCCGGTATTTGCCGGGTTCGTTTTTTGGGGGGTTTGGCATTTTGGAGGAATACGCGACGGCGATGGAAATGATCGAGGCCGGCTCTGAGGAAGGCAATGCGGGGGTGATGCGTTTATCCAAATCCGGCTCCTCGAAGCCGGACTCATACCCAAGATCCCGGTGATTTTGCAAAATGGCTTTTAATGATACGAAAGGGTCCGCGGAAGCGAAGCCGATCTCGTCGATGCCGAATTCGGCCGCCGCTTCCTTGATTTCCCGCTTCAGCTGCTCCCACCGGGAAGGCGGAGGAGCATAAGCGGATGCATTCGTCGTTGTCAAAAGCTTGCGCCTCCTTTCCCAGCAATCGTCGTTTTCGATTTACAAACCTCTGATTTGGGAGACCGGCCAAAAAATGAATTCGGCCCTGCCGACGATGTCTTTGGCGCTGACGCTGCCGAAGGAACGGCTGTCTTTGCTGGCGCCCAAGTGGCGGTTGTCCCCCATAACGAAGTAGTGATCCTTGTCCAGCTTCAGCGGCCCGAAATCGGGGTCCTGGATCTCGACTTCGGTATACGGCTCCGATTGGGGCTCGCCGTTGACGTAAAGCTTATGGTTTTTCACTTCCACCGTATCGCCGGGAACGCCGATGACCCGCTTGACCAAATATTCTTTTCTATCCGGCCCGTTGCTCGGATCATGCAGCACCACGATTTCGCCCCGGCTCGGCGTCTTAAAATCGTACACGATTTTATCGATAAAAAGCCGCTCCCTTTCGTGCAGCGTCGGCTGCATGGATTGGCCCTTGACCATCGACAGGTTAAATACGAACAAATTGAGCAGCATCATGATGACAAAGGCAATCACGATCGTTTTCGCCCAGTCCCACACTTCGGCGGCAAAACTGCGTTTTTTCGGTTCAGCTTCGGTTTTTGCTTTTTCGTCGTTTTCGGAATGTCCGTGCTCTTGCAGTCGAACTTGATTCATGCTACACCTCATTTTTAGACAAATTCCCCTTATATACAGAAAAGCATATCTTGCGCGGTTTTGCAACGGCAGCCAAGATATGCTCAATATAGAAAATATTGTTTGTTGACAACAATAATGAATTTGCTGTTTTTACTGTTTCTGTGTTCGGGGCATGTCCCGTTGATCGAGACCAGCATCGATTTTATAATGGATTAAAACGAAAATTAGTGCTGCGGGCTAATGATGCTAAGCTTCTGGATAGCTTCCCAAACTTTGTTGGCACCGTAACCCATCGCTTCGTAAAGAGGCATCGCCGCTTTGTTGTGCTCATCGCCTGCAATCCAAATCCGGCTTACCTTCCGGTTCTGGAAACGCTGCTCCATGGCGGATACGAGCGCTTTGCCCACGCCTTGGCGGCGGTAATCGGGGTGAATGGCAATGCGGTAATAGCAGCCGTGGTTATGCTCGATCGTGCCGATCAGCGCACCCACGATTTCATCGTCTTCCTCTGCGACCAAAATCAGCTCCGAATCCCAGGACAGCTGCCTGGAGAACGGCCCCATCGTATTCCGGTAACATTCCTCGGACAAGGCAATCTTCATTAATTCGGTCACGTTGGTACAATCACTTAACTGAAAGGAACGAACATGCATGATTAAATCTCCCTTTTTCGTCAGCTTGTTTGGATCCTCGGAAGATCAAGCTCCTCTTTATAATCCAGAATATAATTACGACAAAAAACGTTAAATTCCTTCTTTATCATTCATTAAATCATAGTTTTCTTTAAAAAACACGCTTTTTCTTTTGAAAGCGCTTTATAGCAAACGTTTGCAATGAAATATAAGTTTAAATAGCCATATACTGTTAATTTAGGCGCATAAAAATACCATAATTGGGAAATGGATAATATGGGTTCTAGGCCTTTCGACCTGATCATGAACTAAAAGAGACTTTTTAAACATAAATGTTGATTTAATTGAAAAAATACGGTTTAATTGTACTTGGAAGCATTACTGTTTGAAACCGGTCAATAAAGGATGTCTTTGCCGAAGCGGCGAAAACTTCCTTTATGAAGAGGATCAATTTCATTGATTCCTTGATAAAAAGAAACCACATTACAGGAGGTATTTTATCATGGCATTTCAATTACCTGCACTTCCTTACCCTAACAATGCGCTCGAGCCACATATCGACGCACAAACGATGGAGATCCACCACGACCGTCACCATAATACTTACGTAACGAACTTGAATGCAGCTTTGGAAAATGCTCCTGAACTGCAAAATAAAAGCCTTGAAGAGCTTTTGACGAACCTGGACAGCGTGCCTGAAAGCATCCGCACCGCAGTCCGCAACAACGGCGGCGGCCATGCCAACCACAGCATGTTCTGGGAAATCATCGGACCAAACGGCGGCGGCGCTCCGACCGGCGCTTTGGCTCAAGCGATCGACAGCGAGCTGGGCGGATTCGATAAATTCAAAGAAGACTTCGCCAAAGCGGCTGCAGGCCGTTTCGGCAGCGGCTGGGCTTGGCTCGTTGTAGGCAAAGACGGCAAACTTGCCATCACAAGCACGCCGAACCAAGACAACCCGATCATGGAAGGCCAAACTCCGGTTCTCGGCCTGGACGTTTGGGAGCATGCTTACTACCTGAAATACCAAAACAAACGCCCTGACTACATCGCCGCATTCTGGAACGTTGTAAACTGGGACGAAGTCGGCAAACGTTACGACGCTGCCAAAAAATAATAAGGGTTATGAGGTGACGGGCCGTTCCGTTGCCGTCTGATCCCTAGAGAAGCGGTTCAAGCATAAGCTTGAACCGCTTTTTTATTGCTGCGGCAAGATCATTTGGAAACACGTCTCTCAAGACCCATACCGGGTTCCGGTCCATTTTTTGCGAAATACTGGACGACGAAATCGCGGAATTCCCGGGCAGCGGCCGACAGGTACCGCTGTTCATGCCATGCCAAGTAATATTGGCGCCGGCATCCGGGATCCTCGACCGGAATGAAAACGAGGTCCGAATCGGCATTCTCTCCCCTTTTGCAGCCGAACAAAGCAACGCCGATTCCGGCTCGGACCAGGCTCAAAATCGCCGGGGGCTCGTCAACCCTGCAAATGTACCGGGGGGCGGCGCCAGCCTGTTTCAGAATGTCGTCATTCATTTGTTGAAATATAAAATCCTCCCGATACCCTATAAAGGGCTCCCTTGCCGCTTCCTTCAAGGATATACGGCTGCGACCAGCAAACGGATGCCCGAGAGGAACGGCCAAATACAAATCCTCGCTTAGTACCGGAACTTGGGCGCAGTCGGTTTGCTCCACGGACAGCGGCGAAAAGCTCAGATCGGCTTCACCCGAAGCAATATGATGAGCCGACTGCGCCGGAGAAACATGGGAAATACGCAAGTTCACCTCCGGATGCAGAGCCAAAAATTCGTTCATCGCCCCAGTCAGCCGGTCCAAGTTCGATGTGGCTAAATGGATGCCGCCTTTCTCCAATCCGGCCAGGTCGGCCACCTCCCGTTTCCCCTCTTCCAACAGCCGCAGCGCCTGCTCCGCTTTGTTCAAAAACGCCTTTCCGTACAGGTTCAAACGGATTTTTCCTTTGTGCCTGTCGAATAGCGGAACGCCGATATCCTCCTCCAGCCTCGAGATCGTCTTGCTGAGCGCCGGCTGCGCGATTCTGAGCTCCCGAGACGCTTTTGTCATATGTTCCAGCCTGGCTACCGTTCTGAAATACTGCAGTTGAAGAAGTTCCATGCCAATCCTCCCACATCATATACTCGAGTATATAAATGTTATAACTAGATATATATTTTCGATTATCACATGTTGATTATAAAATGGGATTCAAAGGAAAATCAATGCGGCGTTCCGGCAAACGCTTGTGAACATACAGGGAGGGGATTGCTTAGCTTCATTTCGGGAGGGGATTCGCAAGCATTACTGAAGCTATTCGTCATCATATTTGAAATAAAGGAGTGAACGGCATGAAGGCCGTTGTTTTCAATCATTTTGGTTCGCCCGAAGTATTAGAGCTGGCCGAACTTCCACTTCCTGCGGCAGGTCCCGGCTTCATTAGAGTCCGCGTTAGAGCGGCGGGGGTTATGCCGTTCGATTGTTGGGCTCGTGAGGGGAACATTCCGGCTGCGCGTTCCCGCCCTTTCCCGATCATTCCCGGCAATGAGTTCGCCGGCATCATAGATCAGGTAGGGGAAGGCGTGAGTGGCTTTGATTCCGGCGACGAAGTACTCGGCTTTACGACATTCGGCGGTTACGCCGAGTATGTGGTCGTCAGCCCCGAACAAATCGTGCGCAAACCAAGTTTTATGCCTTGGGAGACGGCAGGCGGATTTTCGGGGAACGGTCAGGGAGCGCATATGGCTTTGCAAGCCCTTGGAATTCAGAGGGAGGATACGGTACTGATCCATGGCGCGGCGGGCGGGCTAGGGACCTTTTCCGTACAGCTTGCTTTTGCATGGGGAGCGAAGACGGTTATCGGCACGGCGAGCGAAGCGAATCATGATTACCTCCGCCGGCTTGGGGCCATTCCGGTCCGCTACGGTGAAGGGCTGGCGGAGCGCTTGCGCGCTGCCGCCCCAGGCGGCGTCGATGCTGCGTTGCATGCGGCCGGAGGGGACGACGTCCTGCGAATGACCGTCGATCTTGTCCGCAACAGAAGCCGGATCGTGTCGATGCTGCCGGGCGATCTCGCCCGGCAGCTCGGCATCCGGCAGCTTGCCGGCCAACGCAGCAAGGAGAGGCTGGCAGAGCTTGTCGATCTTTATACCCAAGGCAAGGTGGACATCCATATCCGAAACGTCCTTCCGCTTCACCGGGCCCAAGAAGCTCATCGAGAGATCGAAAGCGGTCATGGCCGTGGAAAGATCATCCTGTCATCTTTCAATCAGCATCTCCATGGTAGTCGGGTGAACTCTTCCAAAAAAGCAAAAAGCAAGCATGCTAACTGTTCTTTACAACAGACGATATTCCCGAAGTAAATAGCATATCTATCAAACCAACTAGTTCATCTGGGGGCAAATCTTTTTGCCTGCGCTGCCAAAGACGAAGCAGTGAAAACGAAGTTGAAAGGTGAAACTCTAATAAATAGGGCGTCACTAAACTATCTTTAGGGAAACAATATTTCTGTTCATCAGAAAAAAATTCGCCTTTCAACTTTTCTATAAAGCGGATATTACCGTAATCACCTAATAAAGCATTTAGATATTCCCCTTTTTCCTCAAAAAGTAAAAGTAAATCCCGTGGTTTTGCGTCAACTTGCTCTGTGTTTATCAATTTCTCCCGGATAAAATCCAATACATCGTTTTCGACGAAGCTAAGTAAATCGTAAACATCGGAAAAATACTGATAAAAGGTACTTCGGTTATATCCGGACTTGTTTGCGATTTCCTGTACCGTGATTTTCTCTACCGGTTTTTGGCAATAAAGTTCGCAAAAAACGCTGATAAATGATTGCTTTGTTTTTTCCGTTATTTCAGGCTGCTTTTTCATCGCCTGCCCCTTTCCAGCAACTTATGATCCGACAAATCAAATACATTTGTTGGTTGTTGAATTTAAAACAAATTCGTATTATTTATCATACAACACGTTGTCTTATAATCAAAATGTAAGGAGAATAAGAATGAAAATAGCCGCTGAAACGAACGTGCGAAAGAGGGTAGTCATATGAAACTGCTAGTGTACGGCGCCGGGGTTCTAGGCAGCCTATTCTCCGCCCGCATGCATGAGGCCGGGCACGACGTCTCCCTTCTCGCCCGGGGCGAGCGACTGAACGCTCTGCGCCGGCACGGCGTGCAACTGGCCGAGGGAGGCAGCCCGGCAGTAAGGCGGGTACCGGTGCCAGTGGTCGAGCACCCTACCGGCAGGTACGACCTGATCGCCGTCTTCGTCCGTACCCATCAGGTGGAAGCGGTGCTGGAGACGCTCACTGGCGTCGAAGGCGACGTGCTGTTCATGCTCAACTGGGCGGCCGGCGCGGAACCGCTGGGCGCGGTGATTGGTCACGAGCGAGTGCTGCTCGGCTTCCCCACCGCAGCCGGCACGATGGACGGCGACGTGGTCCGCTACCGCGCGACCAACATCATAACCCGCCTGTTCCCGACCCCGATCGGCGAACCCGATGGCCATGCCACCCCGCGACTGGAACGGATCGTGCGGGAGTTCCGCACCGCCGGGATCAACGCCAAGGCTGAGCCGCAGATGGATGCCTGGCTTAAGACGCACGCCGCGTTCGAGGTGCCACTCTTGCAAGCGGTGAACGCGGCGGGCGGCCCGGTAGCACTGGCCAACGATCCGGACACGATCCGCGGCATGATCCGCCTCATGCGGCAGAATATGGCCGCATTGCCAACGCCGCTCGTTCCTCGCGGGTTCGTTGCGTTGCAGACTCTGCCGGAAGGGCTGCTATTGGCCATGCTGCGGCGTTTCCTGCGAAGCCAGACGGCCGCACAACTCGACGGCCCCTCACCTGCGGCGAGGGCCGAGCTCGAGCGGTTGGCTGAACAGATAGGAGTTTATGCGAGGGTCCAGTAGGAGATAGCGGATTAAACTACCCTGAAAATAACGAATAATGTAAGGCTAAAAAAGGCAGCAGGAAACTAACGGGATACGATAGTTCAAAACAATAAAAGCTGCAGCCGGCAAGACGCTTGCTTGGTAGTTATGGTGGAGGGGGTTCCGCGCGTACCATCCCGAACACGACTGTTAAGCCTTCCAGTGCCAATGGTACTTGAGCCGAAAGGTCCCGGGAGAGTAGAACGCCGCCAAGCAACGAACAAGCACTGCCGACAATTCGGCAGTGCTTGTTGTTGTGTGCAATGCGATGCAACCTCGTTCTTTCGTTATGATTAAACCCCGCACTTCCACAATTCGACTTAAGGCCGCTTCCCCTTAAAATGCTCCCTGAGGATTCTCAGGAACACGTTCGGAAACGCGTACAGCTCCATCTCTTCTTCGCTGATCCAGCGGTACTGCGGGCGTTGCGCGCCAGCGTCAGCGTCAAGATCAGCATCAGGCGCGTAAGCCTCTCCGGATTCGGCCACGGCCACGGAAAGCAAATCCTCTTCGCGGCAGCGATACACCTGAAGGTTCCAATGAATATGGCTGAACGTATGCTCGGCATCCATCATGAACCCTTCCGGCCGTGCATAGATTCCTTCTTCCGCCAGCATGTCCGCCACAATATCCATGGCCGGCTCGTCCGGGAGCCGGCCCTTGCGGCTTTGCGGAACCTGCACATGCGGCAGCTCCCACATGCGGGCGAGCAACCCTTCCTGCGGACGCTGACGGATCAGTACCTTGCCCGCATGCTGCCCCGCTCCTTCGACCAAAGCCACCATCCGGTACTCCGGACGCGGGGGTTTCGCTTTGGTCTTCACCGGCAGCGATTCCTCCGCTCCCTCGATCCGTGCGGCGCAATGCTCCATGACCGGACAAGTCAGGCAGTGCGGCGATTTCGGCGTACATACGAGCGCGCCAAGCTCCATCAGCGCCTGGTTGAAATCCGAAGCCCGTCCCTCGGGGATCAATTCGGTAACCAGCCCTTCCATCAGCGACCTCGTGCCAGCTTTCATAATGTCTTCTTCAATCAAAAAGTAACGCGACAGCACACGCATCACGTTGCCGTCCACCGCCGGCTCCGGCTTGTTGAAGGCGATGCTGAGGATCGCCCCCGCCGTATACGGGCCGACGCCTTTAAGCGCAAACACCGCCGCCCTGTCATCCGGCACCCGTCCGCCGTGCAGGTCTTTTACCTGCTTGGCCGCCGCCTGAAGATTTCGTGCGCGCGAATAATACCCAAGGCCCTCCCAGCATTTCAGCACGTCCTGCTCCGGTGCGTCCGCCAAAGCCTCGACGGTCGGAAACCTTTCGATAAACCTGTTGAAATAAGGGATCACCGTATCAACGCGCGTCTGCTGCAGCATGATTTCCGATACCCAAATATAATAAGGATCCCGGTGGCGGCGCCACGGCAAATCCCGTTTATTTTCCATGTACCATTCCAGCAGATGCCCGCTGAAAAAACTTTTCCGTTCCGATTCGTTCATACAGCCGCTTCAAATCCTTCCGCTTTCTTCTCCCTCATGCTTTACAATCTTTTTTCGACCACCGCAAACGCCGAAGCCAGCTCGGTTTGGTGGGATATTGTCAAATGGATCGTATACTCCGGCTCGCCCGGAAGATTCAGGCGCTCCCATGCTCCCCGGCTCAGGGCGGCCACGGGTTTCCCGCTGGAATCCGGCAAAATTTCGATGTCGCCAAAGCCGATTTTACTGCCGATGCCGCAGCCGAAGGCTTTGGAAATCGCCTCTTTGGCGGCAAAACGCCCGGCGACGAACTCCGTGAGCTTCCCGCCTCTTTTTCTGGCTTCCTCCCGTTCCTTTTCCGTCAGCACCCGTTCCATGAACCTGAATCCGAGCTGTCCGCTTAACAGAAGAGCAAGCCGCTTGATTTCCAGCACGTCATGCCCGATTCCGTGAATCAATGGACCACACCTTCCTTCCGTGACATACAAGTCCTATTGTAGCAGGAGACCTCCCGTGATGCGAGTCCGTGCAGGCCATATTTCCAACGGAACGGGTGCGGAAATTTTTGTAAAAAATGTCCTTGACGATGCAATTGCTCATCCGTTATATTTATATCAAATCGATACATCGAATTGATACATTAGAGGTGAACGGCATTGATCGAATACATTATTTTGGGATTATTGATGGAGGGAGACATGAGCGGGTATGAAATGAAGAAAACCATCGACCTGTCCGTCGGCATGTTTTACAAAGCAAGCTACGGCAGCCTGTATCCGGCGTTGAAGCGCATGTCCGAAAAAGAATGGGTTTCCGTCACGGAAGAAGAAGGCAGCAGCAAAAACAAAAAGATATATTCCCTTCTTCCCGAGGGACGCAGCCGCTTCATGCAATGGCTCAAAGAGCCGCTCACGCTGGACCGGAACGAATTTTTGCTGAGAGTCTTTTTCTATGATTATTTGGACGATGAAACCCGCAGGCTCCGCCTCCATGAATGCCGTTACAATTTGAACCGGGAGATCGGCCGCTTGCAGGCCGTCGAAGAGATCGTGGCCGGGGAGCTTGCGGAAATTCCCGACCCGCAGAAGCATTACTTCAGGGTTTCGGTGCTGTCGTACGGAAGGCATTTTTTTCTTATGTTAAAAGATTACGTGGATCAATTGCTTAAAGGAGAGGAATCGAGCCATGAAAACAACGGTAAAACCGGTCAACCTTAACGTCCCTTTTTCAGAAAAACGCCCCATCCTCAGCGTCGTCCTGATCGAACTGCTGCTCCTTGCAGCCATGTTCGCCGCCGGAGCCTACGCCACCGTTCAGAAGTTGAGCTACACCGCGCCCGTGCTGATCGCGTTTATACCGATTTCGATCGTCTTACTGATCGGCCTGACATGGAAAAAAAGCTGGCGTCGTTACGGCTTCCTGCCGTTAAACGCCATTCCGGGACAAAATTGGATCTACTACCTCCCGCTTGTCCTGGTGCTGGGATGCATCGCTTTGAACGGGTTTAGAACCGTTTCGGTCCGCGAGGCTCTGTTTTTCGTCCTTTTCACCCTGCTGGTCGGTTTCGTGGAGGAAACGGTGTACCGGGGCCTGATCCTGCATATTATGCTGCGCAAAAAAAGCATTGCCGCCGCTGTCATCACCTCAAGCCTGCTGTTCTCCGTCACGCATGTGCTGAACATGCTGTCGGGCCAAAGCGCCGAAGACACGGTGGTTCAGCTTGTTTACGCCCTGCTGACGGGCGCTGCCCTAGCCCTGCTCATCGTCAAGAACAAAAACATCCTTCCACTGATTTTCTATCATTTCATCCATAACCTGATCCAATTTCTCGGCCCTGACGGCCGGTCGGTTTCCGTAATGGATTATGTCGTCCTCGCGATCCTGCTTCTTCACTGCTTGTGGCTGATCCTCAGCCTCAACAAAGAAAAAGGCGCAGCCCGTATTTCGGGTTCGTTCGAACGAGTGGCGCCATAAACGAAAACTTTGGCGGCGTATTCGCCGCCGGCTTATGCCAGGCTGCCGCATCCCCATCGGGCATGCAAAAAGCGGAGCCATGGACGGCCCCGCCTTTCATCCCTAAAGCAAATTTCCCGTCTTCCTTTTCAATATCCGGACGCCGTGAACGTCCAGCTCGATTCCGCCTTGCACGGCGTCTCCGCTCAGAACGTCGGTATATGCCTCCGAGTCCAGATTGACCTGCGCCTTCCGGCCGCTGAAGTTCAGAACGAACACGTAGTCCGTGCTGCCGTCCGATCTCAGCTGCGCCGTGACCCCTTCGGGAAGCTCGGTCTCGATCGCCTTGCGAATTCCCGCTTCCCGGATCAGCCGGGCATAAAAGTCGGCATAAAACGGTTCCTTCGCCCGGGATGCCACATAATACGCTTTGCCTTCCCCGTACGCATGAACCGTCAAGGCCGGACGGCCCGCATAAAAATCGGCGCCGTATTCAGCAAGCACCTGGGCCCCTTCCGGATGGATCAAATCGCACAGGTCGTACAGCTCGTACGATCCGTTCAGCCCTAAGGCATTGCCTGTCAGGCAAACCATCGCGTTCCGCTCGCTTTCATGCAAGCCGTCGATTTCCTCGGACCAGATGCCGAGCACTTTCCGCAGCGGTCCCGGGAATCCGCCCAAGTGGCACAGGTCGCTTTCATCGACGATCCCGGACCAATACGTCGCGACAAGCGTGCCTCCTCCGGCGACAAACGCCTCCAGGGCGGCGCCGGCCTTCTCCGTGCACAGATACATCATCGGTGCCACGATCAGTTTATACCTGGAAAAATCGTCTTCGGAGCCGATGACGTCCACCGGTACGCCCATATTCCACAACGCCCGGTAGTGCTGCATCACCGTGTTTTCGTAGTCGACGCCCCGGTTCAGCGGTCCTTGCGCGTCCTTCACGGCCCAGCGGTTGTCCCAGTCGGCGATGATCGCGGTCTCCGCCGGAACGCCGGAGCCGGTCACCTCGGCGATCGTTTCCAGCAATCCGCCCAGCCCGGCCACGTCCTGAAATACGCGCGTATGCTCGTGACCGACATGGTCCACGACCGCTCCGTGAAATTTCTCGCTCGAACCGCGGCTTTTCCGCCACTGGAAATACTGCACGGTGTCCGAACCGTGCGCCACCGCCTGCAGCGACGACAACAGGTGCATGCCCGGCCGTTTCAGCTTGCTGACCGGCTGCCAGTTCGTCAGGCTCGGCGTGCTTTCCATCAGCATGAACGGCCGCCCGCCCTTCAACGAACGGAAAAGATCATGGTTGAACGAGAACCAGGCGGCAAGTTTGCCCGGCTCCTGCGTATCATGCCAGGTCGGGTATGCGTCCCAGGAGATGACGTCCAGCATGTCGGCAAACTTGCGGTAATCCAGGCCCTCGAACCAGTCCATCATGTTGGTCGTAACCGGCAAATCCGGACGGATCGCCTTGAGCGGGGCGATTTCGGCCCTGCAAAAATCCGCCGTTTGATCCGTGACGAACCGTTTCCAGTCCAAATTATGCCCGTGAACCATCTTCTCCCCGTGCGGGGCGGGAGATTCGATTTGGGACCAGTCCGTGTACGTATGGCTCCAGAACGCCGTCCACCAGGCGCGGTTCAACGCTTCAAGCGTGCCGTAGCGCTTCTTCAGCCATTCGCGGAACGCATCCTGGCAATAATCGCAGTGGCATTCTCCGCCGTATTCGTTAGAGATATGCCAGCCGACCACGGCCGGATGGTTGGCGTACCGCTCCGCCAGCTTCGTGTTGATGATGCGGGTTTTCTCCCGGTAGACCGGCGAAGTGTAGCAGTGGTTATGCCGTCCTCCATGCAAATTGCGCACGCCGTTCTCGGAAACCCGCAGCACCTCGGGATACCGCTGCGACATCCACGCCGGCCTTGCGCCGCTTGGCGTTGCAAGCCACGCGTAGATTCCGTTCGCGGCAAACCGGTCCAGCACCCGGTCCAGCCATTCGAACGTAAACGTCCCCTCTTCGGGTTCCAGAGCGGCCCAGGCAAAAATGCCGACGGCCATCACGTTGCATTTCGCCAGATTCATCAGCCGGATATCTTCCTCAAGCACTTCCGGTGCATGCTGCCATTGGTCCGGATTATAGTCGGCCCCGTGCATAAACCCGGCAATTTTCGGGCTGATGGGCGGATAGGATTTTATCATGAATAAATACCTCTTTTCTGTTATGGAATGTACAACGCGGGCAGCGGATAACCGTCGTGATCGAACAACGTGAGATTGCTCCAATTGTTCGCGTGGCCGACCGACCACTCCCTCTGCGACGGGATCCAGCACGGCTCCCAATAATAAAACCCGATCCCGCGGCCGCACTTCGTCCGGCGAATCACGTCCGCGAACTCCTTCATGTACGCCTCCTGCCCCTCCGGCGTGGCCGGATACGCGGCGGGCAATGCCTCAGCATTCTCTACGATGAGCGGAAATCCCTCCTTGGCGCAAAAGGTCCACGGATAGGCCGTTTCCACGACAATCAGATCCCGGCCGTACCGCGCCGACAGCTCGTCCAGATTGCGGCTTAGCTGTTCCAACGGGCCATGCCACCACGGGTAATAAGACAAACCGATGATGTCGTAGTCAATCCCCGCCGCTTCGATCCGGTCAAAAAACGACCGGCTTCCTTCCGGATCGCCGCCCCGGTCGATATGCAGCATGACCCGGACGGATTCGTCCGTATCCCGGACGGCAGCCACGCCGGCTTTTAACAAGCCGCAAAGCCGGGCCCACTGTCCATCGGCCGCACCAGGGTCCTCCCCGGTCCCGATCCTGCCGTCCGGCCATAACATGCCGTTCGTGATTTCATTCCCGATCTGCACCATGTCAGGCAGCGCGCCCCCCGCGCGGAGTACCGCGAGCACCTCGTACGTGTAGTCGTAAACCGCCTGCTCCAGGCCGCTGCCTTGCAGATCCGACCATGCTGCAGGTTTCCATTGGTTCGCCGGGTCGGCCCAGCGGTCCGAATAATGGAAGTCGAGCAAAAGATGCATTCCGAGCGACTTGACTCTTTTGGCCATCAAAAGGGTCCGTTCCAGATTGCAATATTCTCCGGGCGGGTCGTTCCAGATCCGCAGCCGGATCGAATGAACGCCGCCATTTCGGAGGACGCTCAGCGCATCGGCGCTTTCGTCTCCGTCATGGAACACGCCCCCTCCCTGCTCGATTTCGTCGAGAAAGGACACGTCCATGCCCTTGATCCACTTCGGTTCCATGCCCGGCCCCCCTTATTCTTTAACCGAGCCCAAAACCAGGCCCTTGACGAAATATTTCTGCAGAAACGGATAAACGAGCAGCACCGGCAGCGCACCGATGAAAATCTGGGCGGCGTTGACCGTTTTTTGCGACAGCAGCGCCACTTCCTTCGGGTCGATGCTCATCGAGCTCATGTCCTTCTGCACAATGACCGTCTGCAGAAAGGTGGCCAGCGGAAACGACTTGGAATTGTTCAGGTAGAGCAGCCCGTCGAACCAGGAATTCCAATGGAACACCATGCTGAACAAGGCGAGCGTCGCGATGGACGGAAGCGAAACCGGAAGGTAAATCGAAAAAAGCGTGCGGAAATGTCCGGCCCCGTCGATAAAAGCCGCTTCCTCCAGCTCCTTCGGGATGCCCCGGAAAAAGTTCAGCAGCAGAATCGTCAGATAGACGTTGACGGCTCCCGGCAGCACCAGCACCCAAAAGGAATTGATCAGATGAAGCTTTTGGATGACGATATAAAAAGGCACCAGCCCCCCGCTGAAAATCATCGTGAACACGAAGATCCACGAATACGCGGTTCTCGCCTTAAACACGCGCGATTCCTTGGACAGCGGATAAGCCGCCAGGAAAGCAAGCAGCAGCGTCAAGCCGGTCCCGATGACCGTCCGCTTGACGGATACCCAGATGGAATGCAAAAAGATCGGATTGTCGATCGTTTTTTTATAGGCTTCGGTCGAAAATTGAACCGGCCAGAGGCCGACCAGGTTGGCGTCCGCCGCCGACTTGGCGCTGAACGAAACCGCCAGCACATGCAGCAGCGGGATGATGCACGCGAGCGACAGGAACAGCAGCAGGATCGTGTTGAAAATCGTAAACAAGCGGTATGATGCGGTTTTATGATACATCCTTTTTATGTCCCCCTCTTAGAAAATCCGGTAGTTCGCCAGCTTATACGCCAATCGGTACGAGATCAGGATCAGGACCATCGAAATGACGGACTTGAACAATCCGATCGCCGTTCCGAGCCCCATCTCCCCGTTCAAAATCGCCGTGCGGTACACGAAGGTGTCGATGATGTCCCCTTTTTGATATACGAGCGGGTTGTACAGGTTGAAAATCTGGTCGAAGCCCGCGTTCAAAATGTTGCCGAGGGCCAGCGTGCCGACAACGACCGCGATCGGCAGCATCGACGGGATGGTAATATGCAGCGTCTGCTTCCAGCGGGACGCGCCGTCCACTTCGGCAGCCTCATAGAGGGACGGGTTGACGTTCGCCAGCGCCGCCAGAAAAACGATCGTCCCGAAGCCGAATTCCTTCCAAACGTCCGAAACGATCACGGTAAAGCGGAACCAGTTGTTGTCGCCGAGGAAAAAGATCGGCTGAATGCCGAACCAGGAGCTTAAAATCCGGTTCAGGAAGCCGCCGTCCGTGGACAGGAAGTCCAGCAAAATGCCGCCGAGGATAACCCAGGACAGAAAATGCGGCAAATAGACGAGCGTCTGGACGAAACGTTTGAAAAACGCCCTTCTCACCTCGTTGAGCAGCAGCGCGAACGTAAACGGCGCCACCAGATTCAGGACGATTTTGAACGCTGAAATGATCAGCGTGTTCCAAATAACCTCGATGCTGTCCTGCCTCGCGAACAAGGCCCGGAAGTTGTCCAGCCCGACCCATTCGGAATGGGCGAAGCCGAGCCAAGGCTTGAAATTTTGAAAGGCCATGACGATCCCCGCCATCGGCACATAGCTGAAAATAATGAGAAGCACCAGCGCCGGCAGCACCATCGCGTGCAGCGGCCAGGTTTTTTTCAAACGGTTCATGCGCGTTTTCCCCCTCATGATTGCTCTTTCTTCTTCTAGGTACCGACATTATAGCAAGGCGGCCGAAGCCGTCTGTAGCCCATAAAACCAACATAAATGGCACTATTGCAACCAGTTGCGGAACACCTTCCTTGACGGACGAACGTTGATCCGTAAGCCGGACGAATCTCCGCCAAAAATAAGAAAAACGGCATGCTTCCGCATGCCGTTCGTTTGCCCTCGCCGGTCTATTTGCCCAGCTTGGAATACCAGTCGTTCACTTCATTCGTCATTTGATCGCCGCCTGAAGCTTTCCACGTCTCGACGAACTTGTCGAACGCATCCACGCCCTGCTTGCCGTAGATGATTTCGTTAAAGGTCTGGTTTTCGATTTTGTTGAGATAATCCAGCTTGGATTTCATCGTCGCCGTCGTCGGGCCGGTGTACATGTTCGGATAGGCGATGCCTTCCTGGGACATCAGCACCTTGGCGGCCGCCGGCGTTTCGAGGCCGTAGTTGAGCTTCACTTCTTTTTCCAGGCGGGTTGCCGCTTCCTTGCCGTCCGCCAGGTTCAGGAGCGCCTTCATTTGGGCGTCCGGAATCCGCGCGCCGTCCCGCACGAGCAGATAGCGCAGGCTGTTGACGTAACCGCCCGGAATTTGGTCGTACCGCAGCGCTTTACCGCTCGCGTCGAAATCGTAGTCGTATCCTTTGAACAAGCCGTTTTCGAATACGCCGCCCGGCTTGGAATCGGCGAGATTGTCATACATGTAGTTTTGGTAAGTAAAAAACGCTTCCGGATGCTTCATGTTTTTGTTGATCAGCGTCACGCCGTTGGTAAACAGCGTACCGTGCCGCCCGGCCTTGCCGTCCGGACCGGTCGGCAAAGGAATCGGCTCCCATACCGCCGTTTTTACGTTTTTCACCGTGTCGGAGAGCGGCCAGCCGCTCATCCAGTATGGCCCCGGAATCATCCCCGCCTTGCCTGCAACCGCCGGTTCCGAGGTTTTGTTTTCGTCCCAAAGCGCGGCTTCCTTCGGAATATACCCTTTGTTGAACCATTCGTTCAGTTTCTGCAGCCCCGGCTTCATGGCCGGGTTAATTGAGCCGTACTCCAGCTTGCCGTCCTGGCCTTTGTTCCACTGCTGCGGAATGGTGCCATAGGCGCCGAAAATCCAGGAAGGGTCGCCCATCCATGTATTCATCGTCGTTTTGAACCCGATGCTGAGCGGGATGACCTCATCCGGCTTCAGGCCGTCCGGGTTATTGTTCTTGAAAGCGTCCATGACCTTTTCCAGCTCATCGATCGTTTTCGGAGCGGGCAGGCCGAGCTTGTCGAGCCAGTCCTTCCGAATCCACATCAAATAGTCGTGGTTGTATGCATAATCGAGCACCGGGATGCCCATTTTTTTGCCGTCGCGGATATACGGATTCCATACATTGGAATCTTGTTCCATCGCTTTCTTCCAGGTGTCCGACGCATACTCGTCGAACAGCGACCCCGCCTCCCGGAACATGCCCGAATCGATCAGGTCCTGCGCCAGCTGCGCGTCGCCGATCGTCACCACGTCCGGCATTTCCTGGCCGGAGGACATCGCGAGGCGAAGCTTGGTCGCAAAAGCGTTGTTCGTGTCGGTCACGGACCAAAGCGATTTGATGTCAATGCCGAGCGTATCCTTGGCCCATTTGGTGGCTACGTTGTTTTCGATCGATTCCCCGTTTTTGAACTTGAGCTCCGGATCCACGCCCCATACGGTGGTGATGGTGACCGGCGGATCGTATTTGTCTTTATAAGCGTTTTCATTTCCGGATGCGGCCGGCGGATTCTGCGCCGGATCGGCAGCCTCTCCGCCCTTGGAACCCGAACATCCGGCGAACAGCGCGCTGACCAGCACGAGGCTGGAAGCCAGCGTCAAAGCCTTTTTTGTATAAGCCTTCATGTCGCTCCCCCTTGATATATATCTTGCTACATGTTCCATTATAGAAGCGCAAGGTCCGGTGTCCCATGTCATTCTTCGAACATTTCTGCACCTTTTGCAACCTGTTACTGATCCCTGAACTCGTTCGGGTTGAGGCCGTAATGTTTTTTGAACATTTTGCTGAAATATTGCGGGTTCTGGTATCCAAGCTCCGCGGTGATCTCGTAGATTTTTTTGTTCGTTTTTTTGAGCAGGTACAGCGCCCGTTCCATTCGCATGCGGATAATATAGTCCCCCAGGCTCTCACCCGTTTCCGCCTTATAGATTTTGGACAAATAGACCGGGTGCAAAAAGACCTTGTCGGCGATCGTCTTTACGGACGTATCCTGCCCCAGATCCTTGGAGATCAGCTCCTGCACCTGATGAATGATGTAGCTCCTTGCATACCGGTCGCTCGCCGACAGCTCCGTCCGCAGCTTCTCCAGCATGGCGCCGGCCCATCCTTTCAGCTTGTCGAGCGACAGGATCATGCTTTGGTCATGCATCAGGTCAAATCCCGACTGGTCGATCTGATATGCAAACTGCCCCTGCTTGTGGGCCATGTACATAAACGCATTGGTCATCAGCAGATACACCTCGTACAGGTGCTCCCGCGAATAGTTCGTGTTCCGCAAATCTTCAAACACTTCGTCCACCTTGCTCTGCGCGGAGTCCCATTGCTTCGATTCCAGCAGGTGGATCAGCGTCGGCGGTTTGTACAGCGATTCGATGGATTGGACCGGATGGACATGCCCGGCCTGCAGATCCTCCAAATACATAACGGCTCCCGCTTCATCGCCGCCGGACATCATGATGCTGCCGAGGCCCGCCCGGTAAGCCTGGGCGATCCCGTCCGGGAACCGGAACCAGTCCGAAATAACGATCCGGATGTCGCCTTTCAAATAACGGCTCACCTGCCCGCGGAAGCTTTCGGCCAGCTCGTGCAGCCTCCTTCTTCGCTGCGCTTCGAAGTCCGGCAGCCGCTCGATGCTTTCCCGGAGAGAAGGCTGAAGCGACGCCAGCATGACAAGCCCGTCATGCGGGGCTTTGCAGGCCCAGACCGCAAAAGATTCGGCAAACACCTCTTCGGCGATATTGCCGACCGCGTACTCCATCAGCGACATGGAATGATGGTCGTAATGCGCAAATTGCTCGCCGAGCTGCATCATCAGCAGCACCGCGTGCTCGTCCACCGGAATGCGGATTTCGTATTGGGCCAGCTTGTCCGCCACCGTCCGCTGCGACCACGTCCGCCCTAACACCAGGTCATGCATCAGGCTGGCTTTCAGCACGGCGGAATCCGATTTGATCGTATAGACCAGCTTATGGTATCTCTCGGCCGCCTCCCATTCGTCCTTTAACGCTTCGATCGCGCTCGAAAGGCTCCGGATAAACTCCTCGTCGTCGACCGGCTTGAGGATATAATCGAACGCCTGCAGCCGCAGCGCCTTTTTCGCATAGTCAAAATCCGAATACCCCGTAAGCACCATGCAGCGGATATGCGGCCATTCCCGTAGAATCCGCTCGATCAATTCCAATCCGTCGGTCTCGGGCATGCGGATATCCGACACGACGATATCAATGGATTGCTCGCGGAGGACCGCCAAAGCCGCTTCCGCGGAATCGGCCTGATATACCTTCTCCACCCCGAGATCGCTCCAAGGAATCGTGGCTTTAATGCTTTCGGTAACATAGGATTCATCATCCACCAGCAGAATTTCGATCATGAACGTTCTCCCCTTTGCGTGACTGCCGGTTCTGTTTGCTGCCCGGCGGGCCAATAAAGCTCCGCTTTGACTCCGCCCAACGCGGACGGCATAAACCTGAGGCCCGCGTCTTCGCCGTAACGGATCAGCATGCGCTGCCGCACGTTCCAAAGACCGCAACCCGTCTCTTCATTCATCGGCCGGGACAAGGATCGGCGCAGTTCCTCCATTTCCGGACCGCTCATGCCTTTGCCCCCGTCCTCGACCCATATCCGCATCTCGTTTGCTCCGATTTCGCCCGCGATCCGAACGCATCCCCCGCCGGACCGGGGTTCGATGCCGTGGAGCACCGCGTTTTCCACAAGGGGCTGAACCACCAGCAGGGGCAGTTCCCAATGCCGCATCGTTTCCGGCACGTCGATCGAAAAATCAAGCTGCGGCTTGCGCATCTTCTGAATCTCCAAATAATTGCGGACGAAAGCCAGCTCCTCCGCAAGCGGGACGACCTCCCGCTCCTGCCGGGTCGTGTACCGGTAATAGCTTGACAGGTTTTGCGACATCGCCACGACCGCCTTCATGTTCCCCAGCTTCGCCATGCTCGAGATGAAGGAAAAGCAGTTGTAGAAAAAATGCGGGTTGATCTGCGACTGCAGCTGCTTCAGCCTCGCCTCCCTGGCATGAATCCGTTCCATGTACACGTTTTCGAACAGCTCCTGGATTTGCTCCACCATGGAGTTAAAGCGCTCGAACACGAATCCGAATTCGTTGTTCCCTTTGGCCTGCAGGCGGATGGAGTAATCCTCGTGCTGAAGTTTTTTGAAAGCGACGACCAGCTTTTTCACCGGAACCTGCACCTGGGCATACAGCATGTATGCCGCCAGGCACCCCAACAAAAGCGTGAGGCCTACCGAAAAGTAAAACAGGCGGTTCGATTGCTCGATCGGCGCCACGATATCCTGCAGCGGCATATAGTCGACCAGATACCAGCCCGTCGTGGCCGAAGCGGCGACATTGACCAGGTAGGTCTGCCCGTTCAGCTCGAGCGTCCGGTTCTCCGCATCCTGCAGCGGCTCCTTCTGCAGCTGGCGCAAAATCGAATCCGTCAGCGGCTTGTCGGCCGAACGGTTGTAAATGACGCCGAGACCCGGCTTGAAGTATACGGGATCCCTTCGTCCGTCGCTTTTGAATTTATCGAGCATATCCTGGATGTTGCCGCTTTCGAACTGAAGCTCAATGATCAGGTTGGCGTCCTCCGGATGATTGAACGAGGAATAAGGATAGGCCGTAAACAACGAAAACACGTAATAAGCTTCATCGCCCTGTCCCATTTTTTTCACCTGCCAGCCCGGCTTCATCCGCTTCTTGAGGTCATCGTTGTCATAGTCGTCCACATCGTTATCGGAGACCACCCTTCCAAGCGACGGCGAGAATATGTAAAGCTTCGTTTTCCAGTTCGAGGAGCTTTCCTGAATATTGAGCTTCGTCTGGATCCGTTTCACCAGGTTAATGATATCGAGGTTAAAATATTCGCTGCTTAAAAAAATGTCCTTAAACCCGAAAATGTCGGGATCCTGAATCAGCAGGTTCGGCCAAAGGGAAAACAGGTCGATGTTCGTGTTGACCTGCGTCTGAAAAAAATTCAGCTGGTTTGCGTTCGATTGGTTCAGCTCCGTCCCCAGCACTTCCGTGCTCGTCCGGTTGGAATAATAGTAAAGCCCCACGATCGGGACGAGCATCACGACGAGCAGAAGGATCATTTTGCGGAACAACGTATGTCTGGGCACGGATCAATCACACCTTACGTCAATGTTTTATCCAATGATTCGTTTGCGGAGCGCATCCCGAAATCATAAAAAGCAACCATCATTATACTGTAAACCGGCAAACTCTAGTAGAGTCCGTTAAAGAAAGGCCCCCGGTCTGAAAAAAACGCAAAAAAGAACCGCCGGCGCGTTTCGTATTGAAAGCACTTTCATTAAGTGCTAAACGGCCAGCTTTTTCCTGATTTTATTGTAATGGGCTTCCCCGGAAGGGAAAAAGGATACAACCGCAACATTTCCGCACTTTTTGCAACTTTCGGCCCGTGCCCCGCATCCCATGTCTGCGCAAAAAAGACAAGCCGCAACTGCGGCCTGTCCTAACCATAACGCTCCCATAATTTACCGTCGGGCAACTCACTTCCAAAATACAATGACGTGCGCATTCGTTCGAATCGGCATGTATTCCGGCGCCGCGAAACGCCCGCATCAAAAACGAAAGCCCCGTGATCGGCTGACGCCGATGAACCGGGGCGAATGGAACGCGCGGCCGATTAACGGCACACGCGGTCAAAAGCTTCAATTAAATCTTCGGCGATTTCTTGAGCCGAACGGTCTTCGATCTGATGGCGCTCGATGAAATGGACAAGCTCCCCATCCTTCAACAGCGCGATGGAAGGCGAAGACGGCGGATACGGCGCAAAATATTCTCTGGCCTTGGCCGTAGCTTCCTTGTCTTGTCCGGCAAACACCGTGTACAGATTGTCGGGCACCAGCTCGTTTTGCAGCGCCAGGGCTACGCCCGGACGGCATTGTCCCGCCGCGCATCCGCATACCGAGTTGACAACGACCAGCGTCGTGCCCGGCGCGTCCGGCAAATGCGTCTCCACTTCTTCCGGAGTTCTGAGCTCTTTAATGCCAAGGCTGGTCAGCTCGTCTCTCATCGGTTGAATCATATCTCTCATATATCTGTCAAAAGACATCGACATTTCTTTAATCACTCCTCGATCCGCAAAATATCAGACTGTGTTCAATACTATTATACCTTCCCAAGGTCCGAAATCAAGATAAAGCGCGGTACGGTTACCCCCAACCCCTTCTTTTCGGGCTAGGATTCGGCAGCCGGAAGCGAGATGATGAACGTCGTTCCTTTCCCTTCTTCCGATTCCACCGCGATTTTGCCGCCATGCCGCTCCACGATGCTCAGGCAAAGGGCAAGTCCAAGCCCCGTCCCTTTGGCCTTCGTCGTAAAAAACGGCTCGAACAGCCGCTCCTGGCGGCTTTTGGACATGCCCACACCGGTATCCTTGACGATCAGCTCCACCGTGTTGTCCGTTTCCCTGAACCGGGTTTGGATGGTCAGCTTCCCTTTTTCGTCCATCGCCTCCATCCCGTTCCGGGCCAGATTCAAAAGCACCTGCTTGATCTCCTTGGCATTCAGGTGTAGCTTCGGCACTTGCTCGTCCAGCAGCAGCTCGATCGTTTGCCCCCGCAGATTCGCGTCCGCCCACAGCAGCGGGCTCAGATCGTTGATGATCTGATGGAGATGCCACTGCTCTTTTTCGGCAATCCGGTTTTGGGCAAGCGACAAAAAGTCGTTGATAATGCCGTTCGCCCGGTCCAGCTCCTCCATGACGATCCGGTAATAATGATCAAGCGAATCGGGGCTTTTTTCCTTCATGAGCTGTAAAAAACCCCGCACCACCGCCATCGGATTCCGGATTTCATGCGTAATGCTGGCCGCCATCTGCCCGACCAGGCTGAGCCTTTCCACATTCACCAGCTCGGTCCGCAGCCGCTCCAGCTCCGTAATGTCCTGGATGACGAGAACGGCTCCGAGAATCTCGCCGGTATAGCTGTTCGTGAGCGGCGAGGTGCTCGTATAGTGGATCTGCGATCCGATCCGGATCAGCTCGTTGTCCATTTTAACTCCGTTTAAGGCTTGGGCAATCCGGCTTTTGATATAATCCTCCTCGTCCATGTCGACAAACGCGCTGAGCGGCTGCCCCAAAATATCGTTTTTGGTCAGCTCCGGCGACCGGCTTTTGAACAGCCCCATCATCATTTCGTTTACGCTGGTGACCCGCCCTTCGGTATCGACCGACACCATGCATAGCGGCGCCACGTCCATCACCTGCTGAAGTTTTTCTTCCTCCCGAAGGTATTTCTCCGAGATGCCTTTGATTTGTTCGGTCAGGAGCAGCTTCTCTAGCGCGAATTCGATCATATAGATCAAGGCCGCGCCGGCAAAGACGGTGATCAGTATGTAAAACAACAACATCAGAAGCGGACCCGCATCGGAGAAGCTGAGGTTCGGGTCTTCGATAATCGGGGACGACGTAAGCAGAAGCATCGCGGGCAGGAGGCACACCCACAACTTGTTAATTTTGTCGTTAAGGGTTCCCATCCGGAATCTGGGGGACATCCAAACCAGCAGCGGATAGAATAACAACCCCGTATGCAGGATCGCACCCGAATAAGACCAGTTTTCGTTTGAAAAGTAATCGCAGAGCAAATACAGCCCGGCCAGAGGAAGGCCGCTTTTGTATCCCCCGTACAACATGCCGATAAACAGGGGTAAAATGCCCAAATTCAAGGGGATCAGATGAAACAACGAAGAAGAGAAAAAAGAACACATGATAATGCTGAGCGCACTGGATATGATGATAACGACTTCGAACCCGGCGGCCCGCAGTCTCTTCTTCCTGCCGAGCAGACGGACGTATTTGTCCAAGCTCAGCGGAAACAAAAACGCGAAAGACCCCGCCATGAGCACCTGTGTTATAATGTTTTTCAGCGCATAGATAATCGCAATCCATCCTCCCTTCGGGGTGGCGTATACAATCCATTCACTTGAGGACACGGGCGTTATTCGGTTTTTGCGACAAATGACGACAAATTTTATTGGTTTAGTAAAGTATAAATCAGAACGCTGCGAAAATCATGAGGTTTATGTATGAAAAAACGCATAAAATCGCGCTTTTCTGGAGACGGTGCGCTGCTTCGAAAAGCAATGTACATGTAGATTAAAACATAGGCTACACTATATTACAATATACCCTGAAATATCCTATAAAGGTGCAATTAAAAACAAAGATTCATCAGGTTTTGAGAACAAAGGAGAGAACGATTTGAAGCAATATGATGTCATCGTCATCGGGGGCGGATCGGCCGGGCTGATGGCCGCCGTTGCGGCCGCAAAGTTTGGCGCATCCGTGCTGCTGCTCGACAAGGGCGCCAAGCTTGGGCGCAAACTGGGGATTTCCGGAGGAGGGCGTTGCAACGTGACGAATGCCAAGGAAACCGAGGATCTGATCGCCCATATCCCGGGCAACGGCCGCTTTTTATACAGCGCATTCCAGCACTTTAACAACCGCGACATTATGGCGTTTTTCGAAGGGCTGGGGATCGCCCTGAAGGAAGAGGACAACGGAAGGATGTTCCCGGTTTCCGACAAGGCGGCAAGCGTCGTCAACACGCTGATCGGCGAAGTCCGCCGATTGGGCGTCGACATTCAAACCGACACTCCCGTATCGGAAGTCCTTTATTCGGAGGGCCGCGTGTCGGGGGTAAAACTCGCCACGGGCGATATCCGCCGGGCACACGCAGTCATTGTCGCGACCGGCGGCAAATCGGTGCCGCATACCGGCTCGACGGGCGACGGTTATCCTTGGGCGGAAGCCGCCGGGCACACCATTACCGAGCTCTATCCTACGGAAGTTCCCATCGTGTCGCGCGAAAGCTGGATTGCCTCCCGGGAGCTGCAGGGATTGTCGCTTCGCGACGTCGAATTGTCGGTATGGACACCCAAGGGGAAAAAGCAGATCGGGCACCGCGGGGACATGATTTTCACCCACTTCGGCCTTTCGGGTCCCATCGCCTTGCGCTGCAGCCAGTTCATCCGGCAGGTGAAAAACAAATTCAAAGTCAACGAGGTCGACATGGCGGTCGATCTTTTCCCTGACCTGCCCGCCGGCGAGTTGGACCGGATGCTGCGGGACAAGCTTGAAACCGAACCGAAAAAAGCGATCAAAAACGTGCTGAAAGCGCAAATTCCCGACCGCATGCTTCCGCTGCTCATGAACAAGGCCGGACTGGACGGCGACGCGACCTTCGCCCATCTGCCGAAGCAGCAGTGGTCGGCTTTTATCGATATATTAAAGAAGTTTGTCATCAAGGTGACCGGCACCAAATCGATCGAAGAGGCATTTGTCACCGGCGGCGGGGTCAACCTGAAGGAAATTAATCCGAAAACGATGGAATCCAAGCTGACGGAGGGACTTTTTTTCTGCGGGGAAATTCTCGACATCCACGGCTACACCGGCGGCTATAACATCACGGCGGCCTTCTCCACCGGTTATACCGCGGGAATGCATGCGGCGCAGCTAGCGCATCCCGCTTCCGGCTGAACGTTTAAAGTTAAGGATGCCAAAAACCTCCCGGGTTTCGCTTTTGCGATGCGGGAGGTTTTTTGGTGCGTTCACATCTTCTTATTCAACAGGAACATGCGCATCAGATAAGGCACCGCCCAGCTGACCGCCGCGCCCAGCGGTATGAAGCCGATCGCCGCGAGCCATGGATTCAGCCTGGTAAACAGGACAAGCGCCGAAGCCCAGACCGAATAAGGCAGCAGCAGCCCCTGCATCGCCGCCAAACC
This sequence comes from Paenibacillus sp. VCA1, assembly GCF_031583795.1. Taxonomy (NCBI): domain Bacteria; kingdom Bacillati; phylum Bacillota; class Bacilli; order Caryophanales; family Paenibacillaceae; genus Paenibacillus; species Paenibacillus sp. VCA1. The sequence goes on along the minus strand of NZ_JAVLSX010000001.1, from coordinate 692,989 downwards.
GGCCTGCATGCCGTGTTCATCCGGCCAAGGAAGCAAGGACACGAAGGCGTCCTCCCTAAATGCAGACCATTGCAAAAACAGCCAGTACGCGATAAGCGCATGAAGAGCCAGAAACGCAAGGATCTGTATCTTGACCGGCAAAGAAACGAGCACCAGCGTGCTGACCCCGGCGAAACGCAAATATAGAGAGCGATGGCCCGGATGGCGAAGAAGCGATTTGACCATCGCGCCGGCGATTCTTTTGGCGGGCATCCGGGAACGGAACACGGGCCGGGACTTTCGGAAAAGCCATGTTTTGCTGCGGACGCGGCGCGGCTTATCCACGGAATGGCTCAACAAGAGACCCGTCAATCGGGTGCGTTTGACCAGATCCTCTTGAACGTCATGCATAAACGTGCCGCGCAGTCCGAGCCTGAACTTCAGCAGCAGCAAGCTAATCAGCGCCATCACGAGCGCCCCGATCCAAAGAACGACTCCCTGCTGCCAAAAGATGATCGCGAAAGCCAGATAAGCCGCGACGGGCAAAACGGTGAACGGAACGTAAAGCAGCCACCTGCGCACACCCTTAGCCTGCACCTTAATCAGATGCCGCGACCACATCAGCACCCATTCAAAAGCGACGGTTGAAGCAAGCAGCCCTCCTGCAGCCAAGCCGTCCGCATGAAAACGCCTGAACAGGAAAGGCAGAAAAACAAGATAACAAAAGGACGTTTTGACGGCTGCCGCGGCCATGCTGTACAAACCGCTCCGCAGCATGATTCCCCGCAGCCATTCCCTGCGCTGCACCAAAAACAACACGTCCCCTTCCCGCACCAGCAGCAGGATTCCTCCCAATGAGGCAATAAGCAAAAGCAGGACGGGAACCAGCGGAAACGGAAGCATGCCCGCCCAATCCGGCAGCGGTTCCTTCCATAACCCGTAATACAGCCGTCCGCCAAGCAGCAGCGCGGGAACGAGAATATACAACAATACCGTCCAATCGTCCGCGACGGACCGCAGGACGGCCGCCGTTTCCTTCCAATGGCTCCGGAGCCTTCGCCGGAACAGGCTTGCGGGGTCCGGGAATAGATATCCTTCTTTTTCCTTGGTCATCATCGTACAGGTCCTTTCTGTCCGAAAGAGACGGCCCTTCCGGACAACGAAGCGTTATGTCAGCGCGTCGAAGCAGTCGAACAGCGACGCTTCGGAAAGCCCGGCGGTTTCCCGGATGTCGGACAACGTCCCTTCCGCAACGGTAGCGCCGCCGGAAATCATGACGAACCTGTCGCAGATTCTCTCCGCCGTATCGAGTACATGCGTTGACATCAGCACCGCCGCGCCGCGTGCGCGCTCCTCGTCCAGCAGCCGCAAAAAATCCTTCGTCGCGCGCGGATCCAGACCGATAAACGGCTCGTCCACAATGTACACATCCGGTTCGCTCAAAAATCCGAGCATCAGCATCATTTTCTGCTTCATGCCTTTGGAGAAGCCGCCAGGCAAATCATGCTTGACTTCCTCCATGCCGAACTGGCGCAGCAGCCTGTCCGCTTCCCCGCAAAACTTTTCGTAATCGAGGCCGTAAACGGCCGCGGCCAAATCCATGTGCTCCCACAGCGTCAAATCGTCGTGAAACACCGGCTGCTCCGGAATGTATGCGTATCTTCCCGCGCTGCCCAAAAACGCGACGTCGGTTTTCGCGTATTTCAGCAGGCCGAGCAGCGTTTTGATCGTCGTGCTTTTGCCCGCGCCGTTCGGGCCGATCAGCCCCAGCAGCTCGCCGGCGTACACCTGAAAGGCGATATTTCGGATCTTTGGATGGCCCTCCTCGTATCCCGCTTCCTCAATGGCGACGTCCAGCAGCGGCTGTTTCGCGTGTTCCGTTTCCATGCCAACCTTCTCCCTTCAAAAAGCCTCACCGGCTTTTAGCGCATTCTACGGTGTGTTGCAAATAAACGTCAATCGGGCGGTACCCGCATTGCCGCAAATTTTAATGTTTTAAAGCTGATGGATTGTGACAAATCGCATGTTTTTCGGGCGGGCCGAACGTTTATGATATATATACAATACGATTCAGGCTGCGGACATGTTTCAAAATATCGAACAAAAGGGCGGGATTGAGGATGATTCACGCGCAAAAACGGGACACCGAACTATCATTGCACCTGTATCGGGTGTTCGCCAAAAGCTTCAAAAGCGTAAGCGAGCACGCCGTCGTCGGCGCCAAGTCCGAAGGGTTTCACCCGACGGCTTTTGCCGTTATGGAAATGCTGTATTGCAAGGGAGCGCATCCCATTCAGCAAATTGGTTCAAGCCTGCTGCTCCAAAGCGGAAACGTCACGTATGTCATCGACAAGCTCGAACAACGCGGCTGCATTCATCGCAGACCCTGCCCGACCGACCGCCGCGTCATTTACGTCGAACTGACGCCGGAAGGCGAAGCTCTGATGAGCGAGCTGTACCCCAGATACGGCAGCCGGATCCATCATGCTTTCAGCGGCCTCGATGACGAAGAAAAATCCGAGCTGATCCGACTGCTGAAAAAAATGGGGACGCAGGCGGAAAGGCTTATGCCTTCATCCCAGAAATAACCTGCATACATAGGCCTTGACCGGGACGCCATCTCCCTGTCGGCCTCTTTTTTTGCCCGAAGTGCTTCATGAAAAAAAGGACACCCCTTGAACCGGTCAATTTCATCCGGGGGTGTCCTTTCCTGCAGTTACCTTATACGCCGGGGTTGTCCCCGGCTTTTGCCGTTTCGGGCTCCTCCTCCGGCGACGGCACCGTGTTCCGAAGCGCCAGAACGGAAATCAGGCTGATTACCGCGATGACTCCCATGACGACGTACAGCGAATGGAGACTGCCCTCCAGCACATGCTTCAACTGATTCCACAATTCCTTCGGCATATCCGCGCTGCCTTCCGGCGTCAGCAGCCGGTTGATATCCTCTTGTTTCACATGTTCGAGGCCCGGCTGACGGGAAATCCGGCCGGCCATGCTCAGATTGATGTACGTTCCGAACACGGCGACGCCGACCGTCTGCCCCAAGGAACGGACGAACGTGTTCAGCGCCGTGGACGCTCCCCGCAGCGAGTACCCGACCGAAGACTGGGCGATGATCGTAAACACGGTGGTCGAGTACCCGAATCCCAAACCGTAAATGAAGGTGAAAATCAAAAGCACATAGTGCGGGGTGGATTCGTTAATAAGGGCAAGTCCGACCGCGCCGATCACGATGCCGGCCAGGCCGATGGCGCTTGTCTTGCGCGAGCCTGCCGTCAGGATCAGCCGGCTTCCGAACACCGAGCCGAACAGCCAGCCGATCGACATCGGGGCCATCGTCAGGCCCGACAGCGTCGCGTTTTTACCCATCACGCCCTGAATCCAAAGCGGCGTATAGGTCGTTAACCCGATCAGCAGGGCGCTGGTCAGAATGCTCGCCACCGTGGACACCGAGATGTCGCGGATGCGGAACAGCTTCAAGGGCAGCATCGGCTCGGCCGCGCGGTTTTCGATGAAAATAAACATGACGAGCAGAACGGCCGCCAAAACAAAACATCCGATCAACAGCGGCGAGCTCCAGCTGAAATATTGCCCGCCGGTCGCAAGCGCAAACAAGAGCGCGGTCATGCCGACCGTAAATGACGCCGCTCCCGCCACATCGACGGATGTTTTCTCCCGCTTATCCCGGCTTTCATGGAAATAGCGGGCGATCAGCCACATCGAAACGACGCCGAACGGAACGTTAAAACCGAAAATCCAGCGCCAATTCAAATAATCGACGAAATAACCGCCGACGAGCGGCCCGATCAGCGAGGATATGCCCCATACGGAGCTGATCAGCCCCTGGATTTTGGCACGCTCCTCAATCCGGTACACGTCGCCGATAATGGTAAACGTCACCGGCACGATGGCTCCGGCGCCGATCCCCTGGATCGCCCGGAACGCGATGAGCTGTTCCATGTTTTGCGAAAAGCTGCAGAGCAGCGAGCCGAGCACGAACAGCAGCGAGCCGATCTGGAATACCAGCTTGCGCCCGTACAGATCGCTGACTTTGCCGAAAATCGGCGTCGACACGGCCATCGTCAGCAGAAAAGCCGTAAATATCCAGCTCAGCAGTTTCATGCCTCCGAAACTGCTGATGATGGCGGGCCCTGCGGGCCCCGTGACCGTCCCTTCAATCGCCGACAGGAACGTCGATACCAATATACCGATCAGAATGAGCTGGCGTTTGGAATGTAGAACTTCGGATTGAACAGACATGGGTTTCCTTTCTGGACGACGAGGAAAAAGAACCGCTGCGCCCGGTTACGCACCGTTCGCCCTGCGCCGCGCAGCTTGCGGGGAACCCAATGGCGGCTCCTTCCGCTGCGCGAGTTCCCGATCGTCATCATATATGTTGTATTCGCATCAGGCGGTTTCTATTTGATTTTGATAAGGTTTCCATTCCATGTCAACTCCTAATCCTCAAAATTTCCGAATGAAACCTCCAATCCGGGCGCAGCAGCGCGTGCATATCGGCATCCACGAAACCCTGATCCGTATGCCGGTACTGCCGGAGCCGCCCTTCCAGCGTAAATCCGAGCGCATGAAACAACCGTCCGGCACGTTCGTTGCGGGGATCGGCCAACGCTTCCAGGCGGTTTAGCCCCATCTCTCCGAAAGCGTAGTCGATGAGAAGGCCGACGGCTTCCCGCATGTAACCGCGGCCCCAATAAGCGCTTGCCAGCTCGCAGCCGATTTCCCCGCGGTAAGCTCCCTCAAGCTGCCACCAGTTCAAACCGCAGCTGCCGATCAATCCGCCGTCCGACGCATGAATCCCCCACCTCAAGCCGTCGTCGGTCAGGGATAGACGGTTAAGCAGGCCGATCATTTCCGCCGCGGCCTCCGCATTCGGCATGTCGGGAAGATCCGCATACCGCCTCACCTCGGGGTCGGCCCAACATTCGTACATCGCTTGCGCATCCCGGGCGGAAAGACGGCGCAGGATGACGCGCTCTCCCTCGAGTTCCGGAATGCTGCCTTCGCAGCGGTATAGCATATCTTGTCCCTCCTTAGATAAAAAAATGGCTGTATGCGCGCCACTCGCAAATAAACGAACTTCCCCCATCTGTGACCCAGCCGCGATAGTTTTCAACGGCTGTATGCGCCGGCACGTTTGAAAAAAGCGCTTGTCCCGTCCGGTTTCGCCGGTTGGCGGGCAAGCGCTTGCGACATGCTTAGGCTTCCTGTGCGTTATCCTTCGGTTCGCGTCCCGCCCAAAGCAGCAGGACGATGAGGATGAACGCAATCAAGGCGAGAAGCGGAATGGTGATGAATCCGAACCAGTTCAAGTAATCGAAATTACACGGAATCCCGACGGTGCACGGAAGGGCTTTGGCCAACGCCGGAATTTTCTGCTCCAGATAATGGTAGATGGAGATGCAGCCCCCGATGACGCTGAGCGTCATGGCATAGGGGATGATTTTGCGGTCGTTCTTGTAGCTTGCAATCCCGAGCAGGATGACCTCCGGATACATGAAAATCCGCTGAAACCAGCACAGCTTGCATGGCTCGTAACGCATGACTTCGCTTAAGTACAAGCTTCCGCCCACAGCCACGATGGATACAATCCAAGCCATGTACAGGGCATACGGACGTATAGACGCCAAGAAACGATTGCCTCCCATCGTTTTAACTCCTTTTTCTCCAAAGTTTCGTCATTCTTTATTTTGCTCGGCCAGCTTCTTCTCGATAAACGGTTTCAGCACGGGATAGTTCATGGAGGCTTTTTCGGAAGCCATCTCCCCGTTAACGAACAACGTCGGCGTGCTCATGACGTTCAGTTTCCGCGCCAAAGCGTTTTGGCTGTCGATTTCTTTTTGATACGTTTTTTCGTCGATATCCTTGCGGAGCTGGTCGTAATCAACCTTGATGTTCTCCGTGCGGGCGAGGTTCACCAGGAAATCCGGCGTTGCCCACTCGGTGTTTTCGTCTCCTTGGTTTCTGTAAATCGCCTCGTAATATTTCCAGAATTCATCCTTGTTCTGATGGAACACGGACTGCGCGGCCAAGGCGGCGGTATTGGAATCCGCTTCCGGACTGATAATGAGATAATTGCTGAAGTACAGGGCGGCTTTGCCCGTATCGATGAAGTCTTTTTTCAGCTGCGGCGAGATATCTTGGGTAAAATACTGGCAGCTTGGACATTTGTAATCGCCCATTTCCACGATTTTGACCGGTGCATCCGGATTGCCGAGCACAGGCATGGAGCTGTAGTCGAAGTTGCCTTCCTTGGACGATGAACCCGGTCTGATGATGATCAGCAGCAGCACCAATACGACGATGCATGCGCCCGTGATCCACATGACCCGCTTCATGCGCTTCTCCTGCTGCTCCCTTTGGGCCTGTCTCTGCGCGATTGTATTTCCCGGCTTTTTCTTGGCTTTCATAAATTGCCGACCCTCTCCTCTCTTCGAACCAAAGTTCGAGGCGACTTGGCATGATTTTTTGGTTTCTTCCTTATAATAGCTGCATAATGGCTGCAAAAAAATGCTGCATGTCCACTTTATTCTAGCATCTTGCTCTTTGAAAGGCTATATCATTGGGAAAGGATCTTGCCGTTACAGACGCCCTCTTCCCGAATTCGTCAGATTTTATCCATTTTTTTGGTAGGCGGCGTCGCCTTTTGCGGTTAAAATTGGTTAAAAACGCATATACTAATGCCCTATCGATCAATAGCCATCATGGAGGTGAGCGGAATTGGAATGGTGGGTCATCGTCCTGATTGCAGCGGTTGCCGCGCTTGCGGCCGCAGGTATTACCCAATATGCATTCATACAAATGACGCAAATGAAAGCGTTAAGTTACCAGCAGATTTTTGAAGCTTTCGAACAGGCAGGCGCCCGCTTCCGCGATTATTACGAGCCGCTGAAAAAGGAAAACGTCGAGATCAGAAGCCATGACGGCCTCCGACTGAACGGAGTTGTCGTCAAAACGGAGCAGCCTTCGGCCAAATGGGTCATTCTCGTGCACGGGTATACCACTTCCCTGCCCGCATCCATTCCGTTTATGGAAATGTTCCGCGAGGAAGGATTCAACCTGCTGCTCATCGACCAGCGCCGGCACGGCAACAGCGAAGGCAAATACACGACATACGGCTACCATGAAAAACACGACGTCGCGGCCTGGGTGCGATTCATTAAAAAGACGTACGGCCAAAACTGCATCATCGGCCTTCACGGCGTTTCGCTTGGAGGCGGCACCGTGCTGGAATATTTGTCGCTGCCGGAAGCCGACGCCAAATTCGTCATCGCCGACTGCCCTTATTCCGATTTGACGCGTCTGATGCACCATCAAATGCAGCGCTTAAACCACATCCCTGCCGCCGTGTTCCTCCCTTTGGTCAACGTCCGGCTGCGCAAAAAGGCGGGGTTTTCGCTGAAGCAGGTCAGCCCGGTCCGCACCGTGCAAAGCAGCAGCGTGCCCGTCATGTTTATCCATGGCACCAGGGATGATTATATCCCGCCGTCCATGAGCGAGGATCTGTTCGCCGCCAAAACGGGAACGAAAAAGCTTCTGCTTGTCCAGGACGCGACGCACGGCTTTGCGTTGGATGCCGACCCCGTCCTGTACAAACGGTCGGTGCAGCAATTTGTGCGCGAAGCGCTGGCGGGCGCAGGCAATCCGGCGGAAGCCCCGGAGCAGGCCGTGGTGCTTCCATGGCCGGAAAAAGCGGATTATGGCGGATTCGAATTGACGGAAGCCCCTAATGGTTAGGCCCGGCTTGGTATTTATCCGTTCACGCGCAACAAATTACCGCAAAAAAATCCCCCTCCGTCATATACCGAAGGGGGGATTTTTGCTGCATCGGCCGAATAATTGCAGCTCCACATGGAATAAATATCCAAAATTTGATCCTCGCTTCAAGCGCATAGCATCTTTTGCTTGACGCGGAGGCCATTCCTGTATACTATCTTTTATAATTAACCAACGGTTAAAAGAAAGGTGGAGTATGATGTTTCAAGCACTTCCCTATGAAGGAAACCGGAGCGAGCAGTTTGCGGCCGTTCTGGAACAACTGAAATCTCTCATTCACGATGAACCCAGCTCCATCGCCAATCTGGCCAATGCATCGGCGCTGCTGAACAGCTTTTTGCCGGATATCAACTGGGTAGGCTTTTATTTGTACGACGGGCAAGAGCTGGTGCTTGGTCCATTCCAAGGTCTTCCGGCATGCATCCGCATTCCGCTGAACCGCGGCGTATGCGGCACGGCGGCAGCCGAACGCAGAACGATCGTCGTGGACGATGTTCACGAGTTTCCGGGACATATTGCCTGCGACGCGGCATCGAACAGCGAAATCGTCGTTCCGCTCGTCAAGAACGGAAAGCTGCTGGGCGTACTCGACATCGACAGCCCGCTCAAAGGGCGCTTCGATCGCGAGGAGCAGCAGTTTTTGGAGCAGTTTGCCGAAATCATCATTTCAACATTGTAATTTTCCGTTTTAAGAGGCGGCCTTTCGCGTCAGCGAAAAAGCCGCTTCTTTTTTTGTTTGATTTCGGGGAACCCGCATGATTTGATCACGCGTCCCCCGCCTGACGCCAGTTACATGTCTTCCGGTTTGCGAATGATCGTTAAGCCCTCCACATGTTTTTTCTGCATCAATTTGTTTTTTTTCCGGTTTTCCTTGCTGTCGAGAATGATGTCGAAGTCATAATCCTCCGGGTAAAGATTTCCCTTCTCAATATACAGCTTCAGCCGCTTCTGGTTGATCTTCAGCTTTTGCTTCTGGACCATGACCCCCACCATGCCCTTTGCGTCTTCTTCCTGGTACACGATCCCGACGCGCTGAAGCGAGCTGACATATACCGCGTCTCCCACTTCAAGCTTCCGCGGTTTTGCCGCTTCTTCTGCTTCCGTTTCGGCTGAGTTCACTTCCGGCTGTTCCCTATTTCGATCGCCTTTGCCCTCCCGCTCTGCCAGATGTCGGTTTTCGTCATCTTCAGGCAGCGGCCCATCTTCATGATGCCGAGGCCCACCCCCGAGGTCGTCCGCCATCGGGGGTGGGCTGCTATCCGTAACCGTGGCGGGCGTTCCGCTTTCTGTTCCCGGCGCTGCCAATACCGTTCTTTGGCTTTGCAAAATATCTCTGGACCGCTGGGTGATGCCGTAAGGCATGCCGAGTTTAGTGGCGATTTCGATGGCGTAACTTTGGCCGGATTCGCCGATCGTCAGGCGGTAGAGCGGTTCAAGCGTGTTAACGTCGAATTCCATCCTTGCGTTTTGAAAACCCGGGGTGCGGGAAGCAAACCCCTTTAATTCGTTAAAATGGGTCGTGACCATCATCATCCCCCCTCTCCGGTTCAATTCCTCCAAAATCGCGATCGAAAGCGACATGCCTTCTCCGGGATCGGTCCCGGCGGCAAGCTCGTCGATCAGAAGCAGCGTAGAACGGTCCGCCGTCTCCACCATCGCGATCAGCCTGCGGATTTGGGCGGAGAACGTGCTAAGCGATTGCTCGATGCTCTGTCCGTCGCCAATCGCCGTCATGACCTTATCGAATACGGCGAATATGCTGCCCTCCTCCACGGGCACAAGCAATCCGGATTGAACCATCAAGGTCAGCAGCCCGAGCGTCTTCAGCGCTACGGTTTTGCCCCCCGTATTCGGTCCGGTAATGATCAGCGAGCGGTAGCCGTTTCCGAGCTCCAGCTGGAGCGGCACCATCGTTTTCAGCATAAGCGGATGTTTGGCTCCCCGAAGCCGGATAAATCCCCTGTCACTCAGCTGTACGATCCGCCCTTCAATGGAGCGGCCATATTTGGCTTTGGCGAAAATAAAATCGTAGTTTCCCGTAATGTCGATGTTCAATAGCAGATCCGCGCCCGAAGCTTCCAGCAAGCCCGTCAGCATGCTGAGCACCACGCCTTCCTCCCGGGCCTCATCCGCTTCCAGCATCCCAAGCTCGGTCTGAAGCTGCGAAATTTCCTCCGGCTCGACGAACACCGTTTGTCCGCTGGTGGACTGGTCGAGCACCGCGCCTTTGATTTGCTTATGGTACTCCCGCTTGACCGGCACGACGTACCGCCCGCCCCGGACGCTGATCAGATGCTCCTGCAAAATCGACCCGTGCCGGGACAGGATCGAGCTCATTTTTTTCTGGATCCGTTCTTTGACCACGGCGATCTTTTTCCGGATCTTCTCGAGCTGCTTGCTCGCCTGGTCATCCACCTTGCCGAAGCGTATGCAGCGTTCGATCTCGCTTTTCAGCCGCGGCAGCTCCTGCATCGATAAGGCGTAACTGCTGACGGTAGGCGCAACGTCCCGTTTGCCCGCCATATATTTCATCAGCTGGCCGCAGCTGTGCAAAAACGTCTGCACCGCCGCAAAGTCCTGCTCCGTAAACAAATACCCCGTGTGCAGCAGCGAAACGATGTGCTCTATTCCTTCCAGCGACGGCAGCGGCACGCTCGCCCCTTTCTCCAGCAGCGCCTTCGCTTCCGCCGTTTCCTTCAGCGCCGCTTCGATCGCCCGCAGGTGATTCCCGGGCATCAGTTCGTCGATATGTTTCCTTCCTGCGTAGGACACCGCATATTCCCGCAGCATTTCTTTCACTCTGTCATACTCCAGCATGTTCATTGTCATGTTATCCATAACATGTGAGCCTCCTAATGAATGGTTTCGATTCGGAACAGGCGCTTCAGTCCCATTCCAAAATGCAAAAAGGGACAAAGAACGCTACGCGCGAGTTCTTTGTCCCTTTGTTTTCTGCCGCTTCATTTCCCTGTTATTGCGACGGGGTCGCCGGCTTGATTATGAATCAGCCGCTAACGATAAAGCCCCCTATGAACGCAAAAAAACCGTGCTGCAAGAGCACGGTCGTCAAAAAGTTCCTCGCTGCCGCAATCGCCGCATAACGAAGATACTTTTATGAATAACAAAGAAAGAAACAGCAGCCAAGGCGCCGTTTGATGCTTCGCGTGTTCTTAACTATTTTCCATGACCGCGCGAACGAAACAGACGTAAAGCATGCGTACAGCTTCGTCCTGCCGTTCAGCTTGAAAAGGCGCAAGGAAATAAAGCTGCCTTAACAGGCAAGCTTGACCCGGTCTTTTCGAGCGGTCTTCGTATGGAATTGGATTAGTTAAGAACAACCACCGACATCAAAATCTCTCCTTTGGATGAGGATGAGGTAAACTTAACAATATTTTTCATCGATGTCAAGCCTTTATGCCCGAAGCATGTACACCCGGGCTTCATAGGGGCGCAAACGGAAGGCCAAGCCGAGATCGTCTTCCCCTGAAACGTCGTAATTGGAAATCAGCAGCTCTTTTTCGGACAAGTTCAGTCCCTGCGGCAGCTCCAGCTCCGGCTCTCCGCCGAAAAAATTCAAAATGACAAGCAGCTTCGCATCATCCAGCGTCCGCGTGTATACGTATATTTCCGGGTCGTCCGGCAGCAGCAGCTCGTATTTCCCGTACACGATCACCTCATGCTCCTTGCGAAGCGCAATTAGCTTTTTATAGTAATAAAAAATCGAATCGGGATCCTTCAGCGCCGCCTCGACATTGATTTCGCGGAAATTCGGGTTCACGGCAATCCATGGTTTGCCTTCCGTAAAACCCGCTTCTTGGGTTCCGTCCCATTGCATCGGCGTTCTGGCGTTGTCCCTGCTCTTTTTGCGGATCGCCTCCATCACTTTTTCCTTAGGCGCCCCCCGCTTCAATTGATCCCGGTAAAAATTATGCGTCTCCACGTCCCGGTAGTCGTCGATCGAATCGAAGGCGATGTTGGTCATGCCGATCTCCTCGCCTTGATAAATATACGGCGTTCCTTCCAGCATGTGCATGTAGGTGGCCAGCATTTTGGCCGATTCCACCCGGTATTTGCCGTCGTCCCCGAATCGGGAGACCGGCCGCGGCTGGTCATGATTGCACCAATAGTTGGCGTTCCAGCCCTGGTCATGCAAAACGGTCTGCCAATTGCTCATGACCTTTTTCAGGTCAAGCAGGCTCCACGGACGAATGTCCCATTTTCCCGAACCTCCGGAGAGAGCGTCAAGCTGCATATGCTCGAATTGAAACACCATGTTCAGTTCTCCCCGCGTATCGCCGACATAGCACAAAGCCTCTTCCGGCCCCAGGCCGGAAGTTTCGCCCACCGTCATAATATCGTAGTGGAACAGCACCTGCGAATACAGCTGATGCAGCAGCGTATGTACATGCTCCAAGTTGGAAAACAGCTCGTAGGCCCGGACCGTCGGCAAATGATGCGGATTGTCCCCGTCCGGCAGGCCGACGGCTTTGGCGATATGCGCGATGGCGTCGAGGCGGAAGCCGTCCACCCCTTTTTTCAGCCACCACTCGACCATCTCATGCATGCAGTCGACAACCTCATGGTTTTCCCAGTTCAAGTCCGGCTGGTGTTTCGAATACAGATGCAGGTAATATTCGTCCGTCGTTTCGTCGTATTCCCAGACCGAACCGCTGAAATACGATTCCCAGTTGTTTGGAGGACCGCCGTTTTTCCCTTTGCGCCATATGTAATAATCCCTTTTCGGGTTATCCTTCGACGACCGCGATTCGATAAACCACGGATGCTCGTCCGAAGTATGGTTCAGTACGAGATCCATCATGATTTTAAGACCTCGGGCATGGGCTTCCCGCAGCAGCTCGTCAAAATCCTCCATCGTGCCGAATTCCTTCATAATGTCCTTGTAGTCGCTGATGTCATAACCGTTATCGTGATTCGGCGACTTATAGATGGGACAAAGCCAGATGACATCGATCCCGAGTTCCTTCAAGTAATCGAGTTTCGACAGAATCCCGCGCAAATCGCCGATCCCGTCCCCGTTCGAATCCATAAAACTGATCGGATAGATTTGGTACACGACGCTTTCCTTCCACCATGTTTTCTTCATATCCGTCTCCTTCCTTGCGCATCAGGCGGCTTATCTTTACAACCCGGCGGAATCCGTTTATAATAGATGTACACTAATTTTCAAATTCCCTTTCATATGAGGGGCAACTGGTGTTTCAAATCGCATAGAATAACATTTGGAGGAGCCTGCCACGCGCGGGCTCCTTTTGTCTTTTTTAGCCTTCTCGTCTTTTTTGGAGTCCGTATGCGGCAATCTTCTCCTGTGACCAAAGGAGGAATCGGATCATGTACAAATGACCATGCTATTTTTTACGGACTGCATCTAGAAAAGAACGGGGAGGAACCTTATGGAACAACAAGCAATTTGGGCTATCGTCATTTTTTTGGTTGCGTATGCACTGATTATTTCGGAAAAAATCCACCGTACGATCATCGCCATGATCGGCGGCGTGCTGATGGTGATTTGCGGGATCGTGAGCCAGGAAACGGCCATCCATCATATCGATTTCAACACGCTTGGGCTGCTCATCGGGATGATGATTATCGTGAACATTACGGCGGAGACGGGCCTGTTCAAATACATCGCCGTCTGGGCCGCGAAAAAAGCGAAAGGCCGCCCGCTCGCCATCCTGATCGCGCTGATGCTGCTGACGGCGCTCGGATCGGCATTTTTGGACAATGTGACCACCGTCTTGCTGATGGTGCCGGTTACGTTTAGTATTACACGCCAGCTTCGGGTCAATCCGCTGCCTTTCCTGATCACGCAAATCATTGCCTCCAATGTCGGCGGCACGGCCACCTTGATCGGCGATCCGCCGAACATCATGATCGGAAGCGCGGTCAAAGAGCTGACGTTTATGGCGTTTATCCAGAACCTGGCGCCGATTGCAGTGATTCTCCTTGCACTGTTGGTGCCGATTTTCGTCCTGCTCTTCCGCAAGCAGATCAAAACGACGCCTGAACTGATGCAAAGCATCATGGATCTCGATGAAAAGGAATTGCTGACGAACAAAAAGCTGCTGATCAAATGCCTTGCCGTGCTCGGGCTGACCATCGTCGGATTTTTTATCCATCAGCTCGTGCATATCGAATCCGCCACCGTCGCATTGGCCGGAGCTTTCCTGCTTTTGATCCTGACCGGGGAACATATGCTGGAGGAAGCATTCGCCAAGGTCGAGTGGCCGACGATCTTTTTCTTTGTAGGATTGTTCGTGCTTGTTGCGGGATTGATCGAAACCGGCGTCATTTCCACTTTGGCCGAGAAGGCGGTTGCACTCACCGGGGGCAACCTAACCTCAACCTCGATGCTTATTTTATGGTTAAGCGCAATCGCCTCGGCGTTTGTCGACAATATCCCGTTTGTTGCCACGATGATCCCGATGATTCAGGATATGGGCAGCATGGGAATCAGCAATCTCGAGCCGCTGTGGTGGTCTCTCGCGCTTGGCGCCTGCCTGGGCGGGAACGGCACGCTGATCGGCGCCAGCGCCAACCTGATCGTGGCCGGCATGGCGGCCAAGGAAGGATACCCGTTGAAATTTACGACGTTTTTGAAATACGGCTTCCCGATCATGATTTTGTCGATCGTTTTGTCCAGCGCATATGTATATCTTAGATATTTAATGTGATGAGGATGATGGACCGGGTTCTAATCGGCCGGAATCATGGGGATAAATGAAGTATGGAGAAAACTTGACCGAAATGGAGGCGCCCGCATGCTGATTTACCGCTGCAACGAGGATGTTGCCAGCATCACGGAAACCGTCAACGGAGAGGATGTCGAATTTCGCATCCGTCTGCTTCAGGAAGAGCCTTATTTGAACCGTCTGCGTGAGATTCGGAAGCACTTCGAAGACAACGACGTATACACCGACGCGCTGTTTTACGTCTATAAAAACCATGAGTATGGCGCCATCGTGCGGAAAGACTATTACGTCGATTTCGTGCTTGCGCTGATGAAGCATGGTTTGCTCCGCAGCGTCGAATGGAAGGAAGATGTAACGTAGTTTGGAGGGCAATCGCCCTCCTTTTTTCATGCATGCAGGTCATTCCGCCGTTTCGATCACGTATTCGTATCTTCTTTTCACGTCTGCCAGGCGCGCTTCCAAGCTGCGCTGCTCCGCTTCGATCTGGCGAACGATGCCTTTGACCGCATCCAGCTTCTCCTCTACCTGCGACAGCGTATCGTTGATCCTTCCCTGCACCATCCAGTCGGAAATGAACCCGTCGAAAAAATAATCCGAAAACCGTAAAAAGCTGCCGATGTCGATTTCGATGGACAGATGCATTTCTACGTCCTTCAGCTCTTTGCCGAACCGGCGCAAGCTGGTCTGCGCATCATGAATGTAGCCCATGGCCTCGTCGATTTTGTTATGTTTGATGTGCGTGGACAGCATGCCGCCGCCAAGCATGTCGTAAGTGCCCCAATTGCGGGCGGACTGCAAATAATCCCGAGCCTGTTCCATATCATGGAGGACGGAGCGGCCCGCCTGCACGGCCTCCTTCATTTCCTTCAGATGTATCGTCAAGTCCGCCTGCCGCTCCGCCAGCTCCGACAGCTCCCCGTGCTGCCGCAAAATGGCTTGTTCTTTTTCCTGCAAAATCCGTTCATATTCGAATTCCGAATAACGCACCTCCCGGAGCAGCTTATCGGTTTCCTGGCATTGCTTGGTGATGTCTTCGACGGCCCGCACCGCCGCATCGTATTTCGCTTTCGCCTCCAGCACCTCGAGCTGTACGCGCTCCAGCTTTTCCTCTTTTTTGCCGATGAGGCCGAAGAACAACCCGGATAAGGAAGCTCCGGTCAAGCGTTCCACGTCCTTTTCCTCGTCCGCGAGCCTCTGCTTCCAGCGATCCGCTTCCCGTTCGCGTTCCTCCCGCTCCGCTTTCAGCTCCTGAAGGCGTTTCTCCCATTTGGTTTTGTTCCTTAGGCTCTCCTTCAGCTCCGTCAGACGGGCATTTGCCGCCTCGAACATCCGCATCCCTCCATGTCAATTTTTACATTCATTACCTGTTTAAACGTTACGTCTTGGGAGAAGTTTCAAGAAAAGCGGAAACAACCGTTTTTTGCCGAAGGAACGGGCCCAAAAGGGGCGCGCTAGATTTTGCCGCGAAAAATCGCTATCATAAGACATAGTGAAAATGCATAAGGAGTGAACATCCCATTCATGAAACTAAAAAAAGCTTATTTCCCGCTCATCATCATGATCGTGGCCATGCTCGTTCTCGGCGGCTGCGGCAAAAAACCTGTAGCATCGTCCGAGGCCAGCCAGAATCAAACGCAGGAAACGCAGCAGCCGCAGGACAATGCGAAAGATAAGGATAGCAACGCATCTCAGGAGACAACGGATAAAGATACGAACGCATCACAGGAAACAACGAATAAAGATACGAACGCCTCTACAAAAACAAAAAGATGGACCAGCCCGCCGGCGATGCAAATTAATACGAGCAAAACCTATGAGGCCGAAGTCAAAACGTCCAAAGGCACGTTTACGATCCAGCTGTTCGCAAAAGACGCGCCGAAAACCGTCAACAACTTCGTGTTCCTGTCCAAGCAAGGCTTTTACGACGGCGTCATTTTCCACCGCATTATCGAATCGTTTATGATTCAAACCGGCGACCCGACGGGAACCGGCGCGGGCGGTCCGGGATATGCCTTCGAGGATGAAAAAACGAGCTACAAATACGAGCCGGGAATCGTCGCGATGGCAAACGCCGGGCCGAACACGAACGGCAGCCAGTTTTTCATCTGCACGGGCGAGGACAGCAAGGATTTGAACCAGATTCCGAATTACACCATTTTCGGCAAAATTACCAGCGGCATGGACGTCGTGAAAAAGATCGCCGCCACGCCGGTCGAAGTAAATCCGGACACGGATGAAAACAGCAAACCAACCGAAAAAGTAACGATCGACGGCATTACAATCAAAGAGAAATAAATGACAAAAAGCGCCCTGCAGCCATTGAGCTGCGGGGCGTTTTGTACATTATAGCGTATATAAATTTCGGGGCTCCCCGCTAAAGCACCTGAATCAGCTTCGAAGCCAAGGCCCCGCTTTGCGGGGTTATTTTATTTGGATTGCGATGGAAATCTACAAATCTACCACGCCCTATCGGAATTTGCGCCTTGCGCCGCAACTCCCTAAAGAATCCCGACGATCATGAAAGAATTTCTTTTGCGAATAGAGTCCGACGCTGGATCATATGGTTGTACAAGTGAGATTTTCGGCAGTCAGCCATACCAAAAGGAGGACAAGATGAACACCATTTTGCTGGGAAGTCTGGCGACTTCCATCTGCACTGCCATAGGCGCGCTGCCGGCGCTCCTGTTTAGCAACGTCACGCATCGGGGAAGGGATATCCTGCTCGCGTTTACCGCAGGCATCATGGTGGCCGCTTCGACGTATGGCCTCATCCCGGCCGCGCTGAAATTATCGAACCTTTGGATTCTGACTGCCGGCACGATTCTGGGTACCGTGATACTCACCTTGATGGAGCTGCTTATTCCCCATCAGGATCCGGGACATGCCCTGCACGGCGAAAATAACGACCGGACAAGCTCTCTCATGTTCCTTTCCGCGATGGCGCTGCACAACCTGCCGGAGGGGCTTTCCGTCGGAGTCAGCTACGGCAGCACCAACCAGGATCTGGGGACGATCGTCGCGCTCAGCATCGGTCTGCAAAATATTCCGGAGGGCTTTCTCACCGCCTTGTTTCTGATCACCCATGGGATGCGCCGGCGTTGGGCGCTGCTCTTGGCCGCCTTTACCGGCGTCCTGGAGCTTGCCGCCTGCTGGGCCGGACTTCGCTTCACCGAAACCTTCCATGCCGTCGTCCCTTACGGCCTGGCCTTTGCCGCCGGGGCCATGCTGTTTGTCGTTTATAAAGAGCTGATTCCCGAAAGCCACGGGGACGGCAATGAACGGGCAGCGACGTTTTCTTTCATTTTCGGCCTGCTGACGATGATTGGGCTGACCCATCTGCTGCGTTAAGGCATTCGTTCATAATATAGCCGGTACGCTCAATCGATGACCGCAGCGGACGGCCTCCGGGATACGCCGAATATTTTCGCCTTGGTTACGATCAAAACGAGCCCCATCGCCGCAAAAAGCATGCCGCACCAAATGAGCTGGTGGATGCCGAAACGGGAAATGAACCAACCGCCCGCGGATGAGCCGAGCGTAATGCCCAAATTGGAAAATGAAACAAACAGGCTGTTGCCGAATTCGGGCGCTTCCTTGACCTCGCTCATCAGCCACGTCTGGCTGACGATCAGACCGCCGGAATGAACGATGCCCCATAAAAAAACGACCGGCAGCATCGGAAGAAAAGAACTCCCGAAGACATAAACGAGCAGATACAACACGAGGTACAGCAGCGGAAACGCCATTGTCGTGCCAAGCATATTTTTTTGCAGCAGACCGCCGAACAGGAAGTTGCCGCCGATCATGATCACGCCAAACGCCAGCAGCATGGCGCTGACCCATGTGCCGTTCATGCGCGTGACCTGCCCCAGGTATTCGGCAAAATAGCTGTAGACCGAAAACATGGCAGCAAACATGCAGCAGACCGCCGCAACGTTCAGCCACAAGGCCGGTTTGCGCAGTACGCCGAGCTGCTTGGCGTAAGACATTTTTTCTTGGGCGGGCATGGACGGCATCAGCGCCAAAATGCCGATGAACGCGACCAAATTGACCGCAGCCGCAAACAAAAAGGCCGTTTCCAGCGACACCTGCTCCGCCAAATACGAAGTCAGCGGTACGCCGAACGCGAAACCGACCGTGATGCCGGCAAAAACCTTCGTCACCGCCTGCCCGCTTTTTTCCGGGGAAACCAGCTGCGAGGCCGTGACAAGCGCAATCGAAAAAAACACCGGATGGAACAAGGCCGGAATAATCCGGAAAACCATCAGGACGTCAAACCGGCTTGTCAGCACGTAAAACACGTTGGAAACCGCAAACATCAACACCGCCGAACTTAAAACCGCTTTGCGGTTCAAGCCGGATGCAAGCAATGTGGCAAAGGGACCCGAAACGGCGACGACCAGCGCAAAAATGCTGACCAGCAGCCCCGCCTGCGATGCGGATACATGGAATTTCTCCGTTACCTGGGGCAATACGCCGACGATTCCCATTTCGGTCGTGATGATGCCGAAAACGCCCAAAGACAAAATCATAATCAGCATCGTTGTTTTACTTTTCATGTTGTTTTCTCTCCAATTCAATTAAAGTCATAGCTACATATCTATATATATGGATATGTTAACGCAAAAAAATCCCTTCTGACGTGTTTGATCTCCTCCCGACCGTTTGACCTGCCGTTGAGTCCTCCGACATTATACATCCATTTATCTAGATATGTAAATATGTTAACGCAAAAAAAAGGAGCTTCCTCCTTTTTCATGGGCATTACAATTCATTCCGGATATAATCGGCGAAAGCCTGGATGGTTTTCTCGTTGCGGCGGTAAAAGGTCCATTTTCCCACCCGCTCCATTTCAAGCAAACCGGCGTTTTGCATCATGAGCAAATAACTCGAGACGACGGATTGGGCCAGCCCGGCCTTTTCCTGAATGTCGCTTACGCAGGCGCCGATGTGCTGGGGCACCCCGTGTTGGACGTAAGGCGTTTCATCGAAATGCCGTTCCGGATGTTTCAACCAAGCCAATATTTGACGACGTGTTTCATTCGATAAAGCTTTTAAAATTAGAGACGGTTCCATTCATTTTTCGATCCTTTGGCATCATATTTTCAGGCATTCGCGAACGATGGTTTACCAGGAAGGCCGAAGCTTCTTTGGCAAATCCCCTTCGCTTACGCTCTGGATAATCCGTTTCAAATCCGAACGCATCATTTGCAGCCGATCGTTGCCGATCACGGCTCCCCACTGGCTTTCAATGTGGTTATAAATGCTTTCCTTGGCTTTCATCAATGCCTGGCCGCGCTCCGTAAGCACCACCAGCTTGCCTCTGCCATCCGAAGGATGCGGTTTGCGGGCGACATAGCCGCGCTCCTCCAAATAATCCAGCATCTGGCTCACCGCCTGCTTGGATATACCCAAAAGCTCAACCAGCGTTTTGGCCGTGGCCCCGTCCGGAACCAGCCCCTGGAACAAAAAACCGTGCGTGGGCCGGATATCTCCGAATCCAAGCTCGTTCAGGCGCTCATGCAGTTCCTCATTCAACGCGCTGAAGGCGAGCGAAAACAATGATGCCAAATCCTCTTGGTGTCGACGGGGTGTTTTGGGCATAAGTAGCACAACTCCTTGTTATAAGTAAAAGTTAAAAATTGGTCAGTTTAGTTGACTTCTATGTTCATTATACCGCCTGGGATCAGGGAGAATCAAATCGGGAACGGGTTTTTGAGGCGCAACTTCCTAAGATCTGGAACGTCTATGAATATCATGTGAACATGGAAGGCGGTTTAACCCGATGATCCGAAAAAAAATTTCGCTGCTCCCCGTGCTCTGCGCTTCGCTGCTCCTGTTGTCGTCCTGCGCCGGCCGGCAGCCGGATTCCGCGGAAAAGGCAAAAAACGTCCATGTCCTCTCCTTCGCCGAAAGGCAGACGGTGGCAGACAAGCTCGATCCCGCCTTGATCCGGGCGCAAAATCGGCTCGGTCTGCGGATCCATGAAAAGCTCGCGGAGTCGGCAAACCCGGGGGATAATATCCTATTATCCCCATATAGCATTTTTACCGCTATATCGTTAGCCTATCAGGGCAGCGGCGGACAAACCGCCGAAGAAACGGCGCGGGTGCTCGGCATCGAACAGATCGGCAAGGAGCAGGCGAACGCCTCGGTCCGGACGCTGTATACGCTTCTCGGGGATGCGGGGTCGGGCGTCCGGTTGAATTCGGCCAATTCCGTCTGGTACCGCAAAGGCGTGGAAATGAAAGAACTTTTTATTCAAACGGCCGAAAACAGCTACCAAGCCGACGTTCAGGCCGTGGATTTTGAAAACGGGCGCACCGTCCAGGAGATCAACGGCTGGGTAAACGAACATACGGGCGGCAAAATCCCGGCGATTCTCGAGCAGGCTCCCGATCGGAACACGGTGGCGATTCTGCTGAATACCGTCTATTTTAACGGCGCTTGGCAGAATCCTTTCGATCCGAAAGACACAACGGAGGGCGACTTTACGCTAAGCGATCAAACGACCAAACAAGTGCCGATGATGGAGCAGACCGGTATGTTCGAATTCAAGCAAACGCCCGAAGCTCAAGCGATTCGCCTGCCCTACGGTGACGGGCGGCTGAACATGCTGATCGTGCTTCCCGCAGGCGGGCATTCGCTCGCCGATGTCATGAAGGGCATCCGCAAGGACCCTTCCCCTTGGCAAGCCCGTTTCGAACATGCCTCCGGCGAAATCCGGCTTCCTCGCTTCAAAGCGGAATCTTCGCTAGAGCTAAACGATGCGCTGGTCGCCATGGGCATGAAGCAAGCTTTCGACCCGGCCGCCGCCGATTTTACCGCCATGTCCGATGCCAAACCGCTGTTTGTGTCCTCCGTGCTGCACAAGATGGTCCTTGACGTGAATGAGCAAGGCACGGAAGCGGCAGCCGTCACGGAAATGGCCATGGCGGGTTCGGCTCCGCCGGCGGGCCGGTTCGAGATGAACGTGGACCGTCCTTTTTTCTTCTGTATCGAAGACGGCCAAACCGGGCTCTGGCTGTTTATGGGGACGATCGGAAATCCGACGTAAAACAGAACCAATCATCAACGTATAACAAGGAACGCAGTCACGGGTTACGGAATATCTATTGAGATGAAGAGCTCCGCTGGACGCTTTCATAGCAAAGAGCCGCGCAAATGCGCGGCTCTTGCCGTGTCTACGATGTATCTTTTAAGCAGCCATGAAACCTTTAAACCTGCTCACACAGCTCCACGCCCTCCGGCAGCACGGCCAGCACCTTTTCCTTGACGCCGGGATTCGTCCACAGCTCTTCGCCCAGCAACACGACGATGCCACGGTCATCCCGGGAACGGATCAGCCGGCCGATGCCCTGGCGCAGACGCAGCAGCATGTACGGCAGGTCCACTTCCGCGAACGGATCGGCGGCCGCCTTCCGTTTGGCGTTAAATACCGGATCATGCGGCGGAAACGGCAGCGACCAGATGATGACGTTCGACAGCGACGGCCCCGGAACGTCAAGGCCTTCCCATAGGCTGAGCGCGCACAGGACGCTTTCCTCTTCGCGCTGGAAGGCCGAAATCAGATGGCTGATTTCCCCGTCGCCTTCAAAATAAAACGGTATCCCGGTCAATAAAGGCTCGTCCTTCGCCATATGTTTGAACCGGCGCAGCTCCTCCCGGGTACGGAACAGAATCAGCGCCCTGCCGCCGGTTTGCTGCAGCAGCCGTACCGCTTCCTTCATTTTGCCTTCAAAGCCGTCTGCGAGATTCCATGCCGGCGCCAGCACTTGCATCTGTTCCGGATACGCATAAGGCGAAGCGACCGAAAAAGACAGAAAGCTTTCAATGCCAAGGCTGTCCGCGAGGTAACGGAACGAACCGTCTACCGACATCGTAGCCGACGAAAACACGATCGGCATGCGCAGGCCGAAAACATGCGCCTTCAGCACATCCTTGACCGTTCCGGGCATAATCGAAAGCGTAAGCCCCTCCGGACTGTCCTCGACCCAGCAGATCAATGCCTCCGAACGCTCGAACAACATAAGCGCCTGCTGCATCATGTCCAGATGCTCCTCCACGATCCGGAGCTGATATTCGTCCAGCGTGTACAGTTCGCCTTCAAATACCAGCTCTTCTTCAATCGCCGTCAGCAGCCCCCGGAACCGGTGCACTTCGCCGAGAAGTTCCTCCGTCAGCATGATTTCTTTGCGGTCCGAACCCGGAATGAGGCGGCTGTGCCGCCCGAACGCGGCAAACATCGCTTCGCTTTGCACGATGGCATCGTCGATCCGAACGGCGAGCGATTCGCGGATTTCGTTTTGCAGCAGGCGCGTAATCAGTTCCTCGAATACCGTATGTTTCATTTTGTAACCGAGCGCCTTCATGGCCGCCGACTCCAGCAAATGCCCCTCGTCAAACACGACGGAGGAATGCTCCGGAAGCAGCGGCAGCTGCCCCTCGCGTTTGCGGCCGTCGTACGTCCACACATGCTCCAGGTAATAATCATGCGAGCAAATGATCACGTCGGTTGCGCGGCGGTAATGGTCCCGCGACAAGGTCTGTCCGCAGCGGTGGCGGCGGTCGCAGGTAAAGCAGTCCTGGAAGGGATCCCAGCTGATTTTTTTCCACTCTTCGTCGCCAAGCTGCGGGTAATCCCGCCGGTCGCCGTACGTATGGAAGGACTGCATCGGTGCAGAGGAATACACAAAGTCCGGCAAACCTGCCGCGATGTCTTCCCATACCATCTCCTCATCGCCTTCCACTCGCGCGTGGTCCAGCTTTTTGAGGCATAGATACTGATCCGGCGATTTGCCGAGCCGCGCGTCGATCACCAAATCCAAATGCCGGGCCAGCTTGGCGATATCGCCTTCAGGTTTGACCAGCTGCTCGATCAAAGACTCGTCCGCGCAGGCGATGACCGCCGGCTTGCGCGTATAACGCGCATAACACACGGCGTACAGAAGATAAGCCAGCGTTTTGCCCGTGCCCACCCCGGCTTCGGCAAAAATCGTTTTTTTCTCGGCAAACGCCTTTTCCAATTGAAACGCCATATAAATCTGCTCGTCCCGGACTTCAAAGCCCGCTTCCGGCAGCAGCTCGTAAAAAACATCCGCTACCCAGTCCGCCGCTTGCTGAATAAAAGGCTGGGAAGGATCATATGCAAAAGGGTACCGTTCCACGTTCGAATTACCTCAGCTTTCCAGTTCAAAAATCGTTGTTTTTCCGTTGATCTTCTTGAAACGAACACCCCATTATCACATGCTCCTTCCGTAATTACAATGGGTTGGCGGGAAATGCCCTAAAAAGCAAAATCGGCCAATCAAAATCCCGAACTATGTACACTGCATCTCGCAAACCACCCGTTCAAAGCGCAGCGCCGCGAGATCATCCTCATGGATCCAAAAATAAATCCGGCCGACGTCCCCCCACATCATTCCCGTCTTGTCCTCCTCGGAATCGATTTGCAGCAGCAAACGCCATTTTACGGCCGAATTCACGATCTGCTTGCGTTTTTCGGAATTCGCCATGTCATCCCAGCCGTACGCGCCGCGGGCCAGCTCGCAGCCGACTTGCATATCCCCTTGAATTTGATCCGGATGTCCCATCAAACGGTTAATATAGTCGTCCTTCCCCCATACCCGTTCAAACTCCGGCAAAAATACCTCCCAGTATTGATCAAAATGCTCACGGTTGTCGCTCCAGCCCAGGTCCAAGCTTTCCAGGAAGGCGGACTCCGAATCCGGGACGGATAGAGAAGATTCAAACGAAATACGGTTAGGTTTCACCCTCGAAGCCTCATTCAAACGTTCGGGGATATTTCTGCGTGAAATTTGATCAAGCCGTTCAGCGTCGAAATAGAGGACACGGCAAGTATCAGGGTCCCCATAAAAGTCATCATCGTCGAACATCGGCTCTACGGCATAGAAAAAAGATAGAAGGCCGTTCTTTGGAAGGGACAGGTCCCGGGGACATTCCGCCAGGTTGATTTGGGCGATAAAAGTCATTTCGTAGTCCTTCCACATCGGCCATTCCACGTCTTCAGGCAGATCCGGATGACCTCCGACCTTGCTGCTCCCCACAGGGATCGAAGAATCATGCGCAGGCTGCAAATTCAGATACGCCGTAGGATAAATCCATCTGGCGATAGCCTGCTTATAGGCTCCCAGCCCTGCCTGTTCCAACATTTGAATGATCTCATCAATAGCCATTTTTAGACTCCTTATAAAGCGGCAGTTGCCGTATCCCCTTGCCCATTTTAAGGCAAAGGTTCATGTCATATATCGGATGCCGATTTTTCACCACTTAAGGTTTCATCAAGCATAACGAGTTTCACTGGTGTACTGCATGTTTGTTAAGCATGAAAAAGCCCCCCTTACGCTAACAGTTTTCTTATTTCGCCTGTCTGCCATAACGGGAGCATATCACAATCTTTTTATCCGATTTTCAGTGGACAGTCCTGTTGCCGCTAGCGACCAAGCCGTGAAGCTCCTGAACATCCCGCGCCGGCGGTTTTCCGTACATGCGGGCGTATTCCCGGCTGAATTGGGACGGACTCTCGTAGCCGACGCGAAAAGCCGCATCGGAGGCTTGCACCGATTCCGTCAACATTAACCGCCGGGCTTCTTGCAAACGCACCGTTTTCTGGTATTGCAACGGGCTCATGGCGGTGACGCGCTTGAAATGCTTATGAAACGCCGACACGCTCATGTTTACGGTCTTTGCAAGCTGCTCAACCGCCAGTGGGTGGTCATATTCCCGATTGATCAAACGAATGGCTTGGGCGATGTTGTAGCCATGGCTGCCGCTGATCGCAAATTGGCAAAGAAGCGCGGCCTGCTCGCCCTGAAGCATGCGATACAGAACTTCGCGGATGGCAAGCGGCGCAAGAACCGGAATGTCCTCAGGCGCGTCGAGCAGCTGCACAAGCCGCACAAGGGCTTCGAGAAGCGCGGGAGACGTTTGGTTCACGGCGATCCCACGGGCGGCTTCCGCGGGCGCGGGAGCGGGGCGGTTCGCCTTTTCCATGATCTCCAGGATGACGTCGATATCGAAGCCAAGTTTCAAACTTAAATAGGGAATCTCGGGTGAAGCCTCGACAATTCTGCCCATAATCGGCAATTCGACGGAAGTGACCAGGTAAGTCGAAGGATCGTACCGGTAGGATTCATCTGCCAGCGCGGCTACTTTAGCCCCCTGCGCCACAACGCAAATGGATGGCTTGTAGATGGATTCTAGCGGTTCCGACAAGCGCGTAGCATGCATCAGCGTCAACGAAGGGATCGCCGTCCGATGAATCCCGCCCTCCGGAGCGTGGCGGCGTATTAAAAGCGCCAGTTGCTTCAAAGCATGTTCCAGGCGCTGCGGTTCATCCGTTTTGTCCATATAGGCCGCCCCCCTTTCCAGGTAGGATGTTACGTCTATTATATGGAGACGGAAGAGAATTAGGCAAGGATCGGACAGAAATGATCTAACGGCAAGGTAGCGATCCTTCCTATAATGAATTTGCAAGGTCGAAGTCGGCGAACGACCGATCGGCCCATATCGGATGAGGAGTGGAGAAGAAATGAGTTTGAATGGAAAAGTTGCAATGGTTACCGGGGCGTCGCGGGGGATCGGACGGCAAGTAGCCATCCAATTGGCGAAAGCCGGAGCAAAAGTGGTTGTCAATTATTCTTCGAGTCGGGAGAAAGCGGATGAGGTTGTCAAGACGATTGAGCAATTTGGCGGCCAAGCAGCGGCCAACCGGGCCGACGTGAGCAAGGTGGCCGAAGTCGAAGCCTTGTTCTCGGAAACGTTGGAGCGGTTCGGACGCGTGGACATTTTGATCAACAATGCAGGGGTTATGGCAAACGTTACGATCTCGGACGTGACGGAAGAGATCTTCGATCGGCATTTCGCGCTCAACGTCAAAGGTACTTATTTCGCTTGCCAACAAGCGATGAAACATATGGCGCCAGGCGGAACAATCATTACCTTCTCGACGTCCATCTCGGGTGCAATGCTCCCGACCTACAGTCTATATGCCGCAACAAAGGGCGCGGTTGAGCAGCTGACACGGCAATTGGCCAAGGAATTCGGTCCCAAAGACATCACCATCAACTGCATCGCCCCCGGGCAAGTAGCGACGGAATTGTTCCTGAACGGCAAATCGCCGGAGCTGGTCGATTCGTACCGCCGAATGAATGCGTTCGGACGGCTTGGCGAACCGGAGGACATTGCGAATGCCGTCGAGCTGTTCGTCAGCGATCAAGCCCGTTGGATCACGGGGCAGACGATTCGCGTCAACGGCGGGTTCAACTGATTTGGGCCCGTCGATTCCCCGCTGGATCACAAGTACGGCAGATTACGGCACGCAAAAAGAGGGCGTACCCAAAGATCTTAGATCTTGAGGGCGGCCCCATTTTGCTGTTGAGAGACGCTACGGATACGAATCATTCCTCCCATCGCTCTTGCGCTCCAATTTCCTGAATGGTCTTTCGTTCTCGGTAGAAATTGGATTCTCAAAGGCGAACACTTTCGCTTGTCCGAAAAATTCCCCCCGGGGGATTCGGAAAATCAAGAAAACTCATATTTTTTGTTTATCCTACAAAATACATTCATAAAAGTCATTTTTCATCGACAAGCGTAGTCATCGAATTGGAATCCATTCTGCAGATTCCGATAAAAATCTACGATATATTGGTGCGTCAGCAAGATCAACTGGACACAAATTTCATCTGTACTGCCAAAAGCCTAAAAATTAATTCTTGCCATTTTGAACCGAATGGTTCATAATTAATTTGAACCTATCGATTCATAATATAAGAAGAGGAGTTTTACTATGCATACGACAAACACAATAAATAAACCCTTAGCGGGCAGAAAGGCATTGGTCACCGGAGGAGCTCGCGGCATTGGCGCAGCAATCGTTAAACGGCTAGCAGGAGACGGTGCATCGGTTGCTTTTACTTATGTGAGTGCGCAAAGTAAGGCAGAGGAATTGGTACAAGAAATTAAAAGCGCAGGCGGCCAAGCTTTGGCGATTCGCGCGGACAGCGCTGATTTTGGGGCATTGAAAGGCGCCGTCGAAGAGACGATCCAATCATTTGGCGGTATTGATATTCTTGTAAATAATGCAGGCATTACAAGTTTAAAGCCCTACGACCAATTTACCCTGGAGGAATTCGATCAACTAGTTGCGGTTAACCTGAAGGCGGTATTCGTTGCCGTTCAAGCGGCCGCTCCACAAATGAAACCAGGCGGTCGTGTCATCAATATTGGCAGTGTTGCCGCCGAATTCAATCCGTTCCCAGGAAACAGCCTGTATGTCTCGACCAAGGCCGCTGTAGCCGGATTGACGCGGGCGTTGGCGCGTGATCTAGCACCTCAAGGTATTACAGTCAACAATATTCAACCGGGAATGATTGATACGGATATGAATCCGGAAAACGGCCCCTATGCTTCGGGCACACAAATGATTCCGTTAGGAAGATACGGAAAGGCATCCGAAATTGCAAGTATGGTGGCTTATATCTCTTCACCTGAGGCGGGCTATATTACAGGGGCAAGTATGAATATTGACGGAGGCGGGAGCGTCTAACAGGAGTTAGTTTCCCAATGAAGACCTGTTGAACGAGGAACGATTTATGCAAGATAAAAGATCCAATCTGTCAGGAGGTCGGCTGCCGCCGATCTTCCCTAGCAGTTTTGGATCTTTCTCATATTTCCGTAACCATGACAGATTTCAAACCATGTAGTAAAATCAATAATTATCTATTGAAAAGGGGAATTGGTTATGGCAGCCGGACGTCCTCGGGCCTTTGACATTAAACAGGCACTTGAAGGTGCCTTGGAAGTTTTTAGGGAAAAGGGGTATGAAGGGACATCGTTGTCCGACCTGACCGAAGTCATGAAGATCAACCGTTCAAGCTTTTATGCCACCTTCGGAAGCAAAGAGAACCTGTTTCACATGGCGTTTGATTTATATATGAACGAAGGGCCAATTCAAGCTTCAATGGCTGCTTTAAACGAACCGACAGCACGCTTAGTCATCGAGAAACTTCTTCGTGCAACCGCGGATTCGGTGGTCGATCCCGATCATTCTCCGGGCTGTTTAACGATAAAAGGAGCCTTGGCGTGCAGTGAGGAATCTGACCCGATCAAACAATTGTTAACCAATCTACGCGTTCAAATTGAAAAAGCGCTCAGTACCCGGTTGGAGCAAGCCAAGAAAGTTGGGGATTTGCCCGAGCATACTGATCCTGTCGCTCTTTCCCGGTATGTCGCAACTCTCGTGTATGGTATGTCGATTCAGGCCGCGAACGGGGCCAGCCGTGAGGATCTTGAAGATGTGATTACCATCACTCTGACAGCATTGTCAATATAAAAAAAAATTTAAGCATCTTTTCAATCGGCAATCATTGAAAACATCTATGCTACTTGAGAAGGTTGTGAACGAATAAGCGACTTTAATTTGCACTATTCTTCAAAGTTCATATTTGAAGGTTGTTGCAATCTTATAAAAACCCAGGATCGTCGAATAACCATTAAGGAAAGAAAGGGCTGGCTGTATCGCTTAATTTGCCAAGTAAGGAAACTGTACGGTCTGCACCTGCTAATAGTAAACCTTTATCCAAACTTTCGGGATCGTTATAGAAATAAAGGATATGATGCGTATCAGCAGTATTGTCCGAAACGGCTCTGACGGATACACCACCATCCACCGTGTTAGCAATGGTAAATCTTTTGCCATCCTTCAGTTCCAAGTAATGTTCATGCTCGGAAACATACCTTTCTACACGACCGCTTTCGAGGTTGTAAAATAAATCCGCTGATAGTGTATTGGGCCACATCCCATTAACCTCGGAACCATCCGCTAAAGTCGCCTTCATGAAATATAAAATCGTGGTTTCGCTGGGCATTCTCCTTGTAGGTGCCAGCTTTGCGGTAACATCGCTAATCCATTTTTTTAATACGCTGTCGTTTAGTTTCAAGTCCTCTGATCTCCACCCTAAACGGAGTAAAGCGATCTGTGCTTGAGATAAAGCATAGTAAATCCCAAGCTGAGGAATGATACGTTCAAATACCGTTATCGTTTTGGCAATGGCTGTAACCGTCTCGGATGCACCTACTGCCGTGTTTCCGTACATAGAACCGACTTCTGCTTTAAAATGAGAATCAAGGAACATAAGTGAACCTTCATTCTTGTTCAATGTAACTTTCAGTGTCGAGTGTGCAGTTCCTTCGCTAACAATTTCTAAAGCCCTGTTAAAGGCATAAGACTCTCTATACTTGCCTGTATCTGAAATTATACCGAATCGTCTCGTCAATAAATCATTTAAATTCTCAAGCAAAAGATCTTTATTAGCTTCATTGCTTATTGAAGCGGCGTCAAGACCCAATAATCTGACAATCCCCTCAGGCTGGACCCCCGCCCTCAGGACGGATGTGACCCTTACGCTCCGGGTCGCGCCGATCGAACGTGATCATGCCAATCGTTGTTCTGTTGAGCTCGACCGCGTGACGTAGGTGCCCACCTCTGGTGTGGAGAACAGGTCGATCAGCGCCGTACGGTCCTGGGCCTCGGAATGGCGGATCATGAGCCGGTCGATCTTGATCGGAGCAGGCTCCGGGCTCGGGATGAGCATCGCCAAAACCATCGTTGCAGCACGATGTGGTCTTGACTTGAAAATTGCTTTTAGGGATAAGAGTAAATGTTCTACTCCTTCGGCTGCTGGTTCTTGACTCCCCATTCACATAACCCTTCCAAAACGGGCAATAAGGTTTCCGCTTTTTCTGTGAGACTATACTCGACTTTAGGGGGAATCTGAGGGTACTCCGTCCGTTTAACCATGCCATCTGCTTCCAATTCTTTAAGCTGTGCGCTCAACATTTTATAGGTGATAGCACCAATCTGTCTTTTCAAATCATTAAAGCGAACTGTTTGGTTTTCGGCTAGGAGGTAAATAATAACCATCTTCCATTTTCCACCAATAACTGACAATGAATAACCAAAAGGCGTATCTTGTATATGCTTAACCTTACCTTTATATTCAGCCATACTCATATTTACACTATCCTTTCTGATAGTATCTACCCATAAAGTGCGTTCTATTCTTTTGTACGTCTAAATTCTATACTAACATTACTTCAAGTAAAGGAGAGAAAAAAATGACTAAACAAACCATACGCCTGCTGATGCCGCAATGGCAAGGCGGAAATAATCCAAACTACTCTTTCGGAGCCGAACTGCTTGCCTGGCTTGCTCCTGATAATGATCAGCCCCTTATTCATGTCCCCGTTCAAGCTTATGACGGAACTCCACTGGAAAACGAGAACGGTACGTATGGAAGAAAACAACTGCTTGAGCAATTAGAGGCTGCTTATCACATCATTGATACCCATAAGCCGGATCGCATTGTCATGTTTGGTGGTGACTGCTTAGTCGAGCAAGCCCCATTTGCCTATTTGAACGAACGATACGGCGGGAATTTAGGTTTAATTTGGATTGATGCTCATAGCGATTTAGGTAGAATTGTTGGCTATGATTATGGACATACATTGCCTCTGGGGAATCTGTTGGGAGAAGGAGATGAAGAGTTTGCCCAACATGTGAAAATCCCTTTAAAGCCTGAAAATGTGTTTATCGCAGGTATAAATGTACTAACAAAACTAGATACAGAAATTATCCAAAGACTTGGTATTAAAACTGCTGGAAGCCAGGAGTTATTGAACAGCACTAAGCCTATAAAAAGTTGGATTAAACAAAATAACATCAAGCACCTGGCTATTCACCTTGATTTGGATGTGCTTGACCCCAAGGCATTTCGTTCATTATTATTCGCCAACCCTGAAGCATCTTATGATTTTTCCGCTGCCGGTACCATGCAAATCCCTCAGCTCCTTAATCTCATTAAAGAGCTGTCAGCAGAATCAGATGTAGTTGGATTAGGCATAACGGAGCATATGCCGTGGGATTCTATTAACTTAAAAAAACTGCTTTCGGAAATACCTATTTTAAATGAGCATGGTGCTTGATCGCTACTCACCACAGTAAGCACTGCTATCCGACTAGTCGACAGAAATCTAGGCCGCCTGCTGTTGCTTAGCTGTGCAAAACTCAGCTAAGCAACATATTCTTCGTTTTTTGCGTCTTTCAACACTTGGACTTGCATCCTTTTCCGACTGCAGCAAAATCCCATTAACAGGACCTAAACGGCGAGAGCAAATGATAAAATCTTATTGTGACAAGTTACATTTAATTTTCTAGATTCCTCTTTTGGTTCGATGACTACATCCCTAAATCCAGTTACTATTTCCTCGCTTTCTTGATAAATCCATTTGCATTTCCAATCCGTTTCACATCTTTCCGAATCGTAAGATGGGTTCAGCATAGGAATTAATTGTAAACAGTGCGCTGGGTTGCGGAACAAATACGGATTTCTTTATCCAAGAAGGGGGAACCACTCGGGTTCGAAATTTCAAAGATGGCCAGCGGCTCGGTAAAACCATGACATCGTCAAAATGGACGCATGGCAGTGTGCTGATAGATTACTTTCATATTTGGAGATCAACGGCTGTCTTCAGGTTGGAAACGGGAATTTCAACGCCGGAGATTCTAGAAATAAAGCTCATGTTCTCACTCCTATCGTTTCGTTTTATACTAAATTAACGATGGTAAGGAACAAAACCAAACACATTTAAAAAAATAAAAAAAGTACTTGATCATCGATCAAATACTTTTCCGGCGAGTTTCAGTATCCCCTTCACGAAATCGCTTTTGGCACGAGTATATGACTTGCGGTCGTCGCGAAACCTCTCTGCAAGTTCAAACTTCAAATCACCGTATGCTTTTGCGTCCTCGGGATGGCTTCTCAAATAATCACGAAACAAAATATGACGCTTATATTCCTCGTTTTCTGCCGTACAGACGTATAAGTGATGCCAAGGTACGTGATTCGGAGGGATAAACGCTTCCCGCCCGGCGATGCCCAAATCGCCTTCATGAAGATATCCAAGGGAAGTTAACCTTTGAACGGCTGTTTGAACCTCGGCTTCCGTAGGCACGACTACATCTATATCCACGATAGGTTTGGCTGCCAACCCTGGAACCGATGTGCTCCCAACATGCTCGATGGCAACGATAATGTCGCTTAACGCCGGCAGCACGAAATCACGCAAATCTTCAAACAACCTGACCCAATCCGGATCATATTCCACGACCGTTATGCTTGAGTTCATGTACTCCCCCTTCTCGGCACATCAATTACTGAACACTATTCTTCAACGTTTGGCGTATTCCTACCGAGCCTGGCTTCATAAAAACCGGCAAAGTCCATGCTTGTCATTCCATCGAGCAATACAAATGCCATTTTCATTGCGCACCTGTCCCTTCTCTATTTGAAAATAAACTTTCGGTTACCAATTCAATAATCAGTGCTTGGCATACCCGAAAAACGTCATCTCTCCATTTTCGTTCTGAGTGATACTGTAGGGATGGGTCTGATCGGAATATCTGCGAACGAATTTCCCCTCGCCTACCGGATAGATCTCGATATGAAGATTGCCGGAGAATCTCGTAAAGTATAACTTGCCATGAATGAACTCCACCTGGATTTTATCTTTCAAGTATGTTCCGCAGTACTCCTTCAGCAGGGTTTCGCTCATGGGAAATTCTTGATGTTTCTCGGGAACCTCGACGTCGACGCCATGCAAAATATCCGAGATGGCATTCCCCAACCTGTACTGACTCACAGCCTCATTATTGGAGAGAATGTTAATGCAAATATCTTCTTCAAAATAACTTTGCATATAAGCGCTGACCCCGAGGTGATCTCCCCCATGGGAATAGCGGTCCGTTCCGTAAATATGATGGTGTTCCAGCCCATAACAGTAGTTGTTTTGGTTCACATTAAAAAACCTGGCATACGTCTTCCGCGACAGCATTTTCCGGTCCCGCAAACAGGCATGCCATAAGTATAAATCTTCGCAGTTCGAAACGATGGCGCCTGCGCCAATGCTGAATTTCTCGTTATGATATGGACTTTTGATGTATACATCATAATCTTTTACGTAATTGGAGGACCTGTTGATAATAGGTTTGGAGCCGTCATCAACGGCGCTGTTCATCATATTCAAGGGCAGGAAGATATGGTTTCGAATAAAATCCCCGTACTTCTCCCCGGAAACATGCTCGATGATCCATGCAAGCAAATTATAGTTTGAGTTGTTGTAATCAAACACTGCGCCTGGCGACGCCGCAGGTTTTTTATCGATATACCGCTCGAAGAAATCTTGCTGCGAATACTCCAAGCGATTGTATTGACCAAAAAAATCGTCTTTAAAATGATAGAAATTATATAATCCGGAGGTATGCGATAACAGATGGTGTACCGTGACCGACTCATCCACGTTCATATCGGCAGGAAGATATCGTTTGGCAGGCTGGTCGATGTCCAGCAGTCCCTTTTCATGTAGGAGCATAATCGCAAAGGCCGTAAATTGTTTGGATAAGGAAGCGGTGGAGAAGCGCGAATGCAGACCGTTTTTAATTCCGAACTCGATGCTTGCGTAGCCATAGGCGTTTTCAAAAAGCACTTTGCCTTGCTGGATGACCTGAATAACGCCGTAAAAGTCCCATAATGCCAAATATTCGTTTATGTATGCTTCCAGTTTCATTTGCATGGATTGCACGGATCCCTCTCCTCGTTTTTTTGTATGAAAATCGGCGGCTTGGTTCACTTTGAGGCACAATCCACTTGTTCACGATTACGGATGCCGGTTTTTTTGCGTTTTATTCCCCTAGTCTTTTCTTCAATAAAAGTTCATCGTCTATAACATAATGGTTATGTTCGTACGTTCTAATTGCGGCGTCGTTCCCTTTTCCTGTAAGTACTTTTAAATCTTTTACGCCACGCCCTCTAAGATTGTCTTCCAGACAAGAAAGTATGGCGGCTGCAGCCCCTTTTCTTCGCGCGTTTTCTTCTACATACAGTTCGGTAATTTCCCCCTGAGGCTCTTCATAGCAAAATGAATCAAAACTTTGGGCACAGCCAAAACCGACGATTCTGCCATGAAACTCCGCCACGGCAACCAATTCGTTGTTGGTGTTCAGGCTATTAATGATTTGGGCCGGAGGCCTTCTGTCGCCTCCGTTAAACTCTTGATTTAGCCTCGACAGTTCCTCCGCA
Organism: Paenibacillus sp. VCA1; assembly: GCF_031583795.1. Lineage (NCBI taxonomy): Bacteria > Bacillati > Bacillota > Bacilli > Caryophanales > Paenibacillaceae > Paenibacillus > Paenibacillus sp. VCA1. The sequence continues at coordinate 658,350 of NZ_JAVLSX010000001.1, read as the reverse complement.
TCGGCTATGGTTGCCAGTCTTGCCTTTATATCCGCATTCATTCTATTCATCTAGTCCTTTCGCGTATAATTACATATTCTACCACATCTGATTGACCATGAATTTACTCTAGGATAAACTAACCTCAAGGAGCGTGATCTTTTTGCCAACGATTCACAAGGAGATTTTGATTGAAGCCACACCTGAGCATGTTTGGGATGTAATAAGCGATGTAGGAGCAGTTCATCATCGTTTGGTTCCCGGCTATACCGAAGATACGATCATGAACGGCTACGAAAGGACTCTGGTTCTGCCGAACGGCGGGATCACCCGCGAATTCATCGTCTCTATTGATGACAAGGAACGGCGGATGGCTTATGCGGTAAAAGAAACGCGTTTGCCCCTGTTGCACCATCATGCGTCCTTTCAGGTTTTCCCTCATGGCGAGAACGCTTCTAAGCTCGTGTGGATCACCGATTTCCTGCCGGAGCACCTTGCCCCCGAGATTCAAGCACGCATACATCGCGGAGCGGAAGTGATGAAAGAAACCATCGAGGCGGGGGTCAAAGGAGACTGACACTGAAATTTCCCTTCATTGCTGCTCATACGAAGATCTACGAAAAAAGCCGCAGGACTCGCCTGCGGCTTTCTCTTGCTTATTGCTCCGGATTCACCGGTTCATACAAACGGGAGCGGACTTTGAACCATTGATAAATGTGGGAAACGATGACCTTCAGCACCGCATATCCCGGAACGGCCAGCAATACGCCGACGATGCCGAACAGATTGCCGCTCGTTAAAATGACGAAAATGATCGTGATCGGGTGAATCTTCAGCGTTTTGCCCATGACCTGCGGCGAAATGAACTTGCCCTCGATCAGCTGCACGACCGTCCAGACGATGATCATTTTCAGCAGCATGATCGGAGAGGTGACCGCAGCCACGATCAGGGCCGGAGTAATGGCGATAGCTGGCCCCAAATACGGCACGACGCTGGTGAATGCCGCAATCACCGCCAAAATCAGCGAATATTTCAGGCCGATAATAATATAGCCGATAAACAGCAGCGCCCCGATGCAAAAGCTGACGATGATTTGCCCGCGGATGTAAGAGCTGATCTGATGGTTCATCTCTTTCATGACGCGGTTCGTTTCGCCGCGCAGCTTCGTGGGCACGAAACCGAGAATGAAGCCGGGAAGCTTTTTCCCGTCCTTCAGCAAATAGAACAGAATAAACGGCACCGTGACGATGGCCAGCACCACTTCAATGACGTTGCCGACGAATCCGCCGATCCCGGTCCATGTTTTATTCAGGAAGGTGGAAGCCTTCTCCGAAACCGTCCGGATCATTTCCTGCGGATCGAAATTGATGGACTCCTGAAACTGGTTGATCAATTTGCTGCCCATCAAATGCTCGAACTGCACCCGGATCATTTCGCTATACGCGGGAAAATTCGTTACCAGATCCATGATTTGTTCCCGGATGACCGGGATGACAAGCGTCAGCAGCACCGCAACGACGCCGATGATAAGCATGTACAGCAGCAAAATGGACTGAAGCCGCCCCACCCTGTGCCGCTCAAGAAAATCGACGATCGGATTCAGCAGATAGTACACGATCCCCGTGAGAATAATCGGCAAAATGACGGTTTTCAGCAGCACGATCACCGGGTGGAAAATAAACGATATTTTACTGAGCACCATAATATTCAGGCCAATCAAGAGCAGAACCAGCAAAAACAATACGAAACGGTTGTTCAGAAAAAACTTTTTGAAGCGGCTCGCCCAGTTCACGGAGTTGTCCATCTTTTATTCCTCACTTTGCGTTTCCTTGATAATTTCCAGCTTGCAGAAACGGTTGTTCTCCCTTTCCAGCAGCGTAAACGTTACGCCTTCATGCATGAAGGATTCCTTCTCTTCCATCTCGTTGTTTTGGCTGTAAAGCCAGCCGCCGATCGTATCCCATTCTTTCGTGTCCAGATCGAGATTGAAGTAGTCGTTGATTTCCGAAACGGAGACCATCCCGTCTACGATCAGATGGTTTTTCTCCACTTCCTGGATCTCCTCTTCTTCGTCCGCATCAAATTCGTCGCGGATCTCGCCGACGATTTCCTCGATGATGTCCTCGATCGTAACGATGCCCGACGTACCGCCGTATTCGTCGATCAATACCGCCATATGCGTGCCTTCGCTTTGCATCCGCTGCAGAAGCACGCTTACCGGCGTCACTTCCGACACGGCCATGACCGGGTGGATCAGCGTGGATACGTCAACGTCCGGGTTGTCCTCATATGCGAGGAAAAACTGCTTCGTGTTGATGATGCCGATCACGTTGTCCTTGCTGCCGTCGATCAGCGGGAACCGGGTATACTGCTGCTCTTTGATGATTTCCACGTTTTCGCTGCGCGGCTTGTTTTTGTCGAGACAGATCATGTCGGTGCGCGGCACCATAATCTCTTTTGCCAGCATATTGTCAAACGCAAAGATCCGGCTTACGTATCCGAATTCGTTGTCGTTGATTTTTCCGCTTTCGTAACTTTCGTTCAAAATGATTTGCAGCTCTTCTTCGGTATGGGCTTCTTCATGCTCCGAGGCCGGCTTGACGCCGAACAAACGAACGAGCTGGTTAGCCGAACCGTTAAGCAGCCAGATGAACGGGTACATGATTCTTTTAAACCAGATAATGGGGGCCGAGAACCAGAGGGCAATGGTTTCCGCTTTGCGGATCGCCACCGTTTTCGGCGCGAGTTCGCCGATGACCACATGCAGGTACGTAATGACGACAAATGCGATCAGGAGGGATAAAAAAGAACTTAACCCTTCGGAAAAATGCCATTTTTCAAACAGCGGATGCAAAATTTTCTCCACCGTCGGCTCTCCGAGAAAGCCCAGCACAAGCGACGTAATCGTAATTCCGAGCTGGCAGGCCGACAAATAGCCGTCCAGGTCTCCGAGCACCTTTTTCACGGCGTGCGCGCCTTTGCGCCCTTCGGCGATCAGTTGGTCCACGCGGCTGGCGCGGACGCGGATCACCGCAAATTCCACCGCTACGAAAAAGGCCGACAATCCAATCATGAGTGCAACCAAAACCAAATTTAAAACATACCTGTCACTTTCCATTAAAGCTCATCTTCTCCTTTAAAAAATATAATAATGACTATTTAAGATGCTTATACGATAATTCAGCTGCTTAGGTTTCAACTGAAGCCTAAAAAAATTTTTCCTGCTTCCGAAAAAACAAGGCCCCATATCCTACATCTTTTCCGGAATGAACGCAGACATTCCCTTCGATCCGCGCATTCTGCGTCTTGATTACCGGATGGGCTTACCGTCAGCCGGAAAGCACCGGCGAATGCCCATGGAGGAAAAAAGCCTGAAGCCAAGTTCCGGCAAGAACGGGCTTCAGGCTCTTTTTTGAAGGTGGTACAGGGGCCAAGCGGAATCAGTGGCCGATCATAAGCGACGGATCCGGCTTGGTTTCGCCTTCCGGCTCCGATCCCACGGCCATTTCCTTCGGCTTCCGCAAAATGAGGCAGACCGCGACGCCGACAACGGCCATCCAGGCCGACAGCAAAAAGACGTCGCCGAACCCGAGCACCGAGGCTTCGAGCGGGTTGCCGCCCTTGCCGGCCGCTGCGACATGATGGTTGATGCGGCTCGTCAAATAGCCGGTCATGCCGGCCACGGCAAAGGACACGACCACCTGCTGCAATGCCGACGTAAGCGGCGTAACGCGGTTGACCCACTGGCGTGGCGCCGCATTCAGCACATGCGTATTCAGCGGCATCATCGACAAGCCCATGCCGAAGCCCATCGCGCCCAGCAGCGGCATAATGACGTACAGCGACGTATCCGCATGGATTCCGCTGAGGAAAAACAGCGATGCGGCAATGATCAGGAGTCCGACAAAGGAAACCGGGCGGGCGCCGTACTTGTCAAAAAACCGGCCGCCGATCGGCATGGCCAGAGCCGAGCAAAGCGCCTGCGGCAGCAGGATCAGGCCGGTCTCAAGCGGCGTGAACTGCCGGATATTTTGCAGGTACAGCGGCACGAACAGCATACAGCCGAACAGCGATGCCTGCATGATCCACGTCAAAATAATGCCGCGCGTAAAATCCGAAGAGCGGAATACCCGCAGCTCGAGCAGCGGATTTTTATGCATCAGTTCCACGATGATAAACAACACGAGCGCAACTCCGCCAATCGCGAGGCCGAGTTCGGCTCCGCGGGAGGACCAGGACACGCTGCCGCCCTCATTGACGCCGTATGCCAGCATGGCAAACGCGATCGGGGCGAGAATAATGCCGAGCAGATCCAGCTGCTTCGCCGCATTGCGGTCTGCCTTCGGCAAATAGGCGATGCCGAGGATGACGGCGACGACGCCGATCGGCACGTTAATGAGGAAAATCCAGCGCCAGTTGGCGTATTCCACGAGCCATCCGGACAATACCGGACCCAGCGCAGGCGCCAGCAGCATCGGCACGCCGAGCATCCCCATGATCGCGCCCCGTCGTTCCGGCGGCGCCAGCTTGAACACCATCGCCATCCCGATCGGCGCGACCATGCCGCCTCCGAGTCCCTGAATGACGCGGTAGATGACCAACTGCGTTGCATCTTGCGCGATCGAGCACAGCGCAGATCCCAAGACGAACAGGACGACCGTCGTCACGAAAACCTGCTTCGCTCCAAACCGGTCGGTCATCCAGCCGGCAAGCGGAATGACGGCCGACAGCGCCAGCGTGTAGCCGGTGATCGCCCACTGGATCGTTTTTAGATCCGTATGAAAGAAGTCAACGAGCTTGGGGACGGCGACATTGACGACCGTGCCGTCCAAAATAACCATAATCATGCCGACGATGATCGCCAGAAGGGGCGGAAGGATCGCTTTCAGCGAAAAAGGGGCCTCTCCTGCGGCGGGATGTCCCGCCATTGGTTTAGACATAGGTTTCTCCACTCATTTCTGTAGTTAGTTTGTTTCTCTATCTCTCGTATTTGTGAAAATAGTGACTGAACAACATGTCGACCTGGGCTTCCAGATCCGGCAGGTGAATCTCCGGCGCGGGCTCTTCCCCGTTGATCCCGAGATAAGAGTTCATAATGACGGGGTAAAACAACGCTCCGTAGAGCTGAGCCATCATGCAACGTATTACCGTTTCATCCGTTTCGCCCGTGATTTCCACCAGCGTATCCATCAGCTTTTCCGTCTTCATGACTTTGCTGTAGCGGACATATTCGTTTTGGGAGCAGAGAATCAGCCGGCTCTGGTCGAGCAGCTCCTTGGCGAGGCCCGGGTACTCCTGAAGATGCTTGATATACCGGCAAAAAAACTGCTTCAGCCGCTCAATCGGCCCCATGGAACGATCGTCAAGCAATGCGAAGGCGTCCTCGAAAGTGCCCACGATGCTTCCGATGGCCTGGGCGATCAGTTTTTCCTTCGAGCCGAAATGGTAGTTGACCAGCGCCAAATTCGCTGCCGCCTTGTCCGCGATTCTGCGCAGCGTGACGCATGCGATTCCTTCCTCCCGGATCAGCTCGACGGTGGCTTTTAACAAGTCTAGTTTTGTATCGGTTCCTGGTGTGTTTACCGAGCTGTCTTCCTTCGTCAATGCGGGTTCCTTCCCCCTTTCCGCACGAATTTAAACAATGTTTAATACATCGTTTAATTTAACCGCCCATGCTTTGATTGTCAATCATTTTTCCTGAGAAAAGTTGTTGTTATTCGAAGCCGTTTCCGCCCGATGTCGGTTTTGCCGATAGACGCTCCATCTCCCATTCGATGCGGGATGCGTCGATTCGTTCGAACAACGGCTCCGGCGGATTCAGCTTACGGCCGGCCGGCACGAAGTCCACCTGCCATGACGGTTCAGGCAGGGACAGAAAATCCCGGATTTTTCGGCAGGAAAAAGGGATAAACGGCGCAAGCAGACAGCTCAAGTTGGCTATGATCTGGATGCAGCTGTGCAGGGTGGCGCCGCAGGTTTCCCGGTTGTCCTTGATCTGCAGCCAAGGCTTTTCTTCATCGAAATATTTATTGGCCTTGCGAACGATGGAAAAAATGTCTTCCAACGCTTCCTTCAGCCAGCCGGCTTCGATGTTGTCTCCGGCGCTTTGGTATAACGCCGACAGCGATTTTTTCCATGGATCCGGAAGCTCTCCTTCCGGCACGATCCCGTCAAACGATTTATGGACGAAAGCAAGCGTCCGCTGCACGAAATTGCCGAATGCGCCCAGCAGCTCGCCGTTATGGCTGTGGATGAATTCCCGCCACGAAAAATCCGCGTCCCGGCGCTCCGGCCCGTTGGCGATCAGGAAATACCGGATGGAATCCGGCTGGTATCTCGCCAGCAGATCCGGAACCCATACGGCCCAGTTGCGGCTGGTCGAAAACTTCTTGCCTTCAAGCGTCAAATGTTCGCAGGACAGGATCCGGTCCGGCAGATGCAGCCCGCCTGCGCCAAGCAAAATAGCCGGCCAAATGAGCGTATGGAACGGGATGTTGTCTTTCCCGTGCACGTAATAGGACGTAATCCTCCCCTCCTCCTCCAGCCAAAACGGCTCCCATCTTTCCCCGGTTTGCGCGGCCCACTGCTTGCTGGCGGACAGATAACCGCTGACGGCCTCGATCCACACGTAAATTTTTTTATCCCCGAACCCCGGCAGCGGCACATCCACGCCCCATGTCAAATCCCGGGTAGCCGCCCGGTCCTGCAGCCCTTCCTTCAAATACCTTTCCGTCGTCTGCACGGCGTTGTCCCGCCAGCCCTCCGCCTGACCGGCATAACGTGACAAAACCTCCTGGAACCGCGACAAGGCCAAATAATAATGCTCCGTCGGCCGCTCCACCGGCTCATTGCCGCACAGCTTGCAGGCCCGTTCCTTAAGATCCGAGGGCTCCAGCAGCGTGGAGCAATGGTCGCATTGGTCTCCCCGCGCCTGCTTGCCGCAAACCGGGCAAATGCCCTCGACGTACCGGTCCGGCAAAAAGCGACCGTCCGTCTCGCAATAGGTTTGCACGACCGTTTTCCGGTATAAATATCCTTGCTCCAACAGCTTCAAAAACAAAGCCTGCACCGTCTCATGATGGGCCTGCCGATCCGTGCGCGTGTACAGGTCATAGCTGAATCCCAGCTTTTCGAAGCATGCCTTGAATTCATCATGATACCGTCCGGCAAAATCCCCCGGCTCCATGCCTTCCTGCGCGGCTTGAACGGCCACCGGCGTTCCATGGCAGTCGCTGCCTGAAACGTACAGCACCTTCTCTCCCTTGGACCGAAAATAACGCGCCAACACGTCCCCGGGCAGCAGGCTGGCCAGCCTCCCCAAATGAAGCGAGCCGTTGGCATAAGGCCAAGCTCCCCCGATAAAAATATGCGCCATCTTATACTCCTCCTTTTTTTGGGGCATCAAAAATACAAAAAAGCCCTCATCCCTTAAGGGACGAGAGCTTGCTAGCCCACGTGTTACCACCCAAATTCATCAATGCCTCGCGGCACTCACCTCGTCAGGTACGCCGCAGCCCATTCGCGGTTATACCTTAGCACGTTAACGGGTGCGGGCTTCCGGCGCAGTCTACATCCCTGAGGCGGGATTCGGTGCGCAGCTCCAAGACCATGTTCCCGCGGGTATTCCCTGCTCCTTTTCAGCTCCCGGAGCTCTCTGCAGAAGGCGTCGCCGCGGTACTCTTCTTTTCATCGCTTTTAGTTGTCGTTTGAAGTTATTGGAAAAATTATACACAGAGGGTGAGGAGTAGTCAACAACAAAAAGCTCATTCCACAAAGCCAGGGATTACACAAATTCCCCATTATGGATCAGACCGAGCCTTTTAGCTTCTACAATCGCCTCGGAGCGCGAACGCACGCCCAGTTTTTCGAAGATCCGGGTCAAATTGTACTCGACTGTGCGTTGGCTCATGAGCAGCTTCGCGGCGATATCCTTGTTGCTGCTGCCCCCCGCAACCTCCTGCAATATTTCCTGCTCCCGTTCATTGATGGACACGTCTTCCATCGTTTTATCGTTGCGGATGGAAGAGAGCCGTACCTCGCTTCGTCGCAGCTGCCTCAAAAGCGAAACAGGTATTACCGCTTCCCCGCGGAGTGCGCAGCGGATCGCATTTAACAGCTGCTCCCGGCTGGCCGTTTTGCTTATGATGCCCGAAACACCGGCTTCCACCAGCAAATTGAAATTCGAGCTGATCTCGTAGCCCGTATAGATAAGAATCCGAAAATCCGGATTGATGCCCATCAATCGTTTGGTAAGCTCCAGACCGCTGATCACCGGAATGTTGAGGTCAAACAGCATGACGTCAAATTCCTGACTTTTGGCTATTTCGAGGGCCTCCGGCGAATGATAGGAAACCGTTACTTCCATATCGGGGTCCTGTTCGATCATCGTTTTCGTACCCTCACATACCGAAGGATGGTCGTCAACTAGCAAAATACGAATCATCGTTCTCTCCTCCTTCTTCACTGTGGGGATTCATCGGCAGCGTCAACTGGACTTCAAAGCCTTTGCCCGGTTCCGAATGAAACGCAATATCCCCGTCAAGGCTGCGGACGCGTTCCTTGATACCCGAAATCCCCATATGTTTGAACGAATCGGTAAGTTCCGTCAACTGAAGCCCGCGGCCGTCATCTTTATAGTAGAAATACAATTCGCCGTCGCGCTGCTCCAGCTCGATCAGGATTTGGGACGCCCTCGCATGCTTGTCGGCGTTTCGCAACAATTCCTGCACGATGCGGTAAACCGCCAAAATTTGCACGTCATTAAGCTCGATGACGGACGGTTCCGCCCGAAGCGTCACGGAATAATTGGAGCGGATCTGCTCCTGCTGAATCAACTGTTCCAGCGCCTCCACGATCCCCATCTCCTTCAAGAGAGGCGGGCGCAGCTCGTTGCAGGTCTGCCTGATCTGATGAATAACGTCGAGAAGTCCTTCTTTGATCTGGTCCAGTTGTTCCAGCAAGCCGTCTTCCATCGGGTAATCCAGCATCAGCGACTCCAGCTTCCGGTACCAGATGAGCTGATCCTGCAAAGCCGCGTCATGCAGATCAGAAGCAAGCCGTCTACGCTCGTTTTCGGAAAGGGTAAAAATCAGGCGGAGCACCCAGGAAGGCGCCTCCTTCTGGCTTTTCATTTCCGTTTCCAGGTTCTCGATCAACCCTTCGATCAAGTACAGGTTTTCGTATACGATCCCGCTGTAATGGGCAATCGTTTTGAGCCAGTTCTTCTCGTCCATGTTAAGGCTCGTATGGTTAACCTTTTCGTCGATCCACAATACGTGCTGCGTCGTTCCGTAATTGCCCGTCACCAGCCCGGTGCCTGCCGGCAGGCGAATCATATCTCCTACCGCCGGCTTATAGCCCAGTTTTTGCAGCGCGGCTTCGATCTCCGGATCAGCGTTCCCGTCTCCCGAAACCGTAGGACGGTCCATGCTTTTATCCTGAACGATTTTAAGGAAAGACACATTCCGAACGGGCAAAATCATGCAGACCTCCCGCTCCAGCAGCTTCTCCAGATCGGAACGTTTCATCACCTTCGAAATCCTCTTGGAAAAGCGGTCGATGCTTCCTTGAAAATCATGGGTTTCCTTAAGAAAATGAGGCCTCAGCCTATAGTCCATAAATTCCTTGGCGAACAAAAACAGCGTAATCATGAAATAGACCAATAGAAAAGTCTGAATCCACTTGACCCAGGTATATTGATTCTGATGCATAATTACAGCCATCAGGCCGATGATGACCAAAGCCGGAATAAAAGAAATCGTCGTATAATAAAAGAAGCGGTTCAGCACAAAGTCGATATCGAACAGCCTTTTTGTAATAAAGAGATAAAAATACACGACCGGAATGGCCACCAGAAAAATCGCCGTCAGCTTTGCCGGGGCAAAGGAAAGGCCGAAAAAACCGGGAATCGCGTCAAACAGCAAAAACGGCAGAAAAGCAACCGTATGTCCGGTTAACGTAAATTTGAAAAGCGATCGGAGTTCCCCGGAACGGTGCTTTATGAATTTGCTAATCAATTTGTAAACGATGACCACATTGGCGTACACGAAAAATGCCAACAGCGCCGTCGTCTCATACGGATGGATCGGGATTCCGGGAATGACGCTCAGCACCATCATCATACCGACCAACGAGGCGAACAGGTAAAAAGCTCTAAGCCCCGTCCTGGTAATAAATCGTTCTTGATAGTTCCGAAGATAGGCTTCCATGAAGTGGATGAAGAAGACCGGTATGCTGGCGAAGCTGATCCCGAGCGTGATTCTTCCGACGGGGTTCAGCAGCCCCGAAGCTGCCGAGCTGAAATAACTTAAACCAATGCTCAGAAAAAACAGGATCAGGAGCTTAGCAGCCCGGTCTTCTTTTTCCTTCTTATATACATACACCGAGAAAATCAGCAGCAGCACCAGAGATAAGCCGGGGATGACCAGATAAAATAACGTGCCGTACGCCGAAACGCCATGATCGACGGGAAACGTAATCGTATATGAAGAACCGTCAGGCGCTTGGCGTTCGATCTCGATATGGTCTGCGCCTACAATGACTCCATACGTCCGGATCGCTTCCGATTGGAGGGGATCGGCTCCGTCCACATTGACCACGATGTCGCCGGGCTTAATGATGCCTTTGCCCCAGCTGTCCGGCTCGATGGCCGTCACGGCCATACGGCCGTCCGCATTCGGTGCGACGTCGATCCCCATGTCCCGTTGGCTTATGATAACGCCTGCCAAATATGCGACCAATACGATAAGTGCAATCCATCCTGCTGCAAGTTTGATGTTATTCGTCCATTTCGACAATGAAGTAGGCCTCCAGATCACTTAATGTTGTATGCGGTAAAGTGGCTGATAATTTAAGCCCAATATGCGCTTTTGCGGAGGGAGTCATCCGGTTTGCGCTCTTGCATGACATCCATGAATGCGCGCTGTTCCAATGCCGACATGCCGGCCAGCTGCAGCTGTCCGTTTTGAATCCGGGCCATAAATTCAGGTTCCGTTACGATTTTACGAATCATTTCTTTCAACATTGTCGTTTCCTCCCAATGGATCAATTTGCTTCCTTTGATTTCAATATATCAAGGCAGCATCCATTGCAAAACGACAACATATCACGTATTTCCCGCAAATCGGTTGCGTGGGAATTGCGGCATCTTTGCGGTACCCGGAACGTGTTTACCGGGTTATACCCGGATGGTTACCGCGCGGCTTCGATCATTAAGTCACGCCATTTCGGGTCCATCTCCATGCCCTCGATGATGTTCAAAAACCGGTAATAGTGGGATCGCATCCGAACGGAAGTATATAATGCGGTGCCTGTCCGCTCCACCACGGCGCAAAACTCCTCTTCGCGATTCAGCACCTCCTCCGGTTTGAGGTGGCCCGCAAAATAGTCCACGATCCAGCGTTCATTCTGTTCTTCCGCAGTAGAAAGCAAAAACAGTACCGGGAGCGTTTTTTTGCGGCGCAAAAAATCATTTTTGTTTCCCCAATCCAGCAAGTCCCTATAATCGTTTTTAATCTGAGCGGCGATGCCGACCTCCCGGGCATATTCGGCCACCCGTTCATCGGCCTGTCCGGTAGCCAAAATGACTCCAATCATGCAGGCGCACACCAATAGGGCCGCCGACTTTTGCTCCACCATCTTCAGATATTCATCCTCGTCGCGGACGGCATTCAGCAGATCCAACGTTTGGCCGTTAATGGCCACCAGCATTTGCCGGTTTAAAAAGGCTCCGGACTCATGCACCCTCTCCAGCGGAAAGTCGCTGTAAAGCAGCGTCTCCTGGGATAAGGTCAAAAAGCCGATGGCGAGGTTTAGCGCAATATCCTTCGAAAGCCGGTGCCAGGGCATTCCTCCATGGTCTTCATCTTGCAAATCGTCGATGATGTCCAGGCCAAGAATCATCAGTTCCACCGCTGCCGCAGCCTTGTAGACGGCGTCGCCTTCCCCGCCGAACATCCGGTAATGCAAAACGGTCATTTTGCCGAATAATAGGGATTCGGCTTGCTTCACCCGCAAAGACGCCAAAGCAGCCTCAAGCAGCATTTCCACTCTAAAAAACGCCTTTGCTTGGCCTTCCAATTCGGACATGATTCTGGGTTCAAATTGCTCCACGAACTCCCCTCCCGAAATTTCGCAGTTTCCACCAATATTTAACTCTTATTTTAATGGATGCTAGAATCCGTTTCCATAGTTTTCCTAAAACAACCCCGCAAAGTGGGGCCTTGGTTCCGAAGCTGATTCAGATACTTTGCGGGGAGTCCCGAAATTGATAAACCCTGTTATGTTGAAAAAAAAGCATCTGCAGGCCTTGGATCGGCCGGCAGACGCTTTTATTCAGCTTATTAGGCAATGACAGCGGGAATAACGCGGGGTGATCAAACTCGTAAAACCGATCTCCTGATCGCGAAGCAGCATTTTCCGCTCATGGACGGTAGAGAGCAATGTAATGTATGAACTGTAGTGGTCGATCAGCGATTTGAGGAACTCCTCTTCGAGGAGCTGTCCGGCAGGCACCGACAAAGGACTCGACCAACGGATATGATAAGCTTCGAGCTTGCGGACCATGCAGTCCAGGCAAAAGGTTGGGTGAGTGACGTACATCGGTCCAATCTCGGCGATCCGGCCCTGCATGACACGGCACAGAAACAGGGTATCTCCCCGCTTGGTATCCATCTCCTGCTTCAGCTGCCGAAGCTGTCCGGGCTCGCGGTACAAGACCAGATAGTTTCTCGGAGCGTTAGTGTCTTTAGGCGACGGGGTCTGCCACAACCGAAAGTCCAAGTCCAAGTCCGCGTCCTCGTATACGATAACGGCAAACTCCGACCGCAAATATTCCCTGGCGACGACCAGCGACAATGAATAAAGATCCACGTCCGGGCCAACCTGCGCAAAGAACCGTTTGAACCTTTCCAGCCCTTCCGAGCGGACCCGGTCCACCAAAATCCCTTTATGGTACAAGTTTTGGACCCCCTGGGCGCCCGCAGGCAGGTCTTGATTCTCCAATATCCGCTTCAGCTTCTCGGGTTCTTGATGGGGAATCGTGTAAAGCGGATGGTCGCGGCGGTAACGGTTCATGACCCGCAAAGTCTTTTCGGCCGGCTCAAGTTCGAAAAAGGCGTTAATCACGGAATATCCTCCTCCTTTACCCCAGCAGCATGGCATACACGCAGTGCTGGTATTTTTGTTCACGCACCTGCAGCATTTCCTCTACCTTATCGGCAAAAAAGCCGCAGATGGGCAGCGTTCGTTTATCGAGCGCGGTACTGATCAGTTGGATGTTCTGGGCGATGTGGCCTGCCTCGATCAATGCAAGCTTGTAAGACAACCGCCCATATTTCCGGAAACTGTACTGCAGGTCTGCAATGAAAAACAGCAAAATCGAAACGCCTTCCAGCACGGAACTGCGGGCATCCGTTTTGTAAAGCGTCATCGGAAGCATCCGTTCAAGCTCGCCTATTTCAAGAGAACCCCGATATCGATAAAGCTCCTGCTGTACCGGCGCGTAATAGTACACGCCTTCCTCCAGCCCTTCCACGCCGCGGATATACATGTACAGCTTAATCGGATACATGGCGCCGCCCGAGGGATATGTACGCATCGCAATCACTTCTTCCGTTCCCCGGCTGCCCATATGTCGGTGAGTATCGCGGATTCCCGCCGACCAGGTCAACAAAGCGTTCACGTCGGATAAGGTCCACGTCTGCCCCATGCCGTTAATAAAGGTTGATCTTCGTTTAAGCAGCAGCCGGGCCAATTCGGCCTCCGCGTTTTCGGGAAACGCCGCTCCCCGCTCCAGCTCAATTTTCTCCAAATATTCAGGCAGGGGCACTTCATGCTTGGAAAAAACGTAATCGTCCAGCGGCCGCTGGTTAAACCGCCATGCGACGGACCGCGGTTCCTGACTAGCCAGCTCCTCGAACAGCACGTCGTAATCATAAAATTCGGAAAGCTCGTTATGAGACGGTTGCATTTACGTTCGCCTCCTGACCGGTATGGAGTCTCCATAAAACCTCATAAAGCGCGTATTCATATTCCGGGCCCATCCCGAGACGGTTGTTCAGCATATGAAGATGGGAATAGAATATCGACCTGACCTTTTGACCGTCTTCGATCGCATCCGCAATCGCAGCGCAGCCGGCAATCAGCCTTTCGCGTAACCTGACGTACTCCTCATCCGAATGAATCAGGCGGGAGGCCGCTTCTTTCAGCCGGGAATAATCCTTCCCTGCTTGAACGAAACGGTCCGGAATCGACATCCGTTCAAATCGATAGAGGCGTTTCCAGCTGTCCGCGCTTTTGCGGTAATAGGAAACCACGCCGCCAAGCCGGACGTTCCCGGCGAAAAAGAGATTCGCCAAATCCTCCACGGCCGCCATGGCTACCAAAAAACGGGCCGTAAACGAAGATTGCTGCGTAAGGCGGAGAAGCCGAACCGCGATCCTGCTCGATTCAAGAAAAAGCGTCTCCGTCAACGGCATCAGCTGCACCCCGCCGTACCGCTCGTATTCCGGCTCATAAGGCTTTGCCACGATGTCCCCTTCCTCGTACCAGCCCATTTGATCAAGCGTCAACGGCACTCCGTCGAATTGATGATTGCGGAAGTACTCCTGCTTGGTGAGCCGGCGGCTGGCGGGATGCAGCCGTATCCACGATTTGGCCTTTTCAAACAGTTCTTCCGCATCCCGCCCTTCCGGACCGAGATAACGGATGCGGATATGCGGTCCGTCCTCCCAATATCTGAGAAAAAACCATTTTGAAATGTTCCCTTCAGCCATCCATCTCTCCATAAGATCGGCAAGCAGCAGGATAAGTCCGTCGTACATGGCGTAATTTTGATAATAAATCCGATAACTTTTCCAGGTTTCCATGGAATATCTCCTCCTTTCAAGGAAAAGGATGCGGCTCAGGATTCACTTCAAACTCCCCGCCAAAGCCCCGCCGTATTCGCTCGCGGCTTAGCCGCTCAGGAATAACGCGCCGATGCTGGTGACCGAAAGTCATTGGGAGCATGCCGGGCACAAGCACCTTGGCTGCATAAAGGCCGAAGCCTGCAACCTCGCCTGGCGTCACGTCTGCCACGTATATATTTTCGTAATGCTGAAGCACTTCCGACGCCAATTGCTCCAAATCCTCCGCCAAATCCTCATGGGTAAAGCGGGAACTTTCATAGAATATTTCCCTATACGCTTGCCGGACCGGAAGTTTGACGGATGCGTCCCGGTTCAACAAGAACCCCAGACCGTTCCTGCAGTTTTCCTCGCTTGCATAATAAAGCACATGGTCCTCAAATTCCGTTACGGCTCCCGGCCGGCCTACCAGCTGCCGCACCCGCTCGCGCATCGCGTCATCCCGGCGCAGCGCATCTTCATAAATCGGAAGCGACGTAATGACCTCCATGGCGGCCGATTCAATGGCTTTTTCCGGAATAAAATGGGCCGCCGCCGCATTATAGGCTTTCATGAGCGCATTCTTTCGTGTATCGTAGGCCACGGCCCATACGCTCGGCACCCGCAGCTCCATCGTAATATCGAAAAATCGGACTTGAATCCCTTCCAGCTCCAGAAAGTAAAGGATCTGTTTCAACTCGTCCAGGCCGGTATCCTCGATGTCGAGCTCCTGCAACGGAAGCCGGTTGTACCAGGCGCAGAGGAAATGATCCCGTTCGATCAGTTCGAACAATCCGTGAAGCACCGCTTCTTCACGGGAGCTTCCTAGCGCGAGTCCGTTCGAGCTGTCATACACAAACCGATTGGTCTGGTCTCTGAAATGCCCGTCGGCGTAATAAACGAGCTGCTCGGGAACAAGCACCTCCCGTCTCTCCTTCATCGAATAGGCAGGCGTCCAGTAAATAGGCAGTTCCTCCGTATAATGTTTCAGCCGGAATTCCGGATGTTTAAGATCCGCTTCGGTATGCAAGCCGAAATCCACCGGATTCACCGCCATGGCGCGCACTTGGGCATAGCTTTTCTTCTCGGCCGAAGGCGCTTCGCGAGCGCACATGCCGCAATACCGCTCGACAGCCTCCAGAACTGCCACCTTCTCGGCATCCGTCCGACGATAGGCTCTTCCGAACCCGGTCTCAACATATGCCGGATTCACCCGAATTTCGACGCCGCCTGCTTCGATCATGGAAGAGCGAAGCTCACGATAGCTGTGCGTCGCCGTTCCGCTGTCCCTGTCGAACCAACGCTTTAGGATCGCGCCGGTATCCGGGCCGGAATTCAGGCGGTATATTCGGGGATCAGGTTTAAATCCGCTTTGAAAACCATGGATGAATGGAATTTCACGCTTTACGTCCGGCGAGCATATAGGACAATATCCGCTTCGGCTCAACACATAGGAATCGGCCCGCAATGCATCAAACTGGATATGCTCCACCCGCTGGCCATAACGTGTAAGCAGTTCTCCCGAAAGCTGAAATGCCTCCATCATATCCACGACAAATTCCGCCGCTTGGGGATGCGGCGAAGACAGGCTCGGCTCCCCGTATGCAAGCGAGACGATATTTTCCCGGCCGTTTGCCTGCAGCCTATGCTTCAAGCAGGCGAAGCATACGCCGGACCGATCTGCGACAAACGGGCCTACCAGGAGCGTATTCAGCAGTTGATGATAGAAAAATACGCCCCCGGCATGCAGCGGAGCCGGTTGAAAAAACGGCGCGAAGTCCTCTTCCTTGAGGCCATCCGAAATGACGTGAAGGGTCATCTCCGGCTTGCCGGTCCTCTCGCGGGTCAGTCGGTACAACATGCCGCGGCGGTCCATCTCGCCCAGGACTTGCCGGAGCAGCATGCCGCCCGTATCGTATAGCAGCAGCTCTTTCATGCTTGCTTCCCTCCTTTGCGGCGCAATTGAATCACGGATATCCCGCTGTCTTTAAGCAGCGGAATCCGCATCGCCCTTACCTCATACATGCGGGTGATCAGCCGGTACAGATCCTCCGCCCGGCAAATCTCCGGACGGCTCAGGTTAACGGCGTTTTGCGTTTCGATCATCCGGAAACGATCCGGACCCGCGGCGCGGATTCCGTTCTGGCGGACTAAGGCATAATAACGGATCAGCGCATCCTCAATCGCCCGTTCGGACGTGGTGCCGTATACCCTATCCGTCCACGGCTCCTCCTTCGTGCCCGCGGCCGCGCTCCACAGCGAAGTTCCAGGAATATGGTCCACATGAAGATACAGCTGTGCCTTCTCCTTTACGAAGCGGTTGATCATGGCATCAATTCGCCGCCCATTCGGGATGAGTCCTGCATAAGGAATGACCTGTCTTTCCACCGGCCCCTGCTCCAATGCATCGTTTGTCATGAGAAATTGGGCGAGCCGATGGAGCCCATGCCGGGATCCGGCGGCCACCAACCAGGCTGCCTCCGGATCCATCCTCTCCAAGCGCAGTTCCAGATTGCGGCAGGATGCGTATACGATCTGCTCCGCGCCCGATTCCCCGGAAAAGAAACTTCCGTCCTCCGCATTCGCCAATTTGTAAGGCACCTGAATCCATTCATTCCGGCGGAATAGAAAGCTCGTAATGATGCGGCTTTCGAGGCGCTCCATCGCATCGATCATTCCGGTCCATTCGAAACGGTCCTCTTCGGCCAACCGTTCCCGCAAATCAAATTCCTCCAATGCATAGTCGCTTAACAGTTCTTTTTCTTCCGCGATCCGTTTGGCATCCTTGGCAATCACAAGAACCGTCTTGGCTTCTTCATTTCCTGCATCCCCCGCATGGGCCCGGCTTGCGGCTGCCATATGCCCTGCGTAAATGTCGAGCAAGAAATCGTCCTTTTCCTGCGGGCCGGCTTCGGCAGCTGCCATCAGCTCCGCATAGTTTTGTGGAGTCACGTTTCGGAACAACACCGACGTTGCTTCGTCAAGGTGCAGCATCTGCCACTCGCCGGAAGCCGGGGGAAGCGCCGTTTCCAATATTCTGGTTTCAGCCGCGGCAGGGGCCAATGGCTGGACGGGGCTCCCGGATGCTTTCCTTTTTAGGAGACGGTCCGCCAAGGTCTGGTCGATTTCGGCCATTCCGCCCGGCTTGCCGCCAAGCACGGCCTCTTCCAATATCCGCTTGGTCTCCGGGGGCATTTGCAGGCGGTGAAGCCCCTTCTTTTCATACACATAAAGCCGGTCTTCCTTCTTAATCAGCCAGTTTGCCATAATCGGTATCACCTGCCATCTTCATTTCCAAATAACGATATGCAGCCCGCCAGTCCATGTCGAAGCCGCTCTCCACGCATTCCGCCACCAGTCCCGTAATCCGCTGCCTCCGCAGCGAAGACATGCCCAATAGCGGCATCAGCGAATACAAGGCGGAAGCCACGAACCGGTATACAATAAATCCTTTATCGCGGTAATGCTGCAAAAATTGCGGATTCGAATAAAATGTCCGGTGAAATTCGCTCGCCTCGTCATGACGCTCAAAAAAATCATCGCCATGCGTCAGCTTCTCCACCTCCAGCTCCCCCTCGTCATAAGCCTGCGCCAGCATCGCCGAAAGCGAATGGACGAAGATCTTGAACCGCCCGAAGAGGAACTCCCGCTCAAAGATGCCGTTCGAAAATTTCCGAACCCCCTCTGCGATAAATTCTTCTTCGGCTTCCGTCCGGCCCAGCAGCGCTGCCCGGATTTTCGCTTCGATGTCGGGCTTCTTTTTCATGGCTTCGATCTGGGTTTTAAAGTACTCGAAATTCGAACGCAGGGATAAGTAGCCGATTTTGAGCCCTCCCGGACTGCCGCTGCCCGTAATGAGAAATATTTTGGCGAATTCAACGTTTTGCCTGTCTTCTGAAAGCTTGTTCCAATCCTCGTAAATGTCCGCGAGCAGCTGGCTTTTCAGCAGCTCCATCCCGTAATTAATTCTGGGGCTGCACAGCGGATTGCCGCCCGTCAGCCGCTCTTCCTCTCTCACAACCACTTCGCCGTCGCGGCGCAAGGGCAAATAATCGCCGGAGTACCCCTCCATGCCGGCAAGCTTATGAAGCATCTTCTCGTATTTTTCATATTCCTCCGCACTGCGCGGTTTGGCATAACGTTCCGCGGTCCGCCGGATCATCCGTTCAAGTCCGTGGTCGGCCTCGGACACGGGGAGCGTCGTTTTGACATGGAAGCCGTTCACCCAGCTTTTTTGCAATATGGCATTTTTCAGGCTCCCCGCCTGGATATACCGGACAATACCTCGAAGCAATGACGCCGACGCCTCGCTGTCGTACAAAAAGCAGCTAATGGTTCGCAGCCGCATCGCCGTACACCTCCCCGCAAGTAATTTCGTAAGTGTACTCCCTGACGCACTCCTGTTTCGGATCCGCCTCGGGAAACTCTTCTTCGAGCATCAAGTAGCCGGTCTTACCCGCCAGCTGAACCAGCAGATGGAACAACAATGGCGATGAGAGGTTAATGAATTGCGGCTTGCGTTCTCCCCCTTCCGTGACTTTCTCCATCTCCGTCATGAATGCGCGGACATAAAACCGGCTCGGCACGCCATGTTCCTCCATGAAATCAAGCACCCGCTTCCAGGAGCCGAACCGATCCTTTTCTTTATACAGCTCGAGCAAAGTTCTGGCAGGAATCAGCCATTTGGCGCGGGAAACGATTAACTCGGAATCACCGAAGCTGATCCGCGGTACGCGAATGATTGCGTCATCATGCTCCTTCCGCTCTTTCAGACGTTCGCGAATGACCAATTCCCCAAGGTCAAAATAACTCGTTCCATGGGAAGACAGCACGTCAAAAGTGGTTAAAATAGCCGGTGCGGCGACCAGGACGAGCGTTCCCAAAAATTGCGGGCGCACAACCTCTCCGGTCTCCTTCTCAAAAAACTCCACGCTCCCTGTCGAAGCATTGTATCTCAGGCCCAAATCCAGCCAGGAAAGGAACCGCTCGGACTCCGTCATCGATTGGATCGGCAGCGCGATCTCCCTTTCAACCGTTTTCCGGCGGATGTTTGCGTTAAAGCCGAACGTGTTGCGTATATCCGCCACCCGGTTGCCGTCGAAGCATTCGCTCAGGTATTCGCCGTACGCGGCTCCCGTATCTTTCAAATATTTGAGGAATCTCGCAAAATAGATCGAGAAGCCTTTATACATATGGTTAACGACCATACGTTCACCGTCTTCCTGCACGAAAAAGGAATGGGAAAGCAGCCGTTCGCCGAGCACCTTCTCGATTTGCCGCAGCCACCCGGAAATGCAGTCGTCCGGAATGACGATCTCCTGTCGATCCGCTGCCCCTGCCAGAAAGGAAGCCAGCTCCCCGGCAATGTCATGCAGGCGACGGATACGCGGATGCATATATGCTTTGTTCCAGTTAAAAAAGCCGTAGGTCTCTTTCATTAGTTCCGTATCCGAAAAGATCACTTGGGCCATATCCCTGAGCACTCTCGAAGCTTCCTGCGAATTGCTTGGCACATAGGATCTGCCGTAACGCTGCCGGAAAAATTCGCCTGCGGCAAACTGCATTTTGACGACTGTATCAAAGCACATCATCAGCCATTGATATTGCGACAGCCGATTCAGCTTATGCTGCTGCTCGCGATAGCTGCGAGCGGTCACCTTTTCGTCGATGCCGTCAATATACAGCATGCTCCGCCGCGGCATCGGATCCATGCCGAACATCGCGGACAATTCCTCAAGCGCTTCATACAGCCGTTCCGCTTTGGTACGGTCGAAGGACATCTCCAGTTCTGCGGTCAGCTTGCGCAATTGCCGAAACGCGTTCAGGCACGGGTGTACGATGCCGTAATGCTCAAGCTTACGGATGAGTTCGGCCAACAGCTCGCCGGATTGCTCGTTGAGCACATCGGTACGTTCAAGAACGCCGCTTCCGATCAGGTGGCGAAGCGTGCCGTCCGCCTGATCCCCTTCAATGCCAAGGCCGGTAAGGGTTGATTTCAATTCGTCGTACGACAACGATCCGCGATCCGTCAATTTGCCGAAAAGAGCCCTGAGAGCTTCGCCCGAACGCAGCGTCACAAGACCCTGTCTGGATTTGTAAAGCTGCCGCTCCCCCTTCGCATTTTGCAGCACCGTAATGTAATATTTGCCTTCCAGCTCCACGCATGTGGCGTTCAGCCGGTAATGCAGCCGGGACATAAGCTCGGGCTCCAGGCACAACCTGTCGAATGCTTGAAGGATCAGCGAATCATTGATCCGGGGATACAATTTTTTGCAGCCCTCTTTACCCGCGCCGTCGAAGCTGCCCATCCCGGAGTACGTCAAATTGGCGAAAGGGCTCGTCTTCATGCTGGCCCGGGTTAAAAATTTGATTAAGGTATAGTCGAGCTTTCTCAAGCTGCGGTCATGCTGCTCCACCGGCGTCTGCAAATATTTTTCCAATTTAGGCACGATGGCGCTGTTCATGAACATGACGGCATCGCGCAATTCCGAATCTTCCCGGTAGACGTCATGCAGCCATTTCCGGTCGGCACAGGAAAGCGCGCCAAATTCTTCTTCGATCCCGGCCATATCGGACTGAGCAGCTTCACGGGCGGCAAACACGCCCTCCACCTCTTCCCGCAAGCCTGCAGGGAACCAATGCTTTACCCGCTCGTAGCGGCCCCGGGCCGAAGGCCGGGCGTTAAAGAAATCACGTTTGAAGCGAATCGCTTCCATGCGGTCTTGATCCTCCGTAATGCCGGCGATCGCATGCTCCATTTCTTCGGTGACTTCTTTTGCCCGGGGTTCAAGCCGGGTTGCCCGCGCTTTGGCTTCCGCATACCTTTCCGCCAAATCGCCTAAATAGTGGGAGACCCGCTGCAGCGGAAAGTGGGTTTCCCTATAGATATAAAGGGGGGATACTTTCATCGTTTTCACTCCCGTTTTCGAAAAGTCGTGTTCTTTCGGCCCGTTCCCCGGCCTGTTCGAACATCCGGACAACCGCCCGCAGGCTTTCATATCCGTACAGAAGGGCCTCCTCGCCAATATCGAACGACGCCGTATGCACCGCGTTATGCTCCCTTGCATAGGCGCCTATAAAGAAATAACAGGTCCGAAGGCCCGGCAGATCCCTGGCATAGAAAGCAAAATCATCGCTTGAGAACAAAAACGGCGAGTTTAACACCGACTCCTGACCGAATCTTTTGCCGAGCAAGCCCCGGATCCGTTCCGCCAATTTAGGGTCATTGGCATACGCAGGATACTCCGAGACGACCCGGTTCCACAAAACGCCGCGGACGGAACCGTTGTGCTGCATCCGGTGGAGCAGCTGGCCGTATCCGCTGCGGTTCGCCTCTTCATCCGCCGAACGGAACGATAGGAAAAACGTTATCCGGTCAGGAACCGCATTATAGTAGCCGTTCGTTTCGATATGCGTAACTTTGCAGATCCGGCGCTCATCGTTATATTCCCGCTGGAACGCATGGACTTCGGCCAACAGCTCCATAAAATCCTGCTGATCCGCCGCATGGCCGGAGGCGAGCTCCAGCCCGATCTCGGCCGTCAGAGCGCCGGCAAGCGCCGTGCCGCCCCGCAGCGCAAAGTATCCCGGATACAAATCGGGCGTGACATGGACCGCGAACATATAGCCGATATTCCGGCCCCGGAGGAGCGGAACAAGCTCCCGCGCGCCTCCCAGCACTTCCTCGGCCGCCTGAAAGATGAAGACAAGATTTCTGCGGGGGGCGGTTTCATCCGCCCATCGCAGCAGCTGCAATAAAATGGACATGTGGGCATCGTGGCCGCAAGCATGATTCATGCCGGCATGGCGGCTTCTATATTCGAGCTCCTTATCGTCCCGGATCGGCAGTCCGTCCAGCTCGGCCCGAAACGCTACGGCCGGAAGCTTCGACCCGCCGTCATAAGATGCGATCAAGCCTTTGTCGGAATGATGGTCGATACGAATCCGCCGGGTATGCTGCCGGATGTAATTCTCGACATAAGCCCGCGTTTTGATTTCCTTCCCTGCCGGCTCCGGAATCCGGTGGAGTTCTCTCCGAATTCTTCGCAGTTCTTCGAATACGTCCGGCATGGCTGCTACCCCATTATCGCGCTTCTTTTATACCGGTACACGAACAACGTGACCACGAGCAGCGCCGCAATGTTAAGCGTCAGCATCCCGATGTCCTGCAGCGCGTTACCGCCGGCCGATATCGCTCCGACGGCCTTGTTCAAATAAAATCCGGGGAAAAACTTTTGAATATGGGCCATGAACTCCGGCATATGAAGTCCGAGATCGTTCGTCAGATTCATCGCCATAAATCCCATGTAGAGCGGGAAGGAGAGGGATTGAAGCGAAACGACATCCAGCAGAAATCCCAGGCTCAGCCCGATGAAAATATAGTAGAGGCTGGAGTAGACCGCAAGCAGCTCCATTTTCAGCAGCATTCCGTCGATGTTCAATCTGAAAACGGCAAGGCCGAATACAATAATGACGGCGGCGATCAACACGTTGAGCAGCAGCTGGACAAACGCCGTCACAAAAATGAATTTTCCCGGCGAATACGGCGTTACGGCATAGATGCTGCCAATGTAGGACTTTTCTTTGGCGACGCGCGTGCTAAGCGTGTTAAGGCCGCTCCCCGCCGTTCCGAACAACGTGCAAAATACGGCAAGATAAGTAATGTATTGCCCTTGGTCGCCTTCCGGCTTGGCAAAAGCATTCAAAACCACCAAAAACACCAGCGGCAGCACCAACGTAAAAAATACGAAACGTTTGTTGCGCAGCACCTTCAATATTTCATAACGAATGATCGTGATCATGCCTGTTTCACTCCTTCTTCCGGATTCAAATCATAAATTTCCCGGTAACAATCCCTGACTTCCTTCAGCCTTTCCTCAAACGTCATGCCCCGCTGCTGCAAATACGCGCAAAGCACGGAATGTTTATTCTTGTCGGTGACATACAGCTTGCGGTCTTCCATCAGGCCGCCGAATTGGCGCTGAAGATCCAGTGCTTCCTCTGCCGTCTCCAGATAAACGACGATCACCTTTTGGGTGTTCAAATCCTCTTTGCGCACATCGGCGATAATCTCGCCGTTCTTCAGGAAAATAAACCGGCGGCAATAGTCGTTCAACTCGTCGAGATGATGGGAGGTTACGAAAATCGACTTGCCCTGCTCCTGAATTTCCCGGATTTTATTCCAGAACATCCGGGAGGCCGTCACATCCATCCCTACCGTCGGTTCGTCCAGGAACAGCAGCTTGGGATCCGCCGCAAGCGAAAGTGCAAAAGACAGTCTCCGTTTCTGGCCGCCGGAAAGGTTTTGAACCATCGAGCGCGCTTCTTTGACAAGATCGCCGGCCTCGAGCAGGACATGGGTGCTTACGTTTGATTTGCTGTAGCTTTTGTGCAATTCGATCACTTCCCTGACCCGCAAATGATCCGGAAACAAATCGTGCTGAAGCATGACGCCGACATCTTTCCGCGTATTAAAGTTCCGTATGATCTCGCCGCCATCAATCGATGTAAGGCCTAATACCGAACGGATCATCGTCGTTTTTCCGGCTCCATTCGGTCCGATCAGCGCGATGCTCTCCCCTTCGTCGATCCCGAAGCTTACTCCGGACAATACCAGCTTTTCCTTAAAGCGCTTTTCAACCTGGTTAAATTTCAACAGCATCAACAATCTCCTTCTTCCCTTTAAAATTTGGCCTGCGTTAAATATGCCATGTCTCTGTTTCGGGCTTCGTACGAGGAGTTTAGAACCTTTTTAAGCCCTTTCCTTTTAAGGAAAAGGATGAGGCGCATGCTGAATGTCTCCCGGCGTAACGCCCCAGAATCGGGCAGCTTGTTCCAGCCGCTTCCGGCTTAACATCCGATGTTCCTCTCCAAACCAGAGCTGCTGCAAATGGGGGATCAGCACTTTGACGACCTCCAGGCCCAGATGCGTATATCCCTCCGGCGTCTGGCGAACCAAAATGACGTCGCCGAAAATGGCTTTCAGCCGGTCAAGGAGCCCCGAAGTTTCGCTGGCCATATCAATGGCGGTGTATCTGAGATTTTCGTAATAATCTGCAAAGCGTTCCATGAGATCCACATTGCCGCCTCCGAACAAAAAGTCGAAATGATGCCTTTCTTCCGGCAAGAAGTAAAGGATCGGGTGATCTTCGACTTCCCGAACGCCCTGCTGCTGGATGCGTTTGGCCTTCTCACGGATGACGCCGGTATGCGTGTCGTAAAATTCAAGGGCGAGCAGCATTTCCTCGAGCGCGTTTTGAATGGCTTTCTCCGGATCGGGATGCGCCGCGGACGTCGAATAAGCCGCAAACTTATCCGGCGTCCTGCCGAAGCAAAGCGCCCAGATGACCGGGATTCCGGTATCCATGGTGATGTCGAACAACCTCACATCGTAGTCCAGTTGCTCCAGCCTTCCGCACATGTAACGGGCCTTGCCGTTCGTAACGGATTCCGGTCGAATTTCCGGGGGCGCATGCCGTAAATACCAATGATTCAGAAAAGCATCGCGCTCTATCAATTCGAGGCACGCATAATACACGCTATCTAGAAGGCCGGTACCCAACGCGTTGCCGTTGGAGTTCCCTTTATAAACTCGCAGCGCGCCGCCCGAATAATTCTGATCCATTTTGTAGTAAGCCAAGCTTTCGGGAATATGCGTTAGCGCTTTTGAGCTCCAGGAATAGGCTGGGATCCATGGCAAATCGCCATTTTCGTCAAAGGGAACCAGACTCTCGCTTGAACCTGCAACATCCCTGATAAAGATACGGGGATCCGTCACATGCCCAGACTGCCGCATGGCGTTAAAACTGGCGCAGGTAACCGTTCGCTCCCGGCCTCGCGGATGCATGCCCGCATACCTTTCGAGCGCTTCAAACAAAGACTTGCGCTCGCTTGCCCGATAGTCCGTTGTACTTCCGATCCCCATTCCATATTTTTCTTCCCTATTTACCCGGAAAAAGGTGGAGACCGAAAAGAAGGATCGCGTATTCCGGTCTTTATAAACGATAAAATTCGAGTCGGTATTATCCGTCCTGAATACATCGCTCGGAATTGAAGCCCCCTCCTTGCGGTAGCTGTCTCCATACGGGTAAACCGCCTTCTCCCTAAAAGCCGCCGCAAACGCTTCGGCGTCATCCGGCTTCCCGCCTTCCGAGCAATTGGAGCATCGTTCCGCCGGCCAAAAGGTTAGCCGTTTCAACAACCCGTTTCCGTTCATCCGGTAATAGTCCAGCAGCCCCGGCTGCCTGCGCTTGCGGAGCAGCATGCCGAAGCATTCCATCACGAGATCCTCGGGTACCTGCAGGTCCCCGACCAGCCTGCTGGGCGCCCCTTCAAGCCGATATTCATGCTCCCGAAGATTGAAAGCCCTTCTTTTCAGGAAGCAGGAAGGACAGCCTATTTCTTCACGGCAAAAAACCGGCCCGACGATGCATTCATGCGCGTCCACGTGCAGCAAGGCGAATTTCGGAAGCTTCCGTTCCAAATATCCGTTTGCTTCCGGACGGTCGCCGTACGTGATCAAGCAGGGCAGCCGTTCCCCCTCAACCTCCAAAAGCGTCCATTGTTCTCGCCGGTTCAATACCTCGTTCAACGCGTGCGTTGCGATCATGAATCGTCACCTCCCCCCAATAAAGCAAACCCGTATTTGCGGGAAAACCCGTCTTCATATCGAAAAAGAGGAAGCTCGCCATTCTGCCGGTCCCGTGTATGAAAGCCCTCCGCCAGCCTATTTGCATCCCTAAAGGATCCTGCATTAGCCTCCGTGGATCCTCCCTTCCCACGAAGTCTGTTCCATAACCGGAACAAGGCATCCTCCAGATCCTCTCCGAAGGCCCGCAAAAGAACTCCGCCGTTTTTCCATTCAACGCCGTATACCGGCATCAAGCCTTCAATGACTCTGTAACTCATGGCAGGCGGGAATAACACGGGCCCAGGCATCCAAAACGAAAATTGTCCGGGATCGAATATCCGCTGCTCTGTTTCTACCCCGTCAATCAATCCGTAACGGTTGATATGATTCAGATAAGCGGCGCGAACGGTTAATCCGGGAGAAAGCGTGCGGTAGCTGCAATAATGGGTAAGCATGTATGCATACATATCCTCCAGCACCCGGCGTTTGCTCGGGCCGTCAAATCTGCGGACTCGATCTCCGAAATCCGCTGTTAACGTCCAGTACGTTTCGAAATCGATATCTATTTGCCGCACCCGCTCCTGAACCAATTCCTGTTCAAGCACGCTTTCATCGCGTGTTTCTTCTCCCAGCATCAGAAGTCGGCTTCGGACCCGCGGGCAGCACTCCGCATGAGCGGTTTCGGGCAGCGGAGCAATGGCCACAAGACCGTCAGCATCCATCGTAATGATGCGATCTCCTTCCCATAACTTCGTTTCAAACAGCTTGGGAAGAGGAAACCTTTTCAAGGAAGACACCGGATATTGCCGCCCAAGACAGCTCATGCACACCCCTTCGGCGAAAATGATCCGGTCTCCCAACTCGTAACGTTCCATCGGCAACAGTTCCTCCGTCTCCCCCAGCAGGCTGCGAACGCGGGCCACCCACTCCGCTTCCTGAGGGTTCGGATCAGGCTTCGCAAAAAGATGGACGATATCGTCATAACTGGCAGCTGCAAGGCTGATCATCCGGCTGCGTCCGAGCAATTCAACCCTTTCAGGGCCGCCAATGATCCGTATTGGACTTTTGTCCACCGCCTCTTCCTCCTTTCCGGCATTACATTTCGTACACATATTCAGCCGCATAATCCGTCTCATACGGATCCGGCAGCGCTTCTTCAAACACAACGGCGATTTCCCCATATTGCTGCCGGCTCCGCTGGATATGCTTCAGCATTTCGATAAAATAGAGCGGCTCTTCCGCATCAAAAAAAATCGGCTTGTGAATGGCCGTCGCCCCATATTTGATATGGAGCTTTCCTTCGCGGACTGGAAAAAGCCTGACGAAAGAACGGAGCGGAATGCCATGGGACTCAAGAAGCTCATGGAAAGAGCCGTATCCTTCAAAGTCGAAGGTCAGACTTGAGAAAAGGCTGGAGTGCAATATGTTTCTGCGGCGCTGCAAAATAAGATCCCCGAAGCTGATTCTTCCCAGCCTCCTGCTCTCCCCGAGGGAAATCTCGTTATACTCGAATCCAATTCCGTTTAAAAAGCCCGATTGACTTAGAAGGGCAATATTCCTGTAATCTTGCGGAAGATATGCCGGCGCAAGGCTGCCCGTATAAAGCGCGATCCCCCGAACATCTCCGGCTCGCAGCTCAAACCGGTTCATGTCCGCATTCCACTCCAATGTGCAGCTGTTTAAGGCAATCAAACGGGATGTTTCCGAATGCCTCCATTCCTCCGGGGCGTGTATTTCTTCAGTCAAGGAATACATTTCCGTAAAATCGTTCGTGTTCGGGTTAAATCCGCAGGACGGCGAATACGTCAGCAGCACCGCCTCACCGCATCCCAAAGCGGATCTTATTTTATGGAGCACTTGCTCATGGCGCCCCGGGTCATGATAGATGGAATACGCCAGGTAACCGTTTTTGCAATCATTGACGACGTATTTCCCATTCATCGCCGGCTGAATTAATAGCTGCAGCGTCCGCTGCGGCTTGATGCCGAGCTCCTCAAGCTGCGCTTTAAGATCCATAAGCTCATCTTCCCCGATATGCACGTCCTCGCCGTTTTCAGCCGGTTTGATCCGTTCCCGATAAACATCTTTCAAATCTTCAAGGCCGGTTACCTGGGGCGATGCGGCAAATACTGTATTTCGGCTGGTCCGGCGCAAAGCTACCTCTTTTTCGTACATGCCGGCGTATTCCGAAAGGGACTGGCGAAGCGACTCATAGGAAGCAGGGAGCCTTTCCTTAAGCAATTCTTTCATAAACAGCCTGAACTTTAACCTGTGATCGAATAAGGGAAGAATATCTGCCCATTTGTCGATCGTTCTTCTGGCGGGAACCTGAATCTCATCGGAGCCCGCAGGAATATAGCTGTCTTCATGAAACAGATCCAAGGGACGTTTTCCTTTCCACAACACCGCATCGCAGCATGCTGCCGCATGCTTCTGCGCGGAATGGATCAGCGACTCCCGTATATGAAGATCCGTGGCGTTTTCCATCCGGGTAGCAATGAGATGCAATGCCTCCAGATGTCTGACGAAACCGTCGACTCTCCCGGAAACGTTCCGGAAAGAAGACGCTTCGTCAATCAGGGCGGTTAAGGTAAGGGTGTCCGCCTTGCGCTCCAGCACATTTCGAAGATATCCGGCTGCCAACAGCTTCGTGGTCCGGCTTTCAACCCAATCCGTTCCGACGCCCAAGCGGGAGGCGAGTTCCTCCCATGTAACGATGCTGCCGGAAGGGAGATTTCGCAGACGGGATTCCTTTAATGCGAATCGCCGTTTGTCACGTTGGTATAGACCCGGCCGGACTTCTATAGGCTCCCCGGCGCCGACGGTCCAAACCGCTTCTCCAACCGGATCGGCTTCATATTTGACTCGAAAACGGCTTGCCCGGACTACTTCCGGCAGCAGAAGAAAATAATCAAACCATGCAAGCAATATCCACTGGGCCAAACGGATCCGGCTGGTCGATGCCCGGGCACCCGGCCTGCCGATGGAGGTAAACGTGGATAACGGGGCGGTTTTGGCAAATGAACGCATCATAATCTTCCAAACCTTTCCTGTTTTTTTCGGGCTATAGGAATTGTTCAACGAACAATACATTTCAAAGTTGGTGAACAGCAATGCATTTTGTACGTTTGACTGCTCCCGGAACAGCTCATAAAGCTCTTCCGCTTGCCTTTTATATTCTTTTTCAAATTGTTCCCGCAAAAGATCCTCACCCCGCTGAAGTTCCTGTCCACGGATTAGATGGGACCGGATGCTTTCCAACAGAACCGGATCAACGAATTCAAGCTTGGGGATCTTTTCGAACTGTATCTTGCCTCTTTTCATCCCCTGCTGGAGGCGTATGTATGCAATTCTGGCTCCCGGCTCACGTTCAATGAATCCGGATAATTGTTGGCGCAGCTCCTGCTGCTGCGTTGCAAAGGCCGAGCGCTCTTCGCGATAGTTGGCGAATCGAAGGTAGAAATGATCCTTCAGGCGCTGAATAGAATGTGAAGACAAATGATTTTGGCGGATGAATACGTGGGGCTCCGTCACCAATGCTCCTCCTCCGGAAAATCCCTTGGATGAAGCGGCCGCTACCGCCCCATCCAAGGTTTTTGAATCCATCTTAGGAAAGTAAGTCTTGCGCAAGCGTATGATTTGCTCCGCTGAATGTGCTCAAGCACAGGAAGAAGAGCAGGAAGAACAGGAAGAGGATCCGCAGGTGGAGTGGCTGCCGCTGCCGCTCGAAGCCGCAGTGGAAGGGATCGCTTCCGCTTGATCAAGCTCGATCAGCTCCAGATCGAGATTTTCCAGTTCTTTGTTCAGTTCCTTGTTCAATTGGTTCATGTTTTACATCTCCTTTAAAATTTTTAATGAGTTCGATCCGATTCGCTTCAAGCTTATGCACAAGATGAAGAGCAAGAGGAGCAGGACGAAGATCCGCAGGTGGAGCTGCTGCCGCTTCCACTCGATGCTGCAGTGGAAGGGATCGCTTCCGCTTGATCAAGCTCGATCAGCTCCAGGTCGAGATTTTCCAGTTCTTTGTTCAATTCCATGTTCAGGTCGCTCATGACGTTCACCTCCTTTTTACGACGATTGGGTACGGGGCAAGTTAACGTTCAAGCAGTTTCCCAAAGGAATGTCTCCCTTCAAAAGTTCTTGGTGCATTTGTTAATTGCTTCCTGTAAACAGACTAACACAGCTTTTATCCGGCTTCACCGAATACGTGTTGAGGGTTCTCCACAATTGTCTTGCGGCTGGTTTTGCGGAGCCGGTTACGGTCGTTACGAGTGGCCGCAAGGGGCAAAAGAATCAGGATTTTTAGGTTTATGGGCAGGGTTTCAAGCTGAATATCCTGGTCTATAATGGTTACTGAACCAGTTGTTAGGGAGGGAAACAAGTGATAGAAAAGGCTTTATCGGGGGGATTATGGAACAAATCGAACTTTTTGAACAAAAGAGTTTGCGGGCTATGGCTGATCTGGGTCGCTGTGGTCATTTTCGCCGGGCTGATGGCGGGAGGAAAGCAGCTGATCATGATGCCCGTTTTTTCTTTCGGCTATGTCATCGGGATATTCGGCATTCTGGCCAACAAATCGTTAAGCCGCAAATTGTCGTACGGAAGACCGACGAAAGGGCAAAACCGGATGCTTTTATTTTCGATCATCCTCATGTTTGTATTGATGGTGCTGATCGGCGGGCCGCATTTCGCGGATGAAAACTACCGGCTCATATGGCTTGGTGCGTTTCTTGCTATAGGCATTCATTTTATCCCGATGGCTTGGGTTCACGGTCCTTCGATGTTCGTGCTCGCCGTGCTGCTGATCGCGGATGCGCTGCTTGGCATGCTGGATTCGAGCCTAAACTTCCGGCTGATTGCGTATATCGATATCGGCGTCAAGCTTCTGTTCGGCATTTACCTTCTATTGACCGGAAAACCGTTGAAAAAAGCGCAGACTGAAACGCCTTTAAGCCATTAAGCGATCGCCACAGCTGTCGGAATCGATCGCCGCTTAAATAAACAGGGATTCGACCTCCATATCGGAGGGCTCGAATCCCTTATTTTGCGTGGAGCAGAATCATTCCTTTTGGGCCGAAAAACAAAGCGAGACGCCTATGAAACGCGCCCCGTATTCCAATCTATAGAAAAACACTCTTAACATAGGAACATATGTTTGGTATAATTTGAAAACGAAGGAGCTTTAGCTTGAGGATTGGATAATGAACTACAAGAAACGGGGTGGATTGGGCTTGACGACGATCATTCAAAAAATGAATCCGGAAACGGGTCTCTCCGAGTTGAGATGCCGGCTGCCCAAACAAATGAGACAAGCGGTAACGGATCTGATCGAGGCCGATTCCGGATCGGAGTATTTCTATAAGCTGCTAACGGATCACGCTCAGATTCAGCTTTTGCTGATCGAACATAACCCTCAAGAACATTATACCGAGTGCCACTGCTTTGCGACGGATATGGGCGACCCGGGGTATGCTTATGAAAGCCTTCCGCTTTTCAGCATCCGTATGTTTGCCGAAATGGCGGGCAGGCTTAATCTTGCTTAGACTCTTGCAAGGACTTTACGCGGATATATTCTTCCTCGATCGTCTTGGAGAGGAGTTCGGTTGCGGTCATGTTCAATTTTTTAGCCGTGTCCGCCAGCATTTGTTTAATATAGACGGGAACGTCATAGTGAAATTTGACTTTGTTTCCGTAAGCCATCGTTCAGCCTTCCTTCCCGAACACGCTTTGGTGTTTTCTTTCAATCAGGCGAATCAGAAGCTGCGTTGCGGACATATCCTGCAGTTCCGCGGCTTCGATCAGCTTTTCTTTGATTTCGGGCTGGAATTCGTAAGGGAGCTTCAGCTTCGGCTCGCTTAAATGCCCGTTCATGCCCTTTTCGATCTCAATCGCGTCCCGAACCAGGTTTTCCAGGCTGTCCTGCGGCCCGGGCTGCCGTCCGTATTTGACCAATACCCGCAGCAGGTAGGCCCGTAATGCGGCCTGATCTTCATCGTCAATGTGAATCCGCATTTTTCCGTCCGGAAAATCGATCCGGCAATCGATCGCGTATCCGAATAAGTTCAGCGTATATTTCATGCCACGTCCCCCTTCTCACCGTTTTGATTATAGTATGCTTTGTATCGTTACGCAATATGAGCCGCTTCTAGCGAATCTATCATTCGCCAAAAGAGCAGCCCGTTATGGAAAACGGACTGCTCTCTTTTGAAGATTTATACTATATGAAAGGAGAATAAGTGCTTCATGATTGCACCGTGACGCTTGGACGAAGGGTTATTTCAAAGGCGCGGCCCCAAATAAATCCCGGATTTTCGTAAGCCAACGCCGCTCCGTTGTATGTCGAACAAGTCCAGCCGCCGGGGCGTTTGATCTGCCGGATCGCCTGCGAGGCGCATGGCAGAAACGCATTTCTTTGCGAAAGTGCTTCCGTGTTTGTCTGCATCCGGTCCCGAAGCAGCTTGACGATCGCCTCGTAATCCTCCGGCGAGTTAAACAAAAGCATATTCTGGTCGGCATACGGAACGTTGGCAAACAGGGTATGCGCCCTGGAATAGGTTCGTACTTCAGCAATCGTCAACTTTTTGTAATAGTAATCCTTCAGGAAACGTTTGAACAACAGCGATCCATGCGCGTCTACGGCGGTATCCAGGGCATGCGGGCGCCGTTCCGTCACCAGGAAGGCATGCCTGGAATGGGCCATGCCGAGCGCCATCCCGATTTTGTTCCCTGCCGTGTTCCAGCCGCTGTACCCTAACAGCAGCCCTGTCGACGCTTGATCCAGCAATGCTTGGGTGACGGTTTCATCCGCTGCGCCGCCGCCGACGAAGTCGATGACGACGGTAAGCTGCCGCTTGCGCGCATTGGCTGCGGCATGGTCTGCAGCTTCCGCTGCCCGATCCGCCCCCGTCACGGCAACGATTTCCACGTCGCAAGGCCCGGAATCGACAAAACGTCCGCCGATCAGATTCACGTGATACCGGATATTATCATGCACGCTCATATACTCATAAGGATTGATGATTGTCGAACCGTCCGGCCCGAAATACCGAACGCCGTAACGCGGTTTGGAGCTGCACTGGTGCAAATGGCTTGCCATACGTCCCATCAACGAATAGCCGAGCCCGTCCGCATCCGGAAGAAGGATGACACGGTCCGGATTCTGGCCGTCCGAGCCGTTCAGGTGCCGATCCACGTAATCTTCCAGGAAGGCGATTTCGTTCGCCTGCACGCCTTGTGTATACGAGTCGTCGACGCCTACGGCAAGAAAATCGATCGCGCCGGTGCGGACCAGCTGGTCCAGTATATAGTAATTCGTTTTGAATTTATGGCGGCGGGCATTGTAATACTGCTCTTTGTCAAAATGGACCGGAGTGCCGAAATGGGTGCCGTCGGGCTTGATGTCGTATCCGTCCAAAATCGCTTCAAACTCCGAAGCTTCGGCCCGCGGCTGCTGCGCAAACGCCCGCGCCTCGTCGTACGCGCTTTGCGTCAATCCCTCGACGAATACCGTCGTGGCAAGCCTCATAATCGTGTCGAGCACAAATACGGGCTTATGGGGACAAGTTTGCTTGATTTCCCGGATGACGTCCAGCAGCCCGGTGGTATCCGGATCATAGTTCGGATAGGCGCCGCCGCCGTCGGCGCGGAAACGCCTGCTGCCGATCAGCCCTCCGTAAGCCAGCATATCGGATGAGATAATGAATCCGTCGGCCGACCGGATATGGTCCCGGATAAACTGCCGGATATGTCCGGTGTTTCCGAACACCGGCGCATACGTTCTAACGAGCGTGTTCCCTTCGGAATCGGCCTCGGTATCGAGCCGGTTTTTGACGTCGTTGGCATCCGGAATAATGACATGAATCCCGGCTGCTTTTGCCTGCATAACAACATCATCGAGGTTGCATGGACGATCATCGAGCGGCACATACAGAACTTTTTTCATAAATACATCTCCTTTTCGTTTCACAATAATATATGACGTCACGTAACGCTATATGAGTGATTAAAAAAATCAATCCTTTCCTGTATCGATACAACGGCCATTCACGGGATTCACTTTCGGATATCCGGATATCCATGACGACTTCCCGCTAAACCGAAGGGAGCATCCTCGCGGGATTCCTTCGTTGAAAACCATGGTAACATGTTACGTAACGATACGCAATATATTTTTGGTAAAATCTATCGATTATTTTTTCAAAAGGAAAGCGCAATAGGTCTGCGTGCCTTTCCTCAGGCCTAAAGCTATGGCAAGTCATCTAAAGAAAATTTTCGGCCACGCCCGGAATGAAGCCCATTAATATTTGGGCAAAAGCCTAAACGGCGGCTCCGACAGCTGCAAGCTTGTCCTAGTAGACGATTTTCCCGTACCATAAGCCCGTTTTCCCGAAATATGGTCGTAAGTCTACCAAACGATAGTTATCCGTCCATGCCAAAATGAGAGTAGACCCGTATGCTGTAGACAAATCTACAGGAGGTGCATATCATTGCATTGTGCAGAAAAGCGCTGCAAAGGCAGAATCAAAACGGTTGTACACCCCCACCATCGTTGCCATCACCATAAGAAAAAGAAACAAGTTGTCGTTAAAAAAATAGTAAAAGTAAACTGTCCTCCTCCCGAAGTTAATGTGACAGCCCCTCAAGGGCCACAGGGACCTCAAGGACCGCAGGGACCACAAGGGCTTCCGGGAGCACAAGGGCTTCCGGGACCACAAGGTATTCCAGGAGCGCAAGGGCTTCCGGGAGCGCAAGGTCCTCAAGGCCTTCCAGGGGCACAAGGCCCTGAAGGACCTCAGGGACCTCAAGGACCCGCAGGGCCCCAAGGCATCCCCGGCCCTCAAGGACCCCAAGGACCTGCCGGACCTGCCGGAGGCATCGCATCGTTCGCGTTTTTGTGCAGCACCGTCGATCAAAACGTCGCAGCGGCCCCTACCCCCGGCGGACAGGGCGGAGCCGTCACCTTCAACAACTCGTTAATTCACGGAACGGCAGTTTCCTTTACTGCCCCTTCAACGCTCAATATTCTGGAGACCGGAACCTATAAAATCAGCTGGGAAGTGTTCCCGACCCCGGGAAACAACGCCTTCGGGCTGTTCTTTGATCCGGATGCCGCCGGACCGCTCCCCGCTACGCTCGTTCCATGCAGCAACTATGGCACCAACGCAGGAAACCAACCTTATCCGGGTCAGGTCGTTGCCCAGTTGACGGCTGGAGGCACCCTGACGCTGAACCGGATCGATAACATGGGGAATTTGATTCTCGAAAGTACTATTGGCGGGGGAACGCCTGTCGTAAGCGCCTCGATCGTAATTGAAAGATTGGCGTAGCCCTAAGTTTCATTTCATCGAAGCTCAAATTGCGATTTTATAAAATATGAGATGTTTCAGTATATGCACGGGAAGCCGCACCTTGACACTAAAGGAGCGGTTTCTTGGCTTTTGACGAATGTATATTTCATTTTTTGGTACGGTTTTCTGCAGCGAGACGCAACCTACGCACGGAATCTCGCTTCTTTCATGATTGATTCTGGAATTTCCCGGCGCCGGCATGTAAGATAGAAACAAATCGTACAGAAATGAGGGAACGGCCATTCAAGCTTGGTTAAAAATGATCGCGGTCGTCGTGCTGACCGGCATTTTAACGCGTTTTCTCCCGTTTTCGGCATTTTTCCGCAACGTGGACACCCTGATTCACGAGCTGTCGCATGCGCTGGTGACGCTCGCATTATCGGGCAGGGTCAACGTCATCCACTTGTACAGCAACCAGGGCGGAGTGACCCTCTCTACCTTTTCGAGCAATTGGATGGCGATTCCGATCTCGCTTGCCGGATATGTCGGTTCGGCGCTGTTTGC
Source organism: Paenibacillus sp. VCA1 (assembly GCF_031583795.1). Lineage (NCBI taxonomy): Bacteria > Bacillati > Bacillota > Bacilli > Caryophanales > Paenibacillaceae > Paenibacillus > Paenibacillus sp. VCA1. Next base: position 622,005 of record NZ_JAVLSX010000001.1, on the reverse strand, counting down.
GGTACTGCTGTTTTACCTTTATGCCAAACGAAATGAACGGGCCGGACTGCTTACGGTCATGATTCTTGCCATTGTCGCGGCGGCATTGTTCGTCCGCAACGGCTACGGGCTCCTTTGGTGCGTCGGCTTTGCCGTCTTAAGCGGTCTCGTGGCTTTCATGGCTCCGCCTTTGCTGCAAAAATGCTATTATTTGCTCATCGCTTTCATCTGCCTGGTCGAATCCGTGATCAGCCCGTTCGTCATTTTGGTCCTGTCGGTTACACGTCCCGCTTCCGCCGGAGATGCGGCCAACTTGGCCCAAGCGACGCATGTTCCGGCCGTCATCTGGTGCCTCGTCTTTATTGCGGTTACCCTATGGTGCGCCAAGCTGTCGACGTCGCTCTTGTTTAAACGGGGCTTCGGCTCCGGCGCGGCCAAGATCTGAAAGTGGATATTCTATCATTGCAAAAAAAACCGGAAAGCCCTTCTCGCTTAGCGGGAAAGAAGCCTTCCGGTTTTTTTATTTTTTTGGCGGAAGACGAGCTGCTTCTCAGCATGGCTTCCGACTTTTTCATTCAACGAACGCCTTACTCGAAAAAGCTGGAAGCCCCGCTGTACGCAGCGTTTTACTGAATTTTTCTAACCGCGGCTTCTCCTATATCTTCAAAACTTGTACTGAAACAATTAATTTTTATATATCAAATTATATTTGCCATTGACAAAAAAGTTTACCTGATGCAAAATAGCGTTGTAAGAAGCAAAATGTCCGGATCATGAATAACTAATATTATGAATGATAGAAGGGATGAATATGGAAAACTTAACTGCAGTCCAAAAAACAGCGAAACAAAAGCAGCATAACGTGTTTACTTCTACCAACGGTTTGAGCCTTGCAGAAATAAACAATACCGTTTCGCTCCCGAAAAACGCGGGATTTTGGAAAAAACTCGCCGCTTATAGCGGTCCCGGCGCTTTGGTCGCCGTCGGTTATATGGATCCGGGAAACTGGATCACCTCCATCCAAGGCGGGTCGCAATTCGGATATACGCTGCTCAGCATTATCCTGCTCTCAAGCCTCATCGCCATGCTGCTGCAAAGTATGTGCGCCAAGCTGGGCATCGTGACCGGAATGGATTTGGCCCAAGCAACGCGCCAAGCGACCAGCAAACCCGTTGCCGTCGTCTTATGGATTTTAACCGAGCTCGCCATTATGGCTACCGATATCGCCGAAGTCATCGGAGGCGCGGTAGCGCTGCAGCTGTTGTTTAAAATTCCGCTGCTGGTCGGCGTGCTGATTACAACTTTGGACGTACTGCTGCTTCTGCTGCTGGCGAAAGTCGGCTTCCGCAAAATCGAAGCCATCGTCGCGACGCTGATTGCAACGATTTTTATCGTATTTTTGTACGAGGTGCTTTTGTCGAACCCTAGCATCGGACCGTTGCTGCAAGGATTTATCCCAAGCCCGGAAATCGCGACCAACAACGGCATGCTGCTGATCGCGCTCGGGATCGTCGGGGCGACCGTCATGCCGCATAACCTGTATTTGCACTCATCGATCGTCCAATCGCGGCAGTTTGCACGGACGCCCGAAGGCAAAAAGGAAGCCGTCCGTTTTGCGACCATCGATTCCAACATCCAGCTGAGCATCGCGTTTGTGATCAACTGCCTGCTGCTGGTGCTGGGAGCGGCCATGTTTTTCGGTTCTACCAGCGATTTGGGCCGGTTCACCGACTTGTACAACGCGCTTGCCGATAACGCGATCGTCGGCGCCATCGCCAGTCCCCTGCTCAGCACGCTGTTTGCCGTAGCGCTGCTGGCATCGGGCCAAAACTCGACCATAACGGGCACCTTGTCCGGCCAGATTGTTATGGAAGGTTTTATCCGAATGAAAATGCCTTCCTGGCTGCGCCGGATGATTACGCGGCTCCTCGCCGTCATTCCCGTCATCATCTGCGTCATCCTGTACGGCGGACGGGAAAATGCGGTGGAACATCTACTCCTTTATACGCAAGTATTCCTGAGCGTTCAACTCCCGTTTGCCATCATCCCGCTGACCATTTTCACCAGCGACAAAAAAATGATGGGGGAATTCGCAAACCGGGCATGGGTCAAATATTTGTCCTGGACCATCGCGATCGTCCTGACGATCTTGAACGTGTTCTTGATCTACGGCACGTTTGCCGGTATCGAATGAGCCGCTTTCGGCTCGTAAACGGCATCCGCCCCGGAAAAATCCGGGGCGGATGTTTTGTTTTTTTCATAGAAACGATTTCGAATAAAGGCGGCAATCTCTCGTGCATACTAACATCATTGTAGCGCTGCTTCCGAACCTATCGTCCAGCTTTGGCGGGACTCCCCGTTTTTCATTTGCCCAAGCGGTGTACCGCCCCCCGGAACTTTGCCGTTGCGGACGGAGATGATAGTTACCGTTCCCACATTATGCCATCAAGCTCGGCCTTGTCTTCTGTAACGCCCGCCATCCAAGCGCCAAGGCGCCACGCAATCCGGCTTCGTTTCCAAGGCCTGGAGGCACGATATATTCACCGATTCCCCCAAGCACTTCTTCGGCCTGCACGTAACTGTTCAGATTCCGCTTTACTTCCTCCCGGATCAACGGAAACAGCTGGTGCTGCTGCATCACGCCTCCGCCCAGAATAACCTTCTGCGGCGAGTGCGTCAGGATCGCTCCGGCGACAGCCTGGGCAATGTAATGCGCTTCAATCGGCCAGGCCGGATGGTCCGACGGCAGCAGATGCCCCTTCGCCTTCCAGCGAGCTTCAATCGCGGGTCCCGCTGCCATCCCTTCCAAACAATCGCCGTGGAATGGGCAGACTCCCGGAAAATCATCCTCCGGGTGGCGTCGAATCAGCACATGCCCGCCTTCCGGATGAACCAGCCCGTGGACGAGCCGTTCCTCGGTATATACGCCCATACCCACTCCCGTGCCAATCGTGTAATAAATACAGCTATCGAGGCCTTTCGCTGCGCCGTATAGAACCTCGCCCAAAGCGGCGGCATTGACGTCGGTGTCCCAGCCGAATGGGACGGCGAAGCGGCTTTGCAGCTCTCCGAGCAGAGGATAATGCGCCCAGCCCGGTTTGGGCGTTGTCGTGATGCAGCCGTACGTCGGGCTGTCAGGGCGGAGGTCGATCGGGCCAAACGAACCGATGCCGATCGCTTCTACCCGCGCATCCATAAAGTAGGAAACCACTTTGGGCATCGTCACGTCCGGATGTTTGGTCGCAAAGCTGATGCTTTCTTCGATGTTTCCATCCTCGTTTCCGATCCCGCAGACGAATTTCGTACCGCCGGCCTCAATTGCTCCAATTCGCATATCAAACTTCCCCTTACATTTGATTCTTCCATTTGAAAATTTGCAGTTTCGTCAAAAAGTCCGGCAACTGGCCGCATAATACACGGATAACGGGAAGACGGAACCGATTGCTTCAAAAGCAGCCGCAAGAACGATCCGACCCCTGGCGTTTTTTCGACATCGTTAAGTATAAGGAACTAGACGGATAAATCGTAAATATGGAGCGCGTTGATGGTAAGCCCTTCTTCAGTGTCAACGGTCATGCCCATGGACGTATCGTCGGGATAAATCAAATCGGTCAGCACGACCTGGCCCCCGCCTGCAAACACTTCGACGGAAGATCTGTCAATGAAGATGCGCAGCTTTAATAATCCGGAAGTATCCTTCAAAACAGCGGAATGTCTGCCCGCGAATGCCGGATGGAAATCAGCCATGCCGGATCGGGTGCGGTCCACATACACCTCCTTGGCGATTGCATCGTAGCCGATGACCGTCTCCTCGCTTGTTCCGGTTCTTACTTTAAAGGCAATTCTCCCTTGACTCGAATCTGACAAGCCTATTAGGGCATCGATTTCGAAGCTCTCCATCCGCAGGCCGGATAACTGCTTCGCAGCGGCAGCCGCATCCACGCTTTTCAAGGAAACGACCGGCTTGCGGTACGCCTCCAGCTCACGGGCCGGCTGCTGAACCAAAGCTGCCTCGCCGTCAATCTCCCGAAGCCGAAGCTCCCGGACGATGGTCATCGCTCCCCTCCAGCCGTCCGTCGGCGTCAGGTTGGCATATTTCCAGTTGCTCATCCAGCCGATAAACAGACGTCTGCCGTCCTCTGCCGGAATATCCGACCAGCTGACGCCGGCGTAATTGTCCCGTCCGTAATCAACCCATCTGATGGTCTTCCGTGAACAAACATCCGGAATAAACCGCTCCCCATCAAAATCCCCGATAAAATACTGCGTTCTGGAGCCTTCCATGAAATCGGGGTGGTCACCGATGCTCACCAGCATAACCCACCGGGTTTGCCCGTCGGTCCCTTCGACCGGAAGCGGGAACAAATCCGGGCATTCCCACACGCCGCCATGGAAGCCGATCCCCTCCCCGAACTCGCTGGAAAGCGTCCACTCCTTCAAGTTCGGCGAACGATACAAGCACACCGATTGGCCGCAGGCAACGATCATCACCCACTGCGCCGACGACTCATGCCAGAACACCTTCGGATCGCGGAAATCGATAACGGCATCATGCCGCAGCACCGGGTTCCCTTCATATTTCGTCCATGTTTGCCCCTCGTCTGTGCTATAAGCAATGCTTTGGTACTGTACCGGGGGCTGCGAGCCTTCCCCTTCTACGTGATGCGTAAAAATCGCGACAAGCCCCGGCTCATCCCCGAAAAAACCGGTGGTATTGTTCCAGTCGACAACCGCGCTGCCCGAAAAAATCATGCCGTGTTCGTCCGGTGCCAAGGCGACGGGAAGCTCCTCCCACGTTACGAGGTCCTTGCTGATCGCATGCCCCCAGTGCATCGGCCCCCAGGTGGTTCCGAACGGGTGATGCTGGTAAAACAAATGGTAGGTGCCTTTAAAATAAACCATGCCGTTCGGGTCGTTCATCCAGTTTTCCTTCGGGGAAAAATGATAAACGCCGCGGCGGTTTTGCTTTGCGATTGTAGACATCTGCTAAACCCCTTCGTTATCGTAATCATTGCCGAGACAGCGCCGCCTGAAAACAGCGCTGCCCAGCCTTTTACTTTTTATATCCTGGAACTCCGATTTATGCGTTTATTTTGCATTCCGGTCATAACCCGCCTGCTTGATTTTCAGCCATTCCTGCAGCCCGAGCCGATCCAACTCCTTCAAGTAAGCATCCCATTCCCGGTCGATCTTCCCGTTCTGGTACCACTCGGTCCGCTTACGCTCCACATAGGGGAACAAATCCGCTTGAATGGTCGACAGCCGATCCAAATCTTCAAGGGAAAAGAATACGTTCGGGTATGTGTTTTCCGCTTTCATATGCGGCACCATCACGTCTTTGAGCAGCTTCAACCGCCAAGCGGCGTCGTCCGGCATTGTCGTGTACTTGCCGTAATACTCGTCCAAAATGGCCAACGGACCGGCTATGCTCGTTTTTTGCCGAAGCTCCACCGGAGCCGTGCCCTGAAGCGGCAAATGCTTTAGCATTCCTTTCGCTTCATCGAATTCGAAAATGTTTTGCTGGGTTGTATCCCCGTAAGTCCCCCAGTTGTCCTGCACGGACTGCAGCGGATCGTAAAGCTGGTCCACCCATTTGGCGGTCTCCTCTAAATGTTTGTTGCTGCTTGTAATGACCATCCGTCCGCGGTCCAAACCGATCCCGTTCGTTCTCGCCACGTTGACTTCCCCGCTCGGGCCGGCCAGCGGCGGCATCAGGTCATACGCATCGTTCGCCCCGGTAATGTTGGCTTTATCCCACGTAAAATACAAACCGTAACGGTGGTCCTTGCCCTTTGCGAGATACGTGTTCCAATCCTGCTGGAACGATTCGATGTCGACCAACCCTTCCTGATACAGCTCATGAATGTACTTGATCGCCTCTTTATAGCCTTCCTGCGCCGCTGTGAACACCACCTTCCCGTCATTCATTACGACGGTGTGGTCCCAGTTCTCTCCAAGCCCGAAGGAGCCGTACAGGAATGCCAGATCTTCGCCGCCCGGCTTATTAATGAAGGATAACGGAATTTCGTCCGCTTTCCCGTTGCCGTTCGGATCCTGCGTTTTGAAGGCGATCAGCACTTTTTTCAGCTCTTCAGTCGTTTTGGGCATTTCAAGCCCCAGCTTTTTCAGCCATTCGACGTTGATCCAAGGAAGATCGTCCACCGACTGGATTCGCTCTTTGCCGGAGCCGAGTTCTTCAATCCACGGGAAGGAATAGATATGCCCGTCCGGAGCGGTGATCATTTTTTTGTATTCCGGCGCTTGTTCAAGCACTTTTTTGAAATTCGGCATATGCTGCTCGATCAGGTCGTCGAGCGGAATGATGATGCCGTCCTTCGCCAGCTTCAGCAAATCGTAATCACCGTAGCCTGCATCGAAAATCGCGTCGGGCAAATCGCCGCTGGCCACGGCCAAGTTTCTCTTTTCGACAAATACGTCGTTTGTGTAGTTTTTCCAATTGATATGGATGCCCGTTTTTTCTTCCAGCCGTTTGTTGATCAGCTTGTCGTTCGGGTCGGCCGGAGCGAGCGCCGAACTCTGCGTCAGGAAGTTAAGCGTCACCTTGCCGCCTTCCGATTCTTTCGCTTCCCCGCCGCCTCCGCCGCAGCCCGAGAGAAGCAGCAGCGCTGCCAGCGCGGAAAGGGACAGAGTTTGGGTCATGGCTTTCTTTCTTTTTAGCTCTTTCATCTTTATGACCTCCATAATGTAAGAATGGATCCATGCCATTTATGTTCAGGCGGCCTTTATTTCAAGGAACCGACCATGACACCTTTTTCGAAATATTTCTGAAAAAACGGGTACATCACGAGCAGCGGGAGACTTGAGATGACAATCGCCGAATATTTGATCATTTCCGACAGCCGCTTCAGTTCGTTCATGGCCAACTGGTCGCTGATCATTCCCGGCGCCGTCTGGTTTTGGATCAAAATCGAACGCAGCACCAACTGCAGCGGATGCAGCTTCGCGTCCTCCAAATAAATCATCGCGTCGAAATACGAATTCCACTGTCCGACAAACGCATAAAGCGCCAGCACAAAAATGATCGGTTTGGACAAAGGCAGCACGATCCGGAAAAAGATGCCGATATCCGAAGCGCCGTCGACGTTAGCCGCTTCCTTCAGCTCGTTGGGCACGCCTTTGAAAAAGGTTCGCGACAGGATGATGTTCCACACGTTGACGGCGCCCGGAATGATGACGGCCCACACGGTGTTCAGCATGCCGAGTTGCTTGACGAGCAGGTATGTAGGAATCAGCCCGCCCCCGAAAAACATCGTGATGACAAACAAGGTCATAAAAAAACGGCGGCCGGCGAGTTGGGCATGCGAAAGCGCGTATCCGGCAAATATCGAAACGGTAACGGTTACAACGGCAAACGCGGCGGAATAAAACACGGCGTTTCCGAACCCGCGCAGCATGGCCGGATTCTCCAAAATCTTTTTATATCCGTCCAAGGTCCAATCCGAGACCCGAAAAGACAGTCCTTGATTCAGCAGCACGGTCGGATCCATAAACGAGGCGACGACGATGTACACTAAAGGCACGACGACAACCAGAACGGCCAGCGCCAGAAAAATGACGTTGAGGGACAATAACAACCGGTCGAACCGGGAATATTTGACGGCCATGACCTAAAAACTCCTTCCTAATAGAGACCTTCGCCTTCATTAAGTTTTTTGACGATCAGGTTGACGGTAACGAGGAGCACGACGTTAATAACGGAGTTGAACAATCCGACCGCCGCGGAATATGCGTAATCGCCGGACTGCAAGCCGACCTTGTAAACGTACGTGGCGATGATTTCCGAAGCCGGTAGGTTCATCGAAGTTTGCATCAGATAAGCCTTTTCGAACCCGATGGACATGATTCCGCCGGCAGCGAGAATAAACACGATCGCCATGATCGGCCGGATGGTCGGAAGATCGATATGCCTGATACGCTGCAGCAGATTCGCCCCGTCCAGGCTTGCCGCATTGTGCAACTCCGGATCGACGTTCGCAAGCGCGGCCACGTAAATGATCGAAGCCCAGCCGGCTCCCTGCCAAATATCCGACAAAATGTAAATCCATCTGAAATACTTCGGCTCGGACATGAACATGAGCGGCTCTCCCGTGAGCCATGAAAGAATATGGTTGACCGGCCCCGTCGGCGACAGAAAGATAAACAGCATCCCGACGATGACGACCACCGATATGAAATTCGGCGCATATAAAAAGAGTTGGATGTTCTTTTTAACCGACGCCCTGCGGATCTGGTTTAACATCAATGCAAGCAGGATCGGCACCGGGAAGCTGAAAATGAGGCCAAAAAAGCTCAATTTAAGCGTATTCATAAAAATGACGTCGAAATTTGGCGAGTACAAAAACTTTTCGAAGTGCTTCAAACCCACCCATTCGCTTCCCATAATCCCCTTGATTGGGCTGAAATCTTTGAATGCGATGATGGCGCCGTACATCGGGACGTATTTGAAAATAAGGGTCAGGATAAGCGCCGGGGTCAGCAGTAAATACAAGAAATAATGCCTTCTCAAATAATCAAGCATGCGCCCTGTGGAATTCCTCCGTTTCGGCACCGCTACCCTTTGGCTGACTTCCACTGTATTTTCCAAACGTTGACCTCCATTCTTCTACGAAGTTGTACATTGCAGCCGTCCGAAAGTGCTTTCAATGTGACGTATGTTTACCGCTGCTTTTACAATTTACCAAACGGCATTCACTTCCGTCAACAATTTTTGTAAATATATTTTTGTGCAATTGACAATATAAATTTGTTCATAATTATCTTATCACCGCACTTAATGTCACAACATCAGTGTGATAATCATGACTAATCCCTTGGCATTGATACAAAATATTCCACTTCAAAATTTAATATCTAGCACACAACGATATAAACAACACCTTCTTCAAGGGAAGATGAGCCGGAGTTTAAATGTAAAATCTGATTGTGCATTTGCAAACAAAACATTGCTATTTCATCCAAACTATTATACATTTGACGTATAAGAAAAAAGATTGAAAGACGTGATCGGACGCGGGAACTAAAACTATTAGAGGTGGAATCGTATACAATGGCGAAAGAGAAAGTCACAATTCAAGATATAGCCGATGCACTGGGCATCTCCAGAAACACGGCATCGAAAGCGCTGAACGGCAGCGGCAGCATTCCGAGCGAAACCCGGAACAAGGTAATCAAAAAGGCGATCGAGCTGAAATATAAGCAGTTTGCTTATATGGAAACCGAAAACCTCATGGCCAAAAACCCGGGAAATATCGCGCTGCTGACCGCCAATTTGCCCAACACATCCCATTTCGGCTCGCGCCTGATCAGCGGGCTTGAAAAAAGAATCAGCGCCGAAGGATATAATTTATCGATCCATATCGTGCGGGACATTGAGCGAAGCGCCCTGCAGCTGCCGAATAATTTCGAAGCATCCAAAGTGGACGGCATCATCTGCATCGAGTTGTTCGACTTGGAATATAGCAAACTGATTACCAGTCTCGGGCTGCCGACCATATTTATCGATTGCGCGGCGGACATGTTCTACCCTGCCCTGCAGGCGGATCTGCTCCTGATGGAAAATGAGCACAGCACGTACGACCTGACGACAAAATTGATCGAAAGCGGCCACGGGTCCTTGGGATTCATCGGCGACTATAACCACTGCAAAAGCTTCAACGAGCGCTGGGTCGGCTTTAACCGGGCCTTGACAGAGGCTGGAATCCGGCTGGATACCGGGCTGTGCATCCTAAACCCGGACCGCGAGTTCACTTCGGAATCGGATTGGATGGACAAACGGCTGGGCCAAATCAGGGAGCTGCCGGATGCCTTCGTATGCGCAAACGATTTTATTGCGGTCAACGTCATGAAAGCTTTAAAAAACCGGAACGTTTCCGTTCCGGACGACATCGTGGTGGCCGGGTTCGACAACGCGCCCGAGTCCCGGATTGTCGAACCCCATCTGACGACCGTCCACATATACAGCGACGAGATGGGAATTACCGCGGCGAGCATGCTTTTGTCCCGCATCAAGGAGCCTTTTCAGCCGTACCAGGTCACGCACATCCAAACCAAACCGATTTTGCGGGAGTCGACCGGGGCAGTGAGGTAAACCACGGCTAAAATGCAGGGAAGTTGTCGAACGGCTTCTAATGTCGCCAACGTCTGCAACGAAATATGAAAAGCGGCACCTACACGTGTAGGCGCCGCTTTTTTAAGCAAGCATAAATCCCTTATTCCCGCCCGCCAATGACAGGCGATTATTATCGCATGCGAATGACCGCTTTCAGGTGGTGTTTAAAACGAATTAGCTTATTGCGTCACCGCTTCCGCCCTCTTCTGGGCGTCATCGAGGATCGCTTTCACGTCGCCTTTCGTCATCAAGGCTTTTACGACGGCGTCTCCCCAGATTTGCCATGCTTTCGAATTATCCTTGGCGAACGTCGGCAACCCCTGCACGTTTCCGCCCATCGCCTGGTAATGGGTGTAAAGCTCCGGATGTTCTTTTTTGTACGTATCGGATTCCGCGATTTCTTTCAAAATCGGAGAGCGTACGTTGGAGTCGGCGATAAGCTGCTGAACGTCCTTGCTGTACATGGCCCGAATATATTCGAATGCCGCTTCTTTATGCTTGGAATCCTTCGGAACCGAGTGGAATGCGGCGCCGATCGTAATGTTGCCGGCTTTGCCGTTTGGCGACATCGGAATCGGCGCCATGCCGACATCGATCTTTTTGTCTCTCGCCTGCTGGGACTGCCACGGTCCGTCGATAATGTAAGCGAGCTGCCCTTTGTACCAGGCATCGAAATAGGTGCCTTCGTTCGTATTCACCATCAGGCCCGGAGCGTTGCTTGCATTCAAGTCCCGAAGCAGGGTGACCGTTTCGACGTTGGCGTCGCTGTTGAACACCGGTTTGCCGTCCGCGGCAAACGCCCCGCCGTTGATCATCATCAGCGCGCCATAGCGCAGGTATCCGCCGAAGTTCGCTCCGGCGTAAACGCCGCCGCCGTAAAATTTGCCCTTGCCGGCTTCCGTCACCTTTTTCACGTTGTCGGCCAGCTCCGCCCAGGTGGCGGGCGCTTTGTCCGGATCAAGACCGGCCTGCTTCACCAAATCTTTGTTCCAAAACAGGCTGCTTACTCCCGGCTGCGCGGCAAGGCCATAGATTTTGCCGTTGTACTCCATCGGCTTCCAGGCGGCATCCGCCACGTTTTTCCGGATTTCGTCCGCCATGTCGTCCGGGAACGGCTCCAGCAGTCCCTGCTGGGCGAAGCCGTTCATCTGCGTCTCGCCGACGATGATATCCGGCATATTTTTGGCGAGGAAGCCCGCGGTTTGCTTTTGGATGAGCGGTTCCCCCCATCCCCAATCCTGCATGTTCACCTCAATGTTTTTTTCCTTCATCAAGTTGTACATGATCGTCTGATAGTGAAGGCCAAACGCATCCGCCGGAAACTGCTTTCCGGGCGTATATGCCGTATCCAGCCCTTTCCCTTTCAGCTCCTTCTCTTTGGGCGCCAGCAAATCTCCCAGCTTCCCGGTTCCAACGTTTGTCGCCCCTTCCGTTAACACCGTAATCGTCGTGCCCTGCGCAGGCGTCGTTGTATCCTTAGATTCCGGTTTCTCCGCCGGCGGACTTTCGCTTACCTCGCTTTTTCCTCCTGCTCCGCCGCCGCAACCGGCCAGCGCCGCAATAAGAAGCGCGGATATTCCCCATTTAGCTGCTGTTCCGAATTTCATACAAATCCCTCCATCGTAAATGAATTGAATCAATTGAATGAAACGTCATCAGCCGTATGTAGCTTTTAAAACGAATGGGCTGCGATCACCCCTTAATGCCCGTATTGGCTAACCCCTGCACGATGTACTTCTGGAAAAAGAAGAAGATCAGCAAAGCGGGAACGGTCGTACCCAGGCCCAGCGTAATCATCATCGGATAGTTTGGAGAACCGCCGGGGCCTACGGCTGCGGATGATAACCGCGTAATGGCGGAAGGCAGGGTCTGCATGTGGTCGCTGGTCGTATAAAAGAATGGGGTGGCAAAGTCGTTCCAAGTGCCCAGCGCCGTCGTAATGGCGATAAAGGCCATGATCGGCATCTGCAGGGGCAGCAGGATCTGGAAAATGACCCGGAGCGTCCCCGCACCGTCCATTTTCGCCGCCTCGTCCAGTTCGAACGGAACCTTTTCAAGCGACTGCTTCACCAGAAACATCCCCATAATATTGATCGCAGGCCCGCCCAGGAGATATACCCACCAGGTATCGAGCAGCCCTGTGCCTCCGGTAAATATGTCGTTTCCGCCGGCAAACGGCCAGCGCGCAAGCTGAAGATAGGTCGGAATGAGAGCGATGGTGCCCGGAATCATTTGCGTCGCCAGCAGCGTCAGAAACAGCGCATCCTTCCCCTTGAATTTCAATCGGGCGAATGCATATCCGGCCAAAAACGAGGTCAACATGGCAAAAAACGTGCTGTATAAGGTGCGGTAAAGCGAGTTCATAAAATACATTCTGGTCGAAGTATCCGACGAGCCTTTAAACAAAACGAGGTAATTATCCAAAGTTGCATGTTTGGGAATCGGTAAAAATCCGAGAACGGTAGTCGTAAATTCGTCTTTCGTAAAAAAGCCGGCCAAAATCATGAAGATGAGGGGATAAAACAGGACAAGCCCGACGCCGGCCAGCACCAGATGCGCCAGTACATGGCTCAGTTGCAGCTTTCGCCTCGGCGATGAATGCGCGGATACAGAAACCACGGTTTACGCTCCCTTCTTTAAAGGTATCGTGTTGCTTCGATCGGCTTTCGTGGACCTGCGGTAATAAAGAACGGTGGCCGTGAACACGATGACGGCCATGATGAGCGAAGAGGCCCCCGCCATGCCGAGGTTGAAATCCCAGAAAGCGTCGCGATAGATGCGGAAGACCAGCACTTCCGTCTGCCCGTAAGGACCGCCGCCGGTAATAAACATGACCTGCTCGTATATTTGGATCGCTCCGATCAGGCTGGTAATCACGATGTAAGTGGCGATCGGCTTCAAGCCGGGAATGGTCACGTACCTCAGCTTCTGTCGTCGCCCCGCGCCGTCAATTTCGGCCGCTTCATACAAGGATACGTCCACGGATTGCAGACCGGCCAGCCAGATCAAGGCCGCGCCCCCAACCCCCTTCCAGACGGAATAAACCACGATCCAAAACACGCTCCAGCCGGTGGAAAACTGCCAAATGATCGGCTCATGCCCGATCGACTTCAGGAAGTTATTGATGACCCCGTTGCTTGGATCAAGCAAAATATTAAAAATCTGGGTCGTGGCTACCGTAGACGTGACGGCCGGAATATACCAAATGGACCGGTAGATGCCCTTGCCGAAAAGCGGCATATTCATCAGGAGCGCGGCGCCGAACCCCGCCAAAAGCGTTACCCCCGAAACTAGGCCTCCCATCCAGATGGACCGCCATAAGGCGTTGTAATATAGGGGGTCCTCGAAAAAGCGGATGTAGTTGCCCAGCCCGATGAACTTCGGCTGCCCCTGGATGCCGATCCATTCGAAAAAACCGAGAATAAAGCCGAACAGCGTAGGAAAACCGGACACGACAAGCCACCAGAAAATCATCGGCCCGAGGATCGCCGCGGCGATCAGGGCATCGCGATGCCGTACGAGAAAGCGCTTTAGTTTTGATTGTTTGAATGGAACGGCTTGTTCCATTTCTCCCCCTCCCATCATCCTATATGCAATATCAAATATATATAATATTACTATTCATGTCAATTGCTTTTCGGCACAAAAAAACCCTGAAACCAAGTTCAGGGTCTTTTGGAGTCCAAACGATAGGACAATTACTTTTTGGCAGGGCCCGTTGAGGATCTTTCGACCAGCTCGGGCTGCATGATCAATTTGCTGTATTTGACGGCCGGATTCGGGTCTTCCAGCAGCCGGATCAAAATTTCGGCCGCCTGCCTTCCCATCCTGTACTCCGATTGGGAAACATGCGTGAAAAACCCGAATTCGTCATACCCCGAAGACGGGTCGTCAAACGTAAGGATCGAAATATCCTCCGGCACTTTCAGGCCGATTCTTTTCGCAATGTTGAAAATATACACGCCCAACCGGGCGTTAAGCGTAATATAAGCCGTTGCCATTTGATTTCGGATAAACCGGTAGAGCGGGTGCGCCTCGTTGATTTCGGAATAGTCCACCTTAAAGTCCGTCAAAATAAGCGCCGGGTTAATCATCGCTCCCTTTTGCTTCAATGCCTCCATGTAGCCGGTGATCCGGTCTTCGACGGTGATGGTGGGAAGCGGCGTATCCGAGCAAATGGCGATATTGCGGTGGCCCAGATCCCAAAGACGGTTCAGCGCAAGCTTCGCGCCTTCCAGGCTGTCCGTGCAGACGAAATTCGTTTCCACGCCGGCAAGGTAGCGGTCGATCAGCACAAACGGATAATTCCGCATTTTGAGCGCGAGAATTTCTTCGTTGTAGGTCTCCGCATCGGACGGGAAAATAATGAGCCCGGACGTGCCCGTCGACAAGCATTCCAAAATCAGGCTTTTTTCGGTTTCGATCGAGTTGTTGCTGAGGACGATATGCATATGGTATCCATGTTTGATCAGCACCTCGTTGATGCCGGAGATAAGGCGGATCGCAAAAAAATCTCCCAGCGTCGGGATGATCAGCACGATCTTTTTCTTCCTTGGGCCGTCCGCTCCCTGCTCCGGATACATGGACCCTTCGTGCCCGCCGTCCCTTAAAACCGGAAACACCCCATGCCCTCGTTCATCCTGCATCAAGGAAGATGCCGGGGCGTGTTTGCCGCCGCTATAGGGCTCGCCCGCAATCCCCTTCACGAAGCTGCCGCGGCCGGGAATGCGATAAAGCCATCCCTCCTTGGCCAGCTGGCCCAGCGCCGTCGCGACCGTAATCCGGCTGACCTCGAACTGCTTCATCAATTCTTTTTCCGAAGGGATTTTATCGTTAATCTTCAATTTCCCCGTCGATATTCGTTCTTTAAAATAATCCTGAATTTGAATATATAAAGGCTGTCGATCATTTTGCATAATGAATTCTCCCTAAAACGCTATTCTGCATCATCATTTCAGTATATCATTCATGTCTTTTAGCATCAATTTAGCGAAATGACGGTCCAGCGGATCAGCATCATAACGTTACTCCTTATTCCTTGGCCCCTAACGGATCGATCGGCAGGCGGCTGTTCTCGCGGATCAATTCGAAATAAACGTCGGGCCGTACGACAACGATGTCCTTATTCTCTTTAAGCTGGCGATAGGCATTGACGAAGCTCTGATAATGAACCTCCCATGGATTCGCCTGGATGCATACGAAGAGAGGGGAGCGGCGGTCCCAAGTTTCGATCGCTTGCTGTACCGGGAAAATAAGATCCCCTTCCGAAGCGCCGTACACCACGTTCAGCTCTTGGCCGGGCATCGTGTTGTTGTAGATCGCAACCGCTCCGGTGCCGCCCTGGGAGGTAAAACCGAGCAGCGACGGGGCATTGGCCGCAATGCTGTTACCGACGTTCGGATTCGTTTCGCCCTTGACCGTGTTCCATACGGTTAATACCCGCAGCCCTGCGCGCTGCATATAATCGTCCGTCCGGGCAAAAAAGCGGTCCAGCCCCTTCTCATCCTTCCAGAAATTCGGGTACGTGTATCCAAGGCCAGACGGGCCGGAAATGAGCGCGTCGTTTTCCGTCGCCGTCCTGTGAAGGACATCCAGAATACCCGGCATCGCATCGACCATCAGCGGCGATACGGTCCAGCCGATCGGCACTTCGCCCCGGTTCGGCAAAAACCATAACTTGCTGAAATAATGCTCCATGTACTGCAGGTTGTCCCCGTCGCTCATGATATAAGAAATGTAGACTTTATTCTCCAGCGGCGGTTTCTTCGGGATTTGGGCCGGCGCAATGGACCGTGAGGTGCCGCTGAGCACGGACAGGTTGGAGGAATAATCCGCCGCAACGGTTGCCAGCCCGAACTCCGACGTTTTCGTTACCCCTTTCCCTTCATCAGGCCACCACCCGACGTATAACCCGCTTCCGTAAGGCATGTCTTTCATGAATTTGTTCAGGAGCGCCTCTTCCTCCGGGATGTCCGGATTGAGCCACACGACCGCCGCCTCCATCCCCATGGCGTAATCCCTCAAAAACGTTTTGATGTCAGGGGTCAAACCGACAAGAACGCGATGGGTCGTTTGCGGCCAATACTTCTCGTACAGAAATTCGTACACCTCGATATTCGTTTTGAACTTCCCGCGCAAATCCTCCAAAACGGGAAGACGGTAAGGATCGCCGGCGAGTTTGCCTGCAAGCGAAGGCGAAACGACGATGGCGTTTTCCAAGCCGGCGATGGTCGTCGCCAAATTGTACGTATCCGCCACGTCCGGATCGTAAACGATCATGCCGCGAATTTCGTCATGGTATTTGGACAAAAGCTCCCAGTTGTCTTTTACCTTCCGGTATTCGAGCCCGAGGGCGGTCAGCCATTTGGTGCCTTCGTCGCTGCGGGTGTCGTCGTAAATACGCGGCTTGGTTTTGTTGACCACTCCCTTCACGGTTTCGAACATGGCGACGTCTTCTTCCCTCGTTGGCGAACCGATCTGGACGTCGTACAGTTTCAGCGTCGATTTCCCCGTCCAGGCCACGCTGATCTCGATCTCCCGCTCCTCACCCGGGGAAGTGAACGGAACCGCGAACTCCTGCGTTGCGTTTTCGTTGCGAAAATCCCAATTCGTCGCTTCCAAGGAACCCAACACCGCTCCCGTCGACGGCTCGCGGATTTCCAGCTTGGCCACGCTTCCGTTTTCGTCCGCAAACCGGTCGACGCTCATGCGAAACACCGCCTGATTGTCGCCTGCCGGTACATCGGCGATCCGCGGGACGCGCAGCATGACGCCCGTTTTATCCGCTCCCGCCTTGGCAAGCCAGCCATCCCCGTCCGCCGTTCCGGTCTGATGTTCGTATTCCGCATCCTCCGCTTCGTAGACCAGCTTGCTGCTCAGGTTAATCAGATCCAGCATCGCCGCAGGCTCCGGGAAAGACGGCAACGCCTGATCTTCCGGCCAACGGATCCCCTCCTTTTTCTCGGGCCACATCCAGTAGCCGGCGGCAAAAATGGCCGCGGCCAGCGCGCATGACATGATGCCGATGCCGATGGTTTTCCTTGACAACTCGCTTCCTCCTTTGTGCACATGGTTACGCCCCACCCGCATCTATTCGGGACATGCAGCGGATTTGCACGGAACCGACAGATTGGACGAGACGGATGATCTGCGATATCATTTTCCATTCCTTAAATGCAATAATAAATATATCAAATATATTAGTCAAATCTTTTTTTGAAGCCGCAGCAAAAAAAAAGAAGACGATCCTCAAGGATCGTCTATCGTTCAGCATGGTCGTTATTCACTTGTGAAATTTGCATATTTCCTTGTCCATGAGAAGTTTAATGAATAAACCGCCCTGCACCGACCGGTTTTGGAAGTTGACCATTTTCGCGTCGGCCGTCGAATAAAAATCGGTCATCGGCACGCGGCTTTCCGACCGGTCGTACGCATGCCACAAACGATCCGCGATGGAATTGAAATCCTCCTTGTTATCGCATAACGCGGCGCTCCATACCAGCCAATCGGATTTGGTATAGGTGTTGCGGTTATCCAGCATAAGTCCGTACGGGCCGGAATGCTTTTCGATATAGGCTTTCGTCTCCGCCTTGAACGCATCCTCGGGGAATAAACCCAGTCCGAAGATACGATCCCAGACCGCATTGTATTTCATGCTGAAGGAACCGGGCCGGTCAAAAGCGAGGCGGAACGTTCCGTCTTCGTTGGCGGCCATATCCAGCCATTTTTCCGCCATGGAAGCTGCAATTTCCATCAGTTCCTCCGCCTTTTCCCCATACCCCGCCATGCGGTTCAGAATGGAAAAACCGGCAATCCCCATGATGGCCTTGATCGACAAATTGCAGTTATGAGCCAAATGCCCCGCAAAATCATCCGTGCACAGCTGGTTATCCGGATCTACGCCGTTTTGGATCAAATAATTGCACCATGTTTCAAGATGGCGCCAATGCTCCCGCGCAAACGAAACGTCGTTTTCCGCAATCGCGACGGCCGCCGTGCAAATGAGCATGTTGCCGCATTCCTCCACCGGCATTTGCCACGTCGGGCATGTGCCATGGCTGTACACCTGCCCGTTGAGGAGCGGGTACGTACCTACATCGTGCGGAGCAAAGTCATAATGCCAAACATCCGTACTGGCATATTTGAAAATCGGTCTAAGCATGCCCTTCACCAGCTCCGGGTTGTAGATCAAAAATTGCGGGATGGAAGGGTAAGTCACATCGACGGTGGCGGCGCAGCCGTTACTGAAATTTTCCTTAGAGATAAATAGCACGTCCCCGTTCGGGTCCGCGCAAATTTTATGCGCCGCAGCCGCTTGCCGGTAGGCCAAGGAGACCAGCTCCGCATATTTGTCGCTGCCCGCTTCCGCGGCTTCCCGATACAGCTGCGACGAAAACGTTTCGCATTTCCCATAAAGATCGCCGTACTCTCCGAGCGCCTGCTTGATCGCTTCTTCGATGGTTTCCCCGTCTTTTCTCCAATAGGCATCCAGCGGCTCATGGAAATATTCGATGGATTTGATATCGTCATAAGCGACGGCAATCAGCCCTTCCGAACGATCTTCCGTATCCAGCGGGACCGATAACCCGATCGTATGGTTCACGGTGCCGTATTCGTTGGTGGCGGCTGCAGCGGTCACAGCGGCGTGTTCATGATTCGAAGCGAGGTACAGGTACCCCCAGTTGATTCTAAGGTCATCTCCGCATTTGGTTAACATCCGCTGAATTTTGCTCCCCACCCTGCCGCAGGCAAATCCCGGTTCGCTGAGATCGGCGTACACGGTCGGAAACTCGTACTTCAAATTTTGGCATATCTCGTCATCCACCGTGATGGTGATCCTTGCATCATGCTTTTTCCCGTCGTTTGTTCCGGCTTTCACGTGAATATACGATACCGGTCTCGACATCCGCTTCAAATCATCCATCAAAAGAGGCGTAGTAAACGTCACTTCCAGCACGATCTCATCGCAAGCAAAACGGTACCGGCTGGAAAGCGCCGTAATGTCGAGGCCTATTTGCTCCATTTTCACGGCGTTTGGCTTCAAGCCCATAAAACCATATTCTTTGCCGTTGACCGAAGCGGTGCCGATCATGCGATGGGGTTGACCCGTCCAATGTTTGGTGTCCGATTCATTCAGTTTGTCCCCCATCGACCAGACGGAGAAATAAGGATCGACGGTAATCAGCGGTACGGCCGGAGCGCGCAGTTTCATTTCAATTCCTCCTGTTTACGCTTTGGATTCGGTATGTTCGCGTGTCCTCTCTCGTTGATTATGGTTTAATTTATCATGGTATATGGCGTAATATAATAGGAAATATCATAACAAATGTGAGGATTATCACCATGCATGAAACCATTCACAGCTTTTGGCATATGTGCGATCCGAAGCTTCCGTTGAACGTCGTCATGTCGGGCATTTCTTATTGCGATAAAAATTACCGGATCGAGCGGCACGGGGAAAACCTGTTTTCGTTCGAATATATCATCGACGGCAGCGGCGTTCTGGAGATTAATTCCCAAACCGTGTATCCGCAAAAAAACGACGTTTATATGCTGACCCGAAACAGCGACCACGCGTATTATTCCAGCGAAGAGCATCCGTGGACCAAAATTTGGGTCGTCTTTTACGGCGATTTGGCCGAATATTTGTTTAAACGGTATTTGCCCGCCGATACGTATATCGTGAAGGACTGCAATATCTTTTCTTATTTGAATGAAATCCTCAACCTTTCGTCCGCAGGCCATAAAAGTTATCCCGATTTGGTCGACGAAGTTTCCGTCCTGCTGCTGAAAATCGTGCTTCGTTTAAAAAACCATCTGGAGCATAAAGTGCTTTCTGCCGCCGAGCAAATCAAATTATGTTTGGACGTCAACATCGAAAACAGGATGGATATCAACGATGTGTGCGTACAGCTCGGATATTCGAAAAATTACATCATCAAGCTGTTTCGGGAAACGTACGGGACCACTCCCTATGCCTATTTCCGAAAACGCAAAATCGAGCTTGCCCAGCAATATTTGCTGAACACGCACCTTACCGTCAATGAAATTTCCGCCAAGCTGAACTTCGCGGATCAGCATTATTTTGCTTCGTCTTTTAAAGCCACTGTCGGCGTTTCCCCGTCGGAGTATCGAAAAACGGCGAAAAGCCGGTGAGATCGCCGCTATTCTTGTCGATTTTTATTCCGGTACACCGGACTGCCCGAGAGGGCCTCCTATTTCGCAAAATTCATTTAGGAAGAATTTCATATGCCATTGAACGCAAAATACAATATAATAAAAAGAACTTTCAAAAATAAAACTGGGGGAACATCTATGACAACACCACAAAAAAACCCCGCGGCAGCAGGAAAAAACGATCGTTTTTCTTCGGCAGGGTTTATTCTCGCCGCCATCGGCAGCTCCGTGGGTCTCGGGAACATGTGGAAGTTTCCGTACATTACGGGCAAATACGGCGGGGCAGCTTTTTTTCTTCTTTTTATCGTCTGTTTGATCGTCATCGGTTTGCCTGTGCTGCTGGCCGAACTGGCCATCGGCAGAGCCGGCAGGGGCAGCGCCGCCACCTCGTTCGTCAAAGCCGGCGGCTCCAAAATTTTCGGCCGTCTCGGCTTGCTGCAAATCATCGCCCCGTTTCTGATCTTGACCTTCTACGTCATCGTGGCGGGCTGGACGCTTCATTACGCGGTTCAATCATTCAGCGGGCATTTGTACAGCAATAAGGATTTCAGTGGACAATTTAACAGCTTTATCGGCGGCTATATGCCGATCGTTTGGCAAGTCATCGCCATTGCGATCACGGGTTTTGTCGTGGTTAAAGGGATTTCCGGAGGTATCGAAAAATTCAACAAAATCCTCATCCCCGGCATGATCATTCTGCTGATCGTGATGATGATCCGTGCCGTCACCCTGCCGGGTGCGGGCGAAGGCGTAGCGTTTTTCCTGAAACCCGACTTTTCCAAACTAACGACGGAATCCGCTTTGGTCGCGCTTGGACATGCCTTCTTCTCTTTGTCGCTTGGCATGGGTATTTTGCTGACGTACGGCGCTTACGTGGACAAGCGTCAATCGCTCGGAGCGGCGACGATCGCCATCGGGGCAGGCGACCTGATTTACGCCTTCGTTGCCGGGCTCATCATTTTCCCGACGACCGCTTCCTTCGGGATCGCGTCCGACTCCGGGCCAAGCCTCGTATTTATCGCCCTGCCGGCGGCCTTTTCGGCCATGCCGTTCGGCGCGTTTTTCGGCGGAATATTTTTCATTCTGCTGGCGATCGCGGCGCTGACGTCAGCGGTTTCGCTGCTGGAGGTTCCCGTCACCTTTGCGATGGATCGCTGGGGCTGGAGCCGCATGAAGTCCGTTCTGATCATCTCGGTGCTGGTGCTGCTTGTCGGCTTGCCTTCGGCTTTGTCCTTCGGCATCGTGCCGGGCTTTACGCATATGGGCAGCAAAAACTTTTTTGACTGGCTCGATTTTATCGCTTCGAATATTCTGCTTCCGGTAGGCGGATTGATCACCACGCTGTTTGCGGGGTACTTCTGGAAAAACGCCGCGGAGGCGGCGGGACTTAAATCCGCATGGTTCCGGGTGTGGCTGTTCACGCTCCGGTACATCGCACCGATTCTCGTTGTTCTCGTGCTTTTGCACACGACGGGAGTCATCCGGTTCTAATAGGAAAAAGGCAATCTCTATACGGTTCTGTCCATGACAGACCGAAGAGATTGCCTTTTTTATAATATCAGGAAGTATAAACTAACGCTTATTCAGCAGACTCCATCCATTGAAAATGGAAGGTGCCTTCCTTGTCGACGCGCTCGAACGTATGCGCTCCGAAATAGTCGCGCTGGGCTTGCAGCAGGTTGGCCGGCAGACGCTCCGTACGGTAGCTGTCAAAATAGGCCAGGGCCGATGCAAATGCCGGAACCGGAATCCCGCGCTGCATCGCGATGGACACGACGGTTCTCCAGGCTTCCTGATAGTTGTTCACGACCCAGCCGAAATAATCGTCGAGCAGCAGGTTTTTCAGATCCGGATTTTTGTCGTAGGCTTCCTTGATATTTTGGAGGAAACGGGCACGGATGATGCAGCCTCCTCTAAAAATCATGGCAATGCTGCCAAAGTTCAAATTCCAGTTATACTCCTCGGATGCGGATCGCAGTTGGGCGAAGCCTTGGGCATACGAAGCGATTTTGCTGGCGTAGAGCGCTTTGCGCACCGCTTCAATGAACTCTCTGGAATCGCCGGTGTACGGAGTTTTCTCGGGACCGCTCAGAACCTTGCTGGCCTGCACGCGTTCTTCCTTCATCGCGGACAAAAAGCGGGAAAACACCGATTCGGTCACGATGGAAAGCGGTACGCCCAGATCCAAGGAGCTTTGGCTGGTCCATTTGCCCGTCCCCTTTTGCCCGGCGGCGTCCAAAATGACATCGACCATCGCTTTGCCGGTTTCGGGATCCTTTTTGGAGAAAATATCCGCCGTGATCTCGATCAGATAGCTGTCCAGTTCGCCCCGGTTCCACTCCGTAAAGATGTCATGCAGTTCTTCCGTGCCGAGATCCAGCACATCCTTCAGCAGGTGGTACGCTTCCCCGATGAGCTGCATATCGCCGTATTCGATCCCGTTGTGCACCATTTTGACGTAATGGCCGGAACCGCCTTCGCCAATGTAAGTCGAGCATGGGTCTCCGTTCACTTTCGCGGAGATGGCTGTCAGGATCGGCTCCACCAATTCATAGGCGTCCTTCTGCCCGCCCGGCATGATGGCAGGACCTTTGAGCGCCCCTTCTT
Source organism: Paenibacillus sp. VCA1 (assembly GCF_031583795.1). NCBI lineage: Bacteria > Bacillati > Bacillota > Bacilli > Caryophanales > Paenibacillaceae > Paenibacillus > Paenibacillus sp. VCA1. The sequence goes on along the minus strand of NZ_JAVLSX010000001.1, from coordinate 599,114 downwards.
CGCCGCCGGATACCCCGGCTCCGATAAACCGAATGCCTTTGGCCTGAAGCTCCTTATACCTCCGCTCGGTGTCCGGGAAGTAGGCGTTGCCGCCATCAATCAGAATGTCTCCCTCTTGCAAATGCGGTACCAGCTGCTCAATCAGCGCATCGGTCGGCTGACCCGCTTTGACCATCATCATGATTTTGCGCGGCGTCTCAAGCGACTGCACGAATTCCTCGATGCTGAACGTGCCGACGAAGTTTTTGCCTTCGGCTTCCGCCAGAAGTTCTTTCGTTTTTTCAGGGGAACGGTTATATAACGCGACCGAGAAGCCTTTGCTTTCCATGTTGAGGGCCAGGTTTTTGCCCATGACGGCGAGTCCGGCCACTCCGATTTGTTGTTTGCTCATCGTTTCTCTTCTCCTCCTATGTCTCTTTACCGGTTACTGAACGCTGTTTTTCCAGTCAGCCGCAAATTTGACGAGGCCTTGGTCGGTCAGCGGGTGTTTCGCAAGCTGCGCAATGACGGAGAACGGCACCGTCGCGATATGCGCGCCCGCCATCGCTACGCGGGTCACGTGGTCCGGATGGCGGACCGAGGCGGCGATGATTTGCGTGTCGAGGTTATGCGTGCGGAACAGCTGCGCGATTTTGTCGACCAAAAGTACGCCGTCTTCCGAGATGTCATCCAGCCGTCCCAGGAAAGGCGATACGTACGTGGCGCCGGCACGGGCCGCAAGCAGCGCCTGGTTGACGGTAAAAATAAGCGTGACGTTCGTTTTGACCCCTTTGCGGGACAAATAACGGCAGGCTTCCAGACCCGCAAGGGTCATCGGTAGCTTGATCGTGATTTTCGGATCGTTGCCGTTGATTTTGATCAGCTCGTTGGCCTGCGCGATCATCTCTTCGGCCGTTTCGGCATCCGGCGTCACTTCGGCGGAAACGGATTCGACTTCCGGAACCGCCAGGCAAATTTCAGCGATACGGTCCTCGAATTTCACGCCTTCCTTGGCGACCAGGGAAGGGTTGGTCGTTACGCCGGACAGCACCCCGATTTTGTAAGCCGACTGAATGTCTTGCAGATTCGCGGTATCAATAAAAAATTTCATGAATTACAACCTCCCATGAGTTTTGTTTTCGTCATTTACTGCTCAAAACGCCTTGTTAGCCCGGCTCAGCTAGCCGTGACATGTTCGACAGGCTTCCGCCCTTCTTCCGCATTTGCCGCCTCATGTTCGGACGGCTCGTCGAACCACCAATGGAATCCGTCCTGAGCCAGCAGCGCATTGGCGGCTTCCGGACCGTGGGAACCGGCCGCATACGGATAAAGCGGCACTTCGCCCGCTTCAAACGCTTCGAGGATCGGCTGCACCCACTGCCAGGACAAGTCGACCTCATCCCAATGGACGAAAAACGTCGAATCGCCGTTCAGCGCGTCATCAATGAGCGTTTCGTAAGCTTCCTGGCCTTCGATGCGGTCCGGGAACATGTCGATATGAACCGGCTTGAATTCGCCTTTATGGTTCGGGTCCTTCGTATTAAGCTGCAGCGTGATGCCTTCGTTCGGACCGATTTCGAAAACGAGCAGATTCGGCACGCTCGTATCCTCGGCAGCGGCCGAAGAGCGAAGCGGTTCTTTGAATTCGACCACGATGCGCGTATTTTTGGACTTCAGGCGTTTGCCCGTCCGGATATAAAACGGAACGCCCCGCCAGTAATAGTTGTCGATGTTCAGCTTGGCGGCGATAAACGTATCGTTTTTCGAATCGGGCGAAATGCCGGGTTCCGACGTATACCCTTGAACCGGCTTTCCTTGGATGGCTCCTGCGGCATATTGTCCCCGGACGATCCGCGTATGCACGTCCTGCCGCGCCAAAGGCTCGAGCGCTTCCAGCACGTTCTTTTTCTTCAGCCTGATATCCTCGGCCGTCGCGTTGGTGTTCGGCACATGGATCGAGAGCATCATGAGCAGCTGCATCATATGGTTCTGGAACATATCCCGAATCGCTCCCGCCTGGTCGTAATACCCGGCGCGGTCTTCGACGCCGACCGTCTCGTCGGCCGTAATCTGGACGTTGGCGATATAACGGCTGGTCCACAACGCCTGAATGACCGGATTCGCCTGCTTGAACGCTTCAAGCCGTTGAACCATCGATTTGCCGAGGTAATGGTCGATCCGGTAAATCTCGTCTTCGGTAAACGCCTGGCTGAGTTGGCTGTTGAGTTCCCGCGCCGAAACGAGGTCATGCCCGAAGGGCTTCTCGATGATGAGCCGTTTCCAGCCGGTTACGCTGCCGAGCCCGCTTTGCTCGATTTGGGTCGCGATCGTGCCGAAGAAGTTCGGGGCGACCGACAAATAAAACAGCCGGTTGGCCGCTCCTCCCGCTCCATTTTCCCAGCTTTCCATCCGTTCTTTTAATTGGACAAAATGCTCCAGGCGATCGATATGCAGAATGTTAAACCCGAACAAATCCAAAAAGGACCGCAGGGTGTCGTCTTCCTTCACGTCCAGCCGGTAAAACTCATGCAAGGATTGCTTGACATGCGCGCGGAACGTCTCGTCGGTCAGCTCTTTGCGCCCGAGTCCGATCACGGCGAAAGACTTCGGCAGTTTCCCATGGATATATAAATGATATAAGGCCGGATAGATTTTGCGCTTGGCCAAATCCCCGGTGGCTCCAAACAATACAAAACTGGTAGGATTCATTTTGATTTCTCCCTCCTTCAGAGTTTCGGGACAAGATTCGCCGCCCCCAACTCTGGTTTCTATGTCTTGGATTCACTATAATACAAATAAGTACCATACACATAATTAATATATTTCTGAGGAGATATAGATCATGTCTATGACCAACAATTACGAGCTGTACAAAGTGTTTTATTGGGCGGCCAAAACGGGCAGCCTGACGCAAGCGGCCAAAACCTTGTACCTGACCCAGCCCAGCGTCAGCCATGCCATCAAGCAGCTCGAGGAACGGGTTGGCCTCACCCTTTTTTACCGGAACGCCAAAGGCGTCTCTCTTACACAGGAAGGAAAAATTCTTTTTTCATATATCGAGCAGTCCCAAATTCTCATCACCTTGGCCGAAGAAAAAATGGAGGCGCTGAAAAGCCTCGAAAGCGGCGAGCTTCGCATCGGCGGCAGCGATTCGCTGTTCAAGCATTACCTGCTCCCGTATTTGGAGGACTTCCACGTTCGTTATCCGGGCATCAAGCTGCACTTGAAGCACGGCACGACGCCGGAGGTCATCTCGTACCTGAAGGAAGGGCGGATCGACCTCGGGGTCGTGCGGATGCCGATCGTGGATTCTCAACTGGAGGTCACCGAAAGCACCGAGCTGCAGGACTGCTTTGTCGCCGGCGAGCGTTACGCCGAGCTGAAAGGGCAAACGATGACCATGGAAGAGCTGATGGAATATCCCATCATCTTGTTTTCGCGCAACAGCCGGGTCAGAATGGCAATCAACGAGCTTTTCGAAAAATACGGGCATGAGCTGAAACCGGATATCGAAGTGGGCAGCGTCGACCTGCTCATCGAGTTTGCGCGCAGGGGGCTCGGCATTTCCTATGTAACGCGCGAATTCGTGTCCAAGGAATTGAAGGAAGGTTCGCTGTTTGAGGTCAAGCTGGATGTCAAAATCCCTCCTTCCAAGGTGGGGATCATGATCATGCGCAACTTGCCGATCTCTTCGGCAGCAACCAAATTCATCGGCATGGTTCCGTAAAAGCGGTCAGCCCATCACTCCTGCCCTCGTTTTTTTCTTAGTCACTTATCGTATATTGGGCGACACTTTTGTATAGAGGAACCCTGCCGTCCGTAAATTAAGAAAGGCAGCCGACCAAATGGGGCCGGCTGCCTTCAACTGTCTATATTGTGTTATCGTACCCGTGGGCTTAACTGCACAAAATCAGTCTGATCTAAAAATTAGGCTCGGTCGTCACGATAGGCATCGCCTATAAAGATAAAAACTTCCTAGGCAAGGCAGCATTATTGTTAATGAAGCCATCAGGGGCATCCGTGAATCAAGCCCTGCACTACCAAGCGCATGATTAAGGACGGTTCCGTGGCTTGATCTCAGATCGCTCAAAATCATAATAAAACCTCCCACAAGAGCTTTTCTAGTTTGCTCTTATGGGAGACTTCCTTACAGAATGATTTCCATAGTGCTCAAATCGGATTAAAACTATAGCGAAGTCGGGACGGTTGTCACCGAAGTTGGGAAGCACTGGCACAAGCGGCTCGCCGGGGCCGACGGCTGATCGGTGGCCTCGTGCCTTTCGGGCATGAGCTCAATCGGACGGCGTGCCCGGGTACCACACGCCGAGCCACTGCTCGGCGCCGTAGTCCTCGAACCGCTCCACCTCGGTGAACCCCAGCTTCGCCGCGACGCGCATCGAGGCCTCGTTGGCGGTCTGGGTGGAGAGCACCACCGGCTCGCCGGGATGCGCGTCGGCGAACCAGTCGAGCGCCGCTTCGCACGCCTCGGTGGCGTACCCGCGTCCCCACGCCTGCGGCAGGAACATGTAGCCGAGCTCGGGCTCCCCGCCCTCTGGACGGATGTGACCCTTACGCTCCGGGTCGCGCCGATCGAACGTGATCATGCCGATCGCTGTTCCGTTGAGCTCGACAACGAAGAAGCCGAAGCGCTGCCCGGGCACCTCGGGCAGCGCGCGCTCGAGCTCGTCACGCGGTCGGGAGCCGCCGATGTATGTGCCCACCTCTGGTGAGGCGGACAGGTCGATCAGCGCCGCCCGGTCCCGGGCCTCAGACTGGCGGAGCACGAGCCGCTCGGTCTTGATCGGGGCAGGTGGCCAGGCGACGGTGGGCGCTGTGATCTCATCCGACATGGTGTAATCTCCCTTCTCTATTTAATTCTGTTTGTCCATGTCTAACGACATTTATCATTCATGTATTCCTCCTTGAGACCACCTAAGATCATTTCTTTAATATTGGAATACCGCCGACAAAAAGCGGAAAACGTACGCTAAATAATTCGTTGTTTAAAAGGCGAGCTCTCCCTTTCTCTACAAGGGGATCGCTTTTCGTAAATCGCCGCAAAGTTCAACTAACGTTTCCCGTTAGCTTGTAGCTGATTTTATTTGAAGTTTAATACCACTACTTAATTTACAGCTTTATTATTTATGGCCTAACACTTTATTTTCTTACAACATCATGCTTCGCCGACGTTGTCGAATAGCCCTTTCGAGTCATATTCAGAAAAGGCCCGGTCAGCTATGATGATACGTAGCGAAATGCGATACCAGAAATAAACTCTGCCTGGACCTAAGTCGGGGAAAATAACCGTCTTCGGATGGTTTTTCCAATTTTCTTTTCCTATTATCCTTTAATTGAGATAGCTAATAACAAATATTTACTTACTTATTAAAGGAGAGATGAAATGAAAAAAGTATGGCGTTTCGTCGTATATGCGTGCGTTGCGATTCTCGTAGTAGGAGGAACCGGAGCGATCGGTTACATGCGCACGATGCAGGAGTCTATGTCGGTCTACGATAAGCCGGTACCTGCTTCTTTACAAAGCGTCCAAGCTCCTGCCTATGATTCGAAAAAGCCGACAGTAGCCGTTATGTTGGCGAATGAAGTGACCGAGGTGTTCGATTTCCTCGTACCTTACGAAATGTTCTCCATGACAGGCTCATACAATGTGTTTGCGGCTGCGCCCGACAAAAACGTCAAATCGTTGACAGGCGGTCTTGATGTCGTGCCCCATTATACCTTTGATGAATTAGATCAATTGACGAGCAAAGGTCCGGATATTATCGTCATCCCTTTCATGCCGATTTTGGATGAAGCGAAATACAAGCCAGTCCGCGATTGGATAAAGAAGCACTCGGGCAAGGAAACGACATTACTGTCCATCTGCAACGGTGCCGAGAATTTGGCCGATACCGGCCTGTTGGATGGAAAGGCTGCAGCAACGCACTGGGGAGATATCGGCAGGCTGGAAAAGAAATATACCGCGGTTACCTGGAAGAGAGACCAGCGTTACGTGGCTGACGGCAATTTGGTCTCGTCTGCCGGCTTGACTTCGGGAATCGATGCAACCCTGTACGTCATTTCCCAACAAATGGGTGAGCCGACTGCTGAGAAAGTGGCGAAGGAAATGAATTACCCTTCCTACCATTTTGTTCAACATCCGCAAATGGAGCCTTTTACTGCCGGATTAAGCGATGTCGTCTATATTCTGAACAACGCGTTTCAATGGAGCAAGAAAAAAGACGGGATCCTGCTGTATGACGGTGCCGACGAACTCATGTTGTCCTCTGCTTTTGACACTTATGGAGCTTCCGGAACGACGACAACAATAACGGTATCAAGTAAACTCGATCCGGTCGTGACCCGGCATGGTCTGAATCTCGTCGCCCGATATCAAATTGCAGATGCTCCGAAACTCGACAGAATGATTTTTGTAGGCCCGAACGTGAAGACGGTCGCTGCGGGCGATATACGAAACTGGAACGAAAACGGTGGAAAGGCTGAACAGCTTTACCTGCACACCGACTCGTCCGAGCGGTTCGCGATGGAACCAGCGTTTGAAGATCTGGCAAGGCAGGAAGATGTCCGGACGGCTAAATTCGCCGCCAAGCGGCTCGAGTACCGTGCCACAAGTTACTTTAAACTTGAAGGAGCTCCTTTTTCGTACGAAGCGTTCGGCATTCCGATCGGTGTCGGCATGTTGTCTCTGTTCGTTCTTTATATAGCGGACAGACGTTTCGTAAGAAGAAAGAAAGTTTCAGCATAAACCGGGATGCAGAAGAAGCATATCAGACGTCAGGTCTGGATGCTTTCTTTTGCGTTAGAGAGGTTAGGTCCACAAGGCCGTTCCAAACTTTAAAACACAACCGGTAATTCAATTAAACCACGCATCAAATAAGTCGGACGCCATTTCAACGGTGCAGTTTCCGGATTCAGGTGCAAATTAGGCATTCTGCGCAGCAAAGTGAGAAGGGCAATCTGACTTTCAAGCCGCGCCAACGGAGCGCCCAGACAGTAATGAATTCCCAAGCCGAAGGCAAGATGGCGGTTATTTTTTCTTGTCACATCAAATAGATCCGGCTTTTCAAACTGTGTCTCGTCACGGTTAGCTGAAGCTAGAGCCGCTACAATCATATCTCCCTTACGGATCAACTTCTCATGCAGCAGGACATCCTCATTGGCCCATCGACTCGTCGCTAACTCTACAGGTCCATAGAAGCGCAATATTTCTTCAATCGCAGATGAGATAAGTTCAGGATTGCTTTTGAGCTTTTCCAATTGGTCCGGATGCTGCAGCAAAGCGAATACACCATTTCCAATCAAATTAACCGTCGTTTCATGTCCGGCCACAATAAGCAAAAAAATCATCGAATACAACTCATTTTCCGCTAGCTTTTCTCCCTCCGTCTCAGCTTGAATCAAAGCGCTGACAAGGTCTTCAGCCGGATTTTTTCGCCGTTCTTCAATCAGATGACCCATATATTTAATAAAAGACTGAATCTTCGGGAGAGCCTCCCGCATTTTCTCGGGAAGGTTGGAAGCCTCAATGATCGCGTCTGACCACTCCCGGAACTGATCACGGTCTTCTGTAGAAATCCCCAACATCTCACAAATCACAATGATCGGTAAAGGGAAAGCAAATTCATTAATGATGTTCATTTTCCCTTTGTCTTGAACCTTGTCTAGTAACGTATCAGCGATTTCTTGAATTCGGCCGCGCAATTCCTCGATCATTTTTGGCGTGAATGCTTTTTGAACCAAGCTGCGCAAGCGGGCATGATCCGGGGGATCCGAGTTCAGCATGCTGTTAGTGAGCAAATCCCTTTCCAGCATAGGAAGAACCATCATCTTGTTCATTTGTTCTTGGCTCAACAGGGTATGCGGGTTCTTAATAAACCGATTGTCTTTTAATGCAGCCTGTGCATCTTCGTATCGTGTTAAAAGCCAGGCCACTTGACCGTTAGGAAGTGTAAAACGATAAACGGGCTCTTGTTCCCTGAGTCTTGCATAAAAAGAATAGGCTTTATCTTTAAATTCAGAAGAAAACAAATCAAGTTGAGGTGCTGCATGATTCGAATTTGACATCGTTTAATCTCCCTTCATGCTTCGGTTCTAAAAGTGCCCCTTCGTCTTGGTCCCTTTGCTTTAATCGAAGCCCGGCGCCTCACGCAGGACAAATATCGTCGGCTCTGTCGGCGTCTTTCATGCTTCTCTTAGATTTCCTTCAATTGGTCGATGATGTCCTGGGGCTCCATTCGTGTCATGAAATCCGGATCGGCGTGCGTGCGGCGGATGATCCCTTTTTTATCGATAATAAACGTCGCCGTAATCGGCAAAATCCAGCGATCGGTTTTGTTGAACTCGGTGAGATTCATACCAAGCCCTAAGCCGGATATTGCAGAACGGACACCAGCTGCCGCGGTAGAAGGTCAGAATGACCGGTCCTTTGGCAAGCTCGTCATATAAGTTCACTTGCTCACCGAGCGGATTGGCCAGCGTAAAATTCGGCGCTTCGTCCCCCTCCTTTAAACCGAAAACAATGCCGGACTCCTGCTGCTCCTTTATGTGCCGAAAAACCTGCGCTTGCACCTCTTCAGGCGCTTTGACGATAAAACCTTCCTTCGCTTGATCGAATAATTCTTTAATCGCCATTCTTACAACACTCCTTTTGCGTTTTGCCCATAAAACAACTTAAGGCTCCGTTTTGTGATATAGGATCGAAAAAAAATCGCGTGAGCCTGCCCGTTTACAACTTAGCGAATGTGTTAAAGCTGTTTTACTAGAATTATATGCAAAGGAACAAGATCCTATTTCTATGAGTTTCGTTCCCTTTTATTTACGGGTTCACTTCTCGTATAATTTGGGAAATGGCTAAACAGTATCATTTTTTGACATGATTTAAAGCTATGATAAAACCAAGCGAAAGAACAAATCACTATTTTTAAGAAAAGGTAGGTTTTGAATATGGCAAACTATACGATTGAAGAAAAAGACAGCTTTACCGTTTTGGGCATTGGTACGGAGCTTAAAAGCCATTACACAGACTTTGCCGGCATAAACAAGGAAAAGGCGGAATTTTGGTCTGCCATCGAACAAGACGGAAGACTGGACACTTTAAAAGCCATCGCCGCAAATGACTACATTTTTGCCGTGAACGAAGCGGTGAATAACAAGATGATGTATTATGCCGGCGTCATGACAGAGGCATCGCTACCCGAAGCATCGAGAATCATTCAATTCCCTAAGGGAGAATACCTCGTAGTTAAAGGGGAAGCGAAGACATCTGAAGAGTTGAGTAATACGCTAGCCGGCATTGCCTTTGGTCAAGTATTGGCGGAAGCAAAGGATTTTGCCTATGTCGGCGGACCAAACGCCTCGGTTGAGATGGGTCAGCAAAATGACCGCATTTTTGGTGAAATGTGGATTCCTGTGGTTAGAAAATAAGATTGAACCCTAAAAGGAGGAATCGAAATGTCCTATGTCGTTGATTTTAAAAATGTATCTACGGTTGGTTTGGAGTCTTCACCCGTAGCGGAAGCGCTTGCCGGTTTGCGTGCGAATGAAGCCCGTTATTTTATGAACAAATACAAGCATGAATTTACGGTTGTTCCCGCCAGCGAAAGCCAAGAGACTCTTGATTATGTGAACCGGATTTTGAAAGAAGAACGTGGGATTGAGTTTGCGGCCAAACCTTTGGAAACGTCGCGCTTTCAAGTGGAGAACATCCAAATTACTTACGTCTTCTATGAGGATGGCCTTGGCCTCAATGTCATGTATACGGTGGATGACCCGAAGAAGCGGGCGGTTGGTTTTAAGCTTTCGGAGGGAATGGAGGTACCAAAAGAATTAGGGAATTTTAAATTTGCCCGGCAGAAATCCAAACTGGCTGGAACCATCCGGGGTTCGTTTTTTGTCATTAAGGGTGAATATTAAATAATGAACAGCACCTCTCCATCCAAATCGAGGGTGCTGTTATTTTTTTCGCCCAATTGCCCAAGGACATCTTTCTTAGCTCAGTATACTCCGCCCTTTTCGCCTTCCTGCCCGGATGGAATGACAATCCTCCGAGCAAACTACTGGAAAGGAGGGCATTCCATGGTAAGCATGACTTCTTGGCTTGAGCATTACGGTTACGCGCTGATTTTTACGGCCTTATTTTTAGAGATGCTCGCTCTGCCCATTCCCGGCGAAATGATGATGAGCTACACCGGTTTGCTTGTCTTTGAAGGAAAATTGAACTGGCTGTTAAGCATCGTTGCGGCGAGCTTGGGCGTATCGGCCGGCGTTACGTTATCTTATTGGATCGGCTACCGTTTCGGCAATACGCTCGTAACCAAATACGGCGAGCGCATCCATTTGGGAGAAGAACGGCTCGCCAATATGACCAGCTGGTTCGAGAAGTACGGAAACAAACTGCTGTTTGTCGTATATTTTATCCCGGGCGTCAGGCATATCACCGGTTATTTTTGCGGGATCACCCGGATGCCGTTCAGAAAATACGCGGTATACGCGCTACCCGGCGCGGTGTTTTGGGTCAGCCTGTTCATTTCGCTCGGAAGAGTGCTGGGCCCCAAGTGGGAGATGTATCACAAAACCGTAAACCGTTATATGGTTATATTCGGGATTTTGTCCGCTGTATTGGGCGCCTTGATCTATATATACAGAAAAAATAAACAACGTTTGCTGGAATCGATCCTGTCTCTAATTCAAAAGGGAATACGCCATTTCAACTCGCTGGGCAAAGTCCGCTTTCTGGTTTTGGTCGCTTTTGCGGTGTTTGTGACATGCGTTTCGTTGATGCTCGGGCTCATTCAGGACTTTTTGGCGCAGGAATTCAGCCAATTCGACGAGATTGCTTCCTACATCATCCTCACGCTATTCGGCCCGGAGTGGCGGCAGCCGATGGAATTTTTCGCAGCGCTGGGCTCCGACGTTCTTTATGCTTCCGTGATCTTGGTGACAGCGTTATGGGTATTGTTCAAATCCCGGAAAAAGCTGCTGGAGCTGTCGTTTTTCCTTTGGGTTCTCATCGGAGGCGAGCTGCTTGATGAGGGGCTGCGCGCGTTGTTCCATCGTCCCGGCCCGGTCGTTTCCGGCCATCAATGGATCAACACCTTCCCCAGTGAGGATACGATCACAGCGGTGACGATCTACGGCTTTTCCGCCTTTTTGCTGCTCCGTCATGCGGGCAAAAGCGCGGTGGCCATTCCCGTGATTCTAATCGTCATACTGGTTTGCGCGCTGATCGGAACGAGCCGCGTCTATTTTGGTACGCAGTTTCCGAGCGACGTGGTTGCAGGGTACGTTTTTGGAGGGGTGTGGATCAGTTTGAACGTCTTGCTGCTCGAAATTTTGAGGATGCTTCAAAAGAATAAAAAAGGCGGCGGGAAAACGGGCAGCGGTCGAGCCGAACGGTAACAACTTACGAAGAGGCGCTAATGATCCAAAAAGGGACTGCACTTGGTTTGATCTTTGGCACATCAAAAAAACTTTCGCCCTTTGTTCCCTGATCCCGCCATAAAAGGTTATTTTCATGCTATATTGGATTTATCATGCTCCGATCGGTGGGAGGCGTTATGCATGGAAGAACCGGTAAAAGTATTCAATACGGCGGTGGAAGCAACGCTTGAGGTGATCGGCGGCAAGTGGAAGCCCGTGATCCTTTTTCATCTGACATTCGGAAAAAAGCGCAACAACGAGCTCATGAAATTGATTCCCTCCATCACCCAAAAAATGCTGACGCAGCATCTTCGGGAACTGGAGGACGAAGGCGTGATATCCCGGATCGTCTATAACGAGGTGCCGCCCAAAGTCGAATACGAGCTGACCGAATACGGTTGGACGCTCAAAGAGATCCTGTACATGATGTGCCGATGGGGCGACACCCATATCGAACAAAAATACGACGGCAAAGCCACCGTGCTGCAGAACCCCGAGCTGGAAGCCGCGCAGTAAACATCACAAGAGGCTGTTCCCGGATGAAATCCGCTTGGGAACGGCCTCTTGTCTTGATTCACGTACTATCGATTATGGAATAACCTTAAGGCGGCGCAATTCGTCAAAAATGCCCATAAACATCTCTTCCGTATCCACGAATTCATGAAAACCGAAACGGCGGGCTTTGGAGCCGTCGGCGAAAAAGTCATAGTCCCAGGAAAAAACGAAGTCGCCAAACCGCCAGGAGGACACTTCCTGATAAGAATGCGGCTCAAGTCCGTATTTCTTCACCATTTCATTCCACAGCGGTTCTTTGTCAGCCATGACGACTTCCAACGACATTTGCAGCGGGGGAGCCGTCTCGAGACCGAAGTAACCGGCGATTTTCGGCCACATTTCGTTCCAGCGGAATAAGTCCCCATTATTGATATTAAAAGCCTGATTGGCGCAGCGCGGATCCGTCGCGGCCCACACCGTCGCTTTCGCGAGCAGCCCCGCATCCGTCATTTCCATTAAGGTGTGATAAGCCCCCGGCTTGCCCGGAAAGCGGAGCAGAATACCCAGCTCTTTCGAGATGGAAGCATATACTGCGATCACCATCGCAAGGTTCATCGGATTGCCGAGCGCAAAACCCGCAACGACGGAGGGGCGCAGCGCCGACCAAGTCCACGACTTCCCTTGCTGCCGCTTTTCCAGGTAGTTTTGCTGATCCACGTTAAACTCGGGCGGCATATGGCCGGCATCCGTCTCCCGGGCCGGGGTTTTGAACGGACCCAAATGCGCTCCGTACACTTTGTATCCCTGCATCAAACTGACATGCCGCAAGCCCGGAGCGGCTGCTTCGACGGCCTCCACGCTGTTCGTCAGCATAGCCAGGTTCGGCGCGACAAGCTCCGCCCAGGTCGGACGGTCTTGGAAGGCCGCGTAAAACAGATGGGTAACCTCGGACAAACCTCCCAGCTTTTTTCGCGTATCCTCCGGATCCAGCAGGTCGGCGGCCACGTAGCGGACCCGATCGGTATTCTCCCCTCCCCTGCGGGATACGCCGATAATATCCCAATCCGGCAGCGTCTTCAGATAATCGATCAGGTTGCGGCCGATGACGCCGTTGGCGCCGACGACCAGCGCGACTTTTCGTTCTTGGTGGACAGATGGGTGATTCATGGCAACTCAGCTCCTTTTTGGCTGTGCTTGATATGCTCCATTGTGCAACGAAAACCCCGCCTTGCGAAGTACGCACTTTCATGTCATATAAGCACTATTTTGTAACCATGAGCGCTGCGCCGCCAAGCCGATTCCACCTTTCCTTCCTGCACGTTAAGCCGCCATTCTCCGGCATGTCTGCGCGCACATTACGCAAGCTTCCGCGCAGCGTCGGCAATGCTCGTGCGTATGTTTTGCGCACTCTTTGCCGCACGCGTCACAAATATCGGCGCATAAAGCGCATATTTCCCTTACAAAAGGACTCCCCTGGGATATGGATTTGGCTGCAAGCTCACACATATCCGCGCACTCGCGGTCCAAGCGGATGCAGTCTCTCATCATGCCGATATCGCTTTCCTGCAGGCAAGCATCGTAACAGATGCTGCAGGCGACCATGCACTGCAAACAGGCATCGATACATTGTTGCATTTGCTCGTGTGACATTCCTAAGCACCTTCCTCGTTCCCGAATTTTTTCAGCCTGGTCATTCAGGCCCTCTCAGTTGGTTTTTACCCAAAAGTCGGATGAGCAAAAACGAAACGTAAAAATTCATGCCGTGAAGTAACCGGGCAAATTTTATGTATGATTTTGAAGGATTGGAAAGATAACTTTATACTTTTAATTTCGTTATATAAAGTAAATTCTCTACCGGAGGTCATTCAATGATAAAAACAAACATGGTCAAACTGGCCGCAATGCTCGTTCTTTCGGCATGCATTGTCGCTTCGCCCAAGCTTTCCGCCGCTGCGCCAAGCAAGTTCACACCAGAGCTCATGCAGCCTAATGTCTCTGTGTTGAAAATTAGCGCAGGCAAAAGCCTTATAAAAAACGAGAACGAGGTTCAGCTGCTGGACGTTAATCAGGAAACCTTATCGAGACCGCTGGATCTAAAACAAAAAGTGCTGGATGTCCATGTGTTGGAAAAACCAACCAAATTGGTCATTTTAACGGAAGGGGCCCCCGGCCGCATCGAAAAGCATGTTTTTAACGAAAACGGCGTCCGGCTGAGCAAATCGGAATATAAAATAAAGGCTCCGGAACGGGGAAAGGTGAAATGGGTGGCTCCGGCTAAAGGCGTCAACGAGCGCTTCGTGGTTCAGGAAAGCAATCAATTCTCTCTATACACTTCGTCCGGCAGTTTGGTTGTCAAATATAACGCACAGCCTAACAACAGCACCTATGAGTATGTGAATGTAGTGGACTGGGATGTTTCGGCTTATCCTTACCTTGCAGTAAAATATATGGGGCAGCGGACTATGGCGGACGATTACTTCATAAGCATCGTGAATCTCTATAGCAAAACCTCCACGGAGGTTCCCGGGCTGGAAATCAACAGGCAGCTCCGCATAGATCAGCAAGGGCGGCTAAACGTATGGAACTCCTACAATTATGAAAACATAACTCCCGCCAATGCCGCTCAGCCCGATCCAACACAAAAGCAGACTTTCCATTCCTTATACAACATCAGCTCGGGTAAGGCATTAGCCCATCACCAGTCGCTTTTTCAGCAGGTCCCCGGCCAGGCGTCCGGCGGCTGGGATACGCAACTCGCGGGCGATACCGTTTTTGTTCAAGATCTGGGTACCGGGCTGTGGAGTTTATATCCCACCGACGGTCCTGTCGCCATAGCCAAGCAGCAGACGGGCCTCGGGAAGGGTGCAAAGTTTATCGGTTATGAACCTGAAGCAAAAACGGCCTATTTCCTTGTCAAAACGGATGGTTCGGCCGCTCCCGAGTTAAAAAGGATTCCTATCGAATAGCTTTGCTTTCGTTAACGGCCCCTCCCTACTTTCTCCGGTGAAGGACGGGCTTCTCCAGCACATACAGTTCGTCGTCGATCTGAGCCATTTTCTCGGCAATCATCGCCCTTGCATCCGTGAGCGCCTGATTGTAAATATGCGGCCCCAGCTCGCCGATCATAAAATCGATCAACTGCTCGGCCGCAAGCTGCCCGATGCTTTCGGAGCGTTCCTCTTCGAAATAGGCCTGTACCTTTTGGGCAATGTCCGTTTTTTGTTCTCTAGAGATTTTGATCACCAATATCAGCAGCCTCCCATTCAGCCATGTTTAAAGCAGGCATGTCCAACATAAATTTTCCTAACCATAATACAAAAAAACAGCGGGATCAAGAGTTTGATCCCGCTGACGTCTCGTTGGGCCGATTCACCTATGAAAGTCGCTTTTCGTGTGCTTCCTTGCTTTTTAAAATCCCATTCCAGCGTTTTTCTTCCGCTTCCGGCAGATGTATGCTGAACTGATCCAGCGTTCGAAATACGATGTGATTGACCAGATCATCTAGAGATTGGGGATGGTTATAAAACGCAGGCATTGGAGGAAGTATAACGGCTCCCATGCGAGATAAAGCCAACATATTCTCAAGATGAATATCGTTCAGCGGCGTTTCCCGCGCCACCAATACTAACTTTTTGCGTTCTTTTAATACCACATCTGCTGCGCGGGAAATTAAATGATCACCAAGGCCTACACGAATCGAAGCTAATGTTTTCATTGTGCAAGGTGCGATAATCATCCCGTCAACTCGAAAGGACCCGCTGGAAATCCTGGCACCCAAATCTTGATTTGAATATGAGTAGTTGGCCAGCTGCGAAACTTCCTTTGCTGTATAAGGTGTTTCATCTTGTATCGTTGCAGCCGCCCATGATGATAAAACCAAATGCGTTTCAATGTTTGTATCTTTAAGAAACTGTAAAAGACGAACACCAAACATGGCTCCCGTTGCTCCGGTGATTGCTACAATTAACTTCACCTTGTTCAGCCCCCCTTCTTATGAACAAAAGCTTTCTATCATCATCAAAATCCGTATTTTTCCCAATTCTTTATGACATGATTTCGCAAATTCCCGGGATAACTTTTAAATGATGCTTCTATAGGTCGTTTATCTTTAGGCCAATGGTTTAAAGGCAATAAACAATTATAAACGGCCTTTGTAGTAACTCCATCGCTCTTTTCTTTTTCATCTAAATAGGCCACAAGAGGCAAGACGTTTTGGTCTGTCATAGCTATTCTTCGATCCGGATGATGACGGGTAGCCAAAGCCCATACGACTTGATTGATGTCACTTGGATTAATGTCATCATCCGTAACAATGACTTTCGGCACGTAAGAACCGGCTCTAGTTGCAAACACTGCTTCTCCGATTCCAAAGGCCAGCCTTTCATTATCCTCTCTTGGATGGCTGCGATCTACGGTGACAACAAGCCAATGTACTGCGGACTCTAATGGAATAAAGCATTCTTTAATAGGAAATCTTTGTTTTCGCAGCGTATTTTGAATGCTTGCAGCAATAGCAACGCCCCAATTGGTGTGATTTTCTTCCGGCGGAATACCGGCTGCAGTTACCGGCATGATGGGATTATTTCTATGAGTCATCGCCGTCACATGAAAGCGTGGTACTGGTTTCTTATGACCAACCCATGTATACCCGGCATATTCACCCATTGGACCTTCCGGGATCATCTCTTCCAGGGAGGCGGTTCCTTCAATAACAATCTCACTCGTAGCCGGCACTTCTAAATCACTCGTCTCGCATTTGACAACATCAATGGGCTCTCCATACCATCCCCCGATCATTTCACCCTCGTTAACATGATTCGGAAGAGGATATCCCGCAATCATAGCGATGCCGGGATCTACACCTAGACATAAGGCGAACGGCATCTTTTTACCTATCGCTTTCCACTCCCTGTATATCTTGCCTATATGTTGAGAAGCTATAACAACGCCGGCCATTGAACGGGGACCCTCAAGCATTACACGTGAAATAGACCAGTTGACCCATGATCCATCAGGTGTACGCACAATAAGGATACCGTAAGTATTGATATATCGCCCTCCATCTCCAACATGAATAAATGGCACAGGGAGTTTGGTAAGGTCGATTTCATCATTAAACAATTTGTTCTCCTTGCACTCACCTGTTGTAACTAAGCGAGGAGGAATGGGATTAACGTCGGGAAGATGAGACCAGGCTTCGACAAGCTCAGGGGCGGGAGTGTTTATGGGTAACCCAAGGGAAAGAGCTACCCGTATAAATGGGTGTTCCTTATTTGGACTCATTCCTACAGGAGCCCCTAACACTTCAAATCCTGGCGTACTGTCTTTAATGCTTTTAAACAGCGGTGCCGGAGCAGGCAATTCATAAGCACGTCGAATGATGGCACTCATTTCTAAGTTCCAATCCACCTCTTGATGAATAGAAACGATCTCGTTATGTTCTTTTAAAATTTCTACATATTCACGAAAACTTTTTAATGGTTTCATATCCAATGCCCTCCTTAAAAATCACCTTTTGTCTTATATATTTATATTAATTTCATGCATAAATATCTGTAAAATATATATAATAGTAGGTATACATATGAAAAATATATGATAGATAAAGGACGCTGAGATCTTGGACTTAAAGAAACTCATTTACTTTGTAACCATTGTAGAAGAAGGGCAAATTACGCGTGCAGCGAATCGCTTACACATGGGGCAACCCCCTTTAAGCATGCAATTAAAAGGATTAGAAGATGAGCTCGGAGTCATACTCATTCAACGCAATAATAAAAAATTCGAATTAACCCCCGCCGGACAGACATTTTATAAGAGAGCGAAAGAGGTTTTAAATTCAATTGATGGAATGGTTACAGAAGTAAAGGAACAACAGGATGGAAAAAGGGGGAAACTTTCAATAGGGACCGTAATGTCCTGTGTACCCTACCTTCCACCGCTTTTGAAGATCTTTAAGGAGAAATATCCTCTGATCTCGTTTCAGCTTTGGGAGGAAGATTCACGAAGAATTGAAGAGCTTCTGCAAAATAAAGACATTGAATTGGGCATTGTAAGATTGCCATTGCAATCTAAAGAAATGACCGAAATGAGGAACCTTTCAATCCACCCTATCCAATCCGAACCTCTTGTCGCTCTTCAACCTTCTAACGGCACTTTTTTCAAGGGAAACACGATATCGATAAAAGAATTAGAAAACCAGCCTCTTTTAGTTTTGCACGGCCAAGGCGATTATAATGTTTTTCACAGGTTTGTTGAGACATGTAACAGCTTTGGGTTTAATCCAAAAATCATTTGTGAAAGCCCTGATGTGACAACCTTGATGACTTTAGCGGATTCAGGACTAGGCATTGCCATCGTTCCTAAAATCGCTTTGCAGATCAAAATGCATAACAACTTATCTTTTGCTGAAATCATACCGAACATAAACTCTGAAACGGCCCTCATATGGATAGAGCATCGATATTTATCCAAAGCAGCACAAAATTTCAAAGACATTCTGATCAAACATTTAAAGTAAAGGATATTTCACCCATAGGGTCTTGCTTTTTCATTCCTGCCTCCAAGTTTTTTTAGATTTCCTGTATGATGATGCTATGAAAAAAATATTATCTTTCATGGATTGGGGCATATTCGCTCTCCGTTTATACCATTATATTTTGCTGTTGTCCCGGATTCTGGCAGGAAGTGAGTTTTCGAACCGAACGTTACTAAACGTGATCTGGTTGGGCATAGCCCTTGTGGCCCCTTTGCTGTTCTGGTTTCCCGGGCGCCGGACGAACAAAGTCTGGTTTTGCATATTGGAGTTATTGCTTGGCGGTTCTTATTATGTGAATTCTGTCATTCATCCGGATCTGACTTCAAAAGCGGACTATTTGCTGCCGAGTCTTGCCATCGGGTACTTATTGACGAAGCAATCCCTTTGGATCATTCCCTTACTTGTTTTCATTCCTTTTTCATTTCAGTCTTCCCTAGGACTGTCTTGGGAGCATGCCCTAAGTATCGGAACAGACAATCTGCTGTTCTGCTTCATCGGCATGTGGGCAAGTTCCGTAGCCAATGCGTATGATCAGAAGAATAAACTGGTAGCCGAAGTGGAACATCAAAATAAGCTCTTAACTCACTACTCGGCCGAGATCGAGAAAATGACTTTGCTTGAAGAACGCAACCGCATGTCGAAGGAGCTTCATGATACACTGGGGCATTCCTTCATCTCGCTCATCCTGAGCCTTGATGCTTCTATTGCCCTTATGGATAGCAAGCCTGCCGAGGCCAAAGACCGGTTAATTCGCTTAAGGGCATTGGCTGAGAAAAATCTGGATGATATGAGAAACGTCGTACACGAGATGGGGGAAGAAGAGGAATCCAGCCTGATCCGGCAGGTTGAATCCCTTGCGGCCCGTTTCCGGGAGCACACGGGTACGGCCCTTACTTTGAGTCTGCCGGGGACAGAGCGGTCCATACGTTTTGAAGTACGGCAAACGATCCTTCGGGTCATCCAGGAATCCTTCACGAATGCTCTAAAACATGGAAAGGCAACCCAACTGCATCTGGAGCTTGGATTTTCTGAGAGCCATCTGCAATTGTCCGTTCGAAATAACGGCAAGCCAATCGACAAGCTGAATTACGGCTTCGGCTTGACCACGATGAAACATCGGATTGAGCGGTTGGGAGGCAGCTTGCACCTATCATCCGGGGAGGGAACTCCAGCGATAACCGAAGTCAGATGCGAAATCCCGCTGAAAGGAGTGATGCCGCATGGAGAAGATTAAAGTGCTGCTTGCCGATGATCAAGAGTTAATTCTCGAGAGCTTGCATATCGTGCTGTCCATGGAAGAGGATTTGGAAATTGTCGGTTTAGCCAAGAATGGGGAAGAAGCCATAAAAGGCTGCGAGCAGTTTAAGCCGGATATGGTGTTGATGGATGTCAACATGCCGGTCATGGACGGCGTCGCCGCAACGGCCCTGATCAAAGAGCGAATGCCTGCAACCAAAATCGTCATGCTGACCTCCTATAAGGAAGTAGAATATGTGTTAGCGGCGTTAAGTCATGGAGCAGAAGGTTATCTGCTCAAAGCCATTCATCCGAGAGATCTGGCTGCAGGCATACGGGTCGTTCAGGCGGGAGGAACTTTAATTTCGCAGGAAATGGCGAGTAAAATGATCAAGAACATGAACAGTACCACCTCTGCGAAAAATAATGAATTCGGGCTCACTGCCCGTGAAATCGAAGTGCTGCATAAGCTGGCTGCCGGCCTGCGTAATCAAGAAATTGCCGAGGCATTGTTTCTTAGTGAAGGGACAGTTAAAAATTATATCTCATCGATTTATTCGAAGCTTAATGTGAAAGGACGGCGGGAGGCCGCCCGTAAAGCCCGGGATTCAGGAATGATGGATCGTTAAATAATGACCAAAGCGCACTGCCTCTTTATGACTTTTTGAGCCTATACTCATATCATCAAACAACAGAAGAGGCGATATAAGACATGAAGAAAAAAATGTCCGGAAATAAAGAGGTTCTGCAGAATGGCAGGAAGTTAAGTGCTTGGAGTTCATTTTGGCGCTTTCCCATCGTCTGGATGATTGTGGGAGCTATCGGTATCATTCTCATAGATACGTTATTCCGGCAACTGACAGAGCGATTAGTGGAGATAGTCCCCCTTATATTTACACTGGTGATGGGATTTCTGGCCATATTGGTATATAAGCTCACGCTGACATACGTGGCCCGGCGGTCCACTCCAGAGATAGCCACAAAGCGCGCAGGGATGGAAATTGTTCTGGGCGTACTAACCGGGGCGATTTTTATCACAGGATCCGCCTTTATTATTATGGCTCTGGGAGGGTACTCCTTTCAGTGGGCAGGTTCCGGGTATACGAGTTCTGTTCTAATCTCCTCCATTGAAACAGCTTTAGGAGCAGCCATGGTCGAGGAGCTTATCTTTCGTGGACTTATGTTTCAAGCTATGGATCAATTGGGGGGAAAACCGCTCGCACTTGCTGTGACCTCTCTATTCTTTGGAGTTGCCCATCTTGGAAATCCTGGGGCAACGTTATGGAGCGCGTTCGCCATCGTTCTGGAAGCAGGCGTTCTGCTCGGAGCCGCTTTCTTGTGGCGGCGGAACTTGTGGTTCACCATGGGGCTGCATTTTGCTTGGAATGCCATGGAAAGCTTGCTTGGCATTCCTGTTTCCGGACACGTTGCTGCCGGTCTATTTACCGTAAAGGTGAACGGTGACGCACTTCTCACAGGTGGCGACTTTGGACTTGAGGGCTCTATTGTTCCGGTTGTAGTCAGTCTTCTGATCTCGATCCCTATGTTATTTGCGACTGCAAGGAGTCGAAGGGTTGAAGCTACGAATCTTCCTGTATCAAAGTGAACGGCAGACCGGATGTTTTTAGCGTATGCAGTTGATCCAGCAGCGGACAAGTGATAGAATTTAAGTATAAAGAAACAATTTTTCGGCATACACTAAAAAGAGCCTTTGCCGCAGGAACGGCAAAGACTCGCAGGACAAAAGGCTGTGGAACCCACGGCGCGCAAAGAATTAATCTAAGCGAAACCCACCGTTAGGCGGCAACCTTACGCGGTGGGTTTTCGCTTGTTTAGCTTCCGTTTAATCCATCGATAGAGCTTCCGAATACTAAACGCAAGGCTTAGTAAGGTCGCGATCCATTTGAGGATATCCAGTAGCGCCACAAGTGCGGCCATGGCAACACCTCCTTTCGGAGTGTGCTTCGCCGTGGCCGCTCCACCGCTTTAAGTCCTTTGTCTATTATATCATGAAAGATTTGGAAGATTGCATTCCCCATGCATAATTTTGCATAGCCACTACAACCGAAATAGCTACTAGGAACGTTGATGATACGACCGTAGATTCGTGCACTCAGCTCTTTGAACGACAAGGCGTCAGCGTGTAGCTTTAGGTGAACCACAAGACGAAAAAAGGCAAAAGCGTGTTACTGCTCTTGCCTTCTTTTCACCAAAGAATCAGGATATATCCTCCATCTTGAGCTGTTTGCACAGCGTGTAGCCTGTTGTAGTTCAGGCTCTTATTTCCGAACAACGGTGTATCCTTTTTTCTCAAGCAGCTTAATGATGCCATTCTCGCCCAGATAATGCGCTGCCCCAACCACGATAAAATACTCTTCCTTTTTGCCGTTTTTCAGATATCCGTCGATTTTATCGGCCATGCCGATGTTTCGGTCGATCAGCATTGCTTTGTTGTATTCCGGTTCCGCGGCCATGCTGTTGGTCAGCTCGAGAAGCTGCTCGTCATTGCCCGTTTTCCACATTTCGGCCATTTTGTCTACGCCGTCGTCCAGTACGTCAAAATTGTCCAGGGCCGTGTTAAGGTTTTTCTCCTGCAATTCCTTGGAGAAGCCATTGAACATGCTCAGCTGCGATTCGTAGGATTCCAGCTCGACCACCGGAATTTTGCGCTCGATCGCTTTTTGGATGAAATAGAGGTCGATCCCCGCTTCCGCTTCATACCCTGCTTTTATCGATTTCAGGCTGCTGATCGTCGTTTCGACGACCCAAGGTTTGAAGGCGTCCAAGGCGTCCGGCTTCATGCCGCTTTGCTGCAGAATTTTGCCAAGCTTGGCGTACGTCTCGCCGGAAATATGATCCTTCAGCGTCGTCCCGTCCTGATACATGCCCATATCCATGACCTTTTGCTGCTGCGCCTCGTCGGCCGCTTTGCTCAAATCGATCTCGACGCCGAGATAGTCGGCCTCGGCAAACGCTTCTTCAAACTCCGGACGCAGCGGGTAGAAGCTGTCATCCGCTATATGCATCGAGCCTACCAGATACACCGTATTCCCGTTGTGCTCGACTTCCCACATGAAGCCGCGGCCACCGGCCTTGGCGGTTTCAACCGCTTTGGGAACCAGCAGAACCGTCCGCGTTTTGGCATCCCAACGAACCTCGTAGCCTGCTGCATCGCCAACGATCCGTATAGGGGCGTACGTCACGCCATTGATCCGTTTGAGCTTGCCTTTCAGCGTAATCGTTTTGCCGTCTACGACGACGTGAATCGTGTCGTCCGCCGCGCCCGTCAGCTTCGCGTTCATGGCCTGAAGGGTTGTTTTCAGCGGAACGTACGTTGTTCCGTGATCGATGACCGGCGCGCCGCCGGCATATTGAACGGCGTGGTCATTCACCTTAACCGCCGGCTGCTGCGGAGCAGCCATGACAGGCGCAGCCGTGGCCATGAGCCCGGCCGAGATCGTGATCGATAAGAGCATTCGTTTCCAATGTTTCATGTACAATTCTCCTTAGAATGAGATGATGAATGGATGAGTGATGAGTATTTGGATAACCGTCAAATCTTGTACGCCTTCATCGCTTTGCGAAGCTCTTTGAACGAAGGGCGTTTGCCGTACATCAGGACGCCGGTGCGATAGATTTTGGCCGACAACCAGCCGAAAACAAGGATCGACACGATCAATAGCGCCAAGGAAATCAGAATTTGCCAGGTCGGCACCGCCCCCATGCCGATCCGTACCAGCATGGCGGTAGGGGCCGTGAACGGGATGAAGCTCGTGACTTTGATCAGCATGCTTCCCGGCGTGCTGATGCTGAAAATGCCGATGTAAAACGCGGCAAGCCCAAGCATCGTAATCGGCATAACCGCCTGCCCCAGCTCTTCGGTGCGGCTGACGATGGAACCGACGGCCGCATACAGCACCGCAAACAGGAAGTAGCCGATAATGTAAAATACCAATCCGTACAGCAGTACCATACTATTGAGATCGGCCAGGCTCAGATGGAATTCCTCAAGCATGCCGACATTGTTCGGCAGCATCAGGTTGGCCGCCACAACCACGCCGAAGACGGCGATCTGGACGAGACCTACCAGGAAGATCCCGATGATTTTGCCGAACATTTGGTTCAGCGGCTTGACGCTCGTGATGAGAATTTCCATAATGCGCGAGCTTTTTTCGGCCGTCACCTCTGCGGCGATCATGTTGCCCGTCATCATATTGGAGCTGAAGAACAAAATCATCAGGAAGTAGACCGTCACGTAATTCATGATTTTCTGATTTTTTTCTTTTTCCGTGTCACCAGGGGCACTCACTTTGGTTTCTTCGGAAAGATCAAGCGAATCCAGCGTGACCGGTTTATTAAGGGCGGCGATTTGCTCCGCGGTCAAGGAATCCTTGGCGATCAACGCCGTCTTGATGTTTTGCAGCGCCCCTTGCAGGTACATGCTCAGTCCCTGGTCCATCCCGCCTTTGCCGGCGTACACCGCTTTCGGAAAAGACCGGTCCGCCGGGTCTTCTTCAAACTTCACGTAACCCTCAAGCTTGCCGTTCTTGACGTCCTGCTTAAGCCGACTTTCGTCATTCCCTTCATACGGTACGAAGGCATAATCCTTGCTGCCCGAACCGGCCGCATACTTTTCCAATTCGGATGCTACCGCCTGCCCGCTGCCGGATAACAAGCCGATTTGCGCAGGACCGTCATCCCCGCCGCTGAATTGCTTGATGAAATAAGGCACGTTCATCCCGATCGTAATCAGAATGGCCAGCACCAGCGTCGTAATCAGAAAAGACTTCGTTTTGACTTTATGTTTGAACGTAAACCCGATAATCGTTCCCAGATTGTTACGCATTGGATTCACCCACCTCTTGAATGAAGATTTGGTTCAGCGTCGGTTCCTTGATTTCGAAACGCTCAATGGCCGTTTGCGCCATCGCATGCCGCAAAATCAGCTGGGCCGTATCCGGCGTGCCGATCTTGATCTCGTACCCCCGGTCGACGCGCTCCACCGACTTGACGCCCGGAATAGAGTCCAGCTGTTCCACTTCTCCCTGGGTGTGCAGCACGACTTCCTCCCGCGGGTAGCGGCTTTTGATTTCTTTGATATCCCCTTGTACTACCGTATTAGAGCGATGAAGAATCGTAATGCGGCGGCACAGCTCCTCGACATGTTCCATGCGGTGGGTGGAGAACAAAATGCTCGTTCCGCTGTCCCGCAATTCTTTGACGGTGGCCTTAAGCAGTTCCACATTGACCGGGTCCAGGCCGCTGAAGGCTTCGTCCAAAATCAAAATTTGCGGCTTGTGTACGACGGCGGCGATAAAACCCATCTTTTGCTGATTGCCTTTGGACAGCTCTTCAATCCGTTTGTCGTAATATTCCGGCACTTCAAAACGGTCGAGCCAATAGCGCAGGCTTTTGTCCGCGTCTTGTTTGGACATTCCGCGCAGTCGCGCCAAATATACGATCTGCTCGCTGACTTTGATCTTCGGGTACAACCCGCGTTCTTCGGGCAAATAACCCATGACACGCGTCAGTTCGCCGCTGTACGGTTTGCCGTGGTAGCGGATCTCGCCGCCGTCCGGATAAATGAGTCCCAGCACCATCCGCATCGTCGTCGTTTTTCCCGCGCCGTTTGCGCCCAAAAGCCCGTAAATTTCCCCCTGCTCCACTTGCAGCGAAATGTTGTTCACCGCCGTTTTATCCCCGTATTGCTTGAACACGTGATCCAATTGCAACGATACCATACGTTAATCCCCTTTCCCTGACTGCATTCCCGCAGGCAGATGCCCTTTTAGCCACAGGCTTAATATTTCGTCAAGCTCAAGCGATCTCGTCTTTAACACCGAAATGCCCGAGTCATGCAAAATCTGCTCCGTCCGCATACACTCCGTCGTAATTATGCGCACCACGCCCTGGATTTCCTGCTGAACCTGAATGATTCCGGGCAAATCCTCAGCAAGATCGGCGCTGCCGCTGACCCAAAGCTCTTTCCAGTTGTCCATCAGGCTGTCTTTTTCCGCCACGCCGTGCAGTTTGCCGTGATGGAGAAGCACCACGTAATCCGCCAGGCGTTTGATCTCATCGACGATATGGGTCGACAGCAAAATGGTGGCTTCCCCTGATTCCATAAACTGACGGAGCTCGTCGATCATCAGTTTCCAGGCAAACGGATCCAGCCCGGAGGAGGGTTCGTCAAGGAGCAGAAGCTTCGGCCGCGGTGCGAGCGCAGCGGCTATTTCGTATTTGCGCCGTTCTCCTTTGGACATCATTTTCAATTTGATATTCCGTGGCACTTTGAACTTTCCGAGCAGCTCCTCGAAATACGTCTGATCCCACTCAGGGTACCACTCCGCCCGAAACTCCGCCGCTTCCTCCGCGGTCAAATTGTTCTCTTCGCTGCTTGATTTTTCCGACACAAACCCGATTTGGCGCCGGACAGGCTGCGGAATTTCATGGGGATAATTTTCGCCGAACCAGGAAATGGCGCCCCGGTCGGGATGGACGATTTTCAACATCATATGAATGAGCGTGCTTTTGCCTGAGCCGTTTTCCCCGATCAGCCCGATGACGTAACCTTTCGGCAGCTTCAGGTTGATGGGTCCGACCAGCTTCTGCCGCATTTTTTTCTCGACGCCCTTCAGTTCGATTGCCGCCTGTTCCATTTATGCTTCACCTTCCTTCCCGTCCGGATGATATTTTCTATGCAAAATGGCCAAAAACATCCGCTTAAGCTCTTCCTCTTCGCATTTGACGGATAGGCCAATGTCCACCGCCGAGATTAGCGCTTCCTCCACCGCTTCACGTCTGAACGTTTCCCGCTCAGCATCGCCGACCTTGGCGACAAACGTCCCGGTCCCCTGCTTCGTTCGCAGCAGCCCTTCACTCTCCAAATCCTGATACACCCGGCGGACGGTGATGACGCTGCAATTCAGTCCGCCCGCAAATTCCCTGATCGACGGCAATAGGGTTCCCTCCTTGATTTGCCCGCTGATGATCAGCGATCTTAATTGGGATTCGATCTGATGATAAAGCGGTTCAGCGCTGTTTTCATTTAATTGTATTGGAATCCACACCTTTTGCACCTCACCTCTTGCTTCCCGGTCAGTACGCCGCCGCTTTTGCGGACTTGTTGGCCGTCAGCCATAATCAATCTTTCGCTGCGCGGTTTACACCAGATCCCTGCTGCGAAGCGTACGGAGCGTCAACTTCGTAAATGCGGCCAGGCTAGCCGCCGCCGCCGCGAACATGACCCACATCAAGGGAGAAAGCAGCTTCCAGCGCGTTGCCGTTTCGACCGAATAAAGAAGCATGTTCCCTCCGCATATCTTGATGACAATCGCCGCCACGATCGCTCCGGCAAACAAAATAAGCGTCGCCCGGAAATACGCTTTCCCGTGGTTTGAAAATTCAAAATACATGTACGGCCCCGACAACGCCAGCCCGTAACCGATCCACGTCAGCGAAAAAGCCAGATAACCTGCCAATGACATCCCGCTCCGCATCGGTTCGGCGACCCAATACATCAAGCCGAAAAAGATGATGCCGTTGAAGATAAAAGCCATAAACATCTGCAGCAGCCGATAAAGGATGATGACCCGATCCGGGATCGGCAATGCTCTGAAATACGCCAGCATTTGCGTATACGAATCCTCGCTCAAATATTTAAAGGACCTTCGGGAGAAATAAAATCCCAGCATCGGAATGAACAGCATGAACAAGCCGTCGGTCACCGGGCTGACAAATTCAGGCGCATCCATCTGCCCTCGAACCGCCGTCCCCACCATGACCGCCATATAGACGGCATACACGATGGACCAAACCAGATATTTTTTCTCGCTTCTCAGATCTTTCTGCATGATGTACCAAGCTTTTCTCGCGTTTTCCAAAACGGCTCTCCCCCGCTCCCGTCCGGACTTTCCCGTCAGGTCTAATTATTCAATCATCTCAGGTGTGTATAGTCACATGAACTGTGCTTACTGTGTATATCTTTATACACAGTATATAGGGTGATGCACGTTCTGGCAATAGGCCTTTTGCAAAAATGGTGGAAAATTTTACAGCACAAAAAAGGCCCGGAAGCCGTCATGACGGGTTCCAGACCTTGCAGTGCAAAGTATATTCGCCGATTGTTAATATACCAAGGCAGTCGGATATTTGGCAAAAAAATCAAGCATGCTCTCCACGTCCTTCATGCGTGGTTCAGGCGCCTCAACCTCCAGCATCGTGAACCTGTTATCGTCCTGGCCCTGAAACCGGTATGCCGCCCCGTACTTCCGATAAGCTGCGGCATCCTTGTGCAGGCGATATTGCACGATATGTTCGTTCACCACCGACCGTTTTTCGAATGTCAGCGTGTCCGGAGTCATCCCCTGTTCCTCCGCCCATGCCCTCATGTCCGGAAAATAACTGCCGATCAATTGGGTGGCGCATCCTCCGCAGGAGCCCGTATCCAAATACGTCGCGCGAATGAGCGGATCGGACGGGTCCTGCATTTCGATTTTAACCGAGCCGTTCATACCGATATCCGCCGTGACCACCTTCCAATGGCGCGGAGCCAAGAGAAGATAACCGTGATTGCTGCCCCCGTTCAGGAAAAACGCTCCCCAACGCGTCAATTCCGACACCGGAAGGGATACCCCTCGCAATGTGGGCAAATCCGTATGCGGAACATTCGGAGGCGTAAATCCGCCGTAAAATGTTCCCGAAATGCAGTACAGCGGAATTTGGCCGATG
Source organism: Paenibacillus sp. VCA1 (assembly GCF_031583795.1). Taxonomy (NCBI): domain Bacteria; kingdom Bacillati; phylum Bacillota; class Bacilli; order Caryophanales; family Paenibacillaceae; genus Paenibacillus; species Paenibacillus sp. VCA1. The sequence continues at coordinate 570,700 of NZ_JAVLSX010000001.1, read as the reverse complement.
CCTCCAGGCTGATCCAGCTTTAATACGCCGCATTGGACGGTGGCCGGCTGGTTAACGCTTCCGGATCCCGTTTCGTCTGCGCCCAGGTCCGCTCCTTCGCCTGGAGTCGGTTCCTGAACTTGATGGTTTTGGCCTTGACCATGCTGCTCATCCGCCGACATCGAGCCGGGGCCCGTGAGCGATGTTGTGCAGAGCAGGATGATCACGACGGCAACCGTCAAAATAAACAGCCTTCCTCTCATGCTTCCCGATGTTGTTATGCCGTTTCGTTTCATGTGGATCCCGGACCTTCTTTTTAGTGATTTGGAGTTTCACCCATATACTCTTTAGACGTAATCAGGAACCATAAAGTTATCATTTTTTTAATTTTCTTCTTTATCGATCCGTATGGCTGCACTCACCCCTTACCGATGTCGTCCGGCACCCGCGAAAAAGCGCACAAATACTAATATGTAGCCGCAAAAACAAAAAGACCTTTTCGGTATACCTGCATGTTAACGGGATTTGGAAAAATCCCCAGGTAGACTGAAAAGGCCTCTGATGTTTATGCATGCCCATGCAAATCTCTCTTCTAAGCTCCCAAAATAACGTCCCAAACCGGCTTCGTATGTCCGCCCGGATACAATACGTAAAGCAGGACATAAACGACAACTCCCGTAATGGCCGTAATAAACCAGATGGTCGCCGTTACCCTTCCCCATTTCCGGTGCTTCGAGAATTTCTCCCTGAATGCAAGCACCAACGTCGTAATCCCAAATACCGCTGCGACCGTCGCAAGGGTAATGTGGAAGATGAGGAAGATTTGATAGTACACTTTAAGTTCATCCGATCCGCCCCAGGAAGTGTTTCCCACGAATGCGGTTCTGGATACATAAATGATGAAAAAAAGGAGCGCCGCAACGGCACCGAGAATCATCACTTTTTTATGGGCTTCGCGTTTTCCTTTAATAATGAGCCCCCAGCCAATCGCCACCAAAATCGCACTGATGACAATAAACGACGTGCTGATCGTCGGCATCAGCGTATATAAATCCATCGAAATCCTCCTTACCTCACAAAAACGGGCATCTTACACCCGGTTCAATGAACCCTCGTTAAACTCGGCGGGCGTAATGTCTTCTTCCTTATTCTCGGCACGATACCAGCGAAAAAATACTCTCCCCAGCATCGATGCGAAAATAAACTCCTGAATGAACTTCATGACGATGCCGCCTACTTGCTGATCGACTTTCGTGCTCATGATGTTAAAGAAGGTCGGACCGCCAAACACCTGCAGCAGCTTCGACGGATCGCCGGACACGCAGTATCCCATCGCCTCCGCCCATACATTCGGATCGCTGAACGTGGCATACATCGGCTTCGCCGAAAAAATGATCAAACCGCAGGCCGGCGTCAGAAGCACCATGTTCAGGAAAATAAAGCCGGTTTTGGCAAGCCCCGACGTTTTGTCCTTTTCCGGCAGCGGATTGATCAGCGTCCACCACATCAGGATCGCGGCGATAAACAGCACCAGATAATAAAGACGGTGCACGGCAAAATGCAGCATGACATAGTCATGGATCGCCGGGAAATGATAGAAAGAAAACAACCCGTTAAACACAATCGCGGCCACGATCGGCCGGGCCAAAAAGCCAAGCTTCTTGAACGGGTTCACCTTCAAAATCGCTCTCCACAACCATGTCGGAATCCCCATCATTAAAAGCGGCGGCGCCACCAAATAGGAGAATGCCATCGTCGTCATATGGAACGTAAACATCAAATGCCCGAGCAGACTGATTGGACCGCCTTGAGCAAGGTATAAAACCAGCATACCGCAAACGAAGCTGATTTTTTTGCTTAATGGGACGGGTTCGCTGCCTGCAAACCTCTCGCTAAGCGGTCCGATCACGACGAAATATGCGGCCGTTACGAGCAGCATAAACGCCAGAAACAGCGGACTAAACAATTCGCTAAAGCTAAAATATTCTAACCCCAGCATGTAAAAACCTCCTCTCAAGCGGTATCAGTTCTGTCGAATTTGTGACAACTGCCTTCCATTGAAAAAAGAGGGGGCAAGTTAGCCCGCCTCTTTATCTATTTTACCACCAAACCCAGTACAATGCCGTCACGATGGCTGTACCGGCTACGAAAAATCCACCGATCATAAAGATGATGGGGATCATATGTCCCCGGTCTTTCAAGTGCATCCAGTAACCCATTTGCACCAGAACCTGAAGCACTGCCATAACCAGGAGCAGCAGCACGGTAAACGCCGCGTTGACTCCACCGGCCATGACGGCCGCGAAGGCAATGGCTGTCAGAATGATGGAGAAAATGAAAACGATGATATGCTTCTGAGGTCCTTCATGGCGCTCGCTGTGCTTCACGATGCCATGATTCGCCTGATGATCTGTCGTCATATCTTAGCCCACCTTCCCGAGCAGGTAAACGACCGTAAAGATGAATACCCAAACGACGTCGATAAAGTGCCAGTAAATGGCCGACACATAAACCTTCGGCGCCGTTACGACCGTCAAACCTTTTTTAAAGAGCTGTCCAATCAGAATGGAAATCCAGAGCACCCCGAACGCAACGTGTGCGCCGTGGAAACCGACAAGCGTATAAAACGCCGAACTGAATGCACTGGTCGTCATGCCGAATTTCTCGGCATTGACGTATTCGGCAAACTCGTAAATCTCAAGGAAAAGAAAGCCCAGGCCCAAAAGCACCGTAATGGCCAGCCATACGCGAAGCGCAGCGACCTTGTGGCGGTGCATCGCCTGTACGGCGAACACGCTGGTCAAGCTGCTGACGAGCAGGATCAATGTCGCTGCCGCCGTCATCGGCAGTTGGAAAAGCTCGCTTGCGGTTGGACCTTCATTCGTTTGATTGCGAAGCGCAAGGAAAGTCGCGAACAGGGTACCGAACAACACGGCCTCTCCGCCAAGGAAGAGCCAGAAGCCGAGCACTTTATTGCGGCCTTCTAACGTCGCCTTTTCCGGTTCGTGCGGCAAAGCGCCTTCTGTATGCGTTGCACTCATGCTTTTACCCCCTCTTCCTCCAGCTCTTCTACTTCGATGTGCCAGCCGTGATCGTCATACAAGGAACGAAGCAGCATGGAACCGAAAGTGATGACCAAACCGATAATAACAACGATCCAATTGTTGAAAATAAAGCTCATAAAAGAATTCGAGAACTGTTCTTTGCTGAACATGAATCCCAGACCGGCAATGAAAATGCCGACGGACATGACGAAAGGCAAAATCGTTGGCGACGGCATGTGAATCGGACCGAGCGGTTCCGCAGGCGTCATCTCTTTGTTGCCGGCCATTTTTTCTTTCCAGAAAGCATCGATGCCGCGTACGAGCGGAATTTGCTTGAAGTTGTATTCCGCCGGCGGGGACGCGATGGTCCATTCCAGCGTACGTCCGTCTTCCCACGGATCATTGGCAACGCCTTTCGGCTTCGCCGCAGTCGCAAACGCGTTGATCAGGAAGACAAGGATGCCGATGCCCATCAGGATGGCGCCGATCGTACTTACCAGGTTCAACGTGTCGAAATGCTGGTTAGGCAGGTACGTGAATACGCGGCGCTGCATACCCATCAAGCCCAGGAAGTGCTGTACAAAGAACGTCAGATGGAAACCGATGATAAAGAACCAGAAAGAAATTTTGCCGAGCGTTTCGTTCAGCATGCGGCCGAACATTTTCGGCCACCAGTAATGCAGACCCGCAAGCAGGCCGGATACGAGACCGCCTACGATAACGTAGTGGAAGTGGGCAACGACGAAATACGTGTCGTGGAACTGGAAGTCGGCGGGAGCCGATGCCAGCATAACCCCGGTTACCCCACCCATAACGAACGTCGGAATGAATCCGATCGCAAACAGGTTCGGGCTCGTGAAACGGATTTGACCGCCCCACATCGTAAACAGCCAGTTAAAGATCTTAATACCCGTAGGCACGGCGATGAGCATCGTCGCAATCGAGAACAGCGCGTTCGCTACCGGGCCGAGGCCTGTCGTGAACATGTGGTGCGCCCAAACCATGAAGCCCAGGAAAGCGATCAGGATCGTGGCGAATACCATCGAGCTGTAACCGAAAAGACGTTTCCGCGCGAATGTCGGTATAACCTCGGAAATGACGCCGAATGCCGGCAGGATGAGGATATACACTTCAGGGTGACCAAAGATCCAGAAGATATGCTGCCAAAGAACGGGGTTACCGCCATTGGCGACTTCGAAGAAATTGGCGCCCAAAATCCGGTCGAACGAAAGCAATACCAGACCTACCGTAATGGCAGGGAATGCAAACAAAATCATGGCGGACGTAATGAAGGACGTCCACGTAAACATCGGCATTCTCATGAAGGACATGCCAGGCGCGCGCATCGTGATGATGGTCGCCAGGAAGTTGATGCCCCCGATCAGCGTACCGAGACCGGCAATCTGAAGACCGACGGTATAAAAGTCGACGCCGTGCGACGTGCTGTAAGTATTTGTCGATAGCGGGGTATATGCTGTCCAGCCCGCATCTGGAGCTCCACCCATAATCCAGCTCAGGTTAAGGAGCAAGCCGCCGAACAGGAATGTCCAGAAGCCAAGAGAGTTCAGAAACGGAAACGCAACGTCCCGCGCCCCGATTTGCAACGGAATAACCGCGTTCATCAGCGCAAAGATGACAGGCATAACGCCCAAGAAGATCATCGTCGTTCCGTGCATCGTAATCAATTCGTTAAAGGTTTGCGCCGAGACGAAATCATTCATCGGCTTAATCAGCTGCAGCCGGATCAGAATCGCTTCGATACCGCCGATCGCGAAAAACAAACCGCCGGCCAGCAAATAAAGAATGGCTATTTTCTTATGGTCGACTGTCGTCAGCCAATCCATCAAGCCCTTATGGCGCTTGACACTATGAGCATGAGCCAAGGTTGGTACCCCCTCTTATAAAAATCTTGCTGTTGATATCGCTTAGTAATTCAACTTGTAGTTAGCCAAGTAATCGGCAATGCCATCGATTTGTTCGTCTGTCAGACCCAAATCCTTTGGAGCTGGCATTTTGTTGCCCGGTTTCACGGCTTGCGGATCTTCAAGCCATGTTTTGAGGTTTTCCTTAACCGGTTTGCCTCCGTCTTGACCTTCGTTCAGCAAGATACCCGCAACAGATTCACGCGAACCGATGCCGGTAAGGTTCGGGCCCACCGGACCGCCTTGGTCACCTACAGCATGGCAAGACAAGCAAGATTTTTTGAACGTTTCGGCCAAAGCTTGGTCTTTAGGCAGAACCGCAGGCGCTTTCATCGCGGTCACCCAATTTTTGAAAGATTCCGGACTTACCGCCTTGACCTTGAATTCCATCAGACCGTGCGAAGCGCCGCAAAGCTCGGCACATTTACCGCGGTAGACTCCTTCTTTGTTTGTGCTGAAAGCGAACCTGTTGATCGTTCCGTCCGGGTTCGTGTCCATTTTACCGGATAAGGACGGCACCCAGAAGGAGTGAAGAACGTCTGCCGTTTTGAGTTCGACGGCCACGTTTTTGCCTGTTGGGATCATCAGTTCCTGGGCGGTTTTCACGCCATATTGCGGGTATTCGAACTCCCACCAGTATTGGTGCGAAGTGACCTTCACCTGCAAGGAATTCTTATCGTTGTAATGATCGTCGCCAAAGGCAAAAATCTTTTGAACGGTCGGAACGGCGAGAATAAATACCAAGATAAGCGGAATAACCGTCCAGATAACCTCCAGTTTGAAGTTTCCTTCCACTTGTTTCGGTACTTCCGTTTGTCCCTTTTTCCTGCGGAACTTAATCAAAACGTATACCGCAATTGCAAACACGACGATCAGGACGACGATCATGATCGTGATCGAGAGCTTCATCAAATCGTACTGTCCTTCCGCCACAGGCCCCTGTGGTCGTAATGCCGACAAGTCCTCGCGGCCGCACCCGGCTAAAAGCAGAGAAAACACTGCGAGCAAGGGAAGAAGTCGCTTTACAGCCTGCCACCGTTTCATCATTGATCTACCCCACTTTGTACTTTTTCACAGGCGCCCGCCTTCAAGAAACATGCTATGCGCGGTTCATACCTGTGCAATAACGGATGAAATGCTACTGTCAACTAAAACAATCACCTATTTAATATAAGTTTAAGGTAATATTTTGTCAATGATTCTGACCTAGTTCACAAATTGTTCGAAAAGTCCCGAAAGTCGCGCCACGCAAGCATTTGCAATCGTTTTCGACCACGCTCTCCCCCCCGTTCCTCCCTCCGGTTTGCAACCTTACCATTCCCTTTTCGTATACCCATTTTTCATTCCTTTCATTCATATTTATCGGCGTTTGCGTTCATGAACTTGTCACCAAATCGTCAAATTTCAACACGGCAAAAAAAAAGAAGCCTCTCCGGCTTCTTAAGCGGTTAAAATGTACGGCCCTTCCGCTGTCACCGCGACCGTATGTTCGAACTGCACGCCGCAGGTGCCGTCCGCCGTCCGGATGGTCCAGCCGTCGCCTTCCCATAAAACGGCTCCCGTGGAGCCCAGCGTGAAGAGCGGCTCCACCGTAATGACCATGCCTTCGACTAGGCGGACTCCATCCCCGCGCCTGCCGTAGCTGGGCACGTCCGGCGGCTCGTGCAAATGCATTCCGATGCCATGACCCCCGAGCGGCCTGGCGACGCCGAACCGGCCCTTTTTCGCGCATTTTTCGATCGCATACCCGATATCGCCGATGGTTTGGCCGACCCTGGCTTGATCGATGCCGGCAAAAAGCGCCTGCTCCGTCCGCAGCATCAGCCTCTGCAGGGGTCTGCTTAGCTTCCCCACCCCGTAGCTCCAGCCCGAATCGGCAAGCCAACCGTCTTTGTTGACGACGATATCGATGGTAACGACATCCCCTTCCGCCAGCGGAACGTCGGTCGGAAAACCGTGGCAAACGATATCATTGACGGAAGAACAGATCGCGTATGGAAACCCCCGGTATCCTTTTTGCTCCGGAACGGCGCCCTGTTTTGCGAGAAATTCCTCGACGAAGGCGTCGATTTGAAGCGGAGTGACTCCCGGAGCGATCATCCTTGAAATTTCACGGTGGCACGCGGACAGAATGCGCCCTGCTTCGCGCATATACCCGATTTCTTCCTTGCTTTTCAAACGGATCTCCATGCTGCTGCTCCTTTCGCCTATGCATACTGCCATCCGGATCGGATGGTACACTATATGCGCCGACAGGGGCATTCTGCAGCAGGTCTACAAAAAAAACCGTATTCGGCGTGAAGTTCATTCACAGAATACGGTTAAGATTTTCGCGAGTGTAATAGTGATTTTGCCAGTGATTAAGAAACGGAAGAATTCATTCTTCCCAGCTCATGTTCTACAACCGAGGTGAGTTCCTCTTCGTATCCTCCCATAATATGGTACTTCCGGACATATTCCTTCACAAATTTCTTCGGATCTTTTGGCCGGAAAATCCGTGTCATTTCCCGCAGACTTTCTTTGACTTCGTTGTGACCTTTCGTTGCCATGATAGTTCCCTCCCAAGACACTTGAATGGATTGCTCCAATTAAGAGAATGCCGAAAAGACCTTACCTGACATCAAGAAGTAGTCGTATGCAGTTATTTAGGTTTGGGCTGAACGCTCCCGGCTGCTCGCTTCAAGGATCTGTAATGGTACATACCCTGTAAAAGCGTAAACTGAATCACTCCTTTCATTGTATCATATTCTTTCGAGGAAAACAGCTTTCCAAAAAAATGAATAGATTAACGTTTTTTACCTGCTGGACAAACGATATTAAAAAAATCGTTCAGGCCTGCGAAGACGTGCTTAAAAATCCTTGTCTAATTAATCATCGGCAGATCGGGTTAAGTTCATAATAAGGGTAGCAGTATATGAGATACCATCTGGCTTATGGAGGTGATCCCAATGCCGCCGTCGACCGCTTCCCATTTGGGCGAAACGGGCCGCAACGCCTGCTTGCTCGACCAAGCCGACGCAAAAATAATCGAAGCTTTCCCGAAAATGCGGAGCTTCCTGGTCACCCGGAGCGGAAAGCTCGTGTACGAAAAATACTATAACGGTCATGCCGCCGAGTCGCTAAACGACCTCCGGTCCGCGACCAAAAGTTTCACCTCCGTCTTAATCGGAATCGCATCCGGACACGGGCTGCTGCCCGGTCTGGACGAGCCGCTGCTCGGACTGATCCGGCATTATGCCCTCCAAGATGTGGATCCTGCCTTGCAGCGGTCTTTGACCTTGCGCAGGCTGCTCACGATGACCACCGGACTCGCCTGGCAAACAGGCAAAAAGCTCGGGGAACCTTTCATTCGGCGGCTGCATCGCGGCAAACGCTGGACGGCTTTTGCCCTTTCCCTGCCCGTTGTTCCCGATATGGTCGGCCGTTTTCAATACCGCAGCATCGATACGCATCTGCTGTCGGTCATTTTGAGCGAGTGCACGGGGATGGACGCGTACGCTTTTGCCAAAAAGAATTTGTTCGAACCGCTGGGCATTAAACGTTCGGCCTGGCTAGCCAGTCCGGAAAACCACAGCATGGGGCATGTCGGCCTGTTTCTTACGTCACGCGATTTGGTCAAGTTCGGCATGTGCTGCCTTCAAGGGGGAAGATGGGAGGACAAGCAGGTCATACCTGCCTCCTGGCTTTCCCAGGCGCTTCGGCCCCAGGTCGAGGGATATCCTGCTTTCGGCGATTACGGGTTCGGCTGGTGGTGCGGCAAAATGAACGGCCAAACGTTCAGCTGCGCGCATGGGCACGGCGGACAGCAGTTGTACCTGTTCCCCGAAAAGGAAGCCGTTGTCGTGTTTACGGCGGACAGCAAGGTAAGCCGCTGGAAAAATCCGCGTCCGCTCCTTCAGGAATTTGTTCTGGGAGCCGTCGACCAGCCTTTCGCGCAGGATAATCCCGCTCCCGTCAGGGAAACTTAAAAAAGCCTGCCTGCGATTACAGCAACATTTCAACAGCGACGAAGGAGGACTTATTCATGAAAAATAAAGACAAGGCCATGCTGCCGATCTCCCGCGAGGAGGTAGAAGTGGACGGGGTATACACCAATGAATGGGGCCGCGAAGAAGTGCTGCACCGGGGCGATGACTTTCCTTCGGACCCGATGCTCGGGACGACCGAATGGCAGCTGAGTGAATTTCTTTTCGACAACCATCACGAAGGCCGGACGGATCCTCGCCTGGTGCCCAAAGAAGACGACACCGACAAGATTGGAAAAATTACGCATCCGCGCAGACAACAACAAGGCGGGGACCCGCAATAACCATAAGGAAAAGCATCCTGCTTCCAGGATGCTTTTCGCCTGTTTGCTTCATAACTTGTCTCAGCCGGACATATGTTTAATACAACCATCCCGCGAGAAGACAAGGAGTGTGCAAACCATGTCCCCTTTTTTCAAATCGTCGACGGGCCTACCCGAAAATATCGCCGCCTCGCTTTGTTACTTGTTCGCTTTTATCGGCGGCATCGTATTCCTCGCCTTGGAGAAGCGAAGCCGTTTCGTCATGTTCCATGCCCTGCAATCGGTACTCGCCTTCGGCGCCGTCATGATCGCCCATGCGCTATGCGGCTTTATCCCCCTGATCGGACCGCTCATTGCCGGACTGCTGTCCATTTTAACGCTCGTGATGTGGATCGTCCTTCTATTCGCCTCGTTGCAGGGAAAATGGCTGAAGCTGCCGTGGATCGGCGATTTGGCCGAAAAACAGCTTCATCGCCTGTAAACTTCCCTTCGCCCCCGGGTCATTTTTCGGGATTCCCTTTTGCCCTCATACTTCTTACAATAAAGCAAAAGGTTCTTTGAGATGACTTGGGGGAGACAGCAATGTATTTGTTCGTTATCAATAAAAAGGCGGGCAACGGCCAAGGCTACCGCGCCTGGATTAAGATCAGGGCTGTTCTGGACGCGCGTTTGATACGCTACCGCTACGTATTTACCGAAAGCTCGAGCCACGCAGAGGACGTCATCGCCGCGATGCTTTCCGAACCCGAGCCGTGGCTTGGCGTGGCCGTCATCGGGGGCGACGGCACGATTCACAGCGTCCTGCCGGTGCTAAAGGAATTCAGGATTCCGCTGGCCGTCATTCCGGCCGGATCAGGAAATGATACCGCCCGCGGCTTTGGCATTCCGCATGATCCGCTGTCCGCCCTCGACATCATGCTTGGGGGACGAACCCGAGCCGCCGACCTGATCGCGACCGCAAACGGGCTGACGCTGACGGCGCTTGCCATCGGTTTTGACGCGCAGGTGGCCGAAAACGTCAACGCCAGCCTCTACAAAAAGATTTGCAATGTTTTCAGGGTCGGCCGCGCCGCTTATCTTGTCGGCATCCTGCACACGCTGCTGACCTTTAAGCCCTGCGGCGTCACCGTGACCTGCGACGGCAATACAAGCACGTACCAAAACGCTTGGCTGACGGCCGTCTCCAACGTCAAAAGCTACGGCGGCGGACTGCATATTTGCCCGGAAGCCCATCCGGGCGACGGACAGCTCGACGTTTGCATCGTGCACGGCTGTTCCCGGCTGCAGCTTCTGCGGCTGTTTCCGACGGTGCTCACCGGACGGCATGTCCGCCTTCCGTTCGTGACGTTTCTGCGCGGCAAAGCCGTGTCCGTCGCATTCGACCAGCTGCGGCTTGCGCTCGGCGACGGAGAAAACATGTCCGAAGGGACGTTGGACATTACCGTACAGCCAAATGCCCTGCAGGTGTATGCCGTTTAATTCGTACGAATCCGTAATTATCGTTGATAAGAAAAACGAACGTCCAACGACGTACATTCACAGAAGACGACCGCGCTTAGCCGAAATTCCCCTTAAGGTATAAGGAAGCAATCGCTACGAAACTTACACATATCTTCAAAAAAAGGACAAGCCGCTTATGCGGCATGTCCTTCTTTTATGGCAGCGTCCTTGGAGCTCGGGAGCGAACTTCCTTTAAGTCCGTTAAACAACAGGTTCAATACGATGGCGGTGACGCTTCCGGCCACGATGCCGTTATCGACAAGAATGCGGGCCCAGTCCGGAAGGGCGGCAAACAATTCGGGATGAACGCTGACGCCGAGTCCCATCCCGACCGAGCAGGCGATGATAAACAGGTTTTCGAACTTGTTCAGGTCCACCTGTCCTCCCAGCATCCGGATGCCGGAGGATACCACCATGCCGAACAAGGCCACCATTGCCCCGCCCAGCACGGAAGTCGGAACGAGCTGCGTCAACGCCGCGATTTTCGGAATAAAGCCGATGACGATCAGAATTCCTCCGGCGACCACGATCACGTCTCTCGTTTTCACGCGGCTCATTTGGACGAGGCCGACGTTTTGCGAATACGTCGTGTACGGGAAGGAGTTGAACAGTCCCCCGAGCACGATGGCGAGACCTTCGGCGCGATAGCCCCGCGCCAAGTCCTTCGAGGAGACGTCCTTGTCGACGATTTTACCGAGCGCCATAAAAACGCCCGTCGATTCCGCGATGCTGACGATCGATACCAGGATCATCGTGAGGATCGCGGATGCATGGAAGGTAGGCGTTCCGAAATAAAAAGGTCTGACCGCATGGAACCAGCTCGCTTCTTTCAGCGGCGTCAAATCGACATGTCCGGCCATCGCCGCGACGATGGTGCCGATGATCAGGCCGATCAGAACCGAAATGGATCGGATAAAACCTTTGGCGAAGCGGTTCATCAAAACGATGAACAGCAGCACGCCGAAGCCGAGCCCGAGGTTCAGCAGGCTTCCGAATTCCCCTGCCGCTTTCGCAGCGTCCCCGCCGCCGAGATCGTTCAGGGCGACCGGAATCAGCGTGACTCCGATGACCGTAACGACGGACCCGGTTACGACCGGCGGGAAAAAGGCGATCAATTTGCCGAACAATCCCGAAAACAATACGACGAACAGGCCCGATGCGATGATCGCGCCGTAAATGGCGGACACGCCGTCCTTCAACCCGATGGCGATCATCGGCGACACCGCTTGGAAAGCGCAGCCGAGCATCACCGGCAATCCGATGCCAAACCATTTGTTGCCCCATACCTGAAGCAGCGTTGCCAGGCCGCAGGCCATCAAATCGATCGAAATCAGGTAAGTCAACTGCTCCGTCGTAAAGTGGAGCGCGTTCCCGACGATCATTGGCACGATGACCGCGCCGGCATACATGGCCAGCACGTGCTGTATGCCCAACGAGAACGTTTTGAAAGGATTTCTCAATTTCGTCCGTTCCATACGGAATTCATTCCTCCCGAGTTTTTTCTATATTGTCTTTTAAGACTCAACCCAACTCACGAATATTTTAGGCTTTCCTTACGCAAACGTAACCTTGCCGTTGTCGAGGGCGGCGATTCTGACGAGCGATTCGACATGGTAACCGGCTTCCTTCAGCAGGCGGCCGCCCGGCTGGAACGCCTTTTCGATCACGATCCCGATGCCGGCGACTTCCGCCCCGGCCTGCTCCACGATGCGCGCCAGACCAAAAGCCGCTTCTCCGTTCGCCAAAAAATCGTCGATGATCAACACGCGTTCCCCAGGCTGGATAAACTTGCGGGAGACGGTAATTTCGTTCGTTTCCTGCTTCGTGAAGGAAAATACTTTTTCCACGTAAATGTCCTCCCGAAGCGTCAGCGATTTTTGCTTGCGGGCAAAAATGAGCGGCACCTCCAGCTCAAGCGCGGTCATGATGCCCGGCGCGATGCCCGAGGATTCGATCGTCAGGACGCGGTCGATTTTTTGCCCCGCAAACAACCGTTTGAATTCTTTCCCGACTTCCTTCATAAGCACCGGATCCATTTGATGATTCAGGAACGAATCGACCTTGAGCACTTGATTGCTGAGCACGATCCCCTCATTTAATACTTTTTCCTTCAACAGCTGCATTGTTTTTCTCCCTCCAAATTTCTTAAAGCCTTTTGCAAATACGTCAACGGACGCTCCATGCGGATCGGCCGGGTGTGTCGGCAATCAGGCGAATTTTGCAAAATTCCGACGTTTAAATGACGAAAAAAGCCCGCCTCTTCCGGGAACTGCCATGTCCTGGCAGAACGCGAAACTGTGCGGACTTACGGTAAACAAACGAAAAGACGCCGGACGTTAGCCCGGACCGCTTGTTATTCCCGTAGTCCGATCATTCCGGTGATCGGGTAGAGACATGCAGGCCCATTCCTGCACATATACGAGAAACCTGTGAAAACACGAAAATATATAGACAATGCATGAAGTATACCGCAAAACCGGGCCAAAAAGAAAGAGGTATTTGATGGAGAACGCGAAAAAACGCAAAAAAACGGCCGATTCTGCTGATTTCGCCGCAAATCTCGTTTATACTTTAGAGGCATGTTCCATACTGAAAGAGTAGATAGATTCGAAGAATCGGAGGGGAAACGCTTTGAAAGGCTTTATAAAAGAATTCAAGGAGTTTGCAGTTCGCGGCAACGTGGTTGACCTGGCGGTCGGCGTCATTATCGGGGGCGCTTTCGGCAAAATCGTCACGTCGATCGTCAACGATATCGTTATGCCGCCGATCGGGCTGCTTTTGGGGGGCGTAAGTTTCGGCGAACTGATCATTCCGCTGAAGCCAAATCTAACGCTGAACGGAAAACCCATACACACGCTGGCTGAAGCCAAAACAATCGGCGCGCCGGTTATCGCGATCGGCCAGTTCATCAACGTCGTGCTCGATTTCCTGATCGTGGCTTTTTGTATTTTCTTGCTCGTTAAAGGCATCAACTGGCTGAAACGGGAGAAAAAAGAGCAGGAGGAGCCGGAAAAAACGACGAAGGAATGCCCGTATTGCTTATCCGAGATTCCTTTGGCCGCCACCCGCTGCGGGCACTGCACTTCGGTTCTCGACGCCGAGCCGGAACGCGGGTAGAGCCGTTCCTTCGGCGCCGCCATATGGGAAACCGCCGGCTTACAAGCCGAGCGGTCTTTGCGGCATCAACGTGGTGATGACTTTTTTCAAATCCCGGTCTTCGGTGTATTTGGCTTCCCCGGTGTCCAGCTCGATGACCCGAATGTGGTCGAACTTCTGGCCGGCCGCCGTGGGCGTAAACAGCAGTTTGTCGGGATCCGCCAGCGCCACGTGGTAATTCATGTCCTTAAACATGTCGATCAGCTGCCCGGTATCCGGCTTTTTGCCTTTGTCGACGAAAAGCAGCCCGCGCAGCCGCTTGGTTTCCTGGCCGCACTTGACTTCAAAACGGACGATGCATTCCATGTCGTTCTCTCCTTTTTTATACTATCAATGTCATACGTTGATCCACTTATCAGAACCCGGAGGTGGTTTCCAACCATGAGCCAGGAATTATTCGATATTTATGACGAACAGGACCGCAAGATCGGTACCGCGCCCCGGGATGAAGTGCATGCCAAGGGTTATCTCCATCATTCCTTCCACTGCTGGATCGTCAGGGATACGCCGGAAGGGCGCTGCATTTTGTTTCAAAAGCGGCAAAACACCAAGGATACCTTTCCGGGCCGCTTCGACATTACGGCAGCAGGTCATCTTTCCGCGGGGGAAACCGTCGAAGATGCCGTCCGCGAAGTCGAGGAGGAGCTCGGCATTCCCGTCCGGATGGACCAGCTGACCTCCCTCGGGACGATCGATCATTTCGCGACGGGCACGGCCGGCGGCAAGTCGTTCATCGACCGGGAAAAATGCTTCGTTTACGCGCTTCTGCTCAATGTGCCGCTGACCGCGTACCGTTTGCAGGAAGAGGAGGTCGCGGGTCTGTACGAAACCCGGCTGGACGACGCCATTGCGCTGTTCGAAGGCAAAAAGGACTCCATCTCTGCTGCAGGCATTGCATCATCCCGCGAAGGGCAATCCGCTCCGGAGATGGTCGCCGCTACGTTAAGCATACATCAATTCGTGCCGCATAAATATGACGATTATCTCCATGTGTTCAAAAAATTAAAAAATCTGCAGCCTCACGCCACCTGAGCGAGCTGCAAAACGATGAAACAAAAGGGCGCCGGGCGGCGTCCTTTTTCTTTTACCTGAATCTATGAACTTCAAGAACGTTTTTCTGTTAGGCGTCCTTCGGATTTTCCGGCCCGACGTATTTGTCGTAAATCCGCTCATACCGCGGACCGTAACGTTCCGACAGCTCTTCGCCGATATCCTGCTCCAGCTCGTAGAGCACCATTTCCTGCGTAAAATGATTCAGCAGCAGCTCCACCATCACCGGATGCTCCGTGACCAGCCCTTGCGTCGTGCTGTCCTCCCCCCGCATGCCCAGCATGCACCAGCGGCGGTCGATGACGAACGAAAACCGGCGCCCCGGCGCGGCCCCGTCCTTCCGCTGCCCGAACGACATCCATGGAAGGGGACGGTTGGCCGTCTCCTCGTTCATGCAGGACCAGAGCAGCTTCACGCCGCGTCCTTCAGCTTCCTCCAGGCCGTTCCTGACAAGCGCCGCTTCTTCGCGCCAGACGTCGACGACGATTTCGTGCTCGGCCCGCTCCATCTCGCGATTCAGCATTTCCAGCACATTCCGGTCGCCCTCCACGCTATAAAACGGTTGTTGATCCGATTCCACCCGCGGCATTCTCGTCTCGATAAAAGCAAGCGACTCCTTGACCTGTCCGGAGATCATCCGCGTCAGCTCTTCGGGCTTCAGCATACTGTAGCGGACCGGCTCCCCGGCGCTTCGGCGCAAAAATCCATGCTGCGCAAGGCGCTGCAGGGCGGCGTATACGTTGGATCTGGAAACGCCGAGCCCTTTTGCCACCTCGTAACCTGAGGAAGGGCCTTTGCCGGCCAACTCCACCATAATTTTTGCTTCCATTTCGGTGAAGTTCAAATTCCGCAGATGCTGTAGCAATTGTTCCATTCTTCTGTCCTCCCAAGCTGCCAAACCCTTACTTTAGTCATTGAATGATTTATATAATTAACTTTAACCTGCGTTAAATTTGTTCCGCGCCGCAGCGTGGGCACCATTTCGACCCCTTCGGCAGATCGGCACGGCAAATTTGGCATTTGACCGTATCGCGCTGGGATTGGCCGGCTCCTGCTTCGGCGTTTCCGTCATTGTTTTCTTTCCAGAAGCGAATCCGCTGGTCCAGCTCCATCTGGCGTTCCCGCTCCCGCTCCAGTTCCTCCGCTTGACGGCGTTCCCGCTCATCCGCAAAGATCTCTTCGTCTTCCGGCTCTCTCCAGTCCTTGCCTCCCGGAAAATCGTACAGACGCTCCGACGCAGCGCCGACCTCTTCCCTGTCGAACGCCAGCTCGAATTCAACGTCATCCTCTTCCTTGACGATCGGCTCCCTGTAAATTTTGGTTTCGCCGTAATCTTCGTCTTCGAACGAGGCCGTCTGCGGTTTGCGGCTTTCGCCGCGCGCTTCCACAGGCGCTTCTCCCTTCAGGCTTCTGCCGCAGGCAGGGCAGAAATTGGCATCGAGCGCCACCGTACGGCCGCATTTGCACAGCTTTTCGTTTTTCAGTTCCGCCACCCGGGCCCGAAGCTGTTCGATCTCCTCCTGCAATTCGTCGCAGGCTTTGCAATGCTTAAGCATCTCTTTTTCCGCCAGCGTCATGTCCTCTTCGCTGTAGCCTTCATAAAAAACGCGCCCCATTTCGATAAAATGAAGCTCCATATCTTTTTCGATATCGGCAATTTGGCTGTTCAGCTTACTGATTTCAACCGCTCCCTGGGCCTTTTCCGTCGCACGGTTTGCCCCATCCTTAAGCCTCTGCAAAATTTTCATTGATTTCTCCTCCAGTTTCCAAGTGATCATCCCATGTATTTTAATAGTCGTTTTTATAAATCGCAAAAACCCATTCAACAAAAAAACCTTATGCTACAAAGATACCATGCCTCGCCTATGCTGTGAAATGTACGAAAAGACTCTTCTTTCGCCTTCTCTGCCCGCCGCCGCTCGGGTTATAATGGACTGCATGCGGTTAGGGTGTTTATATCATACCAAATTTATTGTGACACTGCTAAATAAAGCAACCGATGACTCATATTTTTCAGACATAAGGAGGATGCAGCCATGGTAAACACGCAGCTGGCGCCGACAGGCGTTCCAGCCCAAGTGCCGGCATCAGCCGCGCCTCCGCAGGCCAACCCCGCACCTACGCGGACCAGCCGGGAGCTGGTCAAAAATCATGAACCGGATGCCTTCTTCTTCCGCGAGTTGGAGAATAACGGCATCCTGCTGAATGCTCCGCAGATCAAAGCGGTCCGGCACGGCGAAGGCCCGATGCTGATTCTGGCCGGTGCAGGCTGCGGCAAAACGACCGTGCTCGCGGCGCGCACCGCTTATCTGCTTGCGGTTCGCCGCATCCCGGCCTCCGGCATTTTGCTCGTGACGTTCACGAGCAAGGCTGCGAGCGAGATCAAGCAGCGCATCGCCCGGATGCCGGGCGTCAGTCCCGCGGCAGCCCATGCGGTCGAGGCTCGCACGTTTCATTCGTTCGCGCTCCTGATGCTGCGCCGGAACGGATTCAAGCAGCAAATCCTGGGCGAATTCGGGGCGCAGCACACGATCATGAAAATGATTCTGCGCAGGCTCGATCCCTCGCAAACCTACCAGCCGGAAACGCTCCTTGCCGCTTTGTCCGCATGGAAGATGCAGGGCAAAAGCGCGGACGAGCTTCCGGATCATACGGACGACGAGGCCGCCGTCAGGAAGATTTTGCTGGCCTATGAAGCCTGGAAGCAGGAGAGGAACTTATGGGATTTCGACGACATCCTGCTGCAGTTTCGGCGGCGATTGGATGACCGCCTGTTTCTGAAGCGGCTGCAGAACCGGTATGCCTGGCTCATGGTCGACGAGTTCCAGGATACGAACGCCATCCAATACGAGCTGGTGCAATATCTTGCCGCGGCGCATCGCAACCTGGCCGTGGTCGGCGATGACGACCAGACCATCTATACGTTTAACGGGGCACGGCAAGAATCTATCTTGGAATTCGACAAGCTGTATCCCGAAAGCAAAATCGTGACGCTCGACATCAATTACCGGAGCGACAGCCGGATTTTGGGACTCGGCGGCGCGATCGTCCGCCATAACCGGATGCGCCGCCCCAAAGAGCTGAAAGCGGCCGGTCCCTCCGGGCGGATGCCGCAATATATCCAGCCGTCGCATCCCGAAGAGGAGGCTGCATGGGTTGTCGATCATATCACGCAGCAGGTCCGAAACGGAAACGCCGCTTACAGGGACATCGCCATTTTGCACCGGACCGCGGGCAGCAGCCGTTCCGTTCTCGAGCAGCTGCTCATGCGCGGCATCCCGTTCGTTCAGTATGGCAGCCAAGCCGTCTTTTACGACCAGCCTTTGATCAAACCGCTGATGGATCATTTGCGGCTCAGCTTGAACCCGCGCAGAATGGAGTCTTTGCCGGGCGCGCTCGGTCCGCTTTATGTGCCGAAAGAAGAAGGCCATGCCTTCATCCTGGCGCAGGAACGGGAAACCCGGAAGAAATACCCTCTCATCCATTTAACCCGTTGGAGCCGGCTTCAGCCGTTTCAGCAGGCCGCCGTCAAAGAGAGGATCAAGCTGATCAAATCGCTCAAAGCGATGAAGCCGGCCTACGCGCTGCAGGAGATGCGCCGACTTTTTTACGATAAATACGTGCAGGCGGGCGATCCTCTTGTATATACGCAATATAGGGACATGGTTCTCGATTCGCTGGAGGAACTCGAAAGCGCCGCGGCGCGTTTCGATACGGTCGAACGGTTTGTCGCCTATGCGGACGAGCTTTCCCTGCGCCATGCGCAAATGGAGGCGCTCAAGGACAAAAACGAAGGCGACGCCGTTCAGCTGATGACCATCCACCGGGCAAAAGGGCTTGAGTTTCCGTACGTCTACCTGATCGGAGCAAGCGAGGGCATTCTCCCGCACAGTACGGCTTTAAAAGAGAAGCCGCCGGAGGAAATGAAAGCCGCCCGCCCCGATGAGGCCGAGGAACAAATCTATGAAGCCGCCCTCGAAGAGGAGCGGAGGCTCGCTTACGTCGCCGTGACGCGGGCCAAAGAGCGGCTATATATCAGCTCCCCGGCGTATTACCATAGCAAGCCTGCCGCCCCTTCGCGCTTTTTGCTGGAGGCTTACGGCATCAAACACAACCGTTCCAAAGAATCGCCTGCCGCTTCTTCGCGCCCTGCCGCCGCTTCCAGGCAGCGGACCCGTTAAGGCATCCTTGAACGGCATACTTATGTACCACGGTTGAGACAAAATTTATATCATTGGGCCCGGGCGCTCTAATGAAATCTCGGCTTTAAAAAAGACCCTTAAGCTCCCATGCGATCGGGAATGCTTAAGGGTTTCATTTTGTAAATTGCAAAACAAGCCAACTTTTTTTTGCGAAAAGGACATATGACGCTTTTGCCATGGCTCCCACTTTTCAGGTAAAATAAGAAGTGTGGAACCGGAAATTCATCCGGTCGAGCAGTACACAAAAAAAGCAGATATAGGAGAACCGACCATTGAAAGAAGAATCGAATCATCAGCTTGCAGTGGGCTCTGTCACCCTGAAGGATTTGGAAAAGCTTGATATCGAGAACAATTTGCTGAACCAGTTCAATGAATGGAAAAGGCTTCCGATGCTTTATAAGCTTGCCCTGGAGGAGCTCCAGAATAAAATCAAACTCATCAAGACGGAGCTGAAGCTTCAAGACGGCTACAGCCCCATTGAGCATATTAAGGTCCGGATCAAGGAACCCAAAAGCATTATCAATAAGCTGGAGCGCAAGGGCATCGATTTTACGCTGAACAATATTTTGACCCACATCCATGATATTGCCGGCATGCGGATCGTTTGCGCTTTTGTGCAAGATATTTATCGTCTGCTGGACCATTTTGCCCACCGGGACGATATCCGCATTATCGAGATCAAGGATTACATCGCCAATCCAAAACCTAACGGTTACCAGAGCCTCCATGTCATCGTCGAAGTCCCGCTCATCTTGTTCGAAGGCACGCGCTGGATGAAGGTCGAAATCCAAATGCGCACGCTTGCGATGGATTTCTGGGCCAGCATGGAGCATATCATTTTCTACAAATACGACAAACAAGTGCCAAAACATGTGGTCAGCGAATTGAAGGAAGCCGCCGTGGCCGCCGACAAGCTGGACCATCAAATGCTCCGTTTGCGCGACGAAATCCTGGCTTCCGCCGGAGAGTATTATCCGCAGGAATTGCAGGAGGTTCAGGAGGAGTAGGCGCATTGCCGAATGCTCATTAAAAAAAGGACGGATCTGGCCCTAAAGCCTGTCCGTCCTTTTTTTAGATATGAGAAAATTTCCTCTAAGCAGATCCTTTTCCTACAACTTAATATTCGCCTCGTCAAAATACTCTTCCAGCGTCATGCCGCTTTGGGCCACATCTTTAGCGAGATCCACGCCGATATAGCGGATGTGCCACGGTTCGTACACGTAACCGGTAATGTCGTCGCGTCCTTTCGGATACCGGACTACGAAGCCGTAGTCTGGCGCATGCTCGGCAAGCCATTTTCCTTCCCGGGAATCGCCGAAGTTCTCTTCCAGATCATTGTTGACGCTCGGGCTGGATACGTCGATCGACAAGCCGGTCTGATGCTCGCTTGTTCCCGGGACGGCGCTTACGCTCGAAGCGTAGGCTTCGCCTTTGGTCCGAACGTTGTTTTCGTAAATGGCCTTTTGCCGCTTGTAGGAACGGTACCCCGATACCGCGCGCAGCTCGATGCCGTCCTCTTTCGCCCCGGCAAACAGATTCTCGAGGGCTTCCGCCGCTTCCTTGCGCAAATGGCGTTTCTCATGCGGTCCGTCAAAGGAAAACGGAACGTTCGGTTCCACGAGATCCGTCGGTTCATAGCCGTCCGGCAAGCTTCGCTGCTTGTTGACAATGACCGTCATCGCCTCCGGATTCGTGACCACTTCTTTTCCGTCCACTTCCTTAATCGTCGTCTGCAGCGAGCTCTCGCTGCGCTTCAGCATGACGGGATCTGCCGGAACCTGGTTTTCCTTGTCGCTGTTGCCTGCTCCTTTCAGGGCTTGTCCCTGTTCGCCGCCGGACCCGCCCGTCTTCTGGCAGCCGCTCAGCGCGGCCGTCGAAAGCGCAAGCGCGGTCACCAGCAGGCAAGTCCACAATCCCTTTTTCCACGTATGCTTGCTCATGTCCATTCTCCTAACTCTGCCTCACCAGTTCATTTATGTCCATTGTACTTGATTCTTGTCGATGCGGCAAAAGAAGTCGAATTATGCTGCAAATGGCCATGGGGCTTGGTTGTATAACTCGGCAAGCAGGCGTGCAACCCTTTTGGCTTCATCGGGCCGAATCCTTGATGAGGCTTAAGCGCTCCCGCGCTTTTTCGGCCGTTTCGGTCGTGATCCGGCGGACGATCTGCTCCGCGTTTTTCACCCCCGGCAGCAGCGCCGCCCAATCGTCGATCTGCAGCTCTCCCGTAGGTTCGGCCTGCAAATGAACCTTTACATCATGGTATTCCGCGCCCGGTTCATGAAGCTTCCCCTGTTCCGCGGCCTCCGCCAGCCATTCCCCTGCCGACGGGCCCGCTTTCCCTTTTTCCTCCAGCTTGCCTAAAGCTTCGCTGTCGTCGGACTCGGCAGCCGGCGGCACCCGCTCGGCCCAATCCCGGAAAACGTCGTTCAGCAGCCGCTCCTTTGGCAGCCCAAGCAGGGTCAAGCGGAGCACGGGTTCATCCTGAAACTTCCGCTCCGCTTCTGCCAAGACCGCACGGACATGCCCGCATCCGTTCTTGCCGCAGCCGCATTCCGCCCGGTCCCAATCCGGCGCATACCGGGACTTGACGTCCTCCTCAAGCCATAAAGGGGGCCGGCTTCTCAGCAGAGCGTACAGCTCATAGGGATGTCCGGACAGCTCCTTCACAATATCCGCGGCTTCCTCCGCGGAAAACGGCGCAAACGGGATATGCGCCTCAAAGGGTCCGCCCTTTTCGGGCGTTCCCGGAGTCACTGCCGGTGCGATTTTCGCATGAATCCAGCCGGGTACAATATTCAGCTCGAACGGTTTTATGTTTTGGTTCATCGTACCCCTCCCGGTTGCTTTTTGGTACTTTGCGGGTTACATCCAGTCTTCTCCCTGAAGCGTAATCAGTTCCCGAAGCTCGCTGTCGGACATTTCGGTCAGCCACGTTTCCCCGGAGCCGACGACCTGCTCGGACAACGCCTTTTTATGCTCGATCAGCTCATCGATCCGTTCCTCCAGCGTGCCTTGGCAGATCAGCTTGTGCACCTGGACGTTTTTCTGCTGGCCGATGCGGAACACGCGGTCCGTCGCCTGGTTTTCCACCGCGGGATTCCACCACCGGTCGTAATGCAGCACGTGGTTGGCGCGGGTCAGGTTCAGGCCGACGCCTCCGGCTTTAAGCGAAAGCACGAAAAACGGCGAACCCTTCCCGTTCTGAAACGCTTCTACCATTTGATCCCGCTCCTGCTTGGAGACGCCCCCGTGCAAAAAGGACGGCTTGACGCCGTAGCGCTGTTCCAGGCGCGATACGATCAAGTGCCCCATCTCCACGTATTGCGTAAAGATCAAAGCCGCCTCCCCGGACTCCTGAATCTGGTCGAGGAGCTCCAGGAGCCGCTCCATTTTTCCCGAAGACTCGCCTTTTGCGCCTCTTTCTTCCTTTCCGAGCAGCTGCGGCGAATCGCAAATCTGCTTCAGCTTGGTCAGCGAGGACAGCACAAGCCCTTTGCGCGCGATGCCGGTTTCTTCCCCGATTCTCTCCATCACCTGCTCGACGACCGCCTGGTACATGACGCCCTGAACCGGCGTAAGTGCGCAATACGACTTGATCTCCAGCTTCTCAGGCAGATCCTTGCGAATATCCGGGTCGCTCTTGAGGCGCCGCAGCATGAAAGGGGCTACGAGTTTGTGCAGCTCCTGCAGCTTGGACGCTCCCGCCTCGCTTGCCGTATAACGCTGCCGGAACGAAGACGCGGAACCGAGATACCCCGGATTCAAAAAGTGAAAAATCGACCACAGCTCGCCAAGCCGGTTCTCCACCGGCGTGCCCGTCATCGCGATCCGGTGGGGGGCCGACAGCTTCATGACGCTCTGGGCTTGCTTGGTGCGATGGTTTTTAATATATTGCGCTTCGTCCAAAACGACGGAAGCCCATGCCATCGCGGCCAGGTCGGCTCCGTCCCTCCCCGCCAGATGATAGGTGGTCAGGACAAGGTCGTGTTTGGCCGCTTCCTCCAGAAACGGTTCGCCATGCAGCCGCCGGTTGCCGTGATGGATGTACAGGTTCAGGTCCGGTGCAAACCGCTGCAGCTCGCGCTGCCAGTTGCCGAGCAGCGAAGTCGGGCATATGATCAGGACCGGGTTCATGTCCTTCCGGTGCTGCTCCAGCAAGCAGGTAATCACCTGTATGGTTTTGCCGAGGCCCATATCATCCGCGAGGCACACGCCAAAGCCCATATCCCTCATGGCGGACAGCCATTGAAATCCCCGCTCCTGATACGGACGGAGCACGCCGTGAAGCGAGGCCGGCACCGGCCTTGCCGGTACCTTGCGCGGGCCGTCTTCCCCCAGCAAGGACTCCAGGTATCCCGTCGTTTCCAGCCCAAGGACCGGGATGCCCTTCCATAAACGTTCCCCGCCATCCTCCGCCGATAAATGGAGCCATTCCGACAGATCCATTTCGCCTTCGTCATGTTTTTTCAAATACCGCAGCACTTGGCGGATTTCCTTCAGATCAAGCTCGATCCATTCCCCGCGGAATTTGACGTAAGGCAGGGCCGCTTCAGAGAGCTCGGCCAGCTCCTCGCGCGAGAGGGTCAAGCCGTCAAGCGCCGCTTCAACGCGGAAAGAGACAAGCTGCTCCATGCCGATCACGGGAAGGCCCGGTTTCGTATCGTCGGATTGCATTTTCAAAGTCAGTCCGACCCGCCTCCGCCCCTTGCGACTCCATTTGGACGGCATTTGCACGGTCATGCCCGCCTCGTTCAGCCGGGGCACCGAATGGCGCACAAAGGCCACCATCTCTTCGCTCGACAGCTCCATTCCCTGAGGCGCGGGCTCGCAAAGCGCTTGCGCCAGCTCGGGAGACAGCGCGGCCGCTTCTCCGAGAAGGTTCAGCATTTGCTCCTGCACGTTCTCGTATATTTTTCCCCGCCGGTGAATATGGCGTTCACGGTATCCCCAAATCGCCGCCACCGGCAGCCAGGCGCCGAATTCGTCCTGGAATTCCGCCCAAAAGGTGACTTTCCACCGTTCCTGTTCCTCCGTATGGTTCGGGGTCAAACGAAATCCGAGCTGCAGCCGGCCGTGTCGGGAACGCTCCTCATCCTGCGGGCCCTCGGGGATCGATGTGCAGCCCACAGCGGCCACTTCCTCGCCCAAGGCCGTCACTTCCTCCGTCGTTCCCTGAACGGAAATCGTCCGGCTCGCCGTCAGCAGACTGTTCCACCAAAGCTCCGCCAGCGGCGACGTGCCGCGGCGGTAATCGGCCTGGTGCCGCGACAGCTTTCCTTCCTCCGTCCGCACGACCTCCTGTACGCTCGCGTGGATCATGGCGCTGAGAAAAGAATGCAGCACCGCCGCCCCCGCCTCATGTTTCGTCAGCGGTTCGCTTCCAAGAAGCGCGGGCACGCCCAATCCGACCGGCGGCATCGCGCCGGCCAGCTGCCTGAAGCGTTCAACGTCATCCGGATCGCTCAGCTTCGGCTTCCAGGTGCCCGTCAGCGCAAGCACGCCAGCGCGCCGCCGGGAGCCTCCCGCGGATACCTCGGCCGTTCCCGGCGCGATTTGGCCGCGAAGCATCAGCTCCAGCGCAAAACGCGCCGCCTTGACCCAGTATCCCATCTCCGCTCCCGGCTGAAGGCCAAGGCGCGCGCAGGCGGATTCGTCCCATCCGAGCAGCATGTGAAAGGCGTCCGCCGGCGTCAGGGCAAGCCCTTCCAGCGTCCTCCCCATCAGCTGCCGCCGCTCCCCGCGCCGGGCCGTGCGCTGCGAAGCCGAAGGCGAAGGATACCGCAGCTCAGCCAGCCGCAGCACCGCCTGCTTGAAAGGCTTCGCCCCGTCCGAAAGCTGAAGCGATTTGACGACTTTGCTCCAAGCGTCGACTCTCGGCTCGGACATTTCTCCCGAAAAACAAAAAAACACGTCACCTAGCCATACGCCATATAGCGGTTGATTCATGGTTGTCTCCTGTCGTTCCTTGATTAGACATAATATCTTCATCTTATACGAAAACGGCCGAATTTAAAAACCTCAATCGCATTTTCATCGCTCAAAATAGCATTCGGGGAGCGCTGCGACAGATCGGGGCCCCGGATTTCCCGCGGCTTCGCCCGAACCCCGAACGGGCCCCTTCCGGATCGCATAAAAAGCCGAAGCCCGTTCCCCGGTTCATTCCCGGCGAAACAGGCTTCGGCCTTGCGCTGCTTTATTATTTTGCGGTTTCGATGGTCCAGCTTGCCCCGGCCGATCGGTCGGCCGTTTGAATGATCAGGCTGCCGTTGTCGTCCACATGCCAGCCTTCCGCGCCTTCCTGCAGCTGCTCCGCAGAAACGGATTCAAGTCCCGTCACTTCTTTCACAGCAAAGTCCGGGCGGTGAAGCTTAAACCGCAGCAGGCTCCGGTTCGCTTCGTATTTTCTATGCGCATAGGCATACGACAGCCCGAGGCCTCCCTCTTTGCCTTCAAGGCACACGTTCAAACGGGAGTAGGTTTGGTCACGGTAATCATAAGTGGCGCCGTCATCCTCGTATAAGCTGTACTCCGCTTTGAATCCGATCCGGGCTGCGGCCCCGTAAATGTGGAACGTCACGTTCCCGTTCGTCTGGTCGTCCGCATGCTGGGTCAGCGCCCCTTCGGGAACGACGGACCCGGCTTTGACGTACATCGGCATCGTCTCGAGCGGGCAGGAGGCGAGAATATAACGTCCCCCTTCCAGCTTTTCGCCCGTCCAGTAATCAAACCATGCTCCTTCGGGTAAATAAACGGCACGGTGATCCGTATCCGGGCGGTACACCGGCGCGATCAGCACCGAATCGCCGAGCAGGAACTGGTCGCAAAGATTCGTCACATTCGGGTCGTCCGGATATTCCAGCACGAGCGGACGAATGACCGGCATGCCCGTCATCGAAGCTTCCTGGAACAGGTTGTAAATATGCGGCAGCCAGCGGTAACGGAGACCGATGTACTTCCGGATGATCTCTTCCGTCTCGGTGCCGAACGCCCAAGGCTCCTGACGGAGCGTATCGATCGCGGAATGGTTGCGGAAATACGGGAAAAACGCGCCCATCTGCGTCCACCGCACAAGCAGCTGTCCCGACGTATGGTGGGCGAAGCCGCCGATATCGGGCCCGGCGAAAGGCAAACCCGACAATCCCATGTTCAGCACCATCGGCATCGCAAGCGCCATATGCTCCCAGAAGCTGCGGTTATCCCCCGTCCACACCGCCGCGTAACGCTGAATGCCCGCGTATCCCGCACGGGTCAGGACGAACGGCCGCCGGTTGTCCAGCTGCCGCTTCAGCCCCTCCGCCGTCGCCTTCGACATGAGCAAACCGTACAAATTATGCAGCTCCTCATGCGTCTTCATATCGCCGTTGTTCCGGTGGATCACGTCGAGGTCCATCGTTTTGCTTTCATTAAATACAGCCGGTTCGTTCATGTCGTTCCAAATGCCTTCAATCCCGTTCTCCGTGTAAAAGGAATGCAGATCGCCCCACCACTTCGACGTCCGGTCGTCGGTGAAATCCGGGAACGCGCTCGTTCCGGGCCATACCTCGTCAAAGTAAATGCCGCCTTCGAGCCTGGTGCAGAAATGCTCCTGCTGCACGCCTTCCCGGTACACGGGGTATGTCGGATCCTTTTTCACGCCGGGATCGACGATCGGCACGATGCGGATGCCCATATCGCGCAGCTCCTTCATCATCGCCTGAGGATCCGGAAAACGGACCGGGTCGAACGTAAATACCCGATATCCGTCCATATAATGGATATCCAAATAAATGACGTCGCACGGGATGTTTTTATCGCGGAAGGTGCGCGCGAGCTCCAATACCTCTTCCTGATCCATGTAGCTGTAGCGGGACTGATGGTACCCAAGCGCCCATTTCGGCGGCAGCTCGATGCGCCCGGTCAGCGACGTGTAGCGTGTCACGACGTCTTTCACCGACGGGCCGGCGATGAAATACAAATCATAGTCCCCGGTGCTGCAGCCCATCGCAAACGATTCGGCATGCGTCCTCATATCCACTTCGGTCCGGCCCGGGTTGTCGAGGAAGAGGCCGTAGCTCGTTCCGCCGCTCATATGGATCACGAACGGAATCGACTGGTACAACGCCTCGATTTCCGGCACGTGGGGCGCGTAAACGTCCGTGTTCCAGTTCGTGTAACGTTCGCCGCGTTTGTCGAGGAAGCTCGATTTCTCCCCGAGGCCGTAAAAATGCGAATCCTGCGGCATATCGTAAAGCGCATGGACGCCGCTGCGCGGATGGAAGGCAAGGCTTTTCTGATGGCAGAGAACCTTGCCCTCCGTGTCGCGGACCGTAAGCGCAAACGTGGATTTGTCGACCTCAAGCGCGATCAGGGAAGAACGAAGGACCACCCGGTCGCCGGTTTCCTCCAGCTCGATGCCGCTTTCGCTTTTTTGCCGGAATGCGGGATCGATGGCCACCGTCGCGGATAAGTCCGGCTCGCCTTTTCTGAAAAATTTGATGCGGAATATGCCCTCCGCCGGGAACAATACGGCCGCGCCGCCGCGCTCCCCCCGCAAAACAAACGTATCCCCGCGCCGCTCGCTTTTTTGAAACCTGCCTACGTCCTTCCACTGCTCGCCATTTCCCGCCGCTCCGTATTTGTCCGGGCGGATCGCTTCGCTTCCTTCCATTGCTCTCGCTCCTTCTTCTTGTTGCGGGATTTTGCGTTCATCCGGTTGCCCTGATTACGCGCACAACCCATTTTTTCATATCCCATACCCAATCCTTGATGGAAAGAGGCTCCTTCGAATGATCAAAGGGAGCCTCCGTTTACCGGCCAAAAGCCGCTGCATTTCTTTATTTCTTCAGGTTATCCCAAGTTTTTTGGAAGTCCGCAAGGAGCTGGTCTTTATCCGATTTGCCTGCAATATAGCTTTGCATGCTCGAACCGAATTCATTCCATGCGCCTTCCGGGAATCTGGCGAACTGCCAGCTCAGCACCTTGTTTTCCTTGCTGTATTTCAGCACTTCCGCGCCCAGCGCGCCGAGATCCTGTTCCGTGGCATTGATGCTCTTGAACGCCGGGATGAACTTAAATTCTTTGGTGATGTAGTTTTTGCCTTGATCGGACGTCACGAGCCAGTTCAAAAATTCCTTCGCGTCGTCTTTCACCTTGGAATTTTTGTTGACGACCCAGTTGTTCGGCACGCCGACGAGCAGCTTGTCGTTTTCTTCCGCGTTATCGCTGATCGGCATCGGCAGGAGGCCGATGCTCATGTTCGGCGTAATGCCGTCGATTTGCACCTGCGTCCAGTTGCCCTGCTGCGTCATGGCGGCCTGGCCGTTCGCGAACATGGTCATTTCCGTGTTGTAATCGGTTGTCAGCGGGTTTTTGTTGCCGTATTTCAGCGTCAGGTCAAACAGCTTCATCAGCCCGTCCATTTCCGGGTTGCCCGCGAATTTGGCCGTGCCTTTGTTCAGTCCGTCGATGTACGCGCCGGGATCCTTCTGATGGGAAAACGCCACGTTCAGCGTATGCTGTCCCAAAATCCAGCCTTCCTGGTATCCGTTGACGAACGGCGTGATGCCGGCGTCCTGCAGTTTTTTGGCGGCTGCGTCCAGCTCGGTCAGCGTTTTCGGAATTTCCGTGATGCCCGCTTTTTTGAACAGATCCTTGTTGTAAACGAAGCCGTAGCCTTCCAAGTTCATCGGCATGCCGTAAATTTTGCCGTCTTTTGTTATTTGGTCCTTGGACACGTCCACCATGTCGCCGACCCATTTTTCATTCGACAGGTCTTCAAGCTTGTCCGACCAAGTGTTCAAATCGGTGTACCCGCCGACGTTAAAAATGTCGGGCTCTTCGCCTGAAGCGAATTTCGCCTTCAACGCCGCGCCGTAATCGGAGCCGCCGCCGACCGTTTGGATATCCAGCTTGATGCCCGGATGGCTTGCCTCGTAATCGGCCTTCAACTTATTGAGCGCTTCCGCGATTTCCACTTTGAACTGGAAAATATGAATCGTTTTTGTGCCGCCTTGTCCTTCGCTGCCGCCACTCGCCGTTTTGTCTGTTTTCGAGCCGCAGCCCGCCAGCACGACGGAAAGCGCGAGCATCGAAGCGAGCGTGATTTTGGAACGTTTTTTCATGAATGAATCCTCCCTTTTCGTTTTTCCGATGTCAAACGAGAATCATATCCAAAAGCTTATTTTGTAACCGTTTACTTCTCCATTATAGAGTCGGGCAAAACCGATGAGCACTTACGATATTGACGAAACAGGGGGAACGGATTGACCTGTCCGGTTCGCCCCGTTCCAGCCCGCATCAGCCTTTGACCGCGCCCTGCGTAATGCCTTCGACGATATATTTTTGCATCGCCAGGAAAAATACGATGACCGGCAAGATGCCGAGCACGAGCGCCGGCAGCGCCAGATCCCACTGCTTCGTGAACTGGCCGAAAAACGCAAACGTGGCGATCGGTATCGTCCGCAGGTCCGCGCTTTGCAGCACCAGGGACGGAAGCAGATAGTCGTTCCAGATCCACAGCGTATTTAAAATGATAACCGTAACGAACATCGGTTTCAAAAGCGGCAGCACGATCCGGAAAAAAGTGCCGTAAGTATTGGTTCCATCCACCCGCGCGGCCTCCTCGATTTCCAGCGGTATCGATTTGACGAACCCGTGGAACAGGAATACGCTAAGCGGCACGCCGAAACCCAGGTAGCTCACGATCAATCCCGGTATGCTGTTCATCAAGCTAAGCGAGCTCATCACTTTCACGAGCGGAATCATGATCGACTGGAACGGAATGACCATCGCCGCGACGAAAACGGCGAACAAAAACCGGTTGAAACGGCTGTTGTGGCGAACCATCCGGTACGCCGCCATCGCGCTGAACAACGCGAGCAGCGCGTTGCTGAATACGGTGACGATCAGCGAGTTTTTGAAGGCCGACGGAAAATTCGTCATGTCCCACGCCTTGCTGTAGTTGTGCCATTCGAAGCTTTTCGGCCAGCTGGCGGCATTGGTCAGCAGATCGCCGAACGTTTTGACCGAGTTCACGAACAGGAAGTAGAACGGAATCAGAAAGAGCAGCGCGATGACAACCATGACGATTTCGGTCGCGAGCGTCCCGAAGCGGTATTTTTTGGATACTTCCATCACGATTCAACCTCCTTCGATTTCGTCAATTTCACCTGCAGACTCGTAATGACCGCCACGACAACGAAGAATATGATCGCTTTGGCGGTGCCCAGCCCGTAACGGTTGTTCTGGAACGCCTCGTTGTAAATGTTCAGCGCCACCGATTCGGTCGAGCGGAACGGCCCGCCTTTCGTGAGGGACAGGTTCAAGTCGAACATTTTGAACGACCAGGAGATCGCCAGGAACAAACAAACGGTAACGGCCGGCATGACAAGCGGCATAATGACCGTTTTCAAAATTTGCAGCCTGCTCGCCCCGTCGATTTCCGCCGCTTCGATAATGTCCTTCGGAATGTTGTTGATCGACGAAATGTAGATGACCATCAAATAACCCGCGGTTTGCCAAACGAACACGATCACGATGCCCCAAAACGCGGTCGTCGCGTCGCCGAGCCAGGGCAGGTTGAAGAAATGCCAGCCGGTGGCATCGCCCACCGCGGAGAACCCTTTGACGAAAATGAACTGCCAAATAAATCCAAGCAGCAGGCCGCCGATCACGTTCGGCATAAAAAAGACGGTGCGCAGCACGTTGCGCGTCTTTAGCGGCTTCGTCAGGAAATACGCCAGGAAAAATCCGAGCAAATTAGTTAAAATAATGCCGATGACCGTAAAACGGACCGTAAACCAGAAAGCCTTCCCAAAGTCGGGATCTTTCGTTAATATTTGTTTGAAATTGTCGATGCCGACCCAAGCGACCTCGCCGGATACCCCATTCCAGCTCGTAAAGGAATAATAGAGGCCCAGCAGGAACGGAATCACAATAATGACGGTAAAAAAGAGCGTGGATGGCCCCACGAACACCAGCTGCTGAAACAGCCCGGACGTTTTTTTGCGATTCATCCCGATTCTCCCCTTTTCGAAGTACTCTAACTGTCTGTAGGTCAAGTATGCAGGAATGCGTTTACAAAAAACACGGAGGATCGTGAACCGTTAGGGGGAAAATATTGATATGCCGAAAACAGGCCATTACGTCAAAGAAGGGGATAAACCGATCAAGTTCCGCAGCATCCGCTCGCGGCTGATCCAGTTCATGCTTCTGGCCACGACGATCCCGCTCCTGCTGTCCATCAGCATCACGTACATCCATACGAAGGAAACCATCAAGGAGCAAGCGCTGGAAGAAAACCGGCATTTGATTTTCCAGGGAAAAACGAATGTCAGCAATTATTTGGACAATATCAACAAAGCATCGCTCGTGGTGTACAACGACGCCAATTTTTTGCGGAACCTGCGCAAAATCCCGGATGATTACCGGGCCGTCGCCGAGGTGTTTACGCTGCTGCAAAACATTCAAAACACGGTCGGCGGCATCGAGCGGATCTACCTGCATGCTTCGCAATCCAACCAGTCGACGCTCGTGACGCCGGCCACGTTTCCGAAAAGGGAGTTTCGTCCCGTGCCTTATGTCAGCACCGTGCCTTACGAAAAATTCACGACCGCGATCGAGCCGACCCATAACAGCCATGACTATGGGTTTCCCCCGTCGCCGACCTCGTATACGAAACGCAGGGTGTTTACTTTCCACCGGACCATCACCAACATCCCTTCGGAAAAGGTGCTGGGCGTGCTGGCCATCGACGTCAGGCTCGATTCGGTTGCGGCTATTTGCGAGCAGCTGTTTAATAAAAAGAACGAGCAGCTTGTCATCGTCGACCGGGGCGGAAACGTCATATATTCGGGCAGGGAAGAACAGATCGGCCAAAAGCTGCAGGATCAAGCCGTGCTTGAACATATCCGCCAAAACGACAGCGGCTACTTTGAAATGAACGGCGCGATGCATGTATACGAGAAGATGCAGACGCCTTACACCGACTGGACGATCGTCAAGCGGATCCCGAACGCCACGCTATATGAGCGGGCTACCCAGCTGACCAAAATCAATACGGCGATCGCCGTCATCGCCCTGCTGGTGATCATCTTCGGAACGCTGTTCATCTCGGTGCGCATCACCGAGCCGATCAAACGTTTGACCAGCTATATGAACCGGATCCAGTCCGGTCAGCTGAACGTCGACATCGATTGGAACAGCCGCGACGAAACGGGCATCATGTTTTCCAGGTTCAGGCAGATGATGGATACGATCAACAATCTCATTTTGCGCGAATACAAGCTGGAGCTGGCGAATAAGACCAATCAGCTCAAGGCGCTGCAGGCGCAGATCAACCCCCATTTTCTGTACAATACGCTGCAGTCGATCGGTACGCTGGCGCTCCATCATAACGTGCCGCGGATCTATGCCCTGCTCTCCTCGCTCGCGAAAATCATGCGGTACAGCATGAACAAGGGCGACGCGCTGGTGACGCTTCGGGAAGAAGCCGAGCACGCGAGGTTGTACCTCGATTTGCAAAAGGAGCGGTTCGGCGACCAGTTGGAATTTTCGATCCGCCTTGAGCCGGACACGCTGGGGGTGCCGATGCCGAAAATGATTTTGCAGCCGCTCGTCGAGAACTTTTTCAAACACGGGATGGACAACCTGAAAGACGGGCGCGGCCGTGTTGACATTATGAGCCGGATGAACCCGGACGGCGTATTGACGATTGTGATCGAAAATAACGGGGAATCGATTCCGCCGGACTTGCTGAAGCGGCTCACCTCCGAGCTTGAACGGCAGCAAAGCGGAGCACAGGCCGAATGGAGCGACGAGTACGGGATCGGGCTTCACAACGTAACGATGCGCCTGCAGTTGTACAACGAGCACGGATCGGAACTCCATATCGAAAACATCGAGCCGCAAGGCGTCCGGATCACTGCGCAAATACACACCAAAGCGACACAGACGAAGGAGAATGAGGAATCATGAAGGTTTTGATTGCGGATGACGAAAAGCATGTGAGGGATGCGATAAAAATGCTGGCCGATTGGGACAGGCACGGCGTCACCGCCATCCTTGAGGCTTCCGACGGACAATCGGCTGTAGAGATCATCACAGAGGAATCCCCCGAAATCGTCATGACCGATATGCGCATGCCGCGAATGGACGGAACAAAGCTGCTGGAATGGATCAAGGAGAACCGTCCCTCCGTTAAAGCGGTCGTCATCAGCGGATACGACGATTTCGAGCTGGTGCGCCATACGATCCGGAGCGGCGGCCTGGATTATATCCTCAAGCCCGTCGATCCGGATGCGCTGAACGACGCGCTCGGCAAGGCGGTGGAGGCTGCGCGCGCCGAAGCGCTTCAGAACCGTCTCAGCACGCGTCAAAACATGGAGCTTAACCGCATGCGGCCGCATTACGCGGACAAGCTGCTGACCGACCTCATCGGCGGCCATGGCGGCAAAGAGGACCTTGTACGGCAGCTGCGGGACGAATTCGGCCTTCCGGGCGACGCAGCCTTCTGCCGCGCGGCCGTCATCAGCACGGCCCAATTGGATCAGGAGGTATTGAACAAGTTCGCGCAGATGCCTGAGCTGCTGTACTTTACGCTGATCAACATCTGTAACGAGGTGCTGCTATCCGGACAAAAAGGCATCGCTTTTCACCATTTGGGACGCCCCGAGGAAATCGTCCTTCTTCTATGGGACGAGACGATGCCCCTGCAATCCGTGCTGGAGGACATCCGCAAAGGCATCGACCTGACGCTGCGCCGCCAGGTGCATATCGGCGCCGGAACGCGCCTGCCCTTTCCTCAAGGTGCTGCCCAGTCCTACCAGGAGGCCCGCCAGGCGCTGTGGCAGCGGAACGCCGCCGACGCGTCGGGCTGGCTGCATGCCGGAGTGCCTCAGCCCCCAAAACCGTTGCGGCTTGGCGCGCACGAGGAGAGTTTTCGGCTGGCGGCGCTCAGCGGCAGCGCGGAAAAAATCGGCGCCGCGGTGGACGCCTGGATGAACCAGGTCCGGGAACTGGGTGCGGTAACGCCGGAGCAGCTTGCGCAGTGGAATGCCGAATGGGACTGGATGCTGAAGCAGTGGATGGACCAAAATTCGGATCAAACCCCGAACGGCGCGGAAAAGGATGTGCTGCTCGAGCTGCCGCGGTCGCTCCCGCTCGATCCGCAAGGAAGGCTCTCCTTCCCCCTTTGGAAAACCCAATACGAAGGCCGGCTGACGGCGGCCAGCCGCATCCTGACGCAGCAGCACTCCCGGGAGAACCACATCATCCACGATATCGCCGCATATCTGGAGAACCATTATGCCGAAGATATATCGCTGCAGGATATGGCCGCCCGTTTTTTTCTGAGCCGCGAATACATTTCGAGACGCTTCAAGCAGGAATTCGGCGTCAACATCTCGGATTTCCTGGCGGGCGTACGCATCGAAAAGGCGAAGCTGCTGCTGCTCAATCCGCAGCTGCGCATTGCCCAAATCGCCGAAATGGTCGGATACCAGGACGAAAAATATTTCAGCAAAGTATTCAAAAAGCAGGAAGGCCGCACCCCCAACGAATACCGGAAGGAGCAAGCGGTGCGCTGACGAGGCGGCAAGGTGCTGCTTGAGATGCGACCGAGTCGCTCTCCTCCTTTTTAAACGGCCTTTTTCTCCCACAAAAATAAGCGTCCTTCAGATCTTCGAACGATCTTGGGACGCTTGTCTATTTTATGCTGTTGGACCCTGCGGCCGAAGGTTTCAAACGTTTACGTACCCTTCTTCTGCCTCCATGCCAAGCACGCGAATGACGTCGTTCGGGTAAACATGTACGCCGGCCGTACCGGTCAAAGCGATGCTTACCATGGCGCGCGCAAGGATTCTTGCCGGCATCGCCCGATATTTGGCCGCCCGGCCCCGCAAAAGCGGATCCAGGCTTCTCATGACCCAGGCCCCCGCCGCTTCGCCGAAGCGGAATTCTCCCCGGTCCCCGAGCAGCAGCGACGGACGAAACAGATGCACGCCCGGGATTCCCACGGAGCAAACGGCCTTTTCGGCCTCCCCTTTGACGCGGTTGTAAAAGATTTTGGAATTGGGATCGGCCCCCATGGCGGTGACGGCCAAAAACTGCCCGACGCCCTGCCGTTTGGCTATTTTCGCCGCCCGCAGCGGATACTCCAAGTCCACCTTGCGGAACTTCGTCTGCGACCCCGCTTTCCGGATCGTCGTGCCAAGGCAGCAAAACACATCCCTAGCCCCTTGGAACCGCTCCGCATGGTCCTCCAATTGTTCAAAGTCGATGACCGATTCGTGCAGCTTCGGATGCCGAACCCCCAGCGGCCGCCTCGTCAATACGCCAACGGATTCATAGGCTTCGCTGCGAAGCAGCTCTCCGAGCAATTCCCCGCCCACAAGTCCCGTGGCGCCAAGCACCAATGCGTGCAATCCGATCTTCCCCACCCCGCTTTCATGGATTTATTTGACCTCATTCTACCCGTTTCGGGCATCCGGTTTCAACAGGCTTCGTTCCCCAAACCGGCCGTTTTCCCGTAATCCAACCTCGCCCGGCCGCTTTCGGCAAACCCGTGTTTTATGCATGCGCTCCCCTCAGGCTTCCGCTGTCTTCTGCCGTAATACAACGATTTGAAATCCCCATGAAAAGCGAATATACTGATAAAGAATTATTTTAGAATGAACGTTCAGTATAAGTTGTGGATCGAAAGAAAGGTGAAATGAGGCCCATGAACAAAAAACAGCTTTCAAGTCAGCAGACGAAACAGAAAATCGCCGACGCCGCCCGCGCCTTGTTCGGGCAAAAAGGTTACGCCTCCACTTCCATCGAGGACATCGTTTCCGCCACGCAAATCAGCAAGGGCAATATGTATTACCATTTCAAAAACAAGGAAGGGCTGCTGCTCTACCTGCTCGACGAATGGAACCGGGAATGGGCCGAGCAATTTCAGGCAAAAAAGGCCCGTTACCATACCGTCAAGGAGCAGATGATCGCGCTGGTCGAACATTTTCTGCTGGACGGCTTTCAGCATCCGCTCACCAAGGCGATGAACGAATTTTACGCTACCGAGCTGATTACGTCGCCCAACCAGGATCGAATCGAAGAGATGATGCGGGAGTATCTTCGCAATTACGAGGAACTGCTGGAGGAAGGCATGCGGACGGGCGAGTTCAAGCCGGACGACGCTCGCATGCTCAGCATCATTCTTGAAGGCATGCTAGCCGGCATGGAGTTTTCTACGAACAAAATGTCTTTTGAACAAGCGCGTGCGCTTTACCTGAAAGCGATGCATGTTTTTCTGTACGGCATCACCGGGCTGACCGAGCCGCCGGCTGCGGAGAAGGCAAACGGCTAATTCATTTCATAAAAAGTGAACCTGCTTAAATTAATGGAGGAACCAATGAGTCAAGAAAAAAACCTGCTGCCTGCGCTGGAGACCGACCCCGTAGGCAAAGTTTTCGTACGCTACCTTATTCCGTCCCTTGTCGGCATGCTCATGATGTCGATCAACGTTGTCGCCGACGGCATTTTCGTCGGTCACCGTCTCGGCGCGCTGGCGCTGGCCGGCATCAACATCGCGTCCCCGGTATTTTCCGTATTTTTCGCCATGTCGCTGTGGCTCGGGATCGGCGGCGCAACCTTGTTTTCCCAAGCCAACGGCGCGAAAAACATCAAGCAAGCGCAGCGGATTTTCACCCACTCGCTTATCCTCATTTTCGTTCTGACGATGCTGGTCGCCGTCACCGCCTATCTGCTGCGCGTTCCTTTGGCTTATGCGCTCGGGGCCAACGGGGATACGCTCCCCCATGCCGTCGAATATATGACGGTGCTGCTCACTTACGGCTTTATCATTACGATCCAAAATGCATTCAGCCTGTTCGTCCGCAATGACGGCAACCCGAACCTGTCCATGATCTCGATGGTCGTTTCGGCGGTCCTCAACATTATTTTGAACTATATATTTTTGTACATGCTTGATATGAGCGTCAAAGGTTCGGCTCTGGCAACCGTCCTCGCCACGCTCGTTGGGGCGCTGGTGCTGTTCGTCCATTTTTTGCGCAAGGACCGGACGCTTTCCTTCGCCAAGCCGTTTTTTTCGCTGAAGCTGGCCGTCCGGACGTTGACGATCGGTTTTCCAAGCTTTATTTCCGAGGTCGGGCTATCCGTGTTTACGATCGGGTACAACGTAGCGATGGTGCGATGGGCCGGAACGGCGGGCGTCGCCGCCTTTTCGGTGCTCAATTACGCGCACAGCGTCATGCTGATGCTGTTCCTCGGCATGGGTTCGGCGATTCAGCCGCTGATCAGCTACTACCGCGGCGCCAAGCTGCGCCAACGCGAAGTGCAGACCGTCCGGATCGCCGTCGCTACGGCCTTCGTCTCCGGCATCGCCGTCTTTCTTCTCGGCCTCGCGTCCGCGGGCGGCATCGTATCGCTGTTCGGCGATTTCTCCGAAGAGGTTCGCTCGCTGGCGATCAACGGCATCCGGCTCTTTTTTATCGGATATATGTTTATGGGCGTCAATTTCGTCATGATGACCTTTTTCCAAGCGTCCGAACAGGTCAAAGCGGCGGTATGGATCACGTTATCAAGGGAAATTATTCTGATGGTCGTTTTCCTGCTGGTGCTGCCTCATCTGCTCGGAACGAACGGTGTATGGCTTTCCATCCCGCTGTCCGAATGCGTCGTGGCGGTTTCGATTTTCATTTATGTTCAATATTTGCAAAGATCGAAGCAAACGGCGGTATAAAAAATGCTTATCGACGTACTTTCACGGAAAACATACCGCGTTTAGCGGAAATTTTCATTGCGGAATCCTTTAAAATAAAACGCGTGAAACACGCGCCGCGCCTGCTTTCTCCCATTTATGGAGAGGGCAGGTTTTTTGTTTTGGAAAACATTGCGGTTCAAAAAATGATGTTCCGCCTATTGTATTAAGTGTATTAAGTGATATAATACACTTAAATCACTAATCGTACTTTTTTGTACGGCGGGAGGAACCTCTATGGAAGAACAGCAGGTTGGCTCGCTGCATTTTCAGATCGATTTCAGTCAACCTTTATATGAACAGATACTGGATCAAGCCAGAAGCGCAATTGCAAAAGGAGAGATCGCTTTGGGAGATAAAATGCCATCGGTAAGGGAACTGGCGCAGGAGCTGCGCATCAATCCGAACACCGTCATGCGGGCCTATCAGGAACTGGAGCGTGACGGATTGACGGAAAAACGGCGGGGTCAAGGCACGTTTGTGACCTCCTCCGCGGAGAACGTGGCCACCTTCCGGACGGCCTTGGCCGCCAAATACATCGACAGCTTTATGGAGCAAATGGAAAGCCTCGGGCTTTCATGGAAAGACATCGAAACATACATCCGCCGAAAAAAAGAAGCGGGAACGGGAGGGATCGGTTGATGACGGCAAACATCGTGGAATGCCATCAGGTTACGAAACGCTACGGCAATAAAACGGCGCTCAACCGGCTTGACCTCGCAATTCCCGCGGGACGGATCACAGGCATCCTCGGCCCGAACGGCTGCGGAAAGTCGACGTTTTTCCGGACGCTGTCCGGTTTGGTCAGACCGGATGAGGGACGGATCGAGGTACTCGGGAAAAAGCCGGGCTGGCAAACGAACGGCAGCATCGCCTATCTTCCGGACCGCGCCAGATGGTATCCGAGCCATACCGCAAGGCAGGCGCTTGAATGGGGAAAGTCCTTTCTTCCCGGCTTCTCGATGGAACGGGCGATCCGGTTGGCCGGCGACATGGACATCGACCTCGATATGCGCGTCGGCGGCATGAGCCGCGGCCAGGAAGCGCGAATCATGCTGATTCTGTGTCTTGCGCGCGAGGTGGACCTTGTGGTGCTTGACGAGCCGTTTACAGGCATCGACGTCATTTCCAGGGAAGCGATCGTCGCAAGCCTGATCGATTATTTTGAAGAAAGCGAGCAGTCTATCCTGATCAGCACCCATGACATTCAGGAAGTGGAAGGCCTCTTCGATTACACGGTGATGCTGAAGGCGGGCCAAGCGATCTGGTCCGGCAATACCGAGGATTTGAGAGCGGAATACGGCTCTTTGAGGGATGTTTTCCGCAAACTGTACGCGAAGGAGTGGAACGATTAATGTTTTCGGCAGTTTTCCGTGATCTGGTTCGCCATGAGTTCAAAAGCAAAGGACGCTGGAAGAGGCAAAACCGAATCGGCATTCCCCGGACATGGTGGTTGGTTTACTTTTTATGCATCTTTACCGTCGTCATCGGCACGCTCACCTATTTTGCCGTTCGAAAGGACCTCGAGTTAAACGCCCTTTGGACCGTTACTTTAGGTCTTCCCTACATCGCGTTTTTTCTCGGATTCGGATCGGTCAAAAACGAATGGAGCAACGATACCTACGGTTGGTGGCTGACGATCCCCCAGCCGCGCACGCGGCTGGTTGCCGCCAAATGGCTGGGCATCTGGCTGAAGGTATTGGCAGGGCTTTTAACGTTATATGTGGTCGTATCCGTGTACGTCATGATCCTCTCGTTTACCGTTTCCCATTATTCGTTCGCAACGACCCGGACGTTTATGGAAACCGGCTTTAACTGGCTGTCGCTGATTGTCGCGATCAGTCCGCTGATCATCGCGGTCGGCATGCTGATGGGCGTTCTTCAAAACACCGTCATCCGCCCTTTGGCGCCGATTCTATGGGTCGTGT
The DNA here is from genome assembly GCF_031583795.1 of Paenibacillus sp. VCA1. Taxonomy (NCBI): domain Bacteria; kingdom Bacillati; phylum Bacillota; class Bacilli; order Caryophanales; family Paenibacillaceae; genus Paenibacillus; species Paenibacillus sp. VCA1. The sequence continues at coordinate 530,892 of NZ_JAVLSX010000001.1, read as the reverse complement.
TCATGGCGGGGCTTGGCCTAATGTATTCCATGACGGACAAGGTCTTCCCCGAAGAGGGTTTTCCCCAGGAATACAGCCTCTGGTCCTCCTATCCGCTTGAGCTTCCGCTCATCGTGGCGCTGGACTGGGTGCTCGCCTTCGCGGTACTTCGGCTTACGGCATTTTTGATTGAAAAGAAACTCGATTTATAGGGGGAACAAGTATGGTTCAAGTAATGATCAATTCACCGCAAACGGCTGAGACTGCTGCTTCTAACAATGGATACATGCTGGAGGTCAAAGGGCTTCGAAAAACGTACGCGAAAAAGCAGGCGCTCGAAAACGTCACCTTTTCGCTGAAACCGGGCACCTCGTTCGGCTTCCTCGGGCCCAATGGCGCAGGCAAATCGACGACCATGAAAATATTGACCGGCATCGTCAAAGCCGACAGCGGCACCGCAAAGCTGTTCGGCAAAGACGCGGCCAGCGAAACCGACGCCGTCGCGAAATACATCGGCTATGTTCCGCAGGACATTACGCTGTACGAAAAGCTGAGCGCATATCAGAATCTGGAATTTTTCGGGGAAGCCTACGGGGTCAAAGGCAAGGAGCTGAAGCATCGGATTCATGAGGTGCTTGCCAGAACCGGGCTGCTGGAACGGGCAAACGAGGCCGTCAGCACCTTCTCCGGCGGCATGAAAAGAAGGATCAACATCGCCGCCGCCCTGCTGCACCGTCCAAAGCTGCTCATTCTCGACGAACCGACGGTGGGGATCGACCCTCAGTCGCGCAACCATATTTTCGAGATGATCCGCGAGCTGAACGCCGAAGGCGTGACCATCATCTATTCCACGCATTACATGGAAGAAGTCGAAGCCCTCTGCGACGAAATTGCGATTATGGACCAGGGATCGATCAAAGCGATGGGACCGCTGGGCACACTGCTCGAGCAGTACGGCCAGAAGGCCATTTACCTGGAAGTTCCCGGTTTGGCCGAACCGCCCCGGGATTCCAACATTACCGCCTCCCGCAAAGAAGGTTCGGGGTGGCTGCTGGAAACGGAACAGCCTTCGGCCCTGATGCAGCATCTTTTGCGCGAGGCTTCGCAGCAGGCATGGGACGTCAAGCAGCTGGAAATCGTCCGCCCTTCGCTCGAAAGCGTGTTTTTGAAGGTCACCGGTACGGCGCTCCGCGATTAAACCGACAAGAAAAACGTCTATCGACTTACTTTCACAGAAGACAGACCGCGCTTAGCGGAAATTTCTCTTGAGATATAAGGAAGCCATCGCTTCGAAACTTATACTTTCTTATATCTTCAAGAACCTATTCGAAGCAAAGGAGATTCAAACGATGAGATCGATGATGATCAAAGAGCTGCGGCTCATTGGCAAAGATAAAAAAAGCTTCTTTTTCCTTCTCTTGATGCCCATTATTTTTATCGTGATGTTCGGGTCGGTGTTCAATCAAGGCGACAGCGGCGCTTCCGTCTCGCTGCGAACGGTCGACCAGGACCAGAGCGCCGCATCCAAAGCGCTGATAAGCCAAATGAAAGGCATCATGGATGTACAGCAGCTTCCCGCGGACGACTTAAACGGGCAGCTGGACAAAATCAAACAGGGGCAGTTCTCGGCCATGCTCGTGATCCCGAGCGGCTTCGAGCAAGCGATGAAATCGGGCCAAGCGGCCGACGTCAAGCTGTACCAAGACCCGTCCGCCCAGATGGAGGTCGCGCCGATCCAGGCGATTCTGAGCAGCATTTCCACCCAATACCGCGAGCAAAAGCTGACGGGCTTGCTGATCGCCAAAGGCGAGTCCAAAGCGCAGGCCGAAGCCGCCCTCGCGTCCCCGATCCGGATCGAAAACGTGGCAACGTCCTCCGACAAGTTTAGCATGATCGACCAAGTCGTGCCCGGCATGACCGTCATGTTCGTATTTTTTATCATGATTACGATGGCCCGCCGCTTTTTCGAGGAAAAGAAAACCGGTCTGCTGTCGCGCATCCGCACCACGCGCATCAAACCGCTTCATTATTTGCTTGGCATGTGGTTCCCGTTTGTTCTGACGGTCATCGCACAGTGCATCATTTTGTTCGCTTTCGGCCATTTCGTTTACGGGCTTGCGCTTGGCGACGTCGCGGCATTGTCGGTTATCGTCGTCTCCCTCAGCATCGCCGGCACGGGCATCGGCCTGGCGCTTTCCTTCCTCGTTCCCGGCGAAGGGGCGGCCATGGTCATCACGCAGGTCATTTCGATGGGAGGCGCCATGCTTGGCGGTTTGTGGGTCCCATCCTATCTCCTGCCGAAGGCCGTGCAGACGATCGGACATTTCCTGCCGCAATTTTGGGCGCAGCATTCGCTGCAGGATATCATCGCCCACGGCGCGCATCTCGGCGACGTATGGGGCGCCGCCCTCATCCTGCTCACGTTCGGCCTTGCCGGGCTCACCGTAGCCCTGCTCAGACTTCCCGGATTTCTCCGGTCCGCGGCCAACTGACGCTAACCACCGGCTTGCGCCGTGACGCACAACAACAAAGGGATGTTCTGCCTGTCGGCAGAGCATCCCTTTGCGCATGTCCAATCCTGCATATCCAATTATGCAACGGCTATGATCGTTATAGAAACGAACGCAAACCCGAGCAGCACCGCCGTCATTGCCGCAGACAGCTTCTTTTTCTCCGCGGGACGGTAAAATCTGCGCAGAGCAAATTTATTCCGGTGCAACACGTAAAGAACGGCCAAATTCGCGGCGAGAAGCAGCAGCATCTGGATCGGCGCCAGCTCCTTTCCGTCCGTCAGCGGCCTTTCGACGGCTCCTAAAACAAATAGTCCCATGACCAGAAACACGACGCTTCGCAATGCCTCGAGCGTCCAAAAAGCGGCTTTTCCAATGCCCATATCGTCCGCCTCCGCCTTGATTTATTCTAGATTCATACCGCTTCGTCCCGTACATGGACGGCAAGCGGCACCCTACCGAATTTACAATATCAGTCCCATACTTGTTTACATTTTACCAAAGGAACAGATCCTTCCACAACCCAAAAAAACGCCTGTCGTATTCGGCAGACGTTTTTCCGGATCAAGCTCCCCGTTTGGGAATGGAGGGCAGCTGTTTGCGCATATGGTCTACAAACGCTTTGGCAAACACCGGGTCCCACTGGCTTCCCCGGCCTTCGTCCAAAATGGAGAGGGCGATCGACGGCGCCATCCCCCTGCGGTATGGACGGTCGGAGGTCATCGCGTCATAGGCATCGGCCACGGCAATGATCCTTCCAAGCACCGGAATCTCCTCACCGGCAAGCCTATCCGGATACCCCTTCCCGTCGTAGCGTTCATGATGCGAACGGACCCCCGGAAGCAGCGGCGCCATCACTTCCTTCGGTTCGATCTGAAGCAGGATATTTTCGCCGAGGGCCGGGTGGGCTTTAATCTGATCGAATTCTTCCTCGGTCAGCCGCCCTTCCTTCAGCAGCACGGTATCGCGAATGCCGATTTTGCCGATGTCGTGCAGCAGCGCGGACTTTCGGATAATGGCCAGCTCCTCGGGAGACATGCCGCACAGCCGTCCGATCTGCTCCGAATATTCGGCGACGCGCAGCGAATGTCCGGCGGTATACGGATCGCGCGCATCCAGCGCGACCGCGAGCGTGACGAAATAGCTGTCCAGCATCACCCGGCTTTCCTCTTCCCGCATTTGCAAGGCGCCGACCATCATGTTGAAACCGGTAACCAGCTTGGAAAACTCGTCGGAATAGACGTTTTGAACCTTCGTCAGCCGGCCTTCCTTAATGTCGTTCATCGCATCGTACAACTGGGAGATCGGCCGTTCAATATCTTGCGTAATCAGCCTCGCCCCCATATAAACGAAAGCCGCGTCAATAAGCAGGATCATTCCGGCCCAGCCCCAATAATTTTGAAACATGTCGACTTCCAGCCGATGCAGCCGGATATGCGCGGCAATGCTGAACAGCAGCAGCGGCAGGATGCCGATCAGCATGCCGCTCACCAGAAATTTAGGGCGGATCGGCAGCAGGACATGGTCATCGGCATCCAGTTCCACCCGAAACCTTTGTTCGGCCAGCGTTTTGATCTCGAGCAAAAGCGGGCGAATCGCGGCCGTCGTCAAGAAAAAATCCAGCATCGCGTGCATGCCCGCCACCAGCAGCGCCCCCATGGCAGCCACCAATACGTAGAAATCGGGAAATGACAACAGGCCCTCATGCAGCATCCATACCGTGAGAGCCAGCGCCGGAATGGAGAAGCTCAGCTGATGCGGCACCAGAATACGGAATACGGACAATAACGGCAGCCGGTGCGTACGGACGTATGCCTTCCGAAGCACCTCAAGATCCGCTTCCGGGGCAAGCCCCTGCCGGACCGGCCGGATATGGCGAGCGAAAGCGATCCACTCGGCAACGCCCATGCAGGCAAGCGAAACGAGCAAAATGAACGCAAGACGCTGATATTCATCCGGAGTCATGTCCACCTGCGTAGGAACGATCGCGCTGCCGACGACGAGAACCGTTAACAGCAAGCCGATCATATAATTGCGCAGCAGTTTGCCCAGAAACGACCGGTACACCTTCCTCGCCTTCGGACAAGAAGAATCGGTATTCATAAAGCAAAGCCTTCCTTGTTCAAAATTCATAAAAAATGGCTAGTCCAATACTACTATCATTATCGGCCGAAAGAATGAAATATGTGACAATAATCTCGACAAACCTTTCCCTTTCCGTAACTTTTTGTGACAACGGCAAAAAAAGCCCGCCGAAGCGGAGCAAAGACGCATGTTTATGACTTTCTTCATAGCTTTCCTTGAAGTGACTTCCAGTTCAGGCTGGAATATGCCCGGATTCCGTCTTTCCCCTGCTCCGTTGCGGTGCCCTCCCGTCCGGAATCCGTTTGCCCGATCATCGCCCGGATAAGTCGCTTTTCAAAAAGGTTGCAAAATCTTGGTTTTCATGGTATAATTCGAAAATGTACAATTTCATTTAACCCCAATTGTTCCTCGCAACAAAGAATAACTCTTCGGATCCGCGAATCCTTCCATCGGATCATCGAAGCATTAAATTCCTATTTTGAATGACCCAAACGAAGTAAGAGTTTAAGACAAGACGCATTCTGATTCACGCTGGCGCGGTCATCGGAGCCGCAAGGACAAAAGAGAGGTAGGGCTTTTGTTGTTTTGGAAAGGTCATTATTCTGTTTACCGACAAGACTAAAGGAACCGGCTGCAGTCTGGCTTTTTCGGACTGTCAGGGGTTAAATAGATGGCGTCATGCTGCGCCAGACAACACATAGAACCCCCGGGAGCTGCTCACCGCAGCCCTTCGGGGGTTCGTCCATTTCATATGTTGTAGCCTTTGATCGGCGTTTTGATCGGAGCGCCCCGCTTCATGTATTCCAGAAGGGCGATCGGATTGTTGTCCATGCCCCCCGCGTTGACGCGGTACCCGATATATTGGCCGGGGCTGTTGATTCCCGTCTTGACGGAAAACGTCACCTGAATGCCTAGCTTATGGCAGATGTCGATCACCGGTTTCGAATATCCGCCATACGGAAACGCCAAAATGTTTCGCGTATTTCCGAGTTTCTCCCGCAAAATTTGATCGGACAAGGCCAGATCCCGCGTGACTCTCCGAACGTAATCTTCGTTCGTTTCCACGCGGCGCAGCGTCTTGTTGTCCTCCGGACCCATCAGCATCGGTTCGGCCCGATCCTTGTTTTTGCCGGTAATACGAATATAACCGTAAGCATGGGAATCGTAGGTATGGCTGTAAAAATCGATGAATCCCGTCCGATGCATGGCCTGCACCTGCTGCCAATTCAGCTTGGGAAGCCCGGGATGCTTCGGGTTGCCTATGGTCGCGACGATCAGGAAATTGGTAGCGGGCGCGTGATATTCCTCCAAAATCGGATACACGTATTTGTAAAACGTCTCATAACCGTCGTCAAACGTCAAAAGCACCGCATTATTCGGTACGGGACGCCGCTTCGTAATAAAATCCGCATACTGCTCCATCGTGATCCAGTGGAAGCCGTTGGCTTTCATTGCATCGAGCTGCTGTTTGAAAACGGCCGTATCCAGGCTTTTGGCGTTGGTCGGATGGGGCTGTACGTCATGGTACATCAGAACGATGACTTTATTTTTGTAATATATGGCATTTGGCGTCGGCCGGGTGGAAAAGAATCCGTGTACGCGCGCCCCTCCTGCCTCCCCTTTTACATGGGTTCGTGCAGGGTGGTAAACATAAGGCCCCTCCCGCCAAAGAAACAACGATGCGATCAACAACAAGATGCCGAAAGTGCCGTATGAGAGCATTTTTTTTCGATGCATGACTTCCTTGAACTCCTTTATAACGATTCATGGGCAAAATCGTCCGATTTCCGAATATTTCGCGTTGTCGGGCGGTGCATTCCCTGTATTATAAACATACTCTGAAAACAAGGAGTGATGCAAATGCCGGATTATAGGATCATCGTCGACCTTTCGGATCGCACGCTTTATCTTTTGGACGGAGACCAAGTCGTCAAATCCTACCCCGTGGGCATCGGCAAAATGGTAACCAGCACCCCCACGGGCGAATTTACGATCATCAACAAGCAGCTTCATCCCGGCGGGCCGTTCGGCGCTTTATGGATGGGTCTTTCCAAACCCCATTACGGCATACACGGAACCAACAACCCCTCTTCGATCGGGCACGAGGTGTCTCACGGCTGCATTCGGATGTACAACGAGGACGTGCTTGATCTTTCGTCTTACGTGCCGGTCGGCACCCGCGTGACGATCCGGCCGTAGCAGGCCGGGAATCGGAGCTTGAGGGCTCCGCGACAACAAAACCCTGCAGGAAACGGACGTTTCTTGCAGGGCTGCGGCTGTTGTTTTTCGCTTCTTATGGACTACTCTTTTACCGGAAATGCCATGACGCTCATCAGCGCGTTTTCCGCCTGCGTGGAATCCAGCCTGCTGTACTGCACGTACACCGGGCCGCTGCTAACGACTTCCATCGCATATGGAACGCCTTTCGGAATGAAACGTCCTTCCGCCTGCAGCGACGCGGTCCGAATATGCTTCGTGCGCCGGCCTCCAACCGTCGTCTTCATTCCCAACAAGGGCTCCCTGTCCTCAAAAAAAGCGTTGACGGTGACCGTAACTTCTTCCCCGTTCAAATTAAGCACGCATATCGATTCATGGCTCTCCAGCTGCCCGCTGCTATCCGGCGGAATGTATCCGTCCGGGATGATCCACTGCAATTCGCCATTGGACATGATCGGTTCCTCCGCTTCCATTACATATTGAACATGCAAAGACAGTCGTCCCCCTTCGTCGCTTTACACATTCTGCGGATCAAACCGTTTTCCCTTCCCTTTCCGTAAAAAAAGCTTCGGCAAGTCGTCATTTCGTGCTTCCCGAGTCTTTCGGTCCATTAACCTGAATCCCTTTTTCATGCCGGTATTGGATCACGAGCTGGCGCCAAAAATCGTAACTCCCCTTTTCGTCGGATATATAAGGCTTGTAAAAGTCGTAGGCTTCCTGCGCCCAAACCGGACAAGGCATACTCAGCAGACTTTCCTGCCGCTTGATCCAAGCCGCCTGTTGGGCAACCGTCGCCTGCAGCGCCTCGAAGGCCGCTTTTTCTTCATTGGTCATCGGCTCCGCTTCCTTTCCCTTGGCATCATATTGGTACAAACCGTACTTGTCCATGATTTGAACCAGTTTATCCGCATATTGCGGATCGGTTGCATAGCCGGCCTTCGCCACCGCCCGGGCCGCCGATCTTCCATCCGTGTTCAATGCATCCCTGTACCGCCGGTCTCCGGCCGGGCCGTTGACGATCAGCCGGGAATGGTCTTGCATGGACTCCTCCCAGTTGTGGTACATGCGGAAATAGGCGAATATTTGCACCCAAGCGCCCCTGACATATTCCGAGGTCTGCATGCGGATGCTTCCTGCCGGCCCTTCGCCTTTGATTCCGAACAAGTTATTCGCTTGCGCGGCCAAACGGCTTTCCCCCCACGAGGACTCAAGCGCCGCCTGAGCGATCGTCAGGGAAGCCGGAACCCCCGTCTTCGATTGGTCCGCAACCGCGAGCGGAGCGATTTTGGCGATGAAATTTTCCTGTTTCACCTAAAGGTACCCCCTTTCCGCAATAGACGAGCATAAAGCGCAACAGTCCTTATACCATTCCATGCCAAGCGGCGCCGGTCTGCCTGTACGGCCATCCCTGTCGGGAATCAGAAGCAAGCCCGTTTTCCGTATTCGGGAGGAGCACCCGAATACGGCAGGCACGGAACACGCCGCGATCCAACCATCGGGCGACACTTGCACAAGCCTGCAAACTTTTTTAAGATTAACAGAAACCATAACCTTGAAATATGGAAGTCCGGGGTACACATGATCATCATATGGCTTTGGAAGGGGAAAACATTATATGAACGATTCGAAATGCCAAATCATCCGCGAAGAAGTCCTGCCGGGGATTTTTGCCGCCCAGGCCCGTCCCGAAGACAAAATGGCGGTGAACAGCCTGATGGTGCAAGCCGCGGCCTGGCTGCAAGGCAAAGGCTCAAAGCAGTGGCATGAGCTGCTTGCCGGGGAAGACCGCCACGGAGTCGCCGAGGCGGTCGACCGCGGCGACGTGTTTATTTTCAAACAGGGCGACGCCCTTGCGGGCATGGTGATTCTTCAGCAGCATGCGAGCGCATGGGATCGTGCGCTATGGGGCAATGAAGGACATGAATCCGCGGTTTATTTGCACCGCCTTTGCATTGACCGCGCTTTTGCGGGACGGCAGCTCGGAAGCGCCATTTTGAACTGGGCCGTAAACGGCATCCGTTTCCCGCATAAGGACCGGATCCGTTTGGACTGCATCGCATCGGTGCCCGCGTTGAACAGCCTGTACAGCGGAGCGGGATTCGAATCCCGGGGTTCCGCTCCGGATGCGCCGTTTAATCTCTATGAAAAGCCGGTCCCCTCGGAAGCCTGACGTTCAAAGTCTCCGAAACGAAATGAATACCACAGATTTACCCCGCTTCGAAGGCGGTCCAGGTTTTTGCAGGAAACTTCGGAAACGATGCATTGTTATCGACAAAAAAAGGCGGCATCCGCAATGGAAGCCGCCTTTCCCGTTACTCACTCAGTAGCCGGATGAATCCAGCGTACGCCCGATTTTGTCCAGCATAATCCGGCTTTCTTCATTCAACCCTTGAACGGTAACCCGTTTGCCAAGAGCAGCGTATTTGTCGACCACTTTGGAAAGGGCGTTTGTCGCCGATTGGTCCCATAGATTCGAACCCGTAAAGTCGATGACGACCTGATCGGGATCCTCCGGATACGCAAACAGCTGGGGAAACTGCGCCATCGTGCCAAAAAACAGCTGCCCGTGGATCCGGTACAACTTGGCCCCCTCCCCGGACCATTCCGTGGAGGCATGAATCCGGGCCATGTTCCAGCCGAACCGCAGCGCGCTCAAAACGACGCCCGCCACGACGCCAAACGCCAGATTGGAAGTCGCCACCACGATCGCAACCGTCACGGCCATCACAACCGTGTCGCCGAGCGGCACCTTATGCAGCGTACGCAAGGAGTTCCAATCGAACGTGCCGACCGACACCATGATCATCACGCCCACGAGTGCCGCCATCGGAATTACCTTGACCACGCTGCCCAGCGCAATAATGAGGAACAGCAGAAAGATGCCCGCAACCAGGGTCGAAAGCCGGGACCGTCCGCCGGATTTCACGTTGATGACGGTCTGTCCGATCATCGCGCAGCCGGCCATCCCGCCGAACAACCCCGAAACAATATTGGCAAGGCCCTGCCCTTTGATTTCACGGTTTTTATCGCTGGCCGTTTCCGTGAGCTCGTCCACCAGGTTCGCCGTCAGCAGCGATTCCGTCATTCCGACGACGGCAAGCGCCAGCGCGTAAGGCAGCACGGTAATAAACAGATGAAACGACAACGCCACCGAAGGAATGTGGAAGGATGGCAGCGTCTGCGTAATCGTCCCCATATCGCCTACCGTTCGGACGTCGGCATGGGTCAATACCGAAATGACCGTCATGGCGATGATCGCCACCAGCGCCGAAGGAACGGCTTTCGTCAGGAGCGGGAACAAATAGATGATAGCGAGCGTTCCGGCAACCATCAGATACATCACCCAGGTTGCGCCCGCGAAATTGGGAAGCTGCGCCATAAAAATAACGATGGCCAGCGCATTGACGAAGCCGACAATGACCGGCTGGGGCACAAATGTAATCAATCGCCCAAACTTAAGCTGGCCCATGATCCACTGCAATATTCCAGTCAAAATCGTGGTTGCGAATAAATATTCGATCCCGTATTTGGCTACGATCGGCCCCATCAGGGAAGCCATCGCCCCCGTTGCTGCCGAAATCATGCCTGGCCGTCCCCCAACAAACGATATCGTCACCGCAATCAGGAAAGAAGCGTAAAGCCCGACCATCGGGTCCACGCCCGCCATCAAAGAAAACGCAATCGCCTCCGGGATCAGGGCGAACGCCACCGTCAAGCCCGATAACATATCCCTTTTGACATTACTAAAGAAGCCTTGTTTTAATCCATTCCAAAACAAAGAGATAATTCCTCCTATCTATTTTTTAAAAGCAAGCATCCGAACATGTCCAAAGTCTAGTTAAAAATAATAGCTCCCCACTCTCAGGTTCGCCCAGGTCCGATTTTCACTGGTCAACATTATAAACATAAAATAGAGCGATCCCAAAACGCCATGTAAACGGTTCAAATCCTTATTTCCTCTCCAATAATGCCGAATGCTCCTTATTATTGGCGATTTCTTACGGTAATAAATGAGCGTTTTACCTGCTGTTTCTATCACGAAACATCTCACAGCTTCTGAATAGTATATTACTAGAAACGAGGATGTTCCTTGCATCTTCGTTTCCCGCCAACCCTCATGCTTCACCCATCACTCCCCTTACTTGGCAAAAAGCCTGCGGCCCCCGCTCATCCGCAGGCTTTTTGCATGGGTGCATCTCGCATACAAGCGATTCAATATGAAAATAGAGTCCGCTGCTATTTGCAGGAGAAGCGGCGACTTAGCGATGACGGAATCCGCATGCGCATTGACGGGCGCGCTAAGGCAGCCCGGGATGAACAAACCTCATAGCCGAAAGAGGCCACCCCCGTACCGTTTAAAGGTACGGGGGTGGCCCCCCGGTGAAGATATCACAACACGTTTGTTGTTTTACTCTACGTTTATGGGTCCGACGGAAGTCGACAGGGTGATCGGCGGACCTCCTCCGTTGATCTCGTGTTCGCCGTTCGAGACGCCGGACAATGCCCCAAGCTCGCTTTCCGCCTTCAGCGTGTATTTCATCGAATCGGCAAATGCGGCGCGAATGCTCCCGACATCGGTTCGGGCCGTCAGGCCGCCGCCTTCCTCGATCCCGTTCAACCGAAGCTCCACGCTTCCGGCATTGGACCCGATATCGGACTTACCCGCGATCCGGCCCTCCTTCACGACAATATTCCCCACGTCGCTATGGATCCGGTAGGTTCCCCGGAAGCCGTCCACGCTTATTTCCCCGACGTCGCTCGCGACGTCGATTCCCGCAACCGTTGCAGGAAGCTCGATATCATAATCGATGATGAAATCGGAATACCCGTATTTGGAGTCGGCCCAGTCCCATAGATTTCGGCCGGTGTCTTCTTTGGAGCTTGTGATGAGCTTCAGCTGGCCGTCCTTTGGAATCAAGGATGTGACTGCTTGTTCGCTCAAGTTCCGGTAAGAAGATCGCTCCTTCAAAAACCAAATGGTCGTCTTTACCTTTACGGCGTCTCCGTCTCCAGCCGCAAGGCGGATGTTTCCGACCCGGTGGTCGATACGCAATACCGTATCGGCGCGGGCTTCCCCTTCGGCGGAAAGCTCAACCGGTTCGCCCTCCCGCTTTAATCGTTCCGCGGCGCCGGCCGCGGCATTTCCCACCGAATCTCCTGCGGCTGCCGCCACTTCCTGGATGTCCTTCTTGACCGTTTGCGCGGCTTCGTGAACGGTGTCGCAGCCCGCCAAAAACAGAACGGACACCATCGCCGCAGCAATGGCCCATCGGTATGATCTCTTCATTAAATAGGTCCCCTTCCGATTCCCGCTGGTTATTTCTGGTACCCATTATACGGGGTGGAGGGACTACGCGCGCCGAGCCAAAGACGGGTCTTCTCCTGGACTTTGGTCGGGGCGCGATGCTTGTATCGGAGGGTTCGCCCCGATGTCAAATATGTACGGCCCGGATATCCTCGAATCGGATCCACTGCCAGTCATCTTCCTCGCGGAGTTTGATTTCCTTCAAATAGGTATTGATGACCGTCACGAAACCGCGCAGCCGTCGGGTTCCATTCGGCGTATCGACCGTCAGACCGATTTTGACATGCTCTTCGAGCGAGCGTGCAAGCTCGCGTTCCACCCCGGCCCAGTCCGTTATTTCCCGTTGCGAGCCGAACGTCTCCCTGGAATCCTGTTCCGGGGCCATCACTGCGGATCGATGCGGTTTATCCATCATTAATCATCTCCCGTTTATCATTCAAGAACAAGTGTTCCCATTATAACTTAAATGATTCCCTTTTGGCAATGCCAAATGCCTCCCCTAGGATGGGTTATCCGTTCCCGCGAATCCGGCTGCACTGCCTCAGGGATGAAGGGGTTTATTCGCCGTCAAGCCGCAATCGTTCGAAAAACTGCTGTTCCGAAATAACCTCGATGCCTTCCCGCTTCAGCAGCGCCGCCGTGACTCCGCTTCCCGCCACCTTGCGGTTTTCGAACCGGCCGTCGTAGATCATCGCGCTACCGCAGGACGGGCTATATTCTTTCAGCACGACCAAAGTCGCCCCCAGCTCGCGTATTCGGTGGAGTGCCGCATAAGCGCCTTTAATGTACATATCGCTGACGTCCCGTCCGGATTTTTCGATGACCCGGGCTTGTCCGTCCAAGACGTCGGCACCCGTTCCGCCTTGAATTTCGGCGGGCTCCCGCGGCGTCGTAAACCCGCCCATCAGTTCGGGGCACACAGCGACCGCCTTTTTTTCCTCAACCAGCCTTTGAATCGCTTCTTGCAAGCAATCCGTTCCGTTATATCTCACTTTCATTCCTGCCAGACAGGAGCTGACTACGATCACTTCCATCACCTCATACCGATTATTATACAGGAAGCAGAATCCCCATGTCGCCGCCCAACGTTTTATTCCTGAGCAATGAACCCGAATCCAAGAGACGGATCACGGCAAACAAAAAAAGCGAAGTCCGCCTTTTTGCGAACCTCGCCTTCATATGTTGATCTTATCGCGTTTTCCGGCATTCTCTCAAATCATCGGCAAACACCAACCCCTTAGGGGAGCGTCTTTTCGCTTTTCCTTTCAAACCCCGGCTCGAACACGCTGAAAAAAGAAATGCTCGAGGTTTGCACGTGATGTTCGTTCAGCACCACCCACTCCTCGCTTTTCAGCCTGGCAATAATCCCCGGAATGTCGCCTGAAATAATGTTTAATGACTCCCCGCCTACAAAATGAATCGTAATGCTGCTTTCGCTCAAAATGTTTCCACCTCCAGAAATTGACTGCCCTATCATGGAAGTATTCCCCATTCCTTCTCTTCTTATATACACGGGTTGGAGGATAAAGAATCCGGCACATGCAATCTCCCAAAATTTATTGAAACCAACCCTTCCACATTTCGTAAAAATAGTCAAAAAGAATGACGAAAATGCTTGAATTATATCATTAGTCCGATGACACTTATGATCTTCAAGCCCCAGCCAAACAAGGAGGTGACGGAAAACCGGCAGCAAAAAGCTCGATACATGACGAATAAAGCCAATCTCCCAGCCGATGGGTCGACAAAAAGGATGAAAACAAGTTGAAAAAGTCGATCGTATTACTGCTCTCCCTAGCTCTCGTATTGTCCGCCTGCGGCTCCAAGGAAAAAGAAAAAGCGCCGGCCGAAGAGACGAAGACAACCGCTACCCAGGAGGCTCCAAAGGAAACACCGAAGGAACCGGAGGAACAAAAGATGGCCACCGCCGAAACCGAGGAATTTGCCTTTTCGTACCCGGCTTCATGGCAAGCCTTCGATTTGTCCCAGCTTAACCAGCCCGCGATCAAAGCGGCTTATGTAGATCCCGCCCCGAAGGTGGCTTTTGCGGATAACGTGAACGTTGCCGCCGACAATTCCAAGCTGACGGCCAAAGAAAACGCGGATCAAGTCGTTGCCCAATATGAAAGCGGCGCGCTGGCAGCTTCCATAAAAGATTTCAAAAAAATCAGCTATACGGATGCTGCCAATAAAGGCGGGATTTTGGTCGGCGAATATACGAATGCGCAGTCCGGTGTGCCGGTCGTTTTGACGCAATACATCGTCCCTACGGGCAACTCTACCTATACGATGACCATTTCTTACGGGAAGGAGTCTTATGATAACGGCGGGAAAGAAGCCGTCCAAAAGATGATCGATTCCTTTAAATTAAGCAGCAAAGCATTTGCCGCTGACGGGACGGAGAAAACATCCGTCCAAGAGACGACCGCCAAAACGCCTTCAGGGCAAACGCAAATGGCCGATGTGATGGTACAGATCATTCCATCGGTGACGGATAACGCCGGCGAAATGACCGAAAAGACTTATAACTACATCGTAAGCCATAAAGACCTGTTCCCGGCCGTGACGGCAGACAGCAAAAAGGCGGCCAAAGCATCGGTCGATGCAAGCATCACGTCCCGCCATCTGTTCAAAAACATTACCCCGTATCTGGATAAAATGGTGCAGGTAAGCGGACAGGTCATCGACATCGAAGAGGAAGAAACGGAAATCGGAACGATCGCCATCATCCATGTCGGGGATGAAAACGACAACTCCATTGTCGGCTTGTACATGAATGCCACGGGAGATATTTTGGAAGGCGACGAAGTTACTATGGTCGGACTCCCAACCTCCCTTTTCTCTTTTGACAATGTCGGCGGCGGCACAACCAACGCCATTTTGATGAGCGTATCCACTGTACAGAAAAAATAAGCGGCTCCCTAACTCAAAAAAAACGCAGAACGAGGAAGGATCAACCCTCCTCGGCCTGCGTTTTTTCGCGTATTTTATGCCGTTAATGAATCCGTTCCGGAATAAGTTTTTTTACGATGCGGCTCGAAAGATCCTGCGTTTCGCCTTGAATGGCTTCCATGGCTTTCCGCTTTTCCGCTTCCAGTTCGGCCAATGCCTCTTCCACATGGCGGTTCGACTCTTCTTTCGCCTCTTTGATGACCTGCTCCGCCTGCGCCATGCTTTCACGGATCGTGTGCCGAACAGCGTCATTGGCATTTTCAACCGCAGCCTGCAAAACGGCTTTTCTTTCCGCCTCAAGCCTTTGCATTTCCTCCCGAAGCCGATCCGCCGAATCAAGCTGCTCTTTTGTCCGGGCTTCCCTTTGCTCCATCACCCGATACAGCGGCCCGAACGCATACTTGCTCAACAACAGGTACAAAATCAAAAACGCAATGAAGGCCATCACAGCCGATGGTAAAGATGTAACGCTGAAAAAATTCATCGCTTCCGCTCCTTTTGCCGCCGAGTTCTCATCTCTTGAACATACAAGCTGCGCGACGTGATGCGGTTCGTCTAGAGACTTCTCTAACATACCATAAGAGGCCAAATGATAGGGAAAGGATCGATTGCGTAAATTTGTAATTTTTGTGAATTTATTCGCGGGGCATGTTTCCATTTTTTATATACCCGATAACAAAAGTCAACAACACCGCAGAAAGATATGTGGCCCGAATGGCGATAGGAACACGTACCGACACACTTAGGATCAAAAAAATAAAAACAAAGCCGACTTCTTCCCTGAAGAACCGCGAGAACGTCTTTGCAGCCATCCGATATATCATGATTCCTACATATAACAGCATCGAGGCCGTATAAGCGATCATGGTCAACATTGAAACATCTCCTCCATATCCCCTTCAAATGGATTCGCTTCCCTTTGATTCCCGTGAACAAAAAATCATGTGCATATTGGAACAAGCCATCCACATAAGTTAACTTAGGCATTTCAAGTTGTTACCAATCCGGTTAAAAGTGGTTTTTATCTAAAATTATATACCATGGAGGATTAATGTGTATGGAAATACCGATCACAGGATTTATGATCCATTCGAATGACCCGGGCTCGGAGCATGATCACAGCCTGTTTATTACCTCATGGGATGGAAGACCGGTCAAAATGCATGTTCATCCCTTTTCAGGGCAGACTTCCGTCGATGTCGGGCATTTTCACCGCTATGCAGGAAAAACGGAGCCTGCTCCAAGCGGCGTTCCCCATGTTCATAATTATTATGTAGAAACCACAGTTGACGACCAACACGCGCATTTAATCAAAGGAACGACAGGCCCCGCGATTCCTTTGCCTAACGGAGGGCATTATCACTACTTCGAAGGTTTCACGACGGTAAACGGAAGAATTCCGCATTCGCACAGATATAGCGGGAACACAGGCAATGAAGAAGGATACTGATAGAAATACCTAAAAAGTTTATAAGATTTCTATGCACCTGCTCAAAAAAATGAAGACCCTATGGTATATATACCACAGGGTCTTCAGGCTGTTATTTACTTAGAAAAAGAACGATTTCGTTATGATGACCAGCAAAATGAAGAGAACCAAAATTGCTGCCATGTTAGTGCCCATACCACCATAACCGTAACCTACTCCTCCAACAGCTTCGCTCATCCCACACTACCTCCTTGATTTAGAATACATTATATCTTATGTATGAATCGGTAGCTGGTAAGGGACAATTCGGTAAATTTGAATAAAAGGTGGTAGGCCGTTGTTCATTTTCTAATAGTTATGAATTTTAAAAGGCCCCGCCTACGCTTCGTTGTAGGAAAGGCCTTTTAAGGATCCGGAGGTTTTATAAATGAGTGGATTTGTTGTACTCACACTCATACTATGCAATTGTTTTTAATTGGCTATAAAAATAGTTCAATGACACTGGAGCTTAAATCATAGGGCGAATCCAAAGTTTTAATGCGATCGATCGAGTAAGGGCTTGAGAAATGGTAGAAGATCGGTATATACAACAAAAAAGACGCGGCTCCCGAAATTCGGAATCCCGCGCCCTATAAGGCTTCATAAGGATGCTGGTGAAGGGAATTGAACCCCCGACCTACGCATTACGAGTGCGTTGCTCTACCCCTGAGCTACACCAGCTTAACAAGTTGTCTGATTCAAAGAATCAAACGACACAAAAAATATTATACAGCTTTTTCAGGAAAATGCAACAGTTTTCTAAGAAAAAGTCACGGCACTATTGCAGCTTCGCCCGCACCGATTGAAGTTTCTGCTCGCTCGAGGAAGGTTTGTCGCGCCGGTCGTCGATTTTCACCGATGTCGAAACCCGCTGCGCTCCGGAAAGGAAAGGCGCTTCATGCAGTGCCGCAATGGCCTTCCACACGTCCTCCAGCTGCCCTTCGATAATCGTGCTCATCGACGTCAATTGATAGCTGATTCCCTGCTGGTTCGCCAGCACCTTTTGCATTTCCGCCACGTAAGCGCTCAGGCTGGTGGTGGCCGTTCCGATCGGAATGACCGTCACTTCCGCTATCGCCATTCGTTGTTCCTCCCCATCCTTTACTTGATCGCGTCTCTCCTTATTGTATCCAACTCGGGAAAAGATAGCAAAAGCGAAAAAAGCGGCCATAAAATTCAATAGCCTTTCTTTGACGGAAAACGAATCAGCCTCTTGCAAACGAAAAAATCCTTCCCAAGCCGTTTCGGCCTGCAGCCAAGGTTGCCCTCTGCTCCAAAAAGCATTGGATGTATATTGCGCGGGGAAAAAGATTACGTTATACTTAGCGACAAGAATCGAACATCAGACATTATGCCGATGACCAGCATCCAACTGTGAGGCGTTTTCGACCGGGGCAGGGGTCTCTCCCGCCCTCTAAGTTAACCGGCTTTCCGTCCGTTACCGCGGAACCAAAGGGGATCGGCCCCTGCCGCTTTGAAGAAGCGCCATGCCGGTCAATTTGGGTGGCACCGCGAGCATGCGCTCCTCGTCCCAAAGGATGAGGGCGCTTTTTTGCATTTTCGGACAAAGGAGCTGTATGAACGATGTTAAGCATGCAATTTATTCGCGAAAATCAGGAGCGGGTGCAACAAACGGCGGCAAACAAAAACATCCCTTTCCGGGTGGAAGATTTGCTCGCCTGGGATGCGAAGCGAAAGGAACTGCTTCAGCAAACGGAAGCGATCCGCACACGGCGAAACCAGGTAAGCAAAGACGTCGCACCCCTGATGAAGCAGGGAAAACGCGAAGCCGCCGAGCCGCTGATGGCACAGGTAAAGGAAATGAACGAAAAGCTGGCCGACCTTGAAGCCGAGCTGCAGAAAGCCGAAACCCGGGTATCGGAGCTGCTTCTGCTCGTTCCGAATATCGTGTCGGAAGACACGCCCGTCGGCAGGGACGACGGCGACAACGTCGAAATCCGCCGCATCGGGGAACCGACCGCATTCAGTTTCGAGCCGCTGGATCATGTCGCCTTGGGCGAAATGCATGGGCTGTTCGACATTCCGCGCGGCGTTAAAACCGCCGGCACGCGCAGCTATTATTTGAAAGGCGCCGGGCTTTACCTTCACCTCGCCGTGCAGCGGCTGGCGCTCGACTTTTTGGCGGCGCGCGGATTTACGCCAATGGACGTCCCGGTCATGGTCCGGCCGGAGGCTTTGGTCCGGACCGGGTTCTTCCCGACCGGCCAGGATCAGACCTATGAAATCACGGACGAAGGAAAATACCTCGTCGGCACGTCGGAGGTATCGCTGGTGTCGTATTATGGCGACGAAATCGTCGACGTCGAAGAGCCGATCCGGCTGGCAGGCATGTCGGCCTGCTACCGGCGCGAGGTCGGCTCGGCGGGCCGGGACGTGAGGGGGCTGTACCGGGTCCATCAGTTCGCCAAAGTCGAACAGGTCGTCCTCTGCAAAAACGATCCCGACGTATCGGAGGCGGTTTTGCAGGAAATCACCGGCCACGCGGAGGCCATCCTGCGGCTGCTGGAACTTCCATATCGCGTCATGGCCGTATGCACCGGCGATATGTCGCAAAAAACCTATAAACAATACGATATCGAAACCTGGATGCCAAGCCGCGGGGCTTACGGCGAAACGCATTCGTCGTCGAACCTGCTGGACTTTCAGGCGCGCCGTTCGAACATCCGTTACCGCGACGAAGACGGCAGCCTCCGGTTCTGCCATACGTTGAACAACACCGCCGTGGCATCGCCGCGAATTTTGATCCCGGTCCTGGAAAATCATCAGCAGGCGGACGGCAGCATATATATCCCTCAAGCGCTTCGGCCGTATATGGGCGGCATGGAACGGCTGATCCCGCCGCAAGAAGCAAAGGAATATATGGGCACAGGTGAATAAATCAATCTCCATGGCACGCTGCTGCGCGAAGGATGCAGTTTCATTTTCGGATTACGCAAAAGGTGGAGAGCGTCTGCCCGGGGCCGAAAACGTCGGCATGCGAACATAAACCGCAAGCGGCGCTTCCTTTTATTTGCAGCGCCCATCTTATAGAAATATACTGGTTGTACAAAATGTCAGGCATCATGATTCGCCTAAGTGGATAATCAATTGGAGGTGTTTTGAATGGAAAATCCTACGCAAGCGCAGGATACGGGAACCCTTTATCTTCAGGTCGCGATCGGAAGATTCAAAGAGCTTAAACAATCGGCCGAAAAAGCCGTAGCCCAAATCGCGGACGATGCCAAGCTGAGCTGGGCGCCGGGCGAAGAATCCAACAGCATCGCCATCATCGTCAAGCATGTCAGCGGCAACATGATCTCGCGCTGGACGGACTTCCTGACAACGGACGGCGAAAAAGAATGGCGTGAACGGGATGAAGAATTCGAAGGCACGATTGCGTCCAAGGAAGATCTCCTCTCCGTATGGAACCGGGGCTGGGACGTATTTTTGCAGGCGTTATCGGAACTGAAAAGCGAAGACCTGCTGAAGACGGTTTATATCCGGCAGCAGCCCCACTCGGTCCTTGAAGCCATCGAACGCCAGATGTCCCATTATTCCTACCATATCGGCCAAATCATATACATTGCCAAAATGATTCAAGGCGATGATTGGCAGACGCTCACCATACCGAAGCGAAAGAAATGATCATGAGGTATCCTTTCGGCCCCATTTCGCGGGCATTGGTCTCACAAGTTTGAATGTTCCCATAAAGCAGCCTCCCGTACCGGGTTTCACGGGAGGCTGTCTTCTTTACATGCCGCGGTTTAATTCCCGACGTTTTTCGGCTCTTTTTCGGGCATCCAGCTCCCGGCGCTGGTTGATCAGAATGACGCCAAGCATGGCGATAACAAGACTTAAGCCTGCGATCAGCACGATTTCCATAAAACCGCCCGATAGAACATATACCGCAAAAAGCACCAGCCCCGCCCCCATAAAAAAAGAGGCGCCAATCACGAACTTCTCCATCGTTTCACTCCTTATGAAACAGCTTATTCCGAAGCTTTCTATGCCTGCAAAACAAGCCAAAAAGCAGATGCCTCGCAGAATAAAATACATACTCAGGCCGTAACCGATCCCGAAGTATTCATTTTTCTCTGCTCCATGCAAATAAAAATGATGAGCCGAAACGTCATGTAACCTTTCCCGCAGCCGATGACTATGCTGTACCATGAGGATTTGCGGATCCTGCAAGGATGACTATGGGCAAGGAGCGAACCGAATGATGAAACCGGATTATTCCTATATCCATGCCCGGCTGAAGTCGGGAAAATATACGATGAACAAGCTGGCTTCCGCGGGATTGACCCTGCTTATGCTGACGCTCATTTCCCGGGTGCTTCCCGTCCCGGAAACGCCCTGGTACCAAGCCGATCCCGACACGGCCATTTCGCCCGAAATCTGGGTGTACAGCTACGCGATGCTGATCTCCATCGCTTCCGATGCGGTGCTGGCTCTGCTCCCGCCGCTGAATGGATTAAAACAGGCCGCCTTGTACGCGGCCGCCGCTTATGCCTCTTTTTACTGCCTGTTCGCCAAAATGCCCGCATTTGACGGGTATCGGGAAATTGCGGCGGCGGCCGGCGTTTGCACGGTGCTTGTTTTTTTCCTGGGGAAGCGGATTTTCTCCGACCGCTCCCTGCTTACGCCCTTTTTTGCGCTTGTCGTTCCGCTTATCTGCCTGTTTCTGATGTGATTTGAAACGGCTTTCGCAGCAAGCGGTCACAGCGCCTCGATCAAGTCTCCCGCGATCAGGGAGGACGGATGGCCGCGGCGAACGGCTGCGGCTTCCCCTGCAAGACCATGCAGGAAAACCCCGTAAGCGGCCGCCTGAACGCCGCTTAATCCTTGGGCCAACAGGCCGGCGATGATACCTGTCAGCACGTCGCCCGCGCCTGCCGTCGCCATGCCCGGATGGCCCGTCGTATTCACGTACGCGGTGCCGTCCGGAGCGGCGATGACCGTTCGCGCGCCCTTAAGCACCAGCGTTACCCGATGGGCCGCCGCATAACGGGCTGCGGCCCCGATCCGGTCCCGCTGGATTTCCTTCGCGGACAAGCCGGTCAGCCGGGCCATTTCTCCCGGATGCGGCGTCAGCACCGTATCCGCCTTCCTTGCCCGCCAGGATGGGAATTCCGCGCAGTCCGCCAGCATATTCAGCGCGTCGGCGTCCACGACGAGCGGACATTCGGACTGCTCCCAAATATGCCGCAGCCAGCGCCCGTCGCCGTCAAACCGCCCCAGTCCCGGGCCGACGGCCAGCACGCTGCGGCTTGCGGCAAGCTGAAGCACCGCCTCGGCGGAAGCCTCGTCCCAGTCCCCGGAGCCGGCGGGGGCCAGCATGATTTCCGGCGCTGCGCCGGCCATATGCGGCAGCAGCGTCGCGGGCAGCGCCCAGGTAACGAGGCCGCTGCCCGCGCGCAGAGCGGCCCGGCTGCACAGCAGGCCCGCGCCGCTCATGCGCGGGCTGCCGGCCGCCACAAGCACGTGGCCGTACGTGCCTTTGTGGCCGTCCGGCGAGCGGCGGCGCGCCGTGTCTACGCGCAAGCGGCCGCGCAGCACCGCTTCGGTCAGCAGGAAGGCGCCCCCTTCCAGCTGACCGCACAGCTCCGAGGGGATGCCGATGGAGCGCACCACCACCTCCCCGGCCGCTTCCGCGCCGGGGTACTGCGTCAAGCCTCGCTTCAGGAACGCGAGGCAAACCGTCAGCCGCGCCGCGATGCACGGCCGGCTTACTTCCCCCGTGTCGGCGTTCAACCCGCTGGGGATGTCCGCCGACACGATCGGTTTGCCGCTGGCATTCGCCGCGGCAATCATGTCCGCGTACGCGCCCCGCGGCTCGCCATGGGCGCCGGTCCCGAGCAGGGCATCGACGATGCCCGTGCATCCGGCATAGTCCACGGCGTCGTGCCCGTGGACAAGCAAGGGGATGCCAATGGCCGCGGCGGCGTCCCGCTGCAGGGCGGCATCCCCTTGCAGTTGTTCCGGCGGCAGGGCATACGCCACCGTCACGCGGATGCCCGCCTCGCGCAAATATCGCGCGGCCACGAGGCCGTCGCCGCCGTTGTTGCCTTTGCCGGCGAGAATCAGCCAATGCTCGCGCTCCGGCCGTTCCAGCGCCAAAGCCGCATCGCCCCGGATGCGTCCCGCGTTCCCCGCCGCATCGCCGAAGCCGGCTGCCCCATGTCCATCCGTTTGGGCTTGCCGGCGTTCGCGGCACAGGCGAACCACTTCCTCCGCAATCGCTTTGCCCGCGTTTTCCATCAGCGCCATGGAAGGAATTCGGACCTCTTCGATCGTGCGCCGGTCCAGCTCCCGCATCTGGGCTGAAGTCACGATATGCATGTTGGCATTACCTCCTTTAACGGCGTCCGCAAAGCGGCATCATTACGATGCGCAGAGGATTCGGCGGACACCGGTCTCCCAATCTCATCATTCGCTTGCTAATCTTGAACAAACATCCATTCAAGAGTAAGACTCCCGGTATGGTGAAGCCTTATACGACGGCTTCGGCTTAATACGCGACCGTAAACCGGGAACGGACGAAATATGGATCCTCCAGTTCGTCCACGAGCGCCGCGGCCAAATCGGCAATCGTAATCCGGCTGCTGCCCGCCTCGTCCGTAATCAGCCGGTCGATGCCGATTCGGAAGTTCCCGCTGCGCGGGCCTTCCTCCAATACCGCTGCGGGGCTGAGGTACGTCCAGTCAAGATCGGACCCGCTGTAAATGCCGTAAGCGTCGGCATGCGCTTTCGCCAAGAAATACAGCTCCTCCGGGAACGTCGGCGTGTCCATCAGCCGCACGCCGTCATCGGTGATCAGGCTGCCTGCTCCGCCTACCACCAGCAGCCGTTTCGCCCCCGACCGACGTACGCCTTCGACCAATGAACGCGCCGCCTCCAGCATTTCCTCCTCGTCGCCTGCTTGCGGACCGTAAGCGCTGATGACCGCTTCGCGCCCCTTGCAGTGCTCCGCAACCGAATCCGGGTCCAATAGATCCCCGATGACGGGATGCAGACGCTCATGCTCCATTTGCAAACGCGAAACGTCGCGTACGACGGCCGTCACGTCATGTTCGCGGTTCAGCGCCTCCTTCAGCAAAGCCTGCCCGATTTTGCCGGTAGCTCCGAATATCGTTATATTCATGGGATGAATGGTTTCTGTCATGAAGTAATCTCCTTCGTTTCGATTTGCTTTGTTTGGTTTAGAGCGGCACGGCGGACCCAGTCTGCCCGCCATCCGCGCTACTCCTATATTACCCTCAAATGGCCGATCATGCCCATGGGTCATTAAAATAAAAAGCGCGGCGGCTCATCCCGCTGCGCCTTTCTTTATATTAAGAATGCACCGGCTCCAGTTCTTCGGCAGGCATGACGGCCGCTCTCAGTTCCAGCTCCAGCTCCTCCGCGTAGTCCCGCACCCGTTCTTCGCTGTAACCGAGACGCTCTGCCATGAATCGAATGACGGGTTCCTTCCACTGCCGCACCCAGGCGATGTCGAAAAACACGGCTCCGGTCCGCCGGATGAAAAAATCCACCGGTTTCGCCACCATCTCCTCTTCGATCCCGTACTTGAGCATCGCCTCCACCTCCGCGGATAACCCATGGTCCGTTCCGTTCTTTGTCCTAGATTGAACCCGGTCAAACACGGCTGGAACATTCGAGCCGTAGCGGATGGTAAGGCGTTTGGCGGTTTCCTTCGAGAGCCCGGCGCGCTCGCCCCTTTCCGTCATTTGCCGGACAAAATCGGGAAAACGGTGCGAGCCGCCCACATCGCCGCCGGAAATAGGCTGCCTCCGCGTCGCGCACGGGGCGAACGGTCCGTATCCTTCGGCCTGAAGCTTCCCGGCGAGAAGATCCGTGATCGTTTCGGCCATCTTCCGGTACCCTGTCAGCTTGCCGCCGGCGATCGTAAGCATTCCCGAAGGCGAAACGAAAATTTCGTCCCGTCTCGATACTTCCGAAGGCGCTTTGCCTTCCTCGTAAATCAGCGGGCGCAGCCCCGCCCAGCTCGATTCAATATCCGATGCCGTGAGCCGAAGCTCCGGAAATATATGATTGCAGGCTGCCAACAGGTAATCCCTGTCTCCGGAAGTCGCCCGCGGATGAACCGTATCGCCGACGTAGTCGGTATCGGTCGTGCCTACATACGTTTTCCCGTCGCGGGGGATGGCGAACACCATCCTTCCGTCCGCCGTATCGAAGTAGATGGCCTGCCGGAGCGGGAAGCGGACGCCGTCGAATACAAGATGCACGCCCTTGGTCAGGCGGAGCGTTTTGCCGGACTTGGACCGGTCAAGCTCCCGCAGCGTATCGACCCAAGGCCCCGTTGCGTTGACGATTTTCCGGGCCCGAATGCGGTATTCTCCTCCATCGATGACGTCCCTGGCCTTCACTCCGACCAGCTTCCCGCCATCGTATAAAAGCTCCTCCGCTTTCGTATAATTGACGGCGTCCGCTCCGGCTTCCACCGCTTTTTTCATCACTTCGATCGTGAGGCGCGCGTCATCCGTCCGGTATTCCACGTAATAGCCGCCGCCTTTCAAACCCTGCGTCCGCAAAAGCGGCTCTTTACCGAGCGTTTCCTCTATGCTCAGCATCTTGCGCCGCTCTTCGCGTTTGACGCCGGCCAGGAAGTCGTATACGCGCAGACCGACCGACGTCGTGACCGCCCCGAACGTGCCGCCTTCGTAAAACGGCAGCAGCATCCATTCCGGCGTCGTAACATGCGGCCCGTTTTCGTATACCACGGCGCGTTCCTTGCCGACCTCCGCCACCATTTTCACCTCGAATTGCTTCAAATAGCGAAGCCCTCCATGAACCAGCTTCGTCGACCGGCTGGACGTCCCCGCCGCAAAATCCTGCATCTCGATCAGCGCCGTCTTCATGCCCCGCATCTGCGCGTCCAAGGCAATGCCCGCGCCCGTAATGCCGCCGCCTATGATCAGCACGTCATAGACCCCGTTTGCCATCTCCTCCAGCTTGTTTCTGCGATTCATCCCGGAAAACATATGCTTCATGCCGCAACCCCTCTTTCCATAAGTTAAGAAAAATATCGACCGGCAAAACCTTCAAAGACGACGGACCGCATCTTGCGGACATTTCCACATTTCCCTTGCAACTATATAACCCATAATCGCAAAAAAACCACGAATATCCCGCGGCATTCGCATCAAATGCGAAGCGCGGGCGTTCGTGGTTTTCTCAAACGTCTCCTACCGTCGTATGAACTTGTTGTTATTATAACACGCAAATGAAAATTGCAATATCCCTATTTATAAGCAATGACGGCCCGAACGGCTTTTTTCCTGCCCTCGTTAAGGCGGCTCTTATTCCCGGGCATGGCCTGGCCGGTTTGAATGACCGGTCCGATCTCAGCTTCCCGAGATCTCCCCTTTGTTGTTCCGGAAGCCGACGGCAGCCCCGCCAAATAAAGCCGCCCCCAGCACCGTCGTCGTATTGACGACCTGCCTCTCCATCCGGCTCCGCCTTAGTCCTTATGCTCAAAATGCTTCCACAGCTCGACGTTCGACGTCGTCACGGCGGACGCCCCCGCGCGAACGGCTTGTTCCACGTCGTTGACCGTCCGGATCAGTCCGCCCGCGAAAACCGGAATGCCGGTCCGTTCGGAGACCTCGGTGATCATATGCGGAATTACGCCCGGAAGGACTTCGATGTAATCGGGCTGCGTCCTTTTAAACATCGCGTAGCTTTTCTCCAGCGCGTTCGTATCCAGCAGAAACAGACGCTGAATTGCAAGAAGCCCGTTCTGCTTCGTTTTCGCGATGACCCCGGCCCGGGTCGAGACGATGCCTGCCGGCTTCACGACCTGGCATAGATACTCCGCGGCGTATTCGTCGTTTTTCAGCCCTTCGATCAGATCCGCATGGAGAAGCGGCTTTTTATCATGGGATTTCGCCAGCTGAACGATCGAGTTGATTTGGCTGACGTGCGTATCCAAAATGACGATGTATTCGTACGACAACTTCATCAGCTTCTCCAGATCCTTCACTTTACGGGCTGCCGGCAAAATAAGTTGATTCGTAAAAGACATGTGTCGCTCCCCCGTTCTTTTTTATTGCCCTAATACGAAAAAGAGAAAAGAAAAACACCAAACGGTCCCCGAGGGGACTTCATTCACGTGTTCTCCTTTTCTCCGCCGCTTTTATGAACTTGCGCTTAGTATAAATCAAAATGTAAGCGGTGTCTACCCGGTAATATTCGTACCGCAACACGGTTTAATATTCCGCCCCGTGTCGTACATTAAGTGCAGAAGAGGAAGGAGCAGCTTTTATCGCCTTCAAGAGCCGATTTTTTGCCCGGACATGAGAAAGGTCCGCTTGGAGTCGTTTCTTTCTGATATCATAGAAAAATAAACCATATATATCCAAAGAACGGTTATGGGTAATGGTTCAGGAGCTGTTTTTTATTTTGCAAAAGGAGCTGATGAATGTATGGTTGCAGAGTACATCATCCGTCTGGCGGTCGCCGGGCTGCTTGGAGCGATCATCGGTCTGGAGCGGGAGCTGCGGGCAAAGGAAGCCGGACTCAGGACCCATTTTCTCGTCGCCGTCGGCAGCGCGCTTATTATGCTCGTATCGCAATACGGCTTCTCCCAGGTGCTGGAGCATGATCACGTCGCGCTCGACCCGAGCCGCGTCGCGGCCCAGGCGGTGAGCGGCATCGGCTTTCTCGGCGCAGGCATGATCATCCTTGAACGGAAAATGGTGCGCGGGCTGACGACGGCGGCCGGCGTGTGGGCCACCTCGGGCATCGGCCTGACCATCGGTTCGGGCATGTACGCCGCCGGCATCAGCGCGACGGTGCTGGTCATGATCGGCCTGGAGCTGCTCAGCATGATTTTCAAGTCCGGGCGGACGCTGCAAATTTCCTTCGAGCTTGATGCCAAAGAATCCGTCAAACCGATTTTGGAGTCGCTAACGTCCCGCAAAATATCCATCTCGTCGTACGAAATGGAGCAGGACCCCGAACGCCTCGGCATGTACCATCTCAAAATCGAAGCCAAAACAAAACATAACGGAACCCTGCAGGAACTGCTCGAGAACCTCGACAGCTTGCCGCATATTTTGTCCGCGAAGCTGGAATAATCCAGGAAATATTGAAATCCGGAGCTTGTTGTGCAATAGTGGAATCAAAAGCGGTGAAGGAGGGTATTCGCGTTGCCGTTTGCGGCTTGGATTCATGCCAATGATCTTACCGATACGCAAACCGGGATCATCGTCACGGGGTTTGCGGTCATCGTGTTTTTATGGATATACATCCGCACCGCCCGCTCTTACCGCAAGGCGGCCTCGGCCCGGCTGGAGAGGCTGCGGCAGACGCTCGACTTGTATTGCCGGGCGCAGGGCCTGCTGGGCGGCGATGCGGAGCCGGCTCCGGAAGAAGCGGAACATGAGCCTGAATCGGTGCATTTCCTTCTGCAGCAGTGCAAAGCGGCCCCTTTGGTGACGACGGAAATGATCGAAGCCATCGACGCTTATGCGAAGGAACGGGACGCTTCCCGCCATGGTCAGCTGGAACGGCTGCTCGATCGCGAAATCAGGAAAAAAATCCGCGAACAGGCCTCTATTATAAGATGGTTGGACAACCCGGGCTGGGGGACGGCGTTTTGGAAGCTGGTACGCCCTGCGGTGCCTTTTTTTCTGTTGGCATTCGTAGTTTATTGGAGCGTGCAGCTTTACGGGCAATTCCAGGAACGTGACTTTCCCTTGCTTTCCTGGACAAGCGCCGAGCTGTGGATGCGTTTCGTATCCTGCCTGGCGGCCGTCGTATCCTTTTATTTTGCCGTCATGACGCCGCGCAAAGACTCGCTCAGATACGCCTATCGTATATTGGCCTTAGGCATCAGCGCGGCTGCGCTGGCGCATCTTGCAGGCCTATGGGCCGCGCCGTACATATTGGCCCTTCAAGTCGTCTTGTTTGCATGCGGATTCGGCGTGAACCCCAAACGTTCGCGTCGCGACCGCCCGTATGCAGGGTCGGAGGACTTGCTCGAGACAGACGACCGGAAGCCGCCAAGAAAATAATCCCACAAAGTACCTGAATCAGCTTCGAAGCTGATTCAGGTACTTTGCGGAGAGCCCCGAGAATTTATTGGATCCTAAGAAGACAGACCGCGTTTAAAGGTAGTTTTTCATGCAATATCAGGAAGCAATGGCTCTGTAGTATTCTGATATGATAAACAAAACCCGCTGACGGGCAAGCCTTCGTTACGGCTTGATGCGTCAGCGGGTTTTGCCTTTTTCCGTTCTGCCCGGATGCTATTTGCGTTGCTGTCAATTTTGAAGCGGCTAAGGCTGCCGGCCCGGCTGTCCTTACCGGCGGTCCTGGGCCGCCTTTTTCAGATCCTGCCTCGCCCGGGAGGCAATCCCCGCTTTGGCCGGTTTGGAGGGCGTATTCTCAAAACGCTTCCGCTCCGTCCGTTCCATCTGCACGATCTGGCCTTCATGCACGACGATATGAAGCGAGCCGAATTCCATGTCGTTTAATTGGCCGGCAATCCTCTCGAGCCATACCTCATTTAACTGGAGCCCTTTTGCCATGACAAGCGCCTCCTTTGCGTTCAGAACGATATTGATGCACATGGTAAATCATTCTTTTCCAACCAAATTACTATGTTTTAAAGTTACATTATCATGCCGGGAAAAAGACTGTCAATGCGCGTTTTTTCCGGCATACAAACTTTTGATCAGCAACGTGGCAAGGGCCAACAGCAAAAGCAGCGATGCGACGGCGAACGAAGCCGAAAACTGATATTCGTTGTACAAAATCTCGACATGCAGCGGCAGCGTGTTCGTCTCGCCGCGAATATGTCCCGAAACGACCGATACCGCGCCGAATTCGCCCATGGCCCTCGCGTTGCACAGGATGATGCCGTAGATCAGCCCCCACTTGATGTTTGGCAGCGTAACCCTGGTGAAGACGGTCCATCCCTTCGCGCCCAGCGTTATGGCCGCCTCCTCTTCCTGCTGTCCCTGATCCTCCATGAGCGGTATGAGCTCCCTCGCCACGAAAGGGAAGGTGACAAAAATCGTGGCGAGCACAACGCCCGGCACGGCATAAATGATTTTGACGTCATGGTCCGCAAGCCACGGGCCGAACCAGCCGTTAGCCCCGAACACCAGCACGAAGATCAGCCCGCCGATCACGGGCGAAACCGCAAAAGGCAAATCGATCAGCGTAATGAGCACCCCTTTGCCTTTAAACCTGAATTTGGCGATCGCCCATGCCGCGGCAACCCCGAAAATCGTATTGAGGGGTACGGCAATCAGCGCCACAAGCAGCGTCAGCTTGAGCGCCGACAGCGCGTCGGGGTCGGAGAGGGCGCTGATATAAACATCCCATCCCTTTTTAAGCGCCTGCGTCAGGACGACGGCAAGCGGAAGCACGATCAGCCATAACAACACCAAACCCGCCGCGCCGATCAGCAGCCATTTAACCAAAGGCCCTTCGGTCGCCGCCCGCGAGGTTTGCACCTGGCGCACGGCGGCAGCTCCGGGTACGCCTCCCGCCATCTATACCGCCTCCTTTTTTCGGCCGGACCATCGCTGCAGCGAATTGATGACCAGCAGCATCAGGAACGAAATCAGCAGCAGCAAAACGGCCACCGCCGACGCTCCCGCGTAATCGTACTGCTCCAGCTTCGACATGATCAGCAGCGGAGCGATTTCCGTTTTCATCGGCATGTTGCCGGATATGAACACGACCGAACCGTATTCCCCGATCCCCCTGGCAAAAGCCAGCGCAAAGCCGGTCAGAAGCGGCGGAACGAGGGCCGGCAGCACGATGCTGCGGAACGTCCGGAACCTGCCCGCTCCAAGCGTGGCGGAAGCCTCCTCGGCATCGCGTTCCATATCCTGCAGCACCGGCTGAAGCGTCCGGACGACAAACGGCAGACCGATAAACATGAGCGCCAGGGTGATCCCAAGCTGGGAAAAGGCGACTTTGACGCCAAGCGGCGCCAGCAGCGAGCCGATCCAGCCGTTCGGGGCGTACAAGGCCGTCAGCGACACGCCGGCCACCGCCGTCGGCAGCGCAAACGGCAAATCGATCAGGGCGTCGCACAGCTTCCTTCCCGGAAATTCGTAGCGGACGAGCACCCAGGCCAGCAAAAGGCCGAGCACCGCATCCACAAGGGCCGCCGCGGCCGACGTCGTGAAGCTGATCCGGTACGAGGCAAGCACGCGCGGGTCGGTCGCCACCTGCCAGAACTTCGCCCAGTCAAGCCCGGTGGAATTGATCAGCAGCGCGGAGAGCGGCACCAGGACGATCAGACTTAAATACGCGACGCTGAACCCGAGCGTCAGGCCAAAGCCGGGAAGAACCCGGCTCCGCCTTGTTTTTGCTTGGCCCATAAGTTCACCTCTTTCCTGCCTTCGCACGCTTTATTTGCCCGGCGTATAGATCTGGTCGAATACCCCGCCGTCGTTAAAATGTTTGGCCTGCGTCTCGTCCCATGTGCCGAAGACATCCTTCAGCGTAAAAAGATCGAGCGATTTGAACGTGTCTTTGTATTGTTCCAGCACCGATTGCAGCGTCGGACGGTAGAAGTTTTCGGCGGCGATTTTTTGACCTTCCTCCGAATACAAATATTTCAGGTAAGCTTCTGCGACTTCGCGCGTTCCTTTTTTGTCCACGACCTTATCCACGACCGCTACCGGCGGCTCCGCCAAAATGCTGACCGATGGATAGACGATGTCGAATTTGTCCGGCCCCAGCTCTTTCACCGACAGCAGCGCTTCGTTTTCCCAAGCCAGCAGCACGTCGCCGATGCCCCGCTCCACGAACGTCGTCGTCGCCCCGCGGGCGCCGGTGTCCAGCACGGGGACATGCTTGAAAAGCTCGCGCACGAATTCTTTTGCTTTCTCCTCATCGTTGTTGTTATGCTTCAGGGCATATCCCCATGCCGCCAGGTAGTTCCATCTTGCTCCTCCCGACGTTTTCGGATTCGGCGTAATGACCTGCACGTCGCCTTTAATGAGGTCGTTCCAGTCCTTGATGCCCTTCGGATTGCCTTTGCGCACCAGGAAGACGATGGTCGAATTGTACGGCGTGCTGTTCAAGTCGAATTTGCTCTGCCAGCCTTCCTTGATGAGCCCTTTTTTCTGGATGGCGTCGATGTCGTAGCCTAACGCAAGCGTCACCACGTCCGCCTCCAACCCGTCGATCACGGAACGGCTCTGCGCGCCGGATCCGCCGTGGGATTGCTTGATCGTCACTTTTTGCCCTTTTTCTTTTTCCCAATACGCCGCAAACGCCTTGTTGTAATTTTCATAAAGCTCCCGGGTCGGATCGTAGGAAACGTTCAGCAGATTGATCTCCTTTGTTCCGCTTTTCGCTTCGCTGCTTTGGTTTTGTCCCTCCGCCGATGCGGATTCCCCCGTTTCTTTTTTGCCCCCGCAGGCGGCAAGCGCCGCCGTCAGCAGCAGCACAAGCGAAATGGCCGCCCCTTTTTTTGCGATTCGGATCCCCTTGCGATTCACCATGGTCCCACTCCCATTTCTTAAATTGTGTTCCCCGCCTGGAATTCAGGTAAGAAAAAAAACGGAGAAACCCCTTTCCAAATGACGGGCGCATCAAAAAAACACGCTGCATCATTCGTAATCGGCGGTTCCTCCGTTTGTACGGCGGGAACGATCGTATGTCCATCCATCTTCAAGCCGGTTTTATTTCAATTAATCCTACCTGTTTAGTATGTTATATTCGTATTGTAATCACGGCCCATTGCGCCGTCAATCCTTTTTTTTAGAAAAAAGCAACCTTTTTTCTATCGATCCGGCCCAAGTTCCCCCGAAAGTGGAGTACTCACTTAGCGAACACGGAAAGACGTTCATCCCTATTTCAGAGAAGATGGCCCAGTGGGGATTAACTCATCAAGAACGTGAGCAACAAGAAGGGTGATGAAGAAACGACGCTCTTGAAGGCCGCATTAATGGCAAGCTCGGAATAACACCCAAGCGTCATTATTGGTAGACCACATATGAAAAAGCAGCCTCCGCTTAAATACGGAAGCCGCCTGTTCAAGAAGGACGATTATTTATAAACCGGAACGATGCAAACGGGTTTCGGCAGCTTCAGCGCATGTCCCGTCGGCGTCAAACGTCCGCTGTCTTTGTCGATTTTGAAAGAGACGACCGAATCGCCGTTCTGATTGGCCGCAAGCAAATATCCGCCTTTGACGATCGCGAAGTTGCGCGGGGTTTGTCCGCCTGTCGATACCCATTCGACCGCCGTGAGCAGACCTGTGGAAGGATCGATGTGATACAGTCCGATGCTGTCGTCGCTGCGGTTCGAGGCATACAGGAAACGCCCGCACGGCGTGACGTGAATGTCCGCGCTGCTGCTTCCCCTCGCGGCGCCTTCCGGCAATGCGGACAAGGTCTGCATCACCTGCAAATTCCCCGCCTCCGCGTCAAACGCATAAACGTTAACCGTATCGTCCAGCTCGTTGATGCCGTATGCCCATCGGCCTGACGGATGGAAATCGAAATGCCGCGGTCCCGCCCCGGGAGCCGTTTTTACCCGGTTATGTACTTGAAGCTCACCGCCCTCCAAACGGTAAATGACGATTTCGTCCAAACCGAGGTCGCAGACCAGCACGTATTTCCCCGATGGATCCTGGAACACCGAGTGCGGATGCGCCGCTTCCTGGCGCTCTGGGTTGACGCTGCCGCCGCTGTGGCGAACGAGGCCCGCCTCGGCCAGCTTTCCGTCGCCTTCGATCCGGTAGGCATTGACGTGACCGCTGGAGTAATTGGCTGCCAGCACATGGGTATCATCCCGGGTGAGGGATATATAACATGGGTCTGATCCATGCGTCGGTTTGCGGTCAAGCAGCTGCAGTTTTCCCGTTGCCCCGTCCACCGCATAAGCGCATACTTCGCCGTCCCCGGTCTCGCTGACTGCATACAAACGGTCCTGGGCCGCATTCAGAGCCAGAAACGACGCATTGGCGATGCCGTCCGTTCCGTGCACGATTTCCATGCTTCCGTTATCCATGTCGAGGACGCAAAGAAAAATCCCTTGTTCGTCCGCCCCGGTATACGTGCCGGCGTAAAACCATCTTTTATTGTCGCTCATTTTGAATCGACGCTCCTTCATTTTAGGTTTCCTGCTGCATCCAATGTCATGTCCGTTATCCCTACAATAATCGTTTCGGCGCCGGGCGGCAACGTTTAGTTCGTTTTCGACGTTCCCGATTAGGAAACCTCCCGCAATCCGCATCGATCCGAAAACAGGGCTCGTTTCACTTCTTCCTTTATGCGGTAACTTAGTAACGGTATAATGGAATCAGAACGCGAGTTCTCCATTTTTCCCGTTCAGGCAGGAATCCGGCATCCCGCTTGGGTCCATTGTCAAGAGGAGGATACGCTTCGGTGCCTCCCGTGCACGCTGAGGCAAGTCCTGCAAAAGGGAATAAGTTCAAGAGAAAACGGCAATGTCTAGATGAAAAAACGCATTGGAGGAGGAGTTTGGATTGAAATCGGTAGCAGTATTTTGCGGTTCGAGCAAAGGCGCGTCGGAAGTCTATGTGGAAGGCGCGAAGCAGCTTGGCAAAGAATTGGCGCGTCGCGGCATTACGCTCGTTTACGGCGGTTCGAGCATCGGCGTGATGGGGGCCGTGGCGGATTCCGTATTGGCCGAAGGCGGACAGGTCATCGGGGTCATGCCCGGCTTTTTGGATAAACGGGAAATTTCCCACAAACATCTCACGGAGCTGATCATCGTCGATTCCATGCATGAAAGGAAGGCCAAAATGGCCGAGCTTTCCGAGGGTTTCATGACCCTTCCGGGCGGACCGGGTACGATGGAGGAGTTTTTCGAAATCTTCACGTGGGCCCAGCTCGGACTGCACCGCAAGCCGCTTGGGTTTCTGAATATCAACCATTATTACGATCCTCTGCTGGAGTTTTTCAAACATATGGCAAACGAGCAGTTTCTACAGGAAAAATATTTATCCATGGCGCTTGTCGACACGGACCCGGGCCGGCTGCTCGATCAATTCGGGTCCTATGAGCCGCCTGCCGTCAAAACCTTCCTCAAACCGGATCAAACGTAACAATGGATAGAGAGAAAAAACAGACCGGAGGCTTGAAACGCCCGGTCTGTTTTTTTGTTTTGCGCTATTTTTGAATCGTAAGGCTAAAAGGCTTCTTGATCAGCTGACCGGGGTATTGTTCGACTTCAAAGGTCAACGGCTGCGGGTAGGACTTGCCGGCAATGTCGAAATAATACTCATCCAAGCCGCTGTCCGCATTCTTTTTCCATCCTTCGTGAAGTACCTCGCTGTTGTTCATTAGAACGTGTTTGTTCCCTTTTCCATCCGTAAATTCAGGTTTTATTTTCAAAAACTGGCCGATGCGCGAATCCATGCTTTGGAACCCCGACGTAATCCGGATCCGTTCACTTGACGTTTCGATGGAAGCCAGCTTGAGCCTGTCGTCCGGCGCCTGTATCAGCTTAAATTGATTCGTGTCGATCACGAGCTTCATTTCTCCCTCAAAAGCCGTTTCGATCCATGACCCTCGCAGCTCGAGCGGGTCCCCCTTCACATAGTCCGGAGCATAAAAACCAAATATTCGCTTGCCGGGTTCCGTTTCTACGGCCATCGCCAGCGGGAGCACGTTTCCGCGGTCGTTTTTCGTCCGAAGCTCCCAATCCAAAAAACGGGCGAATTTTTGCATCCCGGATGCATCCGAAGCTAGGCTTAAGTTTATGCGTTCCGGAACTTGAACCATGTTTTCAAGCTTGATTTTGACGCCTTCAAAATCAAACATGTGATTTACGGGCACCGTTCGTTCGAGCACCGCAAGCTTGGAGGCATCCACCGGAATCTTCACTTCCAGAAATTTTCGCGTTGCCGGAAACTCGCCGTTGTCCCATTCGCCCGAAAAATAAAACTCATCCGGGAGCTTTCCGCCTCCCGTTAGATCAAAGATCAGCATATCGCGATAGCTGCCGTTGTCATAATAACCCGTCCTCTCATTCGTGTCCCGAACGAATTGCTTGTAAGGAAGCTTATCGTAGACGGTCGTATACAGCCCGGGATTCACCGGTTTGATCCGTTCCCCGTTATCGCTTTTGGAAGTATAAAACAAAACCAGATGTTTCCGGTCGGTCATGATCCCGTCCACCGTAACATGAAACCCGTCATAGGATGCGGCCCTGCCCACCGGCTGATATTTTCCCTGATCCAACGCCTCGCGCAGCATCCCTCTTTTGCCGACCTCCCATTCCACATAAGACGGGATTCGCTGATCGGCTGCCGTTTGCAACTCTTTGAGGCCGCCTCCAAAACGCATGTCCGGCACATAAACGGCGGCTGCCACGATAAGCAATAACGCCGCCGCGCAGGACACAGCCGTTCTGCCGATTCTCCGCCGGGTCCTCGCCTGGCCGCCCCGCAGCATGCCGCTTCGAACCGCGCTTTCCAGCCGTTCCTCCGAAATTCTCCGTTCGGCAATGTGCGCCGGCTCGAAATACTGCTCCAGCAGCCGCTCCTCATTTGCCATGGTATAATTCGCCTCCCGCGCTCATTTTCCCCCGCAGTTGCTTTAAGCCTTGGTGAAGCCACGTTTTTACGGTCCCCTCCGGTTTGTCCAGCACTTTCGCGATTTCGGCAAGCGTCATGTCCTGATAATATTTGAGCGTCAGCACATGCCGGTATTTCGGGCGCAGCCGCTGCATCGCCTGATGCAGGTCGAGCCTGCTGTCGCTGATCATTTCGGCCGCGCGTTCTTCCCTCTCCACGTTTAAAGGAAGCAGCCGCTTCCTCCGCTTCTGTTCATCGATGCAGCAGCGGATCAAAATCCGGATCAGCCATGCCTGGAACGCCGAAGGGTCCTTCAGCTTGCCGTAGTTCATCCAGGCTCTGCACACCGCTTCCTGCACCGCCTCAAGCGCATCGGCCTCATGACCCAAATAGCTGTATGCGATGCCGTACAGCTTTCTCTTTACTCCGGATACCTGGGCGTAAAACGTCTCCTCATTTCCTTGGCTGGCAGCGGCGGAACGTTTCGGGTCCACCATAAACGTTGCCCCTTTCCTGCATTTTCACCGGCCGGTGAAGTTCATCGACGGATCGGGCTTGCCGGAATCGATGAAGGATTTTGCAAATTCCATACTTATAAGACAGCGACGAAACGCAAACGGTTTTATTTTTTTCGGCGTTGCCGGCGTTGGCCAAGACGAAGCAGCAAAAAAGCAGCCCCCCGCTTCGGAAGCTGCCTGTTTTATAGCCATGTTTTGACGTTACACCGGGTCCGCGGTGCCGGCCTCGACGATTTGGCGTTTGACGTCCTTCATCGTAATTCCGTCCAAATAACGCTCCAGCGCCGATTCCCCGCCGCTGTATATTTGATCCATAACCCCCTGGATATTGGACGCGACCTCGCAAGGAAGCTCCTCGCCGCCGGAACACCATCCCGGCTTCAAGGAACCTCGGGCAAGCAGGCGATACAAGTCTCCCAGCGTCGCGTTTTCCGTTTCCGGATTCAGCAGATATCCTCCGCCGACGCCCTCCTTTGTCGCCACGTACCCATGCTTGCGCAGCAGGCCGAGCACTTTGCGGATGCGGGCGGGATGCGTGCAGACGCTTTTGGCGATTTCCTCGCTGTTAGCCATATGTTCCTCTTTTACGCTAAGAAGGGTTAAACAATGGACGGCAATGTTAAACTCACTATTCATTTTTGCTCCTCCTTATACTGTAATTATATGGTTAACAGTTGCTGATGTCAACCTGGGTCGGCCGTTTCTCCAAGCTTTCCCGAGGACTTTCTCACGTATCGTGTACCGTTACATTTCTAGTGTATCTTCGCGCTGAAAAGATAAACCCCATCCTTGTGATTTTATCTTGTTTCGGGTTTGCGTTACAATAGGGATACCGGAAAACGACTTCCGCGAATTTCGGACAAGGAGCTGACACCCGGCCATGATCCATTACATTCGTTTACGTTAATGAGAGGTGCAGGTTTAAATCAGCCCGGCCGCTTTTTTTTGAAGCCTGAGCCGAGGTTTATTTAACTGCGCCTTTTTCATTTGACCCGGGATTTGCAAAATCCCGAACCAAACGAATGAATGGGGTGTATTTGCGTTGTCCAAAAAAGAACATATGTTATCGCTGGCTGGCCTGCTGGCCCGCCACGTATCCCTTTTCCGCTGCCCGGTCTGCGGCATGGCCATGAACTTGGCGAACGAACGCAGCCTGTCGTGTACGTCGGGCCATCTGTTCGATCTCTCCCGCGACGGGTACGTTCACTTGATGCCGAACGCGAAGCCGGGCAAATACGATAAAGAGCTGTTTGCGGCGCGCAAGCTGATCAACGGCAGCGGGTATTTTAACAAGTTGCTGGAAGAGCTGTTTGCCGTCATAGCGGAACATTTCGGGCCGGAACCAACTGCCCCGATGGCCGTCCTGGATGCCGGATGCGGCGAAGGATCGCATTTGTCCGCTCTTCAAGCCCAACTTGAATCTCGTCTGCATCGGGACGTCATCGCGGTCGGGGCGGATCTGTCCAAACCGGGCGTCAGGACCGCGGCCAAAGGAAACCCCCGCGCCCTCTGGTGCGTGGCCGATTTGGCCCGCTGCCCGTTTCAAGACGAAAGCTTTGGCGTCATCACGAACATATTGTCCCCCTCCAACTACGGGGAATTCCGAAGGCTGCTCGCCAACGGCGGCATGCTGGCCAAAGTGGTCCCGGGACCGGAATATTTGCGGGAACTCCGGCAATTTCTGTACGGCCGCCAGGTCCGGCGGGACAAGGATCCGGAACGTACGGCCGCTTTGTTCGCCGAACATTTTCCGGATATGAAAGAGCGGCGCGTTCGATACGAAACGCTGCTCGACCCGCGGCATTTGGAGGCGATGCTCCGGATGACGCCGCTGTCCTGGCATGCGCCCGAGGAACGGGTTCGTCGGCTGCTCGCCCAAAGCTCCTTTAGGATGACGTTCGATTTCTATATTTTATGGGGCAAACATTTCATAAAGTGAATATTTCGGAACATCTTTTCCGCTAAAAAAAGCGTACCTCATTTCCAGCATCAAGCTGGAGGAGGTACGCTTTTTCGATTTGTCGTATAGTCTTCCTGCCGTTTCCCCGTTTTTTGGCGCGGTGCTCAATCCGGTATTTCCATGATATCAGTAGGCCGGCGGAGCCGCGTTTTCCAGGCCGGGGATCGACTTGCCCTTCGGCAGCTCAAAGGACCATTCCACGTTGTCGTACCATTTGTCGGTGACGGTGCGGATGAGCGTCGCCTTCTCCGGCAGCTTGCCCATTCCGTTCACGATAAAACCGGGATCCCCCGCGGCCTCGTTTAATACACCCCATCCAACCGATCCTCTGTACGTCACAGGGTATTCCTTCCCGTCCGAATCCTTCACGATCCATTCGTCATGGTTGAACATATTGCGGAATTTCCCATCCATCCGGATCAGGCTTACGGTCGGACCCGTACCCTTCTGCTGATTGGGATCGCGGTCGACCCAAAAATCGCTCAGCGTCAGTTCGTCCCCCTGATCCTTGAAAACAACCGGATGTCGTTTCAGCTCGTTTGGAACGAG
Source organism: Paenibacillus sp. VCA1 (assembly GCF_031583795.1). Taxonomy (NCBI): domain Bacteria; kingdom Bacillati; phylum Bacillota; class Bacilli; order Caryophanales; family Paenibacillaceae; genus Paenibacillus; species Paenibacillus sp. VCA1. Next base: position 491,800 of record NZ_JAVLSX010000001.1, on the reverse strand, counting down.
CTCCACCGAACCGCTGCTGCGGACCGGAATGGAGTATCCGTCCAACACGAAACGCAGCTTCTGGCTGTCGTATGGCAGGTACCGGAACGTAAAGGTCCAGTGGCGCTTGCCTCCGCGCAGCTCGCTGTTCTGCGAGATGATCGTTTCCATATGCGGGGCCCTTAGATTGTTTACGCTCGATATGTCTTCCCCCTGCTCGTTTTCAAAATGGAACATGAGCTGCTGGTCGGCTTCAAGCCCGCCCGGTGAACGTTTGGCCGCTTCGCGGCTCAAAGACGTGCTTAACTCGAGCCGCACCCCGCTAGGCGTGCGAACCAGCTTTTCCATTTGGATCAGCATGCCGTCAGGCGTCGTATATTTTTCATGCAGCGGCGTCGTGATGTTCATCGCGTTGGCTTTTTGCATGTCCAGTTTGAACCGGAAATCCCAGTTTCCCTCGACGACCCTCTCGGTATAAGGAATTTGCAGCCGATCGACGTGCGCTTCCACGATCAGCGCATCCATCGGAATCTCCTTTACGAAAACAAACGTCAATTTATCGACCGTGTCCGAGCCTTCGATCCGCCGCAGCTCCGCCACCTCGTTTCCGTTAAGGTCCGTGATGCGGAGATCATTCCAATCAATCGCATAAACGAGGGCTTTCCCTTGCGGGTCCGTCACCTTTACACCCATCACGAGCCTCGTGGCATCGGCAACCACCTCGTCGATTTCGAGGGTATAACCTTTATCCTTCACCTCTACATGGGGATTTTGCACAATGCCGAGCTTGCGCGCATCGAGCATCCCGCTGTCCGTCGTCTCTTTCGAAAAAATGGACCTGACCCAATCGGCGATCGACGTCTGAGCATACAAGGTAAAGGTGCCGGTGACGATCAAAAGCAGCGCGACCCACAGCGCGCTTTTTTTGATAATGCGGCCAGTCCTGCGAGTCCGTTTGAAGGGGATCAAAAGCAGCTGCTCTCCGGACTCGTTCTCGATCTCGACGTCGGCCAGGGAAGCCATCACCCGCTCCGTAAATCCGTCAGGCAAAGCCGCCTGAAAAAGCAGCTCCCCCCAAGCCTTTTCCTCCTCCTCCGCCAGCCGCAGCAGCGATTGGCATTCAGGGCATGTTTGCGCATGGAGACGCGTTTCTTCATCCACACTATTTCCAGACCGAATGGACTCTTTGATCTGCGACAGCTTCGAGCATCTCATGTTTGATCCCCTCCTTATCCTTGACGAGTTTGCATAAGGACTTTTTGGCCCGGTGAAGCCGGTTCCGCACCTGATTCACTTTAATGCCGGCAATCCCGGCAATTTCTTCATAACTCAGCTCGTTCGTATATCTCAAAAGCAGCACAATGCGGTATTTCTCGGGCAGCCGTTCGATGAGCTCCCGCACTTCCCCGCCGGTTTCCTTGCGCAGATAGGCCAGCTCAGGCGTTTCGGCATGGTGCCTCCCCTGGCTGAGCAAACTGTCATCCGCCGGCGTGTCTTTTTTTTTCCGGTTTGCGTCCCTCATCACGTTCACGGCGATGGTGTACAGCCAGGAGGCAAAGCTGGAGTCCTCCCTGAAGCTCGCCAGCTTGCGGTAAGCTTTCAGAAAAGCTTCCTGCGTATAATCCTGGGCGTCCTGCGGACCGGCCCCCATGCCCAGAAGCAAACCGTATATTTTGTTTTTATGTGTATCCACCAGCTGCGCGAAGCTGTCCTTATGGCCGGCCAGCACTTGTTTGACAAGCGCAGCGTCCCGTGACGGGTCTATCATAAAGATCCTCCCCTGCTCTCTCTACCTCTGACCTTTCATATATGATGTAGACGAACGAAGCAGGCGTTTCCTCTCGCTTTTTCGAAAAATATTCCCGTAAAAGCGGAGCATTGGCTTCGAAGCCGAATGAGCGCTTTGCGGGGACAACGGAAACTTTCCCATCTCTTCAAAAAAAGGAGCCCTTCAAAATGAAGGGCTCAAAATCAGATTAGACATATGAAAGGGTTTACAAAACCATTATAGTATGAAACTGTCTTTTTGGAAACGCTTTTTTCAAAAGAAGGCGGCTTCTGCAACATGCGGGTAAAAAATACGATTGCAAAAACTAATGTGATTAGTTATAATGCTAACAAGATTAGTTTAGTGTATGGGAGGATGATTGTTTATGAAAAAAACAACGGTTCATCAAGTTACCCAGCTTTCCTTTATGCCCCGCCTGTTCCCCGTCAATGTGTATCTTGTCGAAGAAGAGGACGGCTTGACCTTAATCGACGCAGGCATGCCGTTCAGCCTGAAGGGGATTTTAAAAGCGGCGAAGTCGCTCGGCAAACCGATAACCCGCATCCTTCTCACCCATGCCCATGGAGATCATGTTGGTGCTTTGGACGGACTGAAGGAGGCCGTTCCAAGCGCTGAAGTGTATATATCGCGCCGGGATCAGGCCCTTTTGGCCGGCAGTCGCGCCCTTGAGGATGGGGAGCCGCAAATGCCGATCAAAGGCGACGTCCCGAAAAACATACGCACGAAACCGGATCGCCTCCTGACGGACGGAGAACGGATCGGCTCGCTTCTGGCCATCGCCACTCCCGGACACACGCCCGGCCAAATGGCATTCCTCGATACCCGGAGCAACGTCCTGATCGCGGGCGACGCTTTCCAGCTCCGGGGCGGCATGGCGGTATCCGGCGATATGCGGCCGCTTTTCCCTTTTCCCGCGATGGCGACCTGGAATAAAGAAGCGGCCCTTGCCAGCGCCCGCCGCCTGGCCGATTTGAAGCCGTCCTGGCTGGCCGTCGGCCACGGCCGGATGCTCGAGCGGCCTGCAGAAGCGATAAACGAAGCGATTCGTCGCGCCGAAGCCGCTTTTCGGGAGGTGAAATAAGATGGCCAAAATGGGCCTTGACCGCCACACCCTTCTTGTCGCCGCCGCCGAGCTCGCCGATGAATCCGGCCTGGACTCGTTGACGCTGGCGGCGCTGGCGCAAAAGCTGAAGGTGCGCTCCCCTTCCCTTTATAACCATGTGAACGGCCTTCCCGATTTGCGGGCGGCGCTGACCGTCTACTGCATCCGCCTTCTCGTCGAGACGACGCGGGATGCGGTCATCGGCAAAACGGGGGACGAAGCCGTCCAAAACCTGTGCAAAGCGTACCTTGGTTTCGCCCGTTCCCGCCCCGGCTTGTACGAAGCCTTTTATAAGGTAAATACGCAGCATGAAGAACTCGAATCGGTGAAACAGGAACTGCTGAACCTCTTTTTGCGGATCATGGAGCCCTACGGGCTCGGGGAAAAAGAAACGCTGCACGCCATCCGCGGGCTGCGCAGCCTTTTGCACGGATTTGCGTCGCTCGAGCAGCATGGCGGTTTCCAAATGGACCTGCAAGTGGATGAAAGCGTGGCTTACGTTTTGCAGGCGTTTCTGCGTGGACTGCGCGCGGATAGAGGCGGATCATAAGTGATAAATGTCATACGATGGTCAAGTTTACTTCTTGCCTGGCGTGATATAATATAGTTATACGTGATTAATTATATCTTTACGCAGAGAGGAGTCTTGAACTTGGCTCATATTAGTCCCTCGTATCTTCAAATCGGATCTACCGTGGGGGCTCTGGTTATGGCGCTTCTGGTCATTTTCGTCCGTTTGAAGGCCAGCAATAGACCTGTAACGATAAAAAAAATCATCATCCCGCCGCTGGGCATGGCAACAGGCTTCCTGATGTTCGTGGCGCCGCAAGTCCGGGTTCCATGGCTTTGGGCTTTGGCCGCCTTTCTCGTCGGCTGGTTTTTATTTTCATATCCGCTCATTCGCAGCACCAAATTCGAAGTTTCGGAAGGACAGGTGTTTGCCAGACGTTCCAAAAGCTTCGTCGTCATTTTGTTCGCCCTGCTGATCGTTCGGACCGTCCTTCACCAGGTCATTGACGAATACGTTTCGATACCGCAATCCGGCGCGCTCTTTTTCCTGCTGGCGTTCGGCATGATCCTCCGCTGGAGGGTGTTTATGCTGAAGCAGTACCGCTCCATTGAAGCGTCAGGCGAACTAAACGGCAATCCGGTGCCGGAGAGCTCTACCCCACCGAACGCCCAATCATAACCGCATATGCATAGAAATATAGAAGTACCGCCTTTTTGCGTGATCGCCGCACAAGGCGGTTTTTTCATGCTTTAAGCAGCTTTTTTGCTTGCATCTTGCGGCGTTCAAGGGTATATTGCTGTATGGAAATGCAGAACCTAAGGCAGAAAGACGGAAAGCGTGGCAACATTTTCATCAAGGTGCAGTTTGTTGAATTTGTCACAATTTGCGCACAAAAATGGAGGAAAACAGAGAGATTGGGACCAAGAAGACGTATACTTGTGTAAAACTTCACAATTTGTGCTTAACGCTTGAAATGCCTCATTATCCTTTTGGTGAACATTATGTTAACATAGGTAATGATGAGTTAGATTGCGGCCTTTTTCACTTGGGGAAGGTCTGTTGCTTCTAGACCCCTCTGCCCAAAAAGGGTCTATTAGCCCTTTTTAAAATAAAATTAAGCACTGCTGCTTACGCAAAGGAGAAATGGACATGTCGGAAACAATTACTGATGCAAAGACTGAACAAGCGAATGCGCCTGTCAGCCAAAATCAACAGGATTTGCTCGACCAGCTGCTCAAGCCCGAGGTTCAGGAATCTTTGACCACTCTGGTCAACCATCTTCCAAAGCTGACTGAGCTTGTGAATGTATTGACAAAGTCTTACGATTTCGCTCAAGCCGTGGCTACGGACAAAACGCTTAAAAGCGATACGGTCGGCGCCATTCAGGAAATGGCAACCCCGGTTATCAAATCGGTGAAATCCGTTGCCGCAAACGTGATCGAAGCAAAAGACCGCGCAGAAAGCAGTCAAGAAGTGATCGGTCTTTTTGGCCTGCTCAAATTGCTGAAAGATCCGCAAGCGCAAAAGCTGTTCCGTTTCGTGAACGCTTATCTCCAAGTCTCTGCTGAAAACGCGAAAGAACAAAAATAATCCACTTTAATATTTAGGTAAGGACGGAGGAAAAACTATGTCAAAACATATTGTCATTTTGGGTGCGGGATATGGCGGACTCCTCTCCGCGCTGACCGTTCGTAAATATATGAACAAAGACCAAGCGCGCGTGACCGTGGTGAACCAATATCCGACTCACCAAATCATTACCGAGCTTCACCGTCTGGCTGCAGGCAGCATCGAAGAAAAAGCGATCGCCATGCCGCTCGACAAACTGTTCAAAGGCAAAGACATCGATGTGAAAATCGCCAAAGTCGAGTCTTTCTCCGTAGACAGCAAAGAAGTTAAACTTTCGGACGGTTCCAAGCTGAGCTATGACGCGCTTGTTGTCGGCCTTGGCAGCATCACCGCTTACTTCGGCATTCCTGGACTCGACAAATACAGCATGGTGCTTAAATCCGCTGACGATGCCAACCGCATTCACCGCCATATCGAAGAGCGCATCCAAGCTTACTCCCAGACAAAAGATCCGGCTGACGCAACGATCCTCATCGGCGGCGGCGGCTTGACCGGTGTCGAGCTCGTGGGCGAAATCGCCGACATCTTGCCGAACCTGACCAAAAAATACGGCATTGACCGCAGCGAGATCAAATTGATGCTCGTCGAAGCTGGCCCTAAAATTTTGCCTGTGCTTCCCGACCATCTGATCGAACGCGCGACAAAAAGCCTGGAAGACCGCGGCGTAACGTTCTTGACCGGACTGCCTGTAACGAACGTGGAAGGCAACGTGGTCGACCTGAAAGACGGCCAAAAAATCGTCACCAACACCTTCGTATGGACCGGCGGCGTGCAAGGCAATCCGCTTGTCGGCGAATCCGGCCTGGAAGTCAACCGCGGACGCGCAACCGTCAACGAATTCCTGCAATCCACGTCCCATAAAGACGTATTCGTTGCCGGCGACAGCGCCGTATACTTCGACGAAACCGGACGTCCTTACCCTCCAACCGCGCAAATCGCATGGCAAATGGGCGAGCTGATCGGCTACAACCTGTATGCGTTCCTGAACGACAAAGCATTCGAAAAGTTTGCTCCGGTAAACTCCGGTACGCTGGCTAGCCTTGGCCGCAAAGACGCGGTAGCAACGATCGGCGAAAACAACATTTCGCTGAAAGGTCTGCCTGCGACGCTGATGAAGGAAGCAAGTAACATCCGTTACCTTTCCCACATCAAAGCTTTGTACACGTTGGCTTATTAATATATGAACGGAAGACTGCCGCTTTAAACGGCACAACAGGGCATCCCGCACGGTCCGACGACCGGGGAGGCCCTGTTTTTTTATCCATTTTCAGCGCGCCTATGTCCCGCCGCAAAATTCGATCTTGTCCGCGTGTTCTTGGACGTCCCTCTTCTCTATATCCTAAAAAGGGAAAAGATTTATGGCAAATGCAAGGAGGACGGCATGCGGAAGCTTGCGGCGGCGCAGCCTGCGGAATTTCAAGTTTGGGTTTTCACCCGCGCGGATCTGGCGAGGTTCATCATCATCGATATTGTATTCAGCTCGGCGCTTTATGCCGGTTTAAGACGGGTCAACGGGCATGACACGATTGCGATTCTCGGAAGCTCCGTTGGGACGCATTTGTGCAAATATTTGCAAAACCGCGGCTTCTTGCCCAAATTGCGGCCCGGAAAACCCGTCCGGCAGCTGCCCTGGCGCCTGACACCGGACTAGAAACAAAATAACTCGGCCGATTATGAGATTTTTATCACAATCTCGTGTACAATATTCATTGAAGGAGCGAATGAAACATGAAACGCAAAAGAAGAAGAGTTGCTATCGTAGGCTCAGGCATGGTCGGATCCAGCTGCGCTTACGCCATGATTAACCAATCCATCTGCGACGAAATCATGATGATCGACCGCACGTACGACCGGGCGCTGGCCCAGGCGCTGGACTTGTCGCATTGCATCGATTTTACCCATACGCGGACGACCGTGTATGCCGGAACCTATGCGGATTGCGCCGATGTCGATGTCGTTATTCTGACCGCGGGAGCCAATCCGAAACCGGGACAAAACCGGATGGACGTCTTGGCCGACGCCGCCGAAATTACGCGGCAGATCGTCACGCCGATCGTCGAGAGCGGATTTCAAGGGATTTTCATTACGGCCGCCAATCCGGTGGATATCGTTACGTATATGATATGGAAGCTTACCGGCTTTCCGCGCCACCGCGTGATCGGCACAGGCACGTCCATCGACTCGTCACGGCTCAAAACGCTGCTGTCCGACGTTTTTTCCATCGATCCGCGCAGCGTCAGCGGGTATGCCCTGGGCGAACACGGCGAATCGCAATTCGTGGCATGGTCTCATGTCACCATCGGCGGCAAGCCGATCCTCGACATTTTAGAGCAGCATCCGGAGCGGTTTAAGCATGTCGATCTGCATGACATCGCGCGCAAAACGAAAGACGCCGGATGGGAAATTTTCACGCGCAAGGGCTCGACCCATTTCGGGATCGGCAGCGCCATCGCCCATATTACCCGTTCCGTGCTGAACGATGAACATAAAATTATCGCCGTATCGGCCATCCTCGACGGGGAGTACGGGCAACACGGCGTATGCGCCGGGGTTCCGGCCATCATTAGCAGCGACGGCATTCAGGAATTGCTCGAGCTGAAGCTGAGCGAAGACGAGCGGCAGCTTTTTGGCGATTCCTGCGATTTGATCCGCCGCAATTTGGAAGGGCTCAACATGGAGCCAATCCGATAACCGAGCCCACATCTTTTTCCGAAATAAGGTATAATGGAATCGATATCCAATTGAATCGGGGTGGGTCAAATTGATGATGCTCGCCGCTGTTCTTGCCGTTTTGCTGATGTGCGGATTTTATTTTGCTGTAGTCTATTTCGGATTAAGATTGTTGTTTAAAAAGGTTCTTCATCGCACCTTGGACCCGATGGTACTTTTCGCAGTCTTGATTATTTTATTGTCCTGTTTAGGCATCGGACAGCGGATTTGGTACAATCATCCATGGGATGCGGGTAAGCTGCTGATGCCGCTGTCCGCCATGGTTGTGGTTCTGCTTCGCAAAATGCGCGCACGAAAATAAAACGATTTAAAAAGGAGCATTTTCCCCGCCTTCCGGCAGATAAACATCTTGTCCGGATCGGCTGGGGCAAAGGCTCCTTTTTTCATTCGCGGGTTTCGATCACTTTGAATCCGGCCATGCTACGTCATCCCTTCTTCGGGAAGGTTCGGCGAATCTGCAGCCGGATGTTCCGGATGTTCATAACGCGCGATGAATTACCGCTCCTCAAGTCCGCTCATATCCGGCGGTACGCGATGTTTGGTCGCCTGTTCGTACCCATAAGCAATCTTGATCAGCGTCGGCTCGCTGAACGCGGCCCCGACAAACGTGATGCCCACCGGCCCTTTGGTAATGTAACCTCCCGGTGCGATGACGCCATCTTGCGCGTAACCTCCCGGCACCGTAATCGCCGGATACCCCGCTCTGGCCGCGATATCATCCCCATCATCGCAACCAAGGAACAATAGCGCGTCAAGATTGTAGGTTTCGAGCGCGTAATCGATCCCCTGCGACTGCGACATCTCCTTATTGTACCGAAGCGTATCCAAATATTCCGGTTCGGATAGCGTCCCGCTTGTCGCTTCGCATTTCTCCAGCAGGTCCTGCCCGTATTTCAGGCACCGGTCGGCATGCTCGTTGTTGAACGCGATCACTTCGGCCAACGTATGTACGGGGATGCTTTCAGGAAGCTGCGCGAGATAGTCGTTGACGCCCTTTTTGAACTCGTAAACCAAGACGTTTCCGTTCCAGGACGCATCCTGACAAGGCAGCTCCACCGGATCGACGATCGTTGCTCCTTCGCTGCGCAGCGCTTCGATCGCCGCTTCGAGAATCGCCGTCCGGTCCTGATCCAGCTCTCGGAAATAAAATCTCGGAATGCCGATACGCGCCTGCTTGATGAAAGAGGCGTCTAGAAACGGGGTATAATCCGTTAAAAAACGGCCGTCGCCGGCGCGTGTTGCCGCATCGCGCTCATCCAACCCGGTCATGGCCCCCAGCACGATCGCCGCATCGGCAACGGACCGGGCCATCGGTCCGGCCGTATCCTGGGTATGCGTAATCGGGATGATGCCCGAACGGCTGACCAGCCCGACCGTCGGCTTGATGCCGACCAGCATATGTTGGCTGGCCGGGCTGATGATCGACCCGGACGTTTCCGTGCCGATGGCCGCGGCGGCCAGATTCGCCGCCACGGCGGCGCCCGAGCCGGAGCTGGAGCCGCCGACGAACAGCTCGCCCGGGCCGTATGGATTAAGGCACAGTCCCCGGCGGCTGCTGTATCCGGCCCACATGTCGCTCGCCATAAAATTGGCCCATTCCGTCATGTTCGCCTTCCCGAGGAATACGGCCCCTGCCTCCCGCAGCCGGGCTGCGACGAATGAATCCTGTGCCGCCACGTGCTCCGCCAGAGCAAGCGTACCTGCGCTCGTATGCATTGCGTCACAGGTGTCGATATTGTCTTTCAGGAGCAGGGGTATGCCATGCAGCGGCCCGCGGCTCCCTTTTTCATAACGTTCGTCATCGAGCGCCCTTGCGATGTTTACCGCTTCCGGATTCACTTCAATGATGGATTTCAGCTTGCCGTCGTACCGCTCAATCCGTTTCAGATAGGCTTTGACGATTTCCTCGGAGGTGGTTTCGCCCGATTCCATGGCAGCCTGCATGCCGCGGATATCCAGCTCCACGATCCAATCTTCGCTATTTCGTGTTTTTTCCATTTGTCCTCACTCCAGGTTTGACGTTAGAGGCAGCCGCATCGTTTCAGGCCGTGGCATATTTCTCCATATGCTGCCTGTACAGCTTCCATTCCCCTTGTTCCTTGCAGAATACTTCCATGGCCAACACGCTCGCGACTTGTTTGCCGTGCAGGCTGAAGTTCACGATGGCCGATAGGATCAATTCATTTTCTGTACGCATGTTCCTTGCGAGGTCGCTGTACTCCCAATGAGGTTCCTTGCCCTCATACATGGCCAGCGTCTCAAGGTTGTCCGTTTTATGATGTTCGGATCGGTAAACCTCGTAATCCCGATCCGGGTAATAACCAAAATAACCGATAAAGTCATCCGATATCCATACATTCACCTCTTCCGCGGTCCCTTCATTGATAACTCTGCGGTACGCTTCGACCGCAGCAATGGCTTCATCTAACATGAAAAACCCACTCCCTATGCTAATTGGCGCTGACCTTTCAGATTTGGCCTGTATTTTGCATAACTCCCCGTCTCAAAGCGCCCCCAAATATTCGGGCGTAATCGCCTCTTCCACAATTTCGCCGTCGGCGACTTCAACCCCGTATACCCTGGCCTCCCGGCGCGAGTTGACGACTCGGTGAATTTTGCCGCCGATATAATGAATGCCCGCCCCATCGCTTACGCCAACGCCTGCGCCGATCCGGCCGCTGCGCAGCAGCTCGTGATAACCCCGCCTGTACTCCGGCTCCGAATCATAATGCGGACTGTGGCTGCCGGGTATGAGGCCCAATCCTTGGACAACTTTCGCCTGCCCGGCATCATCGCAGTTGACTCCCTCTTCGTACCAGCACATCGAGCCTGCGCTAAGTCCGGCCAAAACGACGCCCTGCTCCCATGCCTTGTGAAGGATGCGGTCCAAACCGTGCTCCCGCCAGGTTTCCAGCATCCGCATGGTGTCGCCCCCGCCCACATAAAGGATGTCCTTTTCCAAGACGTAATCCTCCAAATCAGCCGTAGGAGGCCGGGATAATGCGAGATGGGAAGCAGTGCAGTCGAACGCCGAAAAAGCTTTATAAAACCCTGCAATATATCCTTCCGCGTCCCCGCTGGCCGTCGGGACAAAGCACACTTTTGGCGTACGGGCTGCAGACTGCTGCAAAATATATTGATCGAGCAGCGGATTATCCGGCTCCATAGAAAAGCCGCCGCCGCCCAGCGCGATCACCTGTCTCATGGAATTCCCTTCTTTCTGCAGGTAACGATCAAAAAAGCTAGTTATTCCAAAATTCTTTCATCCATCATAACAGCACCCCGATCCGCGCCGCCACCTAAAAATTGGCTTAAATCGTTGTTTCCGGCGTGAATTGGCATTATGATCAAGAGAACCGATCCTTGAGGAGGGACAATCGCCATGATTCAATATCAGGATCATATTCGCGATATGACCGAAGCTTCGCTTGCAGAAGGTTTTTTCGACGGGTGGCCGAATCCGCCTTCTTATAGCGTTTTTATGCAAATTCTTAAAAATGCGACCCACGTCATCTTGGCCAAGGACGATCAGTCGGGGCAGGTGGTCGGCTTCATTACCGCTTTATCCGACCGGGTGCTGACAGCCTACATTCCTTTGCTGGAAGTGGTGCCCGCCTATCAGAAACGGGGGATCGGAAAAGAGCTGACCCGAAGAATGCTGGATAAGCTGAAAGGCATCTATATGGTCGATTTGTTGTGCGATCCGGATCTTCAGGATTTTTACGAGCAGCTTGGCATGAGAAAAGCCCAGGGCATGCTGATTCGCAACTACGAGCATCAGTCCGGCAGCCCGGAGCCGCAATAAACTTGAAAGAACCCGCTGGCTGTGAAAGCCGGCGGGTTCTTTTCCCATGCATGTTATCCTGCAAGATTGACGAGATTTTTTTCAACCGCATATATAAAATAACCGTGGTTCCACTGCTTGACGGTCACGATGCAGCGCCGCCGCCCCTTTTCAAAAAAATAACCCGACCCATTCTGTTCGGCATAATTCCAGCCTTCCTTGTTCATGCGTTCTTTTAGAAGCTCGGCCGGATGGTTTACGTTCGTAAGGTACTTTACGGTCCCATTTTGGCCTTGACCCATCAAGACCACGGCTTTGTTGCTTGAATGCAGCGTGTACATAAGCTTAATATTGTCGAACCCGATATTTTGGACATATAGACCAGCGACGATCACGCCAAAAACAATGACGCCTACCCCGCTCCATAACGCGTTCCTCCATGCTTTTTTCACACGCCTTCCTCCCCGGCCGTTCCGGCTAAATATATATATCCATCGAAAGCTATCCCTGCTTCCCATCCTTTTCCAGCGCTTCCTGAAGCACCTGTCCGACCAATTCATGATCGTTTACGACATAACCAAACTCCTCCGGTTCAACCCAAATCCGCGACAAACACTCATGCTCACGGTTAAACGACAGCCGCTCGGTCACGTCCATCCGGTAAAACAGCTGATAGCCGATCATCGGGTATTTTCCGTTCGGGTCAAACGACTCATTTTCTTCGTGACTGATCTCCATTTTGCCGAGGTACGCGATGATTCCTTTAACGCTGCCTTCTTCCAGCGCTTCCCGATGAAAAGCCTCCTCCGGCGTCTCTCCCGGCTCCACATGTCCTCCCGGCACGTTGTAGCCCCTACCTTGTACATGTACGGCAAGGACAAGCCCCTGATGCAGGCAAATGCCGTGCACGCTTGTCACCAGCGCGGGATCGGGCCGTTCGTCTCCGGGGATCCAGGTTAACTTTATTCTTTGGCCGTTCCAATCTGCGTATATGGTTTGATTCATGCTGCGTACTTCCTTTCAAGAAAAAAATAGCGGGACTATGCCCCCTCCGACGCGCTTTTGCTTCGGATCTACCTATGTCGTTTTGCTGATGGATGATGTCTGCAAATAAAAATCGCCCGCCAAACTTGCTTCCACAAGCTGCCGGGCGAATCCTGCCTATTTTTGTAATTGATTAATGTATTTATCCATTATTGAACGACGCTTTTGAAATCAGAATGATTGCAGCATCGTCAAACGATCAAGCTGCTGACCGCAAAGGCCGTTCCGATGAACACCATGCACAGCAGCGTCGCGACGGCCACGTTTCCTTGCTTGAGGCAATCGGAGATTTTAAAGCTTGGCGTGACCAGCTCGAAAATCCAATAGGCCGCCACGAGGCAAACGTAACCGACCGCAAACCACATCGCCATAAACCAGATCGACGTGTTGGTATAGGCCGCGACGCCCAGGATGATCGCCGTGGCCAAAAATTTGCCGCCCAAGGCGAGGCCTACCGCCACGTTGCCCTTTTTCAATTCTTCCATATCTTTAAACGGCGTCATCCAGCTGAAAATCAGCATCCCCAGCAGCTGCAGCGCAATGATGACAAGCACGCTTACGACCAGATTCACGACGACGGTCAACTCGCCCACCCCCTGAATTTTGCATAAGCCGAATCGTAGTCGGCAAAATCGTGAATTTCTTCAAGCTTGACGGATACTTTCTTTTCCTTCTCCAGCGCTTTGTAGCGATCGTCGTCGATCGGCTGCTTGATCCGGTTGCCGGAAGGCAGCTCCAGCACGGCGAAATTCCGCGTTTTATCCTTGTACTGCGTTTTGTACACGCCAACCAGATCGACTTCCGTCGTGACCGGGATTTTCAGGTTGGCCATGTCTTTTTTGGCGTCACCCTCGGTTTTGAATGTTTTGATCGTGCTCCAGGAGGACAGATGGACGCTGCTGCGCTGATTCGCATCCGTCGTCATTTCCGCATCCATGTACTGCAGGGCCCAAACTTTATCCCCCGTCGCGTAATTTTCATCGTTAGGCATCAGCTCGTTGTCCGGCAAAATCGTCATGTCGCTGCCGATCAAATCGCCGACGCTGCCTTCGATGATCCGATAATCCCACGGCACGCGGGACACCATGTCCTGCCCATCCACCGAGGTGCCCGAATTAAACACGGACTGCTCGTTGTCCGAGCAGGCGTTTAGCAGCAGCACGGCCAGCAAGGAAAGCGCCAGAAACGCCGCAAACCTGAATTTCCGCCCGGATCGCGGATGTCTTTTTCCGTTTCTTGTCATCTATCTCACTCCGATCGCTATAAAATGGCTCGTATTTCCCGTAATCAGCCCTCCCGCTCTGCCCAGCAGGCCGCATGGCTGACCGTTGATCATGAACATGCCTGTAAGCAGGCGCCGCGCGCCGACCGCCGTCTCAATTTCCGGGAGGTTGGCCCGCATCTGATAGACGGAGGGGAACAGCTCGCTGGTATCAAAGCCGTCCTCGTCCTTAATCTCCAGCTCCCCGCTGCCGTCGAACATTTGCACGGAGCCGCCCTCGCGTCCGAACATCGATTTGGAAACATAGTTTCCCGAAAATACGGGCTTGTTGTACGTCGGCAAAAGATATTTTTCGATCGCTTCACGCTCATCGTCGGTATACAGCAGCCCCAGCTCATACAACCCCCAGGCCGCGGCGATCAGTCCTTTGGACTGCAGCAGGATGCTGTGCGGCGGATTAAACAGCGTCAGCTTCCCCGTCTCGATCGAATACGCAAGCGCATCCCCGCCGTCGTCAACGGCCATCCATTCTTTCGGATACAAAGCGAACATCCGCTTGATCTCCCGTCCGCTCCCGTCTTTGACGATGCCGTGATCGATGGAAAGCTCCAGACAATCGACGCATCGGATATCCAGTCCGCTGTGGCGCACCAGCGCTTCGATGGTACCCGAGTCCTCCAGATGCTCACCGTAAGCGACGCATGCCGCCGTATCCGGGCGCTCGACGCCCCAGGCCGCAGCCACCAGCTCTTTCATCCGGACGTTGGGCGAATCGATGCCTGCCTCCCGGCACATCCAAGGCGTCACGATGGAAGCTTCCACGTAACCGGTCGGGGTATCCGCGTTCAGCTCGTACAGTTTGATGCTCCCGTCATGCGAAACGGCGTAATCGAACCGTGCATACCGGCTGATCAGGTTCTCCTCGGGCAACGGGCAAATGTCGAGCATATCCCATAAGATCGGCGGGATGCCGATCAGCTCGTACAGCGCCCGGTTCCCGTGGACATAACGCACCGTCCGGTCCAAAATCCGCCACAATCGGGCGGACGCCTGTTCCAGCTCCAGGTAGGTATCCCTGTTCATGACGACGAGCTGGTCCAGCCAGTATTCCTCGTCTTCCAAATCGGCCCAAGTGAAGCCCAGCTCCGCGAGTTCTTCCACCCGTTCCTGGCGTGGTTGCCCACCCGGCTTAAGCACTTCGAATACGCTGCCCGTCATCCGCCGAATCCGCTCCGCGAGCTGGATCTGGAACCCGAAAAGATGCCGGATTTCGAGCTGGAACTGGAGCCGGACGAGCTGTAGCCGCTCGATTTGCCGCCGATGCCGCCGGAGCTTGAAGAGGTGCCGCGCCGGGTAATCGAACCCGTCGAACGGGAGGTTTTTGGCGTAACCGTCGATCCGACGACCTGCTTGTTTTGGAACGCGCCGCTGGAATAGGAACGCGGCTTGTAGGCTTGCGATGTGCCCGTGTAATACGTACGGCGGTTGTCGTAATACGTACTTGGATGGTAACTAGATCCTCTGTTAAATAAAAAATGGTACAGCAGTAAAGTTTCCCACCCAAACCCCGAATGGCTCGTGCCGTAGTTGTTGATGACCGTCGTACCGCCGCTGCTGGTACCTCCGGAGCTTCCCGACTGCGTACCGTCTTCTTTTTCGTTTTCTTCGGGAAGCGGAATGTTCCAGTCGGCATTTTTATCGAAATAAGCTTTGACTTCCTCGGTTGACCATGCCACAAGCTTCGGTTCGTTTGCGGCATCTCCGGCTGCATTAACCGAGCCCGCTGTCGCCCCGCCCGCAAGCAAAAAAGCGTTTGCCAAAAGCGCCACGCCAAGCGACGTGGACAGCACCCGAACCGGCTTGCCTTCCGGCGTAAACAGTTTTGCCGGTTGTTTCTCCTTATCCTGCGGCTGTTGTTCGTTTGTCATGTTTCTTCCCCCTTTCTGCCGAACTTCAGGCTATTCATTGCGGATCCGGACCAAAAGCAGCTCCAGCTTGCCGTCGTCCACGTTTAATCTACCTTCGATCGTTTCGTATTCCTGGCCGCGAACGACGATGTAATTCACATGCTCCAGCGCCGCTACCATGTTCATGCTCCAGCTGCGTTCTTCGATTTGGCGAAGCTCGCCGCTTGGCATCTTTTCAATCAAAATGACGTTCATATCGTTGCCCATTATGTTTTACACCCCTTGTTCTGAATTAATCCATATGTCATTTGATACGTAAGTAAACCGTGGTCCGTTCCATTTCCCGTTTCCATTTTTTCAAAAAAATTGTCGCATTGCGACATCTTTGAAAAGCAAGTCTTCTCATAATATGGAAACACGCATTAATCAGCATAAAACCTCTCTATCCGAAACGCAATAAAAAAATGGGTCGGCCCAGCCGCTGCTTTCAAAGCATTAAAGAAAACCTTTCGTTCATCATAACTTTATTTTCCAAACCCATCAGCAACCTTATTTTGGAAATCGCGTTTAATATAAAGGCTGGAAAAATTCCGCCATCCTGTAACTCTATCAAAACTGAAAAAAGATAAAAGAAATGAGGCACAAGATCATGAAAAAACGTACCAAGCTCATCCGCGTTACTGCGGCCCCTGCCCTGGCGGCAGCTTTGCTTTGCGGCACGGCCTCGCTGCCGACGGCAATTCATGCCGATGCTCCGGCGGTCTCGATCGGCTTTCCAGGCGGTCAGGCCATCAAAGCGCCCATGCAAAAGCCGCTCTGGACGTCAGCCGTCGATCCCGGCTCGAAGGCTGCCGTCACCGATTACGGAACGGTGCTTGCCTTTTCGGGAAAAAAGCTGATCGCGCTGAATCTGGCTACCGGCAAAAAGGTCTTTACCTACGGCAGCAACCTAAAGCCGTCGGTGCAATACTTGAAAGGAATGGCCTACGGCGTCGGGGACGACGGACATGTATATGCCATGAACGCCAAGACGGGCAAAGAGCTGTGGAAATCGGCTGCAGGTCTGTCGGATGCGGACGAGCCGATCGTGATTGGCGATACGGTGTATGTCGCGAACAAGCAGGCCCTCATAGCTTTGGATGCGGCGACAGGCAAACAGCGCTGGAAGTCGGTCGAGGATCGAGCTGATACCGCAGGCAAGCTTTCCCTTGAAGCGGAGGGCATCCTTTTTATGTCAAATAGTATCTCCGGAGCGTATTCTTACTCGCAGCTTAAAGCCATCGATGAGAAAACGGGGAAAACTTTATGGAAGGCACCATTCCAAGCGGAACCGTTTGCTGTTCGGGACGGGTTGGTTTATTCCGAAAAAGAACAGTCGCCGTTTGATGAAGTGGATGCCGACGGACCTCCCCACGTCACCTTATCCGTCCTGAACGTCAAAACCGGTAATAAGGTCGGCGAACGGGTCTATTCCTGGAACCGTACGAACAGCTCCCCATCCGCAGGAGTAGCAGGCAGCATGCTGCTTAGCGGCAATGATCTGTATCTTGTAACGGAAGACGCCATCCATAAATACGATTTCGGGCATTACGATAAGGACGGCAAACCGTTGAAAAAGTGGAATAAACCATCCTACCCCGTCATATTGACCGGATCGGTGCATGCCGGCAGGATCTATTTTTGGAACTATAATACGAATTCAATATCAGGCATGAAGCTCGTAGACGGCCAGGAAATCCAATGGGGAACCGACAACCCGCCCGTTCGGACGGACATTTACGGCAACGGCGTGTACATCGGGCAAAGCGACGGCGTATTTCATGGATACAACCTGCAGACGACTGCGCCCGCCTTTACCGTGAACACCGGGTCACGCAATTACGGGCCTACGCTACGTTCGAGCAATACGTTGATCATTCAGGCCCAGGATAACGGGAAGCTGATCGCGGTTCCGGTGCCGAAGGCATTGCAGTGAGTTTGATCGTTTGATATGAATCTACCATTTCATAGAGAAAAGAGGTACAAGAGCAAGATGAAAGCAAAAATGAAACCGGCCCGCACAGGGGCGATCGCTTTGCTCACGGCGGTTTTGATCAGCGGGATCAGCCTGCCAGCGGCGCAGGCCGCGGCTCCCGTCGTCTCTTATAACGTTCCTGCGTCGCCTGCCATTAAAGCACCGGTCCAAAAGCCGCTGTGGACGGCCTCCTTTGACAAGAACACGGACAGCGTCGTGACGGACGACGGCATCTTATTCACTTTTAACGGCGGCAAGCTTGTGGCATTGAACGTGAACACGGGCAAAACGCTTTATACTTACGGCAGCCGGCTTCGCCCGGATGTCGCTTACCAAAAAGGCACGGTGTACGGCGTCACGGAGGCCGGTCAGGTATTCGCGCTGCAAGCGAAAACCGGCAAACGGCTGTGGCAGACCGCGGCGGGGATAACGGAAACAAGCTCTCCCCGTGTGATCGGCGATACGGCGTACGTCACCAAAGGCAACGCAATCATCGCACTGGACGCCGCCACGGGCAAACAGCGCTGGAAGGCAATCGAAGAACAAAGCGAATTCGCCGGGGGCGTCAGCATGGAAGTGGATGGTATCGTTTATGCTTCGTACATGGTTCAAGGCGCGCTCACTTCGGTTCAACTGGACGCTTTCGATAAAAAAACCGGCAAAAAGCTGTGGAAGCAATTCCGGCAAAACCCGCCATTGGCGGTCCGAAACGGGCTGGTGTATTCCGTCCGCGACGAGTATCCTTTTGACGATGCCGACCCGAAACGGGAGCTGAGCATTAACGTATTCGACGCCAAGACCGGCGTGGAAAAAGAAACGCAAACCTACAGCTGGAGTTTGGGCACTTTGCCTCCTTATACAAGGGACAATAACGGCTCCGTGATCCTAAACGGCAACGACCTTTATTTAGCGACGGACAGCGCCGTGATGAAATATGACATTACCGCCTACAAAAAAGACGCCAAGCCGCTGCAAAAATGGTCCGTCCCGAACGTCGGGAAATCGCTGATCGGCTCGGTGCATGACAACAAAATCTTTTTCAGTAAAGAAGCTTCCGGCGCGATTACGGGCATGAAGCTGGCGAACGGCCAAACGTTCGGCTTCCAAACCGACAACCAGCCCGTTCAAACCGACATCTACGGCAACGGCGTGTATATCGGGCAAAGCGACGGCGTATTACATGGGTATAACCTGCAGACAGCGGCTCCGGCTTTTACGGTAAACACCGGTTCCCGCCAATACGGCCCGACCCTTCTTTCCGGGAATACGCTGATCATTCAGGCCAAAGATACCGGCAAGCTGATTGCGGTCCAGGTGCCAAAAGCGCTGCGTTAACGAACGGCAAACGGCTGGATATGGTACAATCATTGACATAAAGACTACAGGGCTGCAAGAGGAGACATATTTAGTGGAACAATTACTGCAAAAAATCAAGCAATTAAGCGAAAAGGAAAAGAAAACGCTGGAGCAGATGGTTCTGAAATTGACCGAAGAGGTCGGGGAAACTTCGCAAGCGATGCTTTCTTACAGGCAGGCGAGCGGCAGCGAGTATAAAAAGCTGGATCTCTCTGACGTGAAGGAAGAATGCGTGGATGTCATCCTGGTCGCTTTGGCGCTATTTTACAAGCTGAGCGAGGATGAAAATGAGCTTCCAGACGTTCTCAGCAAAAAAGTCGATAAATGGAGTTCGGTGATGACTTAAGGAACGATTTACCGTGAACATGCCCGACATAAAAAAGGCGCCCGGTGAGGCGCCTTTTTACATGACGGAAGCCCGGTACTATCTCAGGGGTTCGCGATATTGGGGCCGTACCCCGCGCAACATCCGGGCACGGCGGTCATACGAAATACCTTATAGGAACAAAGAAAATTCGTTGTCGATTTCATTGGTTGATTTTCCTTTGGGATGCATGCATATCCGTTGGATTAAAGGCCTTTGTCTTGATTGTAAAAGGCGCTTCCCTGGCCTGCCAATAGCAGAAATCCTGATCTGTACCGGTACAGATCGATGCGTTTACGATTCAGCCTCGGCGTACGCCGCCGCAGCCGCGTTCAGATAATAAGCCAGCCCGGTCTGCTGGTCCTCCAGCATCCGCAGGTGAAACTCATCCTTCAGGAAAAATGCCGTTTGTGCCGCAAAATCCTTGGCTGCAACCCGATGTCCGTGACTGTTCATGAATGCCAAATGTTCCCGGATCGATTGATGAACCCTTGGGTCGTTATGTTTGACCCCTCCGGCCAGAAAAGCGGACATACTTTTCATAAAAGCCGCCGCCTCAGCGGCCTGCTCGTTCATCTCCGGCACATCGATCCGCTCCGCTTCAAGCTCCACGCCGTATTGCTCCTGAAGGTATTCGCTTTGTTCCCGCAACGCTTCCCGCCACCCATCCTCGCTATCGAAGCCGATAAACAATTCCTCCTGCGGCAGCGGTTCTCCACACTCCAGGCCTGCTTTTGTTTTCCGCAGCGTGTCCATGATCCGTTCCAGCCTTTGCCGGCGCTGCTCCAAAAGCTCTTCCTGCTCCGCCAGCATCGCCGCTCGATCCGGTTCCCGGTCCAGCAGCTGCCCGATTTGCTCCAGCGAAAAATCAAGCTCGCGGTAAAACAGAATGGCCTGCAGCCGTTCCAGCTCTTTTGCGCCATATAACCGATATCCCGCTTCCGTGATTTCAGCCGGCTCAAGCAGGCCGATTTTATGGTAATGGTGCAGCGTCTTGACCGTCACTTTGGACAGCTCCGACACTTCTTTGACTGTAAGAAGCATGATGCTTCACTCCCTTCTGTAGTGAAGTCTAAAGCCTGCCCTAAGAGGAGGGTCAAGGGGGAATATCATCTGCAGAGGGATGTTTTTTAGCTGAGCCAGCATAACAAAATTAAAATAATTGGCAATTATAAATAGCTCAAGAACATCCAAAGTATTACATGATCTGATCTTTCACTTTTTCCGTTTATTCTGTTTTCTTTTTTATTTTGGTGGTTCGCTGTTGTAATAGTCTGTTATTTTTTGAACACTCTTTGATAGGTGATACCTTACATTTTTCGAATCTGTTTGAGACCTCTCTCTCTTAAATTTTGCAAAAGGTTTTATTAAAGTATTTCTAACCCAAACGAAATTATGTATTTCTTTCAAATTAGCTAAAGTTGATATTATAAATATAAAAACTAGAGCAATGACTATCATCAATACGCTTGGTTTTAAAACCCTCCCCAAAAACTACTCTACAATAATTTCAGGAAAATTTCGGAAAACCAAACAAACATTCCACTCAAAAGAGGTGCGACGTAGGTTCTTTTAAAACATCCTGACGTCGTTGTCGACAACAACCGAATCAGCAAATACGTTACGCCTTATCCGAACTTCATGAAAAAGTTGCTAATGTCCACGGAGTAAACAATAATGACCGGAGTCGCAACAAAAGAAAGCAAGAAGGCAGAGAGAGCGGTCATAACCAGTACATAGTTTTGCTTGTTCCTGTATAAAAGAAACAACAATACACTATATGCGGTGATAATCACTAATAAAAGAAAACACTGCACCCCTGTGGGTCCTGGATCGTAGACAATAAAATCAGGCTCCCCGAAGCTCATCAAAATATTCAGGGCTAGGGCGCAGCATATACTGCCGAGGCCAATACTGACTATAGCCAAGGCGATCCGTGTGAGAATTCTAATTTGAAACCACCTCCATATCTCCTTTTTTCGGATCAGATAGAAAAATATCGTAGATCCCTCCAACAATATATCGTAAAAATCCCATCACAAAAAGACCAGCCGGATTCCGGCTGGTTGTTAGCTTCATTGCTTATAAAGCCGATTGAGCGTCTCCCCTTATCTCGCCCCTTCCTGCCAAGCGCGAATCAGGTAATCCGCGTCCTTGTTCAGCACCGCTTTGACGCTGTCTTTGACATGGTCGCTCATCGCTTCGTTGTTCAAATGTTTCACGAAATTTTGCAGCTGTTTGACCGCTTGATCCGTTTTGCCGCCATCCCGTTGATGCTGCGCCTGCTTTAGCGCATTGGTCAGCTGCGGGACAAGGGGACCGCCGAGGTCGCCGGCCGCCGCGTAACGCGCCATCAGATTTTGGATGGAAGCCAGACTCGCCGTTACATGGAACCGGAACGTTTTTGTATCAGGATGGCCAGATCCGTCCTTCACCGCCACATTTGCCGTCTGTTCGCCTAAGAGACCGGCCAAACCGATGGATAGGCTGCGGTTATCGGTATTTACCGTATATTCTTTGCCGTTCAAGGTTAGCGTCGCGGCACCGCCCGCCGTCAGGCCCTCTTCGACCTGGAAGGTCAGAACGGCATCATCTTCAAAAGCGTCGCCATCCTTCACCGCATTGCCGTCCACAGTGAGCGAGAAAGCCGACTGCTTCCCGCTTTCCACCGTGATTCCTTTGGATACGTTGCCCGACGTGTCTATGGATTTGAACCGGATGGAGTAGTCTTTCCCCTGCTCGGTTTCGGGAATCGCCGCCGTTTGAACGCCGCGTTTTACTTCGATTACGTCGCCGATCTGCTGTCCGCCCGAAGAAACGGTAATTTGCACCTTTTGGGCGTCGATATCATAGGGACCGTCCCAAGTCAGAACGAGTCGGCCGTTCGCGTACGAGATCCGGACATTCTCCACGTCTCCGGGAGGAACATTGTCTTTGGGAGGTTCCACCGGCGGCGTCGGTGCCGTGAACACGGCCGGATCGCCGAAAGTGAACTTATCCACGTTGAACAAATAATCCGTTCCTTTAAACAACATGAATACGATATGTTTTCCGGTGACCGGAGCCGTGACGTCGGCCGGGAAAACCTTAAAGTTTTGCCACCCGCCGGTTCCCGTGATCTTGTTCTCGGCGATGACCGGCCCGTTCATGCTGTCCAACCGGACCTCGATCGTGCCGCCGCCGGTCGCGCTGGCCGCTTGGACATGGAATTTGGAAGGACTCGTATTTCCGAAGTCCACATAGTTGTACATGACATACGGGTTGTTGGCGGCGTTAATGCCCGCCAAATACGTTTGCCCGCCGCCCGATTCGGTGCCAAAGCCAACACCGCCGTTGTTGTCCTCGGCCTCCAGCTTGGCATAAGCATCCCTTGCTTTGCCTTTCATGGTCGTAAACGTGAACCAGTCCAGATTGCAAGGATAGTCGCCGCCGCCCGCCCCATGGAAGACGAGATAGACGTCATGCACGCCTGCGGCCGCTTTGTCATCGATGTTGCCCATGATATCGACCCATTTGTCCCAGCCTCCCAGCGCCGGAATGTCCACCGTGCCCACCGTCGGTCCGCTCAGCGAATCCAGCTTGACCTCGATCGTGCCGCCCTGGCTGCCGCTGGACACGTGCACGCTGATGCCGGATGCGCCCGACCCGAAATCGATGCCTTTATAGGAGGCATAAGCATTATTTCGGATGCCGTCCAGATACCCGTTTTCCGTATTTTTGCCGAGCCCTTCGCTTCCGTCATAATCCCCAGCTTTTAGCTTTGCATAGGCATCGGTTTTGGTCGGATCGCCCGCGGTGAACTTAAACCAGTTCAGGTTAAACAGATATTGATCGTTTTTCTTGGTAAAGACGAGATAGACGTCATGTTTTCCCGTAATCGTGCTTGGATTTCCTTGATCATCCTTCAGCAGCGTCACGGCGTCGATGTAGTTATTCCATCCGCCGGTGCCTTCCACGTTCAGCGTCCCGACCTTCGGACCGTCCAAGGCGTCAAGCCGGATTTCGATGTTGCCTCCACCCGTCGCGCTGGCCGCTCTCGCGATAAAACCTTGGGCGCCGGTTGTTCCGAAATCGACGTTTTTGTAGGCCGCATAGTGTCCGGGCTGAATGCCGCCGAGCTGCAGCGAGCCTTCAAGCGCCCCCTCCAAGACGAATCCTTTGCCGATGTTGTAGCGTTCGGCCTCGATTTTTTTATAAGGATCTTGAACGGCGTAGCGAAGCTCCGCATCCATCGGTTTGATGACGTTCAACGCTTCCACGGCCGCGGCCGACGACCAGGATCCGTACGTTCCGGACAGCAGCTGTCCGACCCAGTTGCCGTCGACGATACCATCCGGATTCCGGTGGCTCCAAGCCATTTCCGCGTTAAAAGCCGCCCAGGCGTCAAACGTGGCGCCGAATTCCTTGTATTTGCTTTCGCCGCGTTCATCCAGCGCTTTTTTGAGGAAGGACAAGTTCCGCATCAAAATCGTTTTGCCGCCTTTTAAATCGCCATTGGGTCCTTCGTAGTTCAGCAAACCGGTAGCATCCGCCAAGTTGTTTTTGGTGAAATTTGCGGCTTTGACCGCATCATCCAAATACGTCGTATCCCCGGTCATCCGGTACAGTCCGACGGCCGCCCCGATGTATGTGCCCTGATTGTAATGCGTGGCTCCCTGGATCGCGCCTTTCTCCGTTTCGATCCGGTCAAACACTTTGCCATTGCCGTCCGTCAGCATCGTTTTGCCCCATCTGAAAATGCGGGTTGCCGCATCCAGGTAATACGGGTCTTTGGTAATGTCATACATATATTCCGCCGCTTCGGCCGCCGGGAAGTTGATGCAGGCGTTTTTCGTGTTATGCTCGCTGTTCAGCCACCAGATGCCGCCGCCGGCAAAATCGTCGTCCCACTGCGTGTCGTAAACGAAAGCGAAGTGGCGTTTCGCCGCATCCAGATATCTGGCTTCCCCCGTGATTTGATAAGCCCGGGCGCTTCCCATGACCCACCACATGATGTCGTCGTTAAACGGGTTGTTCGTCCAATCCGAGCCGTATTTGGCCACGGTGCCGTCGAAGATGTCGTCGATCTGGGCCCGAAGCTGCTTTTTCAGGTCAGGATCGGAGGTATGCTGGTACGCGTCCATCACCATTTCCCACAGCTCGGCTTCCACCCAGAAGCCTTGGTAGGTTTTGCGGTTCGTATCGCCCCAAAACTGTTTGGCGGCAGGGTCCCAGAACGCGGCATTAAACGCCTTCATGGCCTTGTCGCCATCCGATGCCTGAAATGCGTGAGCCGTCGATCCTCCCGCTTCGGATAACGCTCCGAAGGCAATCACCGCCGCGAGTGGAACGGCAAAAAGCTTGCATGCGCGGTATTTATTCCATGACATACAAATTCCCTCCCTGTTTATTGTGCGGATATATGCGAAAACTTGAAGCCGACCTCCTTTTTGGTTTGATCGGCTTCATGCTTTAACGCCAGGCGTTTATTTGGCTTCCGAAATCACTTTATTGATTTTGTCCGCCATCGTATTCAGCTCGGTGATCGGCGCTTTGCCCATGAGGACGTTTTTCCAGGAGGCTTCGATGAACGGATTCGCTTTCCCCGTCCAGGTTGCCAGAAAGCGGACCGGCTGCGTGCTCGGTGATTTCAGGATATGGTCGATCGATTCGCCGACCTCCGGATGCCCTGCCGTTTTCAAAGCGTCAAAGTAGGCGGAAGAGGATGCCTGGTATGCGGCCGGCGCGACCGGCGTTTTCGGCAGCACTTCCTCGTACATTTTGGAATCCAGATACTTGAGCACTTTCCAGACGGCCTCCGGGTTTTGGATCGAAGCCGGCGAACACCAGCCTACGGCATCGTATATTTCGGTTTGGCTGTTCACGACGGGCATCGGCACGAATCCCCATTCCAATTCTTTCGGAGCGGTCCGGATCAGATCGTCGGCAACCCATTGTCCCTGCAACGTCATCGGCACTTTCCCCTGCTTGAAAGAGCTCATGACGTTCGTCAAATCGAAGGTAGGCGGATTCATGTAGCCGCTGGCAATGGCATTTTTATATTTTTCGACGCCTTCGACGAATTTGTCGCTGATTTCCACCTTTGCCGGGCTGGTGATGGCGTCCGCGAACGGAGCCCCGCCAGCCGATACCGAATACAGCGAGGTCATAAACGGATCCACCGAAGCGTAAAAACCGAACTGATCCACGCCGCCCTGCTTGCTCGAAAGCTTCTCCATGTCCGCGAAAAATTCGTCGTACGTCCAGCCGATTTTCGGTTCCGTGAGCCCGGCGTCCTGGAACGCTTTTTTATTGTAAAAAATGCCGTACGTGTTCAAGAGCCCCGGGAGCCCGACCAGTTTGCCGTCATAATGCCAGCTGTCCGTCACGCCTTTATAAAACCCGTCCATAAACGTATTGTCCTGCTCCGCCATCGACGTCCAGTCGTACAGCAGACCTTTGGAGGCATTATCGAGCAGCATGTCGTTGCCCGTCATAAAAATGTCGGGGGCTTTTTTCGCGGTCAGCATGCCGTTGATTTTGACGCCGTAGTTATCCAGCGGGGTAGGAATCAGCTTCACTTTGATGTCCGGATTTTCCTGTTCGAAGCTTTTCATCGCCGCCATGATTTTGTCGTTCATTTCCGCCGATTCCCAGGTGATCATCGTGACTTCGACCTGTTTGCCTCCCTTGTCCGTCCCCCCTCCCGTTCCCGGCGAATCCGCCGTGTCCGACTTGCCGCCGCATGCGGCCAGCAGGCCTGAACACAGCATGATCGCGAGCATTCCAGCGGTCCACTTTCCGGCAACCTTTTTCATAAAAAAGACCTCCCTAAACGAATTTGATAAAATGACGCCTAAAGTCCGATATGTCTTGAGAATTGCATCAAGCCGGCACGCACCACCTCCGATCCGGTTCACCCGGGTTATTTCAGCGAAGCGGAATTAAGGGAGCCCAGCCCCTGCATGAAGTATTTCTGCCCGAAGAAGAAAATGAGCAGCATGGGAAGGATGTAAATCAGGTCCGCGGCCATAAACAGGTTCCACGCGGTCGCATAGGTGCCTTTATAGGAAGCCATCGCAAGTGCCAGCGTCCATTTGCTCGGATCGATGATGTAAATCAGCGGTTCCAGGTATTGGTTCCATGCGCCTTGGAAGGAGAAAATAACCATCGTCATGATCACCGGCATCGTCATCGGCACAAGCACCTTGGTCAAAATATAGAAATCCGAGGCGCCGTCGATTTTGGCCGCTTCGTCGAACGATACGGAGATCGTTTTCAAATATTGGACATACAGAAACGAAAACGTGGCGTTGCCGAAAAAAGCAGGCACGATGATCGGGAGCCAGGTATCGTACCATCCCAGCTCGGTATACAGATTGAAAAGAGGGATCATGCCGACGAATCCGGGGAGCATCAGGCTGCCGACAAACAGCGAAAACCACAGCTTGCGGCCCGGAAAATGCAGCCTTGCAAGCCCGTAGCCGACCAGCACGGAGCTGACGATTTGCCCGATCGTGCACATGACCGCGATAAACATCGAGTTGCCGAAGGTTTGCCAAAAGTTGATTTCTTTCGTTCCGGTCACGAAATTGGACCAGTGAAGCTCCCGGGGGAACCATTCCGGAGGAATTTTGAATACGTCGTTGTTGCCCTTAAGCGCAATGGTCACCATCCAAAGCAAAGGGAACAGCATCGCGACGGCGCCGACCGCCAAAATGACGAACCGTACGGCATCCAGCAGGCCGAGCTTCCGTCTTCGCTTCATTCGCCCTTCCGCATGCACCACCATGATGAATCTACCTCCTTATCTCGCATTGTCGCTTTCGTAATATACGAACCGGTTGGAATACCGGTAAGTCAAGGCCGTAAAAATCATGATGATCACGAAGAGAACCCATACCTCCGCGATCGCGTAGCCGAACATTCGGCCGCCGAAGGCGTCGTTGTAGATTTTGAAATTGAGGAGCGAGGTCGAAAAATTCGGGCCGCCGCCCGTAAGCACCTGAACCTGGTTAAAGGCCTGGAACGCGCCGATGATGCCGAGGATCAACTGCAAAAACAAGATCGGAGTAATCATGGGGATGGTGATGTGCAGCGCCGTCCGCCACCGGACGGCTCCGTCAACCTCGGCCGCCTCGTACAGTTCTTGGGGAACCGACTGCAGGCCGCTCAGAAAGATGATGACGCCCGATCCGACCTGCCATAACCCGATCAGCACAAGCGAGGGCAGCGCCGTTTTTTCGCTCGTAAGCCACGTCCCTTCGGGCAGCCCCAGCAGGCGCAGCAGGGAATTGGCCAAGCCGTATTGCGGCTGGTAGATGAACAGCCACAACGTTAGCGAAGCGATGGACGGCACCACCGTGGGCAAATAATAGATCGTGCGGAACCATTTGATTCCGGGCAGGCTTTTGTTCAGCAGCATCGCCAGCAGCAGGCCGAGAATGAGCGACGAAGGCACGCTCAAGATGACGAAATAAAGCGTCGCCCGAACCGAAGGCCAAAAAGCCGGGTCCTCCGTGAACATGTATTTGAAATTATCGAAGCCGACAAACCGGGGCGTGTCGTAGCCGCTCCATTCAGTCAAGGCATAATAAAGGGACGACAACAGCGGATAAGCGACAAACACGCTGAAGCCGATGATCGAAGGCAAAATGAACAAATAACCTTTGGCCCAGCCGCGAAGTTTCCTTTTGTTGAACCCCATGTTTCACATACCTCCTGCACGTCTGTTTTTGGCGAAAAGATTGGGCGATGCCGCTTAGGCGGACCATAAGCTTTGTCCGGCTCTTTTTCCCGCACTTGCATCATTTTCCGGTCCGTCGAAAACTGTCACCGTTTCACCCGAATCCCGCAATAATCCATCAGCAGCTCGCAGAACATCATATTGGCCCAGGAGAACCACGGTCTGGTATATTCACTGGGATCGTCGGGATTAAAGCTCTCATGCATCAGGCCGGTTCCGGCATCGGTCTCGCTCATGAGCCGCAGCAGCCGTTCCTTTTCCTCCCGGCGTTCCTCGGTGAGGCCTTGCATCGCCAAAGCGATATGCCAGACGTAACCCCGGGGCGTATGCGGACTGCCGATGCCTTCCGCCGCGCTCCCCCGATAGAAGTAAGGATTATGCCCGCTCAAAACGAACCGCCGCGTATTCCGGTACACCTCATCGTCCGCTCCGCGGTATCCGAGGTAAGGAATGGACAGCAGGCTCGGCACGTTCGCGTCGTCCATCAGGTTGTAATGCCCCAGCCCGTCGGTTTCATAGGCGTAGACCGGACCGAACTCCGGATGCTGCACGATGCCGAACCGTTGGATGCCGTCGTCGATTTCCGCCGCCAGTTTATGCGCCCGGATGAATAACCGCTCGTCTTGCAGCACTTCGCGGGCGATTTCCTGAAGATAGCCGAGAACCACGACCGCAAACATGTTGGACGGGATCAGATAGCCGTACTCGCAGGCGTCGTCGCTGGGGCGGAATCCCGACCAGGTCATGCCGGTATACGCGGTTTCCGCCCCTTTCCCCTCGCGGATCAGCGTATCCGTAGGAGCGCCGCCCTTCCGCTCGAAGCGGTAGCCTGAGTCGGTCTCATGCTGCTGCTCCGTCGTCCACAAGTCCAAAATGACGTTCGCGGCCTGGACGAATTCCTCGCCGAACTGCGACATTCTGCCGGTATTTTTCCACAGCAGATAACTCAGCTGCAGCGGATAACAAAGCGAGTCGATCTCGTATTTCCGCTCCCAAATCCAAGGGGACATATCCGTGTCGTCGCTTTGATGGCCATGTCCGTTCGCCTCCTGATTGAAAGCGTTTGCATATGGATCGTGCAAAATGAACCGCAGCTGTCTAACCACCAGCCCTTCGATCAAGTCCGCTACTTCCCGGTCCTCGGCCGCCAACGCCAAAAACGGCCTGACTTGAGCCGCCGAATCGCGCAGCCACATGGCGGGAATATCGCCGGTAATGACGAAAGTGGTCCCATCCTCCATTTTTTTTAATGTCGTCCCCCACGTATTGCGGATGGCGTTCCGGAAAAGCTCCAAAAGCCGCGGCTTTTCGGCCAGCTTTTCGGACATTCTCCCGGCGAGCGTCCCCAACGAAACGGGTTCTATTCCCCATGTCTTCATGTGCATTCCCCTTTAGGTACGAATTATGATGACGGCATATCATGACATTCAAATTGCAAATAACAACGATATATCAACCTTGTGAGCGCTTGCATAGACACATTATAAAATCACTAATATAACATGTCAATATGTTTTTTATAACATTTTTATATACCAATATGATATTAAACACAGGATCGTTATCGAACAGCCTGCAACGCATAAAAACCCGCAAATTGCTCCCTTAGCCTCGATGCCAATTCTGCGCTTGCAGGGGAAATGCTCGTATGGAGCAAAAAAAAAGAATGCCATTCACATCGTGAGTGGCATTCTTCCATGAAGGCGCCGGCGTTATCCCTCCCGGGCGGGTCCCGAAGAGGAACCGACGATCAGCTCGGCGTCCAGCAGCATTTTATTCGGCACGCTTTCGCCGTTTCTCAGCTTCAGCACGTTTTCGAAGGCCAGCCGTCCCATCTCCTCCTGCTTTTGGCGCATGTGGGTGAACAGCGGTTCTCCGGCATAATCCGGGCTGTCGAAGCAGACGATCGACAAATCCTCCGGAACCCGGAGTCCCGATTCGCGGGCCGCTTCATAGGCAAGCAGGGCGATATTGTATTCCATCGCAAACAGCGCCGTAATTTCGGGATGCTCCCGCAGATGCTGTTTGATGTTTTCCTTCTCTTTTTCTTTATTCCCGGGGACAAAGGCAGCCGGAAGCGTAGCCGTAATGCGCTCCATCCACAGGCTGCGGTCCGCCGCGATGCCGCTTTCGGCATGGGCCTGAATAAAGCCTTCGATCCGATCCTCGATGGCCGTCGTATCCTGCGGCGGCGGCGTCATCAAGGAGATGCGGGTATGCCCCAATTCGAAAAGATATTCGATCATGCGTTTGGCCGCCGCCGCGTTGTCCGTGCTGATCGAACTTGCCGAGACGCCCTTGAGATGGCGGTCCAGCAGCACAAACGGATATTGGCCGATGACAAGCTTTAATATTTCGGCATTAAAATATTCGCCCTGCGCAGGGAAAATAATCAAACCGTCGACCCCCAGCTCCAGCAGGCCGCGAATCGCTTCTTCTTCGCTGGCGACCACGCCAAGCGATCTTCTTAGGACCAAATAGCCGTCATGCTGACGGGATGCTTCCTCCATGCCGTATATGAGCCCTGTCCCGTAGCTGTCCCCGAAATCCGTCATGACGAGCCCGATCAGCGGTTTATCGCGATGGATGCGCGGTTTGGCTGCCCCTTGCGCCATGGCGCCCTGCGCCGCTCCTTCCGAACCAAAATCCTCGGACACGAACGAACCGCGGCCGGGCTGCCTGACGATGTATCCATGCTGGGTCAGCATCTCCAGCGCTTTTTTGCTCGTAATGCGGCTGACGTTATAGGCTTCCCCCAGCTCCTTCTCCGAAGGAATCCGTTCGCCGGGTGCGTATTTGCGGGATATGATCTGATCGCGCAGCGCTTCGAATATTTGCTCGTACATCGGTTTTGAGGATGTTTCATGCGACATGATTAGTTCCCTCCACAAGAAAATATCTACCCTGCATGGATAGATACGTCGTCGATAATCTACACTGTATGCAAACATCATATAATAATATATCATGTTATATTTACTTTGTGAATAGCAAACCTTCGAAGCCGATTCAGGCATTTTGCGGGAACCTCGTAGATTATAATAAAACAAAGCGCCTTCGACGTTGCGAAGACGCTTTGTTTGAATGGATACGGCTGCTTTCTGCGATTTCATCCGCTTGAAGCGAACGTTATTTGCGTTATTTTCTAAATTTCCTTCAGTCTGAAATACGTCCAGCCGAAAATCAGGAAAACCACGAAGCTGCCCAGCACCGTAATCATCAAATTTTCGAACGGCAGGTTCATTGCCCCGAAGCCCCCGCCTTCCATCGCCTGACCGGGAATCGTGGCGAGAAACGGCTGCGCCCAAGGATAATAGGGGCCGTATTGGGCCGAGTTGACAACAAGCATGTTCGGGATGGTGAACACGACGTTCAGCGCCAGCGGAGCGGCGAAGCTGCTCCACATCAGCGATACGGCAAGCTGCAGCGCCGCCAGCGGCAGGCAGGCGACCCATCCGCCGAGCAGGCAGCGCCCGATGATCCCCCATTCGACGGGAGCATCGATGCCTTTGATCGAGCCGACAAGCAGCATCGCTCCGAGGAACAGGATCTGCATGAATGCCAGCATCCCGATCACGACCGAATATTTGGCGAAAAATACGCCCGTCCGGGTCACCGGCAGTACCAGCAGCTGCTTCCATCCTCCCCCGCTGTGTTCGTACCGGCAAATAAAAGCCGCGAATATGCCGGACAGGATCGGCAGAAACAGCAGGGCGTGCAGCATCCCCATCGTGCCCAGCAAAACCAGCCAAGGGCGGTCCGCGCCCTCTATATTCGACAGCAGTCCGACCAAAACCGCAATCGCCGGGCTCAGCAGCAGCAAAAGCACGATAAACGAACGCGACATCTTCAGGCGTTCCGAAGACAATACTTTAAAATAACCTCCCATGTCAGTTCACATCCTTTCCGCGAAAATGCCCCATACCCGCCATGTAGATGATAAAAGCGAGAATGATGCCCGCACCTACCGGAAGCGCGGGTTTCGCTTCGCTGATAAAGGACAAAAACGGCCAGGAAAGCGGAATGAATTCCGGGTAGTTCGCGGCAAACATCGAGGCGATGGCCGCCGTAATGCCAAGCGTGACGGGCAGAGCCTGATTTTTAAGCGACAAAGACAGCCACAACTGCAGCGCCAGCATCGGCAGCGCCCCCAGGTAAGGCAAAAAGCTAAGCTTCAAGATCATCAAATACGGGATATTCCCGGTTCCGAACTTCAGCAGAATCCCTAACACGACGGTTCCGGCAGATAAAATCAGGCAGGCGACTCCCATCGCGATAAAGCCGAGCAGAACCTTGGCGGTAAATACGGATGCCCTGGAGATCGGCAAAGCCAGCAGCTGCTTCCATGAATTGTTCTGATGCTCCACGTTCGCGATCTGCGAGGAGATCAACGTGGCCCCAAGATATAAGGCGATCGGCACGAAGGAGAAAATCTCCCGGATCAGCCCTTGCCACAAATCGGATTTATAATGATCGATCATGTAATCGTAACGAAGGCCGAAATTCAACGCCTGCATGGCCAGCAGCCCGACGGAGCCGAGCAGGACGAGAAACCAGACGCCTTTTCTGCGGATCTTCAGGAAATCGGACGACAATGCTTTACCGATCATCATGAAAGTCCCCCTTGCTCGATCACCTGCATGAAAATATCTTCAAGCGTGCGGCGTTTCTCTTCCACGCGGTAAATCGCGTGGTTATGGTCCACCAGCCGTTTGACGAGCAGCGCCACTTCCGGATCGCTGAGCTGGTCCAGCCTGAGCCCGCCTTCCTCCAGCTGCCCGGCGTAACCCTGTCCCCGGATCAGCTGCAGCGCTTCGACCGGTTCGGAAACGACGAGCCGGAAACCTCCCGATGCCTGCTGCTGCAAGTTGCTGATCGTATCCTGAAAGACCATCTCGCCCTCGCGGATGATGCCTACCGTTCCGGCCATCTGCTCCACCTCGGACAGCAAGTGGCTGGAGACCAGTACCGTAATGCCATGCTGCTGCGGCATGCTGCGGATCAGCTCGCGGATTTCGTGAATGCCTTCCGGATCCAGACCGTTGGTCGGCTCGTCCAAAATCAGCAGCTCGGGGTTGCCGAGAAGGGCCGTCGCGATGCCAAGGCGCTGTTTCATTCCGAGCGAATACCCCTTCACAGGGCGTTTTGCGTCTTTGGTCAGCGATACGATGCCCAGCACCTCGTCGATCCGGGATTTCGGCACATCCAAAATGCGGCGCACCGCTTCCAGGTTTTGCACCGCCGTCAAATGCCCGTAGTTGGACGGGTATTCCACCAGCGAGCCGACCTTGCGGAGGATGTTCAGTTTTTCTTTCCGCAAGTCTTTACCGAAAATCCGGATCGACCCCATCGTCGGACGGATCAGTCCGAGCAGCATCCGGATCGTCGTCGTTTTGCCGGCGCCGTTCGGCCCCAGGAATCCGTAAATCTCCCCTCTTCCGATTTCCAGGTTCAAATTTCTGACGGCGTAACGCCCGCGATATTTTTTATTCAAATCTTTTGTCTCGATCACGAGTTCTCTCACTATCAATCACCTCGGGAACTATATTAGCCCCCTTAGGTTAAAAGACAGGCGGCCCCAAGTTTAAAATTTTTTTAAACTTGGGACCGCCCGCCCTCGTTCATCTTTTCATCTCAGCTTTAATCCCTGTTCGCCCCCAAAAGCGGCGGGAGAGATCATGATGGCCGTGCCCTCTTCGGTGCTGCGGATTTCCATCCCCAGCCCCATTTCCCTCGCAAGGAAGCCGACGATCGCCAGGCCGATCCCCGCCCCCTTATCTCCCGAGGAAGCCTTCATCCCTTTGCCTTTATCCCTAATAACGATGGCCATGCCGCCGGCTGCGTCCGTTGCCGTCCCGACGCCGATATACTGCCCGCTCCGTGCATGCCTGACGACGTTTTGGAATAAATTATCGAGGATTCTCCGGAACCATTGGGCATCAAGCATCCAATAAACAGGCCCTTCCGGCAGGTCGATATCCACCTCGAAACCTTCCTTTTCCCAAAGGGGATACCAGGCCGCGGCGCTTTCCCGGACGATGCGGAGCACGTCGATGCGCTCCGGGTGGAGCGTATATTTGCCGCTTGTCAGCAAATTGTAGGACAGCAGGTTGTCGATAAGGCCGGAAAGATCGCCAAGCTTGGATTCCGTCAGTTTCAGCAGTTCCCTGCCTCGTTCCGAAAGCTGCTCTTTTTGCAGGGAATACACATGGCTGCGGACGACCGTCAACGGCGTCCTTAAATCATGCGACAGATTTGCGATCAGGCGCTTGCGCAGCTCCTCCTCTTCGCGTTCCCGCTTCAGGCTGCCGTCAAGCTGGCGGACCATACCGTTAAACGCTTCCTCAAGCTGCCCGATTTCATCGCTTTTCCGGACCGCAATCGGATCGGGCAATCCGCTCCCGTTCTGAACCGTCATAGCGTACTGCAGGCGGAGCAGCCTCCGGCGCATGTTCATGAAAAACATCCAGGATACGACGATAAACAGCACGAACATCAGCAGGATGATGCCGAAAAAAGCCATCGACTCGCGAGCCGACAGATCGTTATCCTTCGGGCTTAACTCCGCTTTGGAGACCTGCATGACCATAAACCCCCGGTTCAGCTTTTCATCGTCCCCGATAAACGCGATCACCGAAAATTGCTGCGTCGCTTCCCTGTAATGCTTCATGTACGAAATCGCGTCGGCCGCGTCCCATGTTTCGGGCAAATGCAGCCTGCCGTCGGCCGGCTGCCTTACACGCGAATCGGCGTCGACCCAAAACATATCCACTTTCGAATACGCCTTGCCGAGCTCGCCGATCCTCCGGTCGATCTCGTCCGGCGTGCTTCCCTTCAGCTTCTTGGCTTCGTCGTGCCACATGTTTTCGAGATGGATCGTCCGGTACCGTTCCTCAGGCTGCTGCCCGGACTTCGGATACACGTTCCCGTGCACCAAGTTCTGCACGATCTGGTAACCGATCAGCGAAACGGGGAACACGACCGGGATGAACAGCAGCGCAATCAGAATGATGAGCAGATATCTGGAAAGCAGGGACCCGCGAAAACGGGGTTTCGGCAGCGTCTTGTTCCTCATGCTTTCACCCGGTAGCCGACGCCGCGGATCGTCTCGATAATTTCCGGATTCGCCGGATCGCGCTCCAGCTTTTCACGCAAATACCGGATATGGACCATTAAGGTCTTATCCCCGTCGAGGTACGGATCTCCCCAAACGCCTTCGTAGATTTGCTCTTTCGTCAAAATTTGTCCAAGATGCCGGAGCAAATACATGAAAATTTGAAACTGCTTGCCTGTCAGAACGATTTCCTCGCCCGTGTCCTTGTTCATGATCCGGTTTTCCCGTTCATAGACGAGGAGATGCCCCAGCGCCAGCGGCTCTGAAGAATAGGAGCCGGAGCGGCGCAGCAGAACCTCGATCCGGGCCGCCAGCTCGTCCGGATGAAACGGCTTCGTCAAATAATCGTCCGCGAACTGCAGCCCTTCGAGTTTATCGTCGATGGAGGTTCTCGCCGAAAGCATCAGGATCGGCAGATCCGGATAGGCTTTTTTGAGCCGCTGCCCGATCGTGAATCCGTCCAGGCCCGGCAGCATCACGTCAAGGATGACGAGGCGGCATCCCGTCGCGTGGTCGACGGCCCGCTCCCCGTTTTGCAGCCAAGTGACCTCATATCCCCTCCCCGTCAAATCCTCGTTTACCCATGCGCCGATCTCCGTGTCGTCTTCGATATATAACAAATGAATGCTCATACGATTGTTGCTCATCCTTCCTTTTTCGGATCTGCATAAACCCGGTTGTGTCGTCCATGAAACCGTGATATATTTTACGTATCATTCATTATCAATTTAAAGGCTATGTTACCCTGAAATCAAGGTACAACCTCGGACAGCGCTATCCGTCCCGGTTGTGCCTTTTTTTGATGTGGTGGGGATCGATTCCGTCCCCTCCGCCACTATCGCTTTTTATCGCAGAATATCATATTTGAGCCTTAAGGAGGAAATCTCATGCTGCTTGAAGCTGTCTATCACCGCCCTAAACTGAACTGGTGTTACGCCTATGACGGGCGCACGATCCATCTCCGGATCCGCACCAAGCGGAATGACGTCACCGCCGTGTCCGCGATGGCCGGGGACAAATACATTTGGGATCGTTCCAAAACCTATGTGCCGATGACGAAGCTCGCGTCCGACGAGCTGTTCGATTATTGGGAATGCGAAATCGTTCCGGAATACCGGCGATTAAAATACAGCTTTTTGCTGCAAAAAGGCGCGGAGAAATATTGGATGACCGAATACGACTTTTTGAAGCAGGAGCCGGAAAATCCGGATCGACTGTTCGAATATCCGTTCATCAATCCGGTCGACGTGTTTGAAACGCCGGACTGGGTGAAGGATGCGGTGTTCTATCAAATTTTTCCCGAACGTTTTGCCAACGGCGACCCGGCCAACGATCCGGAAGGAACGCTCCCTTGGGGCGGAACGCCTAAGCCGGACAACTTTTTCGGCGGAGACCTGCAGGGTGTCATCGACCATATCGACCATTTGTCGGAACTCGGCATCAACGCGGTTTATTTCACGCCGATTTTTAAAGCGACGACCAACCACAAATACGACACCGAGGACTACATGCAGATCGATCCTCAATTCGGGGATCTCGATACGTTGAAAAAACTTGTCGCCATCTGCCACGAGCGCGGCATCCGCGTCATTCTCGACGCGGTGTTCAACCATTCCGGAAGAACGTTTGCGCCTTTTGTGGACCTGCAAAAAAACGGGGAAAAATCCCGCTATAAAGATTGGTTTTATATCCGGAAATACCCGATTGCCGTGGAAGACGGCATTCCGACTTACGATACCTTTGCTTTTGAGCCTTTGATGCCGAAGCTGAACACCGCCCATCCCGAGGTAAAGGAATATTTGCTGAAGGCTGCCGCTTATTGGATCAAGGAGGCCGACATCGACGGCTGGCGCCTGGACGTCGCCAACGAAGTCGATCACGAATTTTGGCGGGAATTCCGCAAAGTCGTCAAAGGCATCAAGCCGGACGCCTATATCCTGGGCGAGATTTGGCACGAGTCCTCGCCATGGCTGATGGGAGACCAGTTCGACGCCGTCATGAATTATCCGTTTACGAATGCAGTGCTGGACTTTTTCGTTGACGGCACCCGGGATGCCCGCAGCTTTGCGAACGCTCTCGCCAGCCAATATGTGCGCTATCCGCGCCAGGTTAACGAAGTGGCCTTCAATTTGCTGGACAGTCATGATACAGCCCGGCTGCTGACCAAATGCGACGGCAATAAGGAACAAATGAAACTCGCCGTCCAGTTCCAATTCACCTATACCGGAACGCCTTGCATTTATTACGGGGACGAAATCGGCTTGACCGGAGGACATGATCCGGGCTGCCGCAAATGCATGGAGTGGGATGAAACCAAACAGGACCGGGAGCTGTTCTCCTTCTACCGGGAGCTGATCGCCCTGCGCAAAAAATACGGCGCCCTCCGCACCGGATCGCTGAAATTCCTGTCGGCTAAAGCCGGCAGCACCAGCTTGGTATATACCCGTGAGGACGAAAACGACAAAATCGTCATCTTCATGAACAATGCGGCAAAAGCGAAAAACATCAACGTGTCGGTGCCGGAGGAACGCTGGCAGGACATCCGCACCGGCGACAATGTATCCGCCCACAGCGGCGTGCTCAGCATGAAGCTGCCTGCCTACGGCTGTGTGATGTTAAGGGCCTTATAAGATAACGTGCAAACTAAACGCTGCATGCGCAAAGGGGATGCCCGCTAACGCGGGACATCCCCTTTATTTTGCAAAATTCGATTCCGGCCGCTCCCGGGTACATATATAGACGAATTAAACCGTTTCGCTCTATCTATTGCTGATTGAAAGTCGCTCCTTGCAATTTTGCAAAATCCTCCATTTGGAACAAGACATTCAAACGCTTCGGAATAATCCGGCTTCATACGAAATTTCTCGTATCGTTGTTCCGTCCGAACTTGTATGTCGCGATCAGGAAGAACACGACTGCAAATGCAAGCAAAATCGACAGATGAAACCAAATGGAGCCGAACGTTTCTCCCGCCTGCAGCTTTTCGATGGACTGCAGCACCCAGCTTTGGGGCAAAAAGTCGGAGACCCGGCGAAGCGTCTCGGGCATGATGCTGAGCGGGAAGAAGCAGCCGGACAGCAGGCATGTCGGTATGATGACGAGGTTTTGCAGCGCGCCGGCCATGCCCGAGCTTTTCGAAAATGCGATGATGACGAGCGACAGGCTGATCGATACGACCGCAAAGATGGCCAATATGCCCAGCATCTCACCGATCGGAACGCCCGGGTCCAAACGGAACACGACCCGCATGAAAAAGAGCGCGATCACGATTTGCGCGACCATGACGATGGCGTTCACCACAATGTTGGCAAGCACATACGTCCTGGCGTTGATCGGCGAAGAAAGAATCCGGTAGTAGGTCCGGTTTTCCCGGTGTTTAAGCATCAATTCCGCCAAACCCGAGGCCGAAT
Organism: Paenibacillus sp. VCA1; assembly: GCF_031583795.1. Taxonomy (NCBI): domain Bacteria; kingdom Bacillati; phylum Bacillota; class Bacilli; order Caryophanales; family Paenibacillaceae; genus Paenibacillus; species Paenibacillus sp. VCA1. Next base: position 453,120 of record NZ_JAVLSX010000001.1, on the reverse strand, counting down.
TCAACATGAACATCAGCAGGAACCCGATCGATTGGTATGACATTTCTTTCGTTACGGACGTATCGTTTACCGATTCGGACGTCAGTTTAAACGTAGAGGAGCGGTATTGATCGTACAGCTTTCCGAATTTGTCCGCATCGCCGCCCGCGATTTTGCCCATTGCCGATACGTTATCGATATATCCGTGCAGCATCGATTTCATATACGCGGTGACTTGCGCGCCTTTCACCGATTCGATCGCGATATGATCGGGACTCCCGCTCAGCACGCTTTCCGAAAAACCCGAATCGATGATCAGGCCGCTGTCGAGTTTGCTTGCAGCCAGCTGCTCTTTTAATTCGCTGCGGCTAACGTTGACGAGGCTGACATGATCCAGATTCTTAACGAATCCGACCGTGTCCTCCGCGATCTGTTGACCGCTGTCCTCGTTGACGACCCCTACCCTCAGTTCCGTCGGTCCGCTCGAACCGTAGAGCAGAACGGAGCCTAGTATGCCAATGATCGGCAGGCCGAAATATAAGATCAACGCGCTGCGTTTCCGAAACGTCATGAGCATCGTTCGGGTCGCCAGAAACCATATATCTCTCCACATATTACAGTCCCTCCCTGCGTCTCATTGCAAATATGGATACGCCCAAGAATAAAACAGCGAAACCGATGTTCAGCATAACGACGGGCCATGCCGCCGAAACGTTGTTGCCGTAGATGACCTGCGTCAAACCGTGGTTCGCCCATCGGATCGGGGACAGGTTCACGAGAAATCCCATCACGCCTCCGCCGGAATCATCCCCGATCGGGAAGTAGGCGCCCCCGAAAAAGGACAACAATTGAACGACGAGGCTGATGATGCCGCGCGATGCCGCTCCTTTCAACAAATAGCTGCCGGCCAGGCCGAAGCTCATCGCCATGATGACTTCGGATATCAGCACGATGATGACGATTCCCATATGATGACCCCAATAGGCTTTGAACACGTATTTGCTGAACACAATAATGACGATGACGCATAATAAATTGGAGACGAGCCCGCCTAAAATTTTGCCCGCAAAAATCTCGCTTTTGCGGATCGGGGCAATGACAAGCCTTACGGCCGTTCCCCGCGAAACCTCGCCTTGAATAAGCCCGCCTGCGGCCATGGCCGCCCACATGCCGACCATGACGGTCATCGCCAGCGCATAGTAATCGATCGAGCCCGGCGTCCGATTGGGGTCGACGGACGATTCCTTGATGTAGTCGCTTCCGCCGCTTGCAAGCACCATCTCCGTCTTGGCCGGTTCGATGCTCGCCACTGTCGCCGTCGCATTGTATTTATCCGTAAAAGAAGCCAGCATCCCCTGCACGATATTGCTTTCGATCGCGTCGCGGCTGCTGCCGTACATGGAGATGCCTTGGTTCGTCAGCTCCACATAATCCGCGTAGCGGTTGTTTTCGACTTCCTCTCTACCGTCCATGCCGGGTTTTAGAGGTTCGAAGGTAACGCCCATTTTGCCGACTTCCTTCGTAAAGGCCGCAAAAGCTTCGGAAAGCGGCCCTCCGCCGGTGGCGTCTTTTACGACGACCTTCACGTCCCCGATCGACACTTCCGAGCTGAACGCATTGGTCAGCGCGAGGCCGAGGATCAGCATGAGCACGATCGGAAAACAGAGCATGAATAGGATCGTGCGCCGGTCGCGGAAATCCTGTTTGATCTCTTTGATTGCAATCGATAAAATATTCACGGCATAAATACCTCTTTTCGTCGAAATTTAATCCCGTAAGTTACGGCCCGTCAGCGTCAGGAATACCGTCTCCAAATTCGGCTCCTGCTCCTCGACCGAGCGGATTTCTTTGCCGGCATCCATCAGCTGCTTGAGCATCCTGTTCAAATTATCGACAGCCGCATCGCTGTGCACGCGGATCACGTTATCCTCCTGGTGCACGGTCCGTACGCCCGGAACCGGCTTCAGCAGCTCCCCTTCCGTTCCCTGCACGGTTTTCAGCTCGATTCGGATATCCTTGACGTCGGTGATGGTCGATTTGAGCTGTTCTTTCGTTCCCTCGGCGATGATTTTGCCATGGTCGACGATCGCAATGCGCGAGCAAATTTCTTCGACTTCCTCCATGTAGTGGCTGGTATAAATGATGGTGCAGCCCGATTCGTTCAGTTTCCGCACCGAAGTCAAAATATAGTTGCGCGATTGGGGGGCAATCCCGACCGTCGGTTCGTCCATAATGATCAGCTTCGGTTTATGCGCGATCGCGCAGGCAATGTTGAGGCGGCGTTTCATACCGCCCGAAAAATTTTTCGGGAAGTTTTTCGCCTTGTCGCTGAGTCCGACGAACTCCAGCGCTTCTTCGGTCCGCTCTTTCAGCTTCTCGCCCCGAAGTCCGTACAATCCGGCAAAAAAGCTTACATTTTCATAGGCGGTCATATCTTCGTAAATGGCCAGATCCTGCGGAACGATGCCCAAGTTCATCTTGGCAAAACGGCTCTGCTTCATGATGTCCTTTTCCAAAATCCGGATTTCCCCGCTCGTCGGACGAAGCAGCGACGAGATCATGTTGATCGTGGTGCTTTTACCGGCGCCGTTGGCGCCGAGAAACCCGAAAATTTCCCCCTCGCGAACCGTTAGCGACATGTTGTCGACCGCGACGAAATCGCCGAATTTTTTCGTAAGACCCCGAATATCCAAAACGTTCATTTATTTTTCACTCCGTTTCGTTGTTCTCTTGATGTCCCCATCTTAATAAAAAAGGACGCCCTTACGTCAGTGCATAAGTTCATCCTTTGTACATGAGAAATTTCATATGTTGTTGCGGGCATCCGCCGCGGGGCGGATGAACATTCTCACTTGCCCTCATGCGGAATCAGGGTCGTGATGCTGAAACCGTTCGTGCCGTCGGCAATGACCGTCCCGCTGACCGACGCGGTACGCTCCTCCATCCCGATTAAGCCGAGACCTTTGACGATTTTGGCCGCGCCTTTTCCGTTGTCGGCGACGACGGCTTTGATCAGGCGGTTCAGCACCCGGATTTCGACGTGGACGGCTGTGGCGCCGGAATACTTCGCGCAATTGGTCAGCGCTTCCGTCACGTTTTCATAAATGATTTTCCACTGCAGCGGCGTGATGCTTTCCATGTTCCCTTCATGAACGACCGAGGTCATCAGTCCGGTTTTTCCGCTGAAGGCTTCCACGGCGGTTTTCAGTCGGCTGAGCCCGAGCTGCTCCACGGGGGGTTTATTGCTTTTGAGCGTAATCCGGATTTCCTCGATCGCTTCTTTGGAAATGCCGATGGCGTTTTGCAGCAACGTTTCCGCGGTGGCCGGATCGCTGTTCAGCAGCCGTTTGGCGGCCTCCATCTGAATCAGCGCGCCCGTCATCGAATGGCCGATGCCGTCATGAATTTCCTGGGTGAGCCGGTTCCGCTCCTCGAGCTTGACCATATATTCGGAAGCGCGAGCGAAATCCTGATTCTCATTGAGGCTTTTGGCCATCTTATGCAGCTGCCTGCGCATGCTCCCAAGCTCGTCCTCCTGCCTGACCACTCTCCCCATATAGCGGCGTACCATACAATAGTTGAAAAAACCGAGCGCAGCCACAAATGCATATAAAATCATCATCGTATCGCGCAGAAAAATGACCGGGGCCATGATGGCCAGCAGCAAATAACCGTTTGAGCCGGGATAAAAAGAAGCCAGCTCATTGAAGCTGAACGGCAGCAGCAGCGTAAAATACGGATGATAGACCGAGCAGCCGATCAAAAACAGAATAATCGCCAGAACGATCGCCTTTTTGGTGCGGGTGCGCTTGACGATATGCAGGATCAGGTTCAGCGCCAAATAGGCGAGAAACAGGAAAACCAGCCATACGTCCCTCGTGGCTGCCGTAAAATAGGTCGCGATGACGGCAAACAGCAGCATGATCGTTTTATTGCCGACCGTCCACAGTTCCATACATATGTTATCCTTTCACTCTACCGGGTTTTGCCCGTCAGGTAGTAGATCGCGATCTGCGTGCGGTGCGAAAGCGCCGTTTTGTTCAAGATGGAGGTGATGTAATTGGCCGTCGTTCCTTCGGATATAAACAGCTCCCTGGAAATCTCCTTGTTGGACAAGCCCCGGGCGATCAACGACATCACCTCAAGCTCCCGTTCGGTGAACAAGCTGCGGTCGAAGGGACAGGCATCCCCGCGATCTCCGGCATCCTTCTTTGAAGCTTCTTCCGCTGGCGGCTTCCCGGCCGCTGGCTGCGGCGCTGGCGAACCACCGCCCGGCCCGCCCGTCACCTGCGACTTCAGCTTATCCAGCACCACGTCCTGAAGGACGCTGTGCCCGTTGTGCACGCTTTTGATCGCATCGCGGATCCGCTCCGGATCGTTGTTTTTCAGCAGATACCCTTTCGCGCCGGAGCGGATGGCATCAAGTATGTATTCATCGTCATCGAAGGTCGTCAGGATCAGCGGTTTGGTCCGCGTTTCCTCGGTCAGCAATCTGGCGGCTTCCACCCCGTTCATGTTCGGCATCCGCACATCCAGCAAAGCGACGTCCACCTCATGCGCCTTGCAGTATTCCACCGCCTGCCGCCCATCGTCCACCGTAGCGAGAACTTCAAAATCCCCGAACGTATTCAGGATGATCTTCATGCCTTCCCGTATAAAGGAATTATCATCCGCGATCAGCACTTTAATTTTCATGCGCAGCCTCCTGTCTCCTTATCAAACTCATTTTACATGATGCCGCGCCCGGTGGGGAAGGGATAGAAAAAAGCCCCTGAATCAGGGGCTGGGAATAGCTGCGGTCAGCTTATAACATGAAAAAGATAACTCCCGCAAGCACGATCCGGTATACGGCAAACGGCACGAGCTTGATCCGGTTGATGAGCTTCAGGAAAAAACGGATGGCAAGCAGCACCATCACCCGGTCCATTTTGCCGTCGCGCGCGGAAATGATATGATCGGGCATGTCGAGCCGTTCCGGATTTGCCTGCACCAATAAAAGCCGTCGAACATCGGCAAATTGACGTCAAGCAGCACAAGATGGGGCTTAAACCGTTCGAAGTCGGCGATGACCGCTCCAAAATCGGCAGCGCATTTCGGTTCGTAACCGAACCTGCGTAAATGCTCTTCCAGCAGGCCCACAAGGCCTTGGTCATCCTCGACGATAAATATTTTGAACATTCCGGTTTTCTCCTTCGTCAAAGGGGTATTTGCCTAGTATTGTACCATGAAGATATGCGACTAGCTTGCATCATGGCTGCTCCTGTTGAGCGGTAGACGGACATGGAAAAGGAGCAGCTGCCGCGAGACAACCGCTCCTTTTTACTTGCTTTGCTGGGCACTCCCTTTTCTGCTTACAAGACGGCATTTTATATTCATCAGAATATTGTCCATCCTATGATTTAGGAGGTGTATAACATGGAAAAAAATATATTTATAACAATGGCGATCATTACTGTCCTCGCCATACCATCATTTTCAATGGTAAACGCTATCGATATCGACTCGCCTACTACTGCTGAAGATACGATCCAATCACCTCAAGTCTTGGATAAACCCGAAACCTCAATGGATTTAAACGCCCTTAGCCGATTTAACATGAAACTTAAAAAGCCGACTGGAAATACCACGCAAGGAGCTGCAATATCAGAAAATGATGCTATTCAAGCAGCATCTGATTATTTCCCATTGTCATCTTCTGCAAAGAACATCAAAGTGGAGTATCAGCTGTTAACAGCAGACTTGCAAATCATTCCCGAGAACGCTATTCGGAAAAACGATAAGCTGAAAGAAAACGGATTGAACGAGGCTCCTGTTTATATTGTTATATTTCAAGGGGTTTCCTTCCTCTCAGCTGGAGGGGCCATTAAAGATGGTAAAACGCAACATGAAATTTTTAGAGAGAATAACATTGTTGTAGATGCTGTTTCGGGAGTAGTACTATTCTCTTTTAGCTATAGATAAACTTCGATCCAACTTTTCATGACACATGTTCATAAGTTGAATTTCTAACCTAGCTAATGATCCTCCTAGCCATGGTCGGACTGGTAACGGGATTATCTATTCGTAACCATCGATTTAACCGCTTTGGCCGATAAGGGAAAATAACGCATCTCAACAGGCGAGACAGACTTTGCTTTTGGCCCTTCCTCCGTTTTTTCTGACGAATCGTCCCCGCTTTCATCCGAGCAATCCCGGCGGACTCTCCCCTCTCCCAGCTTCATGTCGATAAAATCGACCACCTGCTGCAACGAGGCGATTTGGCTGACGATATTTTCCCGGTGGCTCATTAAACGCTCCACCAGCTCGGGATATTCCGCGGGATCGGCATCGGCGGAAACCGCCAAAAACGGCCGCATTTCCTCCAGCGGCATTCCCGTCTTTTTCAAACAGGATAGGAGCCGGATCGTATGGATGTCCTCCTGCCGGTAGATGCGGTGCCCGTTGTCCTTCCGGTCCGCCCGGGGCAGCAGCGCGATCTTTTCGTAATAACGGATCGTATCCTCGGAGATGCCGGTTTGCTCGGCGGTTTGTTTGATCGTAAAAGTTTGCTCTGCCTTCACCCTACTCCCTCCTGGAGATTGTTTTTTGTGCATTATACATCTTGGAGCTGGCTCCAAGTCAAGTCTATTCCTCTTTGAACCAAAACCCTGTTTTCGCTCCTTGACTTGGAGCCGACTCCAAGTTCTACAATGTGCGCTACTAGGGGAAATATCCCGACTTCAGGAGGAGAAGCACAATGAACGAAAACCAACGCGAAAATATTGCACTGATTACGGGCGCAAGCGCCGGGATCGGGTTGGAATTGACCCGGAAATTATTGTCGGAGGACTGGCAGGTGGTCGCTTTGAACCGTTCGGACTTTCCGGCAGACGATGCGAGCATCCAAAAAGCGGTCAAAAGCAGGCGGCTTCGCATGTATAAAGTAACCGATCTCGCGGATTACGCCAGCTTGAGACGGGCTTTGGAGGAGATCAAAAATAAGGAACAGCGGATCGATGTGTTGTTCAACAACGCGGGCGGGAGCTTTCACGAGCTGAGTTATTCGATACAAGGGCGCGAGAAGCATTATGAAGTGATGACGGTCGTGCCGTATATCATCCTGATGGAATTGAAGGAACTCATTAACGGCGGCCGCTTAAAAACGGTGATCAACACTTCATCTTCAGCGCTTAAATTCACGAAAGAGTTCAGCATCGAAATTCTGGAGCGCCCCAAAACCTTCCGCAAGCTGATCGGCCCTTACGCTGCCTCAAAGCTGGCGCTTTCGCTGTGGACGCAGGCCATCGCGCCGCAGCTTGCCAAGGACGGCATCAAAATCCGCAGCGTCGACCCGGGCAGCAACAATACGTTAAGAAAGGGAAAAAAATCAGGACTACCCCTATTGGTCAAACCGTTGATGAAGCTGTTTTTCTCCCCGCCTACCCAAGGCGCTGGTCGGTTGTATGAGGGTGCGCTCGGGGAACATCGCCATGAGACCGGGGTGTTTTTGCTGAAGGGTCAGGTCGCGGATTTGCATTTTAAAGATCAAGCTCAGAACGTTTTAGACAGGATCACCACGATATACAGACATGAATTTCTTGGTGAGAACGCCTGAACGATTAAAAAGCTTAAGCCGATCGGCGAACACAAATACAGCGGAAGGCAGCGACAGGCTGCCTTCGTTTATGATCAAACTTACGTTTTTAATACCTGCAAACATTAAGCTGCTATCCGTTTGAACGCGCGCATCGCAAAGATATAAGCTACGAGCATAATTCCGACGCACCACCCAAGCGCGATCCATATATCATTGCCCACAGGCTGACCTGACAGCAGTGCACGGATGGATTCCACGATGGAAGTCACCGGCTGGTTCTCGGCAAAAGCGCGAACGACCTTCGGCATCGAATCGGTCGGTACAAAGGCCGAACTAATAAACGGCAGGAAGATAAGCGGATAAGAAAATGCGCTTGCACCTTCCACCGATTTTGCGGACAATCCGGCAATCGCCGCGACCCAAGTCAAAGCCAGCGTAAACAGCACAAGGATACCGGCTACGGCGAGCCATTGCAGTACCCCTGCCGAGGAGCGAAAGCCCATAATGAGCGCTACGAGAATGATGACGACAAGAGAAATGACGTTGGATACCACCGAGGTCAGCACGTGCCCCCACAGGACGGCGGAACGCGAAATCGGCATGGAATGGAACCGCTCAATGATCCCCCGTTGCTTATCCATAAACAGGCGGTACGCCACGTAGGCTACCCCGCTGGCGATAGCCATAAGCAATATGCCTGGCAACAGGTAGTTCACATAGTTATCCGTACCGGTTTGAATGGCGCCGCCGAACACATAGACGAACAGCAGCATCATCGCAATCGGAGTGATGCAGACCGTGATGATGGTGTCCATGCTGCGGAAAATATGGCGCATAGAGCGCCCAAGCATAACGCCCATATCGCTAAAAAAGTGATTCTTTACCGTCTCCATTTACATGGCCTCCTTCTTGCCAACGATTGCGAGGAAAATCTCCTCCAATGAAGGTTGTTTTTCCACATACTCCACCTTCGCTTGCGGGAACAGCTTTTTCAGCTCCGTGAGCGTGCCATTCGCGATAATCCTGCCTTCGTGAAGAATGGCGATTCGGTCGGCTAATTGCTCCGCCTCATCCAGATACTGAGTGGTTAGAAATATCGTCGTGCCGCCGTCCGACAGTTCCTTGACGGTCTTCCAAACCTCGATGCGGGCCTCGGGGTCAAGCCCGGTAGTTGGCTCGTCAAGGAAAATGATCTGCGGATTTCCGACAAGGCTCAAAGCGATGTCGAGCCTGCGGCGCATGCCCCCCGAATACGTAGATGCCTTGCGGTCCGCGGCGTCTGTCAAGCCAAAGCGTTTAAGCATGTCATCCGCAACCTGACGCGGATTTTTAAGGTGCCGCAGCTTGGCGATCATCATAAGATTTTCCCGCCCGGTCAAAATCTCGTCCACGGCGGCAAACTGCCCGGTCAGACTGATCGCATGCCGCACATTCTCAGGTTTTGACGCGACGTCAAATCCGTTTACGGTGGCGGTGCCTCCGTCCTGTTTGAGCAGTGTGGTGAGGATTCTGATAATCGTCGTCTTCCCCGCGCCGTTGGAGCCAAGCAGGGCGAAAATCTCACCTCGCTTCACTTCAAAATCGACGCCCTTTAGAACTTCCGTGTCCTTGAAAGATTTTCGCAGACCTTTCACTTGAATTGCTTTCTCCATCCTGATACCCCCCTTTTATTTTGTTTTATCCGCAGCCTCTTTTATGGCCTTGTAAACTTTTTGGTCAACGGATTCTTGATAGACATCAGCGTAAGTTTTTGAATCTTTGATTAGATCATCGCAGAAAGCCGCTACGTCACGGCCCGTCACTTCAAGCACGCCTTTCCCCATAGCCGCGCCGTCTTCAAAAAGATCGACAATCCCCGAGAGCAAACCCGTCCCTTCGGTTAGCTCAACAGGGCCGACCTTAAAGAGATATTTTTGAATCTCTTTATACACGATCTGATAATCTTGCGGGAGCGCTTTGACACGCGCCACATGCGCACGCCACTCTTTTTTGCCTTCGATGATATCTCGTATTCTCATGTTATCCTCCTCCTATTTGCCTAATTTTTTAGCGATATTATTGTTAAGTTGCTCACGCCACTTGTCGCGGTAGGACTTTGCCCCATCGATGCCTGCGAGTGCTGAACAGAAGCCTTTGATATCGTCACCGAGCACCTCTTGAACACTCTGACCGTCCGCCGACGCTTCTTCGAGCAGGCCAAGCACGCCGTCAAGAATTGGCATGAGGTTGCGACCAGAAAAATTGGTATACGACCAAATATTTGTATTGATGTCTTCCCATGCCGCTTGATAATCGGCCGGAAGCTTTTTCGCTCGCGCTTCAAAAGCCTTCATTTCTTTAGTCATGTCGCTGCCGGTGATTTTTTCCCAAAAATTCATTGTTTTTCCTCCTTTAACTCATTCATTTTTGATGATACGAACTCCCATTTTTCCCAGAACTTCCGCAGCTCCTCACGCCCCGCGTCATTGATCGCGAAAAACTTTCGCGGCGGTCCCATGTCGGAGGGTTTCTTGGTGATCTCCACCAATTTGTTTTTTTCAAGGCGGATCAGGATGGTGTACACCGTTCCCTCCACAACATCTGAGAAGCCGAGGGCGTTCAGCCGCCGCGTGATTTCGTAGCCGTAGGTTTCTTGGCGGCTTATAATCTCAAGGACGCAGCCCTCAAGCACGCCTTTGAGCATTTCCGTTAGGTTTTCCAACACAATCGCTCCTTGCTATTCTGTGTTACTGGTATGAAGTATTACTTACTACCACTACAAAGTAACACGCAGTAGTGCGTTTGTCAATAGCGTTTGCCCTGATATGGATTTTATTTTTTCAACCGGGATAACACTCGCCCCAATTCCAACCACATGTTGCTGTTCAAGTTCGGGTCGCCCCCCCATGTAACTTCATCGCAAAAAAAGAAGCCGCCAATATGGCGACTTCCTTACATATATGTTTGTATACCGCTTGATAAGCGTCTTCAAACGGCCTTACCCTTTGCTTGCGCCCGACGTCAGTCCGTCCACGAGCAAACGCTGCAGGAAAATAAACAAAATGGTGATCGGCACCGCGATCAGGACCGCTCCGGCGGAAAATGCCGTAAAGTTCGTGTTTTGGTTCGAAGCGACCATATCGTACAGCCCGACCGCCAGCGTCCAGTTTTCCTTCGTCCGCAGAACGAGCCGTGCAAAAATGTAATCCACCCAAGGGCCGACAAACTGCGTTAATGCCATATAGGTGATCATCGGTTTGGAAAGCGGCAAAATGATGCGGGTAAAAATCTTCCAGTTGCTCGCTCCATCGATTTTGGCGGCTTCATCCAGCGTGCGCGGGATCGTATCGAGAAAACCTTTGGCGATAAACGTTCCCCCGAGAGGGGCTCCGGCGGCATACACGACGATCAGCGCCAGATGCGTGTCCAGCAGATGCCACTCTTTTAACAAAAGGTAGATCGCGATCATGCTCATGAAGCCCGGAAACATCCCCAGGATAAGCACGGTCGACAACGCCGTCTTCCGCCAGCGGAAACGGAACCGGGATACCGCGTAACTGGTCAGCAGCGTCAAAAATACGCCGATGATCATTGAGCACGTGGCGATTTTCAGTGTGTTCAAATACCACTGGCCGAACATGAAGCTTTTCGAAGTAAACAGCTCGCGATAATGGTCCAGCGTAAAGGTTTCCGGAATCAGCGTCTTGCTGTACAGCGATTTCCCCGGCCGGAACGATCCCAAGACCACCCAAAGGGCAGGATAAACCGCGCATACGGACAGGATGACCAGAACGAGATAACTCAGCCCCAGCCGGAAACCTCTTCTCACTTTGCGTCCGCTCATTGGATCATATCCTCCTCTTTGAATGACTTGGTCCGCCGGTAATTGTAAATGGAGAACGAGGCGATAATCAGGAAAATGATGATGCCGACAGCGGACGCCATGTTGTATTTATTCTGATCCAGCGTCAGTTTGTACAGCCAGGTCACGAGCAGATCCGTCGCGCCGGCGTATTGATAATCCCCGACCACCGGATTGCCGTTCGTCAGCAGGTAAATGGCGTTAAAGTTGTTGATGTTGCCCGCAAACTGCATGATCAGCGTCGGCGCCGTCGAGAACAGGATCATCGGCAGCGTGACAATTTTGAATTTTTGGTATCCGCTAGCCCCGTCAATTTCCGCCGCTTCATACATGTCCTTCGGAATGGTCGTCAGGATCCCCATGATCAAAATCATGGATACCGGAATGCCGACCCACATGTTGACGATGATAACCGTCACTTTGGCCCAGAACGGGTCCGTAAGCCAAGGAAGGCCGCCAAGGCCGAAGTAACCTAGGTATTGGTTGATGGGACCGAATTGGCCGTTAAACATGTTCCGCATGACAAGCAGCGAGATAAGCTGCGGAATCGCATATGGAATAACCAGGATCGTCCGCCACAGCCCTTTGAATTTGATGCCCTGCTGATTGATCAGAAGCGCCACCAGCAGGCCTCCCAAATATGTGGTTAGCGTGGACAGAACCGCCCAGATAATCGTCCAGGTCAATACGCCAAAAAACGTATGGCTCCACGTTTTCAGCGACAATAAGTCCTTAAACGTCTGAAAGCCCACCCAATCGACAAGTTTCGCCGGAGGTATATGATTTGGCGCCGAGTAGTTGGTGAATGCCAGCATGATCATAAACAGAATCGGCATAATTGTAAAAAACAAAATGCCTATGGTCGGAAGGGCCAAAAAGGATTGCGCAAATTTATAGTCCATCACATACCGGACGGATTGTTTGAAATTGTTCGGCTTTTTGCCGTTTTCCCGGTTTTGCGCCGTTTTATAGGCATCCCGGATGTTCATGATATAGACGATAATAAACAGAACCAAAAATAAAAGCGTGATCAAGCTCTGGACCAGAATGAAAATGGAGTGGTCTCCCTCGATCTTTTTGGATATATTCCGGGGCGTTTCCCCGAGGGTTACGATTCCCCATAACGCTCTGCCCAAATTGCTGCTGAAATAAAAAACAGACCATGCTTCGACAAGCAGGAACAAGATGCCTTTAATGAACTGGCGGTTATATATTTGTCCAAGTCCCATGCTTAAAATCGACAGTATCGTTGCCTTGCTGCGGTGCCTTTGCATCAGCCCTCTCCCCTCCCCGAATTATGCGAAAGCATCTGTTGACGCTTGCGGCGTGTAACCAGACCCCCATGCGGAGTTTCTCTAGCGGCACGAGAAAAAATGCCCTTTTGACGAAAACACCAAACATGACGACGTTTTAAGGTGAATCGCCCGCCGCTCGGTGAGCGGCGGGTCGATTCAACAGGATCTGCCAAGCTTCTGTCTTATTATTTGGTCGCGCCGTTGTTCAAGTCTTTGATTTGCTGAGCCGCTTTGTCCATCGCTGTTTTCGGATCCGCGTTGTTGTCCCAAATTTCCGGCAGCGCCGCGTTCACAGGACTCCATACGTTGCCCATTTCAGGAATGGAAGGCATCGGCTGCGAGTTTTTGGCTTGCTCCGCAAATGCCGAAATATACGGGTCGTTTTTGATTTGGTCGGATTCCAGCGCTTCCTTGTTCGTAGGGATGGAGCCGACTTTTTCGTTCAGCAGCAATTGAGCGTCTTTGGTGGACGCGAACTCGGCGAACAATTGAGCCGCATTCGGGTATTTCGTAAACGAGTTGACGTACCATGCTTTAATACCGGAGAAGGAGATGGCTGTTTTGCCGCCGATCGTCGGGATCGGCGCGATGCCGAGGTTGTCGCCGAGCGCTTTTTTGTAGCCGCCAAGCTCCCAAGGCCCGTTGATGTCCATGGCTACGTCGCCGGAGTTAAACAAGCTGCGTTTGATATCCGGGTTGATATCCCCGCTCTTCACCGGCAGAATCGTTTTCAGCTCCTGGTACACTTTCAAGCTTTCCAGCGCGCCTTCGTTGTTGATGCCGATGTCGTCTTTGTCGGTTCCGTTTTTGCCGAAAATATATCCGCCGGTCGAAGCGATAAACGGATAGTTGAAGTACATGTTGCCCGTTTCCCACATGATGGCGTATTTTTTCTTGGCGTTATCCGTAAACGTTTTGCCGAAAGCGATGACATCTTCAAACGATTTGGGCGCTTCTTTCACGAGGGATTTGTTGTAGTACAACGCATAGGTTTCAGCCGCTCTCGGATATCCGAAAAGCGTGCCGTCATAGGTTACGCCTTGAACGGCTGCCTCGGTATTGTTTTTGGTGATTTCGTCCTTGAATGCTTCGTTTGGAAGCAGGAGGCCAGCTTCGACGGCTCTGCCCAGGTTGTCATGCGGGAAAATAACGACGTCGGCGGCCAGTCCGGAAGGCCCGTCTTGGGACAGCTTCGTCACTTGGTCCGTTGGATTGACTTCTTCGATTTTGACCGGAATATTATATTTGGCCGTAAATTGCTTCGCGATTTCATCCGTAAACGCTCTTTCGTCCTTGCTCTCCCAAACGACCAAGGAAGCTCCGTCCTCCGGCTGCAGTCCTTCCGCAGCTGCGGCATCGTTGTTATTTTCGGCAGGCGCCGTCGTTTCGGAGCTGTTGTTGTCTGCCGGTGCAGGCTCCTCGGCGGTTTTGTTACCGCTGCCGCAGGCCGTAATGGAAAACGCCATCGTCAGCGTAGCAGCCAAGGCCAGAAACTGTTTCATTTTCATTTCGCAATAACCCCTCTCCTGGATTTAAACTTCTGCGTCCCGATTCAAGCGCAAACGATTTCACAAGAAGCAATAACGGTCCGATTTTTATGTATGACGGACCACTTTTCTTCAATCGGTTCCGAAGTAAGCGCTTTAATCATGCGTTTATCATACACGGAGCTTTTTGTTTTGTAAAAACGTTTGCACAGTGTAATTTCGGCTAAATTGGGTAGTTTTCCGGCTGTAATCGCCCAATATCTCGAAATATTGCATGCTTTCTTAGATTCTGGGACCTATTTACTGCAAAATAACGGTGGAATAGGCCGGAAGCGATACGATATTTTTGTTGATGACAGCGCCGTCGCTGCTGTTGCGGACCATTTTTTGAAAAACGGACAGGCTTGCCGGTTCCAGGGAAACGTCCTGAGGCTGACCGGATAGATTGTGCAACACGAGCACGGTTTGCTCCGGACTTTTGCGCACGAAAGATACGATGGCGGGATTCCCCGTTTCGATACTCGCCAGCTCTCCGCCGCGAAGGGCAGGCAGCTCGTTTCGCCAACGGATCAGCATCCGGTAAGCGGACAGCAGAGAATCCTTTTGATTCGTTTGGGTTTGAACGTTCGCTTCCTTCCGGTTCGCGCCGCTGACGATCGGTTGTTCCCAAGAGGTTTGCGCTTTGCTTTTTCCGTCCGCCGTCCATGCAAACGGTTCGCGGATTTGTTCGTCCGGTTTTGCGCCAAGCATGCCGATTTCTTCCCCGTAGTAAATAAACGGGTTGCCCGGCAATGTAAGCAAAAGCGCCGCGGCCATTTTGGCATGATTCGTATTTTTTCCGAGCTGGCTCATCACACGGTCCTGATCGTGGTTGGACAAAAAGACGGCATCCGCGTACCGGTTCCCGGACTTCTCCATGTAGAACCCGTGGGTTCGCTCCAACGAAAACGCCAGATTGTTGTCCTTTTCCTGCTTGACTGCGCTGAGGATATGATCCGCAAGGCTGAAATCGAACGCCGAATCGAACGCCCGGTCCAAGTATGGAGCGATGACGGCCGCCGATGATTCCCAAACCTCGCCCACCATGTACGCGTCTTTGTTCACGGCATTCATGCCGCTGCGGAATTCCTGCCACCAAGCCGCATTTTTGGCGGTGGTTGCCGGGCTGCGGTCGCTTTGCAGGTTTTCGTAAATATGCTTGGCGCCGTCCACCCGGAAACCGTCCACGCCGAGCTTCAGCCAAAACTGCCCGACATCCTTGATCTCCTTGCGAACCTCCGGATTATCGAAATTGAGGTCAGGCATCCCTTCCCAAAAGGTACCGAGGTAATGGGCGCCTCCGCGTTCAAACCACGGATTGCCGCTGCCCGCCGCGCTGGTGCCGGAAGGGACGATCCCCTGATCCTCCGCCCATACGTACCAATTGCGGTATTTGCTGTTCGGGCTTTGGCTCGCTTCGACGAACCACGGATGCTGCACGCTGGTATGGTTCACGACCAGGTCCATGATCACTTTGATTCCGCGCTTATGGGCTTCTTCCACCAGCCTTTTCATATCCTCCAGCGTCCCGTAATCGGGGTTGATGTTGCGATAATCGGTGATGTCGTAACCGTGGTAGCTTGGGGATGGCTGGACCGGCATAAGCCAGATGCCGCCTACCCCTAAATCGTCATGGGTGTCCGGATTGCCGTCGTTCAAATAATCCAGCTTCTCCGTTAAGCCTTTCAGGTCCCCGATGCCGTCTCCGTTCGAATCCGCAAAAGACCGGACGAACACCTCGTAATAAACGGTCGACGGCTGCTCGCGAACCTGCATTTTCGTTTCTCCTGCTCCCTCCGGCGCTTGCCCATTTCCATCGGCCCTGGCGGATTCGCGCGGCCCTTCGACTGCCGCGTTCGGTTCCGATGTTTTGGATTTTTGCGCCCCGGGACCTTCGCTGCCACAGCCTGCCAGCAAAATACCGACCAATGCCGCAGCCGCCGCTCCGCGCCCCCATCTTCCCATGGACGCCTTACTTGCCGTTTGCGCTCTTTGCTTCATGTTCTCCTCCTTCGCAAAGTCATCAGACAATGTTAAGAAAACGGACGTTCAGGCAGCATGTCATCCTCTGCCGCATCATCATTGTTTGCCGCCTGTGCTTTCTTACTACGCAGAATACGCTTTCTGAAAACGCACGCGCAAGATATTTTTTTCTTCGCTGTTTTTCTTCCGAACACCCCAAAACGACGCCGAAGCTTGGCCGATCCTTGACAGCCCAGCGCGATTGCAATATCGAAAACAGGCTGGTATCCGCTTGATTTTCCGCCGTTTCCGAGCCTTGTTCGGACGGACCCGGATCAACCGTATTTACAAGCGCACATGCTTTGGATTAAGATAGCAATTGAAAAATAAGGTGAACATTTGAACAAAGGTTCCCGTCTATCAAGGAACGCAAACGGTTCCACAGGGAGGTCACCATGTCTGTAACGATAAAAGATGTCGCCAAAAAAGCGGGCGTTTCCCCTTCCACCGTGTCCCGTGTGCTGTCGAACAACACGAGAATCAGCCGGGAAACATCCCAAAAAGTGCGGGACGTCATGGAGGAGCTTGGGTATCACCCGAACATCATGGCCAAAAGCCTCGTGTCGAGAACGACGGAAACCATCTGCGTCATTTTGCCGAAACCTGCCGAAGAGCTGTTTCTGAACTTGTTCTTCATGGAGCTGATCCGCGGCATCGTCACACAGGCCAACCGTTCCGGATACGACGTGCTGATCAGCTCGGGCGGAAGCGAGCAGGAGGAAGTTGATGCCGTATCCCGACTGCTGAAGGGCAAACGGGTCGACGGCGCGATTTTGCTGTATTCCCGCAAGGATGACCAGGTCGTGGAGTTTTTGAAAAAAAACCAGTTTCCGTTTGTCCTGATCGGGCGCAGCGAAAAATATCCGGACATTTTGTCCGTGGACAACGACAATGTGCAGGCAGCCTACGATGCCACCAAACATTTGATCTCGCTCGGGCATGAGCGCATCGGGTTTGTGAGCGGCCCGCCGAACCATATCGTGTCCCGCGACCGTTTGAAAGGTTACATGAACGCGCTGGAGGAAGCCGGGCTCGAAATGCGCCGCGACTGGATCGTCGAAGGCGAATTTTTGCAGGAAAGCGGCTATCGCGCCATGTCCTTTTTCATGAACCTTCCTGAACGCCCTACGGCGCTCGTGGTGATGGACGACTTCGTCTCTTTAGGCGTTCTGCGCGGCCTTCATGAATTGGGCTACAAGGTTCCCGAGGATTTATGCATCGTCAGCTTCAACAATCTTTCGATCGCCGAGCTGGCGTCGCCGCCGGTCAGCAGCATGGATATCGGCATCTACAATCTTGGATACACCGCTTCGCAGGCTCTAATCCAATCCATCCAGCATGACGGGGACAAACAGCTTCAGAAACGTCATATCATTCCCCATCGTCTGGTCATTCGCGAATCATCCGTTTACACGCCGCCGAAAGAGTCTTGACCGGGCAAAAACTCCAGTGATGGCGCCAATCAGCGAATTCGCTGCTTGGCGGCCAAACCGAATCGACAAGGCGCTGATCCGATCGGCGCAATTTTGAACGGGGGTCGTTTGCAAGCAGGCAATACGCTCACTGCGTCACGGCTGGGCTTTCCGGCGTTTTAAGCCCATCACTTTATGATTTGTTATGAAATAAGCGGAGCATCATTGGTGCTTCTTTTATTTTTCGCTGTAGTTCAAACGTTTGCACAAACAACAAAGGAGGAACTTGCCCATGTCGCTGCATACACCGATTCGCGCCTGCCTGTTCGATTTGGACGGCGTGCTGGTCGATACCGCCAAATATCATTATCTGGCCTGGAAGCGGCTTGCCGGGGAACTTGGCTTCGACTTTACCGAGCAGGATAACGAAAGGCTGAAAGGCGTAAGCCGGATGGCTTCGCTCGACATTTTGCTTTCGATCGGCGGCATTTCGCCGGATGAAACCACCCGCCTTGCGCTCGCCGAAAAAAAGAACGGCTGGTACGTCGATTACATCACCCGGATGGATGAATCCGAGATTCTTCCGGGCGCCCTGGCCTTTTTGCAGGAGCTGAAAGCCGCCGGCCTGCTCGTCGCGCTCGGCTCGGCCAGCAAAAACGCGATGACGATTCTGAACAACACGAAACTGGCCCCTTATTTTGACGCCATCGTCGACGGAACGAAAACGGCCAGCGCCAAACCCGATCCGGAGGTATTTTTGCTGGGAGCCCGGGAACTGAAGGTCAGCCCTGCGGAATGTGTCGTATTCGAAGATGCCGAAGCCGGCATCGAAGCCGCCATCCACGCAGGCATGCGCAGCATCGGCGTCGGGTCCGAAACCACGCTTGGCCGGGCCGATGCGGTTGTGTCGTCTTTGCGGGAAATGTCGCTGGGCCGTCTGGCAGAAATCTTTCCATCCAGCTAATTTTCAACATATTTCCCTGGAAATTTTGGCCCAATATCGCTAATAGTGCATTACATGATTTCGAAAGTGGCTGCTGCGGTTACGGATCGTTCTTCCGATCGCTGTTGTCTCCAAATTTCTATAATTTACACTTTCCACAAAGGTAGAAATTCGGAGACAAAGGCGACCGCTACCGCTTCTTCAGATCGATTCCGTCCCCTCCGCCATTTTCGAACTTATCAAGCATTGGGCGAAATTTGTCAGTAAAATTTGCCGATTCTTATTTTATCTACAGAGGAGCCGATGATGATGAAACCTTATTTAAAGCTCGACCCATGGAACATCGTTGAAGAGGATTTTCAGCCGCACCTGCATGAAATTTCGGAAAGCATTTTCAGTATTGGAAACGGATACATGGGGCAGCGCGCCAATTTCGAGGAGTCCTACAGCGGGCCTTCGCTGCAGGGAAGCTACATGGCCGGCGTTTATTATCCCGACAAAACCCGCGTCGGCTGGTGGAAAAACGGCTATCCGGAGTATTTTGCCAAGGTGCTGAACAGCACGAACTGGATCGGCATCGACATCGATATCGACGGACAACCGCTGGACCTCGCCAACTGTAAAGTGAAGGATTTTACGCGGGTGCTGAACATGAAGGAAGGAACGTTGTCCCGCAGCTTCACGGCCGAGCTTGAAGGCGGCAAGGAGATCCGCGTCGAAGCGATCCGTTTCGTCAGCATGACCCGCCATGAAATCGGCGTCATCCGGTATGCGGTCACGCCGCTCAATTTTGAAGCAACCTTCACGGTTACTCCTTACCTGGACGGCGACGTGCAGAACCGGGACGCCAACTATGACGAAAAATTTTGGACGGAAGTCTCGAAGGAATTCGGCGAACATGATGCGGCGCTGACGGTAAAAACGAAAAAGCTCGACTTCCACCTGACTTCGGTCATGACTTTTGAAATCAGCAAAAACGGCGAACTCCTTGATATAAAACCGGAGCAGCTGGCGAAAGAGAAGTATGTCGGCTTCCGCGCGCAGGTTGAAGCGTCTGCGAATGAGCAGATCGCCATTTACAAATATGCGGCCAACGTGACCTCCCGCGACCATGGTTTGGGGCAGCTGGTGGATGCCGGACGCACTGCCCTTCAAAGCGCGGCGGAAGCTGGCTTTCAGGCGCTGCACCGGGAGCAGGTTCAGGCATGGGCCGATAAATGGCAGGACAGCGACATCGTGATTGAAGGAGATGTGGCGGCGCAGCAGGCGATCCGTTTTAACATCTTCCAGCTCAATCAAACCTACAGCGGCGAGGACGACCGGCTGAACATCGGACCGAAAGGGTTTACCGGCGAAAAATACGGCGGCAGCACGTATTGGGACACCGAAGCCTACTGCCTGCCTTTTTACCTGAGCACCGCCGACAGCTCCATCGCCCGCAACCTGCTCATTTACCGCTACAAGCATCTGGAAAAGGCCAAGGAAAATGCGCGCAAGCTCGGCTTTGCCAAAGGCGCCCTCTATCCGATGGTGACGATGAACGGCGAGGAATGCCATAACGAATGGGAAATCACCTTTGAGGAAATCCACCGGAACGGCGCGATCGCGTACGCGATTTACAATTACGTCAATTACACCGGGGACTTCGCTTATCTCGGCCAATACGGTCTTGAAGTGCTCGCCGAAATTTCCCGCTTCTGGGAGGAGCGCGTCAATTATGTCGCCGCCAAAGGGCAATACATGATTTTGGGCGTGACAGGTCCCAACGAATACGAAAATAACGTCAACAACAACTGGTATACGAACCGCATCGCCTGCTGGACGAT
Source organism: Paenibacillus sp. VCA1 (assembly GCF_031583795.1). Taxonomy (NCBI): domain Bacteria; kingdom Bacillati; phylum Bacillota; class Bacilli; order Caryophanales; family Paenibacillaceae; genus Paenibacillus; species Paenibacillus sp. VCA1. The sequence goes on along the minus strand of NZ_JAVLSX010000001.1, from coordinate 432,700 downwards.
GGAATACACGTTGGAAGTGCTCGATTACCTGCGTGAAAACGAACCTTCCCGATACCGCGAGCTGATAGAAAAACTGCAATTATCCGAAGCGGAAACGGCAAAATGGCAGGATATCATCGACAAAATGTATTACCCGTACGATCCGGAGCGGCAAATCTTCCTGCAGCAGGACGGATTCCTTGATAAAGATCTGACCCCTGTCAAGGAGCTCGATCCGAAACATCTGCCGCTGAACCAAAACTGGTCCTGGGACCGCATTTTGCGTTCGGCTTATATCAAGCAGGCCGATGTTTTGCAGGGGCTCTTTTTCCTGGGCGACCGTTACGACCTGGAGACGAAAAAGCGGAATTTCGATTTCTACGAGCCGCTGACGGTGCATGAGTCCTCCCTTTCGCCTTGCGTTCACTCCATCATTGCGTGCGAGCTCGGCTACAAGGAAAAAGCTTACGAAATGTATTTGCGGACCTCGCGCCTTGACCTGGACAACTACAACAACGATACCGAAGACGGCTGCCATACGACCAGCATGGCCGGAACCTGGATGTCCGTCGTGTACGGCTTCGGCGGCCTGAAGGTGAAAGACGGCGTCCTGCATCTGAATCCGTTTAACCCGGGACACTGGAAATCCTTCTCCTTCAAGGTGATGTTCCGCGGTTCGCGCCTGAAAGTGACGGTTGGGGAACATGAAGTTGTCATCGCCAACGAGTCGGAAGTGCCTGCCGATGTTCAAGTTTATGGCAAAGAGTACACGGTTGGCGGCATGAGCCACGTAAAAGTCGAACATTAATGCCTGCTTCACCCGCAAACAGAACCCGCTCCCTTTTATTCGGGAAATGGCGATGATCGTAATTCAATGAATGAAAAAATGGGCCGCCCTAAGGTTGAACTTTGACCTGGGGCGGCCCATTTGTCTGCTTGTAAAGATCTTTCATAAACTATCATTCATTTTTACCAAAAATGTATCAAACTTTCCACAAAAATGGTTGTTAATATATTTAGGATATTCTCCAAAAATAACGGTCTTGTCAAAGGAGGAAATACATAAAGGGGAGTTTATCTACTAAAGTTGTTTTATAATAAGGAGGAAAAATGGAATGGCTAAAAAGAAGACGTTTATGTTTTTTAGTGTTCTGGCTCTGATGTTTACGCTGGCCGCTTCAGCATCGGCATCCGACTCCGCATCTTCTTCAGTTGAAAGGCCCCAAGCGTCAGTTCAAACGAATGTTGTTACTGTTAAACCGCAAGGATTTATTGATAACATCAATCAAGAAACCACTAAATTGCAAGCAGCTAACGATCCGGCCCCAACAGTGACGATTGAAGAAATAAAGCCTCAGCAGAAATTGAACGCTTATCATTTGGATGATATCTCCGTTTACGGCACATCCAGACCTAGCGATTTTTGGAATTTAGCCTCCAGAAATTATAGCGGGTCATATTGGACGAACAACAGTGTACTGTTTACCAATTACTATTTTTCCCCCAATAAAGACGGTAAGTTATATTTGGATATCACAACGACTGCAAATGCCCCTGTAAAGTATGCCTACGTATACTTGTATTCAAAAGACAGCAGCAGCATTTTGTTAACAAACCAGCTGGACGTAAATAAAAGTTACCGAATTACCTATTCCAACCTCAATGTCGATAAGTTCTATTATATGGGTTTTGATTGCCAATCCTTAGGAAATGGGCATGATGGAGAGTTCACCGTCTCTCAATGAACATCATCCTTCGATGGTCACAATGAATGATTTGACAAAACAAGCCGGCGGTCACTTCAGTCAAACATCAACCGCCGGCTTGTTTTTTATTGATAGTATAAGTCACTTTTACTTACGGAATAATAATTTCCTGGCCGATTTTCAGGCCGCGGACATTGGTGATTCCGTTAGCTTTGGCGATTTTTTCCCAGTCCACGCCGAACCGGAGCCCGATGCGGTACAGGTTGTCGCCTTTTTTGATGACGTATACTTTACCGTTTGCGGACGGCTTGCCTGTTTCCGGTTTAGGTGCAGGCTTCGTGTCAGGCTGCGATGGTTTCGTAGGAACTGCAGGCGGTTCCGGTTTTGCCGGTTCGGCCGGTTTCGTCGTCTCCGGAGGCGTCGTCGTTTCCGTCGAAGGCGCAGGCGCGCTTACGGACAGATCAAGCGCATATTTCGCAAAGCCGTTGCCGCCGTCGCCGACATACGTCATGTTTTTGCTTTTCGCTACCAGATCTTTGGCATCCGGAGACGACGTAAACGTGACGTTCAGCTTTTTGTCGATCGGAGCAAACGACCAGTTGTTGTCCGCGGAAGGATTGATCGTTCCGTTTTCGCGGATGTAATCGATAATGACCTGGCGGTTTTCGTCCGGAGCCGCCATGATGATCCGTTTGCCGTCCGGATTCGCCAGCTTGGAAGACGAAGCGCGGTAGTTGTTGGTCGCCACGACGAATTTTTGCTTCGGATCGATCGGTTTGCCGTTATACTGCAGGTTTTTGATGCGGTTTGCATCCGGGTTGACCAGGTTGCCTTTCAGGTCGAATTTGTTCGGCTGCGTGACATCGATTTGGTACGTCACGCCATCGATCACGTCATAGTTATATGTCGGGAAGTCGTTGTTGATAAGCGGCTGCTCCGTCGTTTTCGAAGGATCGATCTGGTTGAACTGCCCTGCGGACCATTCAAGCCAGTTTTTCAATTCTTCGCCGTTGACGACGACCGCATGCACGGTGTTCGGATACACGTACAGGTCGGACACGTTTTTGATGGCGATCGTTCCGGCCGGAATGTTCGTGTAATACGAAGCGCCCGAACGTCCGCCCGCTTTAAACGGAGCGCCTGCGGAAAGCACCGGAAGGTTTTCGTATTCCGTGCCTTTCAGGTTTTTCTCCACATACCATTTTTGGGCGTTGGTCACGATTTGAATGGACGGATCGTCCTGCACGAGCGCGAAATAGCTGGTGATCGGCGCCGTCGTTTTGCCTACCGGTCCGCGGACGTATTCGATCGTGGCGTCATGTTCGGCTTTAACCGCATCAACGATATCCTGATCGGCATCGACCAATGCTTTTTTGTTCGTCACGTCGTAAACGGCGCGGGTTTCGGTTTTGGAGCCGACAACCTTCCATTTGCCGTCTGCCTTTTCAAGGTCCAAATCGATGATGCCGAGATGGTCCCCCCAATATCCGGGTTCGACGGAAGGAACGCCGTTGATGGTGCCCTTTTCGAGGTCTACGCCCTTTTTGCCTTTGAACTCGTCGCTTGGGAAGGTTTTATGCGCATGGCCGAACATAATCGCGTCGATGCCTTCAACCTGGCTCAAATACAGCACGGAGTTTTCCATTAGGTCCGTTTGCGGAATATCCTCAAAGCCGGAGTGCGGAATCGCGACGATGATGTCGGCGCCTTCTTTTTTCATTTGCGGCACGAACTTCTTGGCGGTCTGGATGATGTCTTTGGCGATCACCTTGCCGACCAGGTTCGCGCTGTCCCATTGCATGATTTGCGGAGGCGCAAAAGCGATCACGCCAACCTTGACGGTTTGCTCCTGGCCGTTTTCGTCAATCACCTTTTTGTTCAGAATCGTATAAGGGGTAAAATAGTTCACGTCGTTGCTTTCATCCTGATCGCCGTCGTCCTTGTAGATGTTCGCGTTAACGATCGGGAAGTTGGCTCCCTTTTCCGACAGATTCAGAAAATCGAGCCCGTAGTTGAATTCATGGTTCCCTACGCCGCCCGCATCATACTGCATCAAATCCATCGCTTTGTACACCGGATGAATTTGACCCGGTTTCAGCGGATTGACTTTAGCAACGTAATCCCCTAGCGGATTGCCTTGCAAAAGGTCGCCGTTGTCGAACAGCAGGCTGTTTTTGGCTTCCTTGCGCGCCGCGTTGATCAGGGTGGCCGTTTTGGCAAATCCGTATTCGTCCGTCGGCTTGTCCGAATAGTAGTCATAATTGACCATATTGACATGCAAATCGGATGTTTCCATCAAGCGGAGCTTGACCTTCGGGTTCGCCGTGCTTCCGTCGGCATAGGCCGCAAACGGGAGTGCCAGAACGTTAATGGCAACGGCTGCTGCGGTGATGGTTTTCGCTACTTTCTTACGGGACTTCGACATTTTACCCCTCCTAGAAAATATATACCTGATATTACAAATGCGCGGACCTTTTGTAACCGTTTTCTAATTTATAACCACCGGTTAAATATTTTAGGGTCCACTAGTAGTTTAAATCCAATTTCAGCCGAAATAAAGACAAATACCTCCATTTGCAAAAAAATAATACCCGGGACCCTGCCCCGCGTATTATGCAAGATGTTACATACGTTTTATATAGTTCGAAATCACTAGGAAAATACCGTCTTATTCGATCCACTCATGCCTTTCGCCGCTCTCCGAAACATGGATGATGCGCACCGGATCGATTTTTAGGACGACGTAGTCGGAGTCATCGGGTCCGGTAAATTTGTCTTTGAATTCCGGCTTCCAGAAATGCTCGCGAAGCTCGAGGTTGTCCGTGATGCTGCAAGTTCCTTCGATTTCGGCCCAGCCCTCGGCGCTTCCGTTTTCATAGCCGAAAAGCAAGGAAACATGCGGGTTGTCCTCCAGCTCCTCTACCTTATGCGTCTTGCGGTCCGTCACGAGATAAATGCTGAGGCCCCTGTTGTATAACATCATGTACCGCTGCTTGGGCCGGTTTCCTTCGACGGTGGCAAAAGCGCAGAACTCATGGTGATCCAAAATTTTGACGATGTTTTGCTCCATCACGATCCGGGCTTCCATAGTCCATACTTCTCCTTCCAAATAAGAACTCCTTAAACGTAGCTTGCCCTTTCCGGATTTGGATAAATCACACAGGAGAATTTTTCAATATTTTATGATTTTAAGCATTTTCTCTTGTATGATGAACATAATGCTGATCAGAGGTTCGGACGATTCATCCGACGACGCAAATTTGCTGCCAAAGGAGTTATCATGAAACGATTGATATGGATTGGGTGCTTATCTTATTTTTTGATCGGGCTGGCTCACGTCGTGCTCGGCTCTGTGCTGCCGGTGCTGCTGGAGCATTACGACCGCGAATACAGCCAAGGCGGAACGCTCATTTTTACGCAGTTTGCCGGTTTTTTGGTGGGCGTTCTCATCTCTCCGCTTCTCAACCGGCGTTTTGGCAAAAGAGGCGGGCTGCTGATCGCCATCTCCCTGCTTTGCGCAGCCGAGCTGGCATACCTGCTGCTGCCGCCATGGGAACTGCTTTATCCGACGGCCGTCTGCGCCGGCTTCGGTTTCGGCATGATTGAAGCCGTGATCGGGACGATTATCATTGCGGCGATCAAGGAAAAAACGGCCGTCGCCATGAGCCGCCTTGAAGTCTTTTTTGGCGTGGGCGCCATGGTGATGCCGCTGATCGCCAGCGGGTTCATCTCTCAAGGCTGGTGGCGCTTTTCCTTTCTTGTCATTTCCTTGTTTTCCCTCGTCACCCTGCTGTTATGGTCCAAAAGCTCGTTCGGCGAAATCGATGCGGAGCTCCGTGCCGACAGGAAGGCGGCAAACGTCAGCGGGACGGATGGGAACGCGGCCTCCCACAAAAAACGTTTTCCGTATCAGGGAAAATCATTGGGCATCCTGGTGCTGTTCATGGTGTTTTTCTTTCTCTACGTCGGCACGGAAATGAGTCTGGCCAACTTTATGCCCGCCATCCTCATCGAAAAAATCGGCATGAAGGAAGCTTTTGCCACGCTCAGCGTGACCTGCTTTTGGGTGGCGATGTCCATCGGCCGGATTTTCTCCGGCACCGTCGCTGAGCGCATCCATTACCGCGTATATGTGCTGTTCAGCTGCGCCGTTACGCTGGTGCTGCTGGCCGTATTTCCTTTGACCGGAGCGGTCTGGTCCGCTTTTGCCGTCATCCTGCTGCTCGGCTTGTTTATGTCGGGGATCTTCTCGATCGCCCTCGTCTTCGCAAGCAAGCTGCTGCAAGGAACGGAGGAGTCGACGCCAAGCATTCTGATTGCCTCCGGGGGCGTGGGCGGCGCGGTGCTTCCGCTTGTCATCGGCTGGTGCATGGATCATTTGCAGGTCAACCAGACCGCCTGGATGCTCGCCTTGTTTACTCTTTTTATGGTCATTCTCAGCATTGCGGCGTTTTTCCTGCAGCACAAACAGCTTCGGCTCAACGATGTAAAGAATACACCCTTGCCAACCTCCAACAATGGATAAACGAAGCAGAAGCTTATTTCAGCTTGGATATGCCTCCGCTGATCAAATTCACCTTAATGTCGATGTTTTCGATGCTTCCCGGATCGAGCGGGATTTTGTCTTCGGCGCTTAACCTATGCCAGGCATCGGGCATGCTTCTGCGGAGTATGCCCGATAGCCCGTATGCATCCACATCCATTTCCAAGCCTTTCAAGTAGGTCTTCATAATTTGGTCCTTAATTTCCTTCGTTGCTGCCATCTCCAGTTTTTTCTTGGTTACGTTCTTATTCAACTGGGGAAGCGTAGCCTGCGTTGACACTTTGATGTCAAATACAGGCTTGCCTTGTCTCAGCTTCGGGCGGATCGACGATTTAACCTTGTTCATGACCATCATAGCCTGTACCTCGTTCCCTTTTCGGATGACCAGAGATGTTCTTCTCGTATTCTTTTCCAGCCACCTCAGTCCCAAAATATCCGAATCCTCCAGGCATCCCCGAAACTTTTGCTTTTGCAAAAAGCAAACCCCGGTCATGCTGACGTTGGGCGAAGGTTTTCGGTTGTCGGTCCAGTCAGGAATAATCTCAGCATTCGGCAGAAGCACCGTTTCGCCCTTCTCTTTCCACTTCCATATGAATTTGTAGAGGTACAGCGGGGAGATGACGGAATTTTGTTCATAGATTCGCATCGGGCTGTTGAGCTGCGAGTAGACCACCGACAAATCGGCGATGGATGGAGTATTGAGCAAATCTTCTATCGGCTCCTTGGTCGCCATCGTCCAGACCGTATACCTGAATTCATAATACCGGTCCCATACGTCCAGCACCTGATCCACAATCCCGTTCTTTAACGCCGCCTCGCTAAATACGATCGTTTTCACATTGCTCCAGACGACCCTTTGCGGGCTAGAGGTATACAAATTAAAGACTGCGGTATCAAACGAATCGCCTTCCGCTTTACCGACAAACGTCTTCTGCGGTTGCGACTGCCCGGACTCTCTCTTGGCAATGCCGCTGAAGTTGAGCATCTGGATATACAGTACGACCTGTCCCTTTACATAATCGACCCCAACGGTATTCACATAGATCATATGCTCGATTTCCCTTGCCCCCCAGCAGCCCGTGAGCGGCATGGTCAAAAGCGCCAAGGCAAGGATGCAGCGGATCCATTTCATCATCATGTTCATCTTTTATTTTCCTTTCCATTCGTGAACCCGTCCTTGCCCCATGGCATCCTGAATAAAACTTTATACATGTCCCTGAACTTCGGAGGACTTAGCGGAGCCAAATAATAGGTGCCGAAGGAACGGAGATTGACCAGGAAAAGGACCATCGCCAGCAGAGAGAACAGCACCCCGAACAATCCCAAAAGACTGCTGATCAGAACCACAAAAATTCGAAACAGGCCGACGGTATTGACCAGGGACTGGTTCACCAGCGTAAAGGTGGAAAGCACGGAAATCGCAATGACCACTACCGTCCCCGGACCTGCGATTCCGGCGCTCATGGCCGCCTGCCCGATAATCAATCCGCCGACCACCGATAAGGTCTGTCCGAACGCGGAAGGCAATCGCATGCCCGCTTCCCGGAAAATTTCAAATAAAAACAGCATGACCGTCGCCTCCAGAGGAGCCGGCAGCGGCACCCCCTGCCTGGAGTTGACCAAGGTTGCAAGCAGCGTAAAGGGGATTTGGTCTTGATGGTACGTGGTCAACGCTATCCAAAATCCCGGCAGAAACAAAGAAAGCAGCACACTGACCCCCCTCAAAAAACGCGTAAAAGCAACAACGACATTGACGAGAAACGCATCCTCCGAAGAATTCAGCAAGAAATTGATGTTCACGGGAGCGATCAGCACCGTAGGGGCACCGTCCATCACAATGACAAATTTGCCGTGGAGCAGCGAGTTTACGGCATAGTCAGGCCTTCCGGTATAAGTTATCAGCGGAAAAACCAAGAGGCCTCGGGTCAACATTTCCTCGAGTTGACTGTTGCTCACGAGACCTTTGGTTTTTATGCGGGATAACCTCGCCCTGATCTCCTGGAGAACATCGTCCTTGATCGTTGCCTTATGGTATAAAAGATGGATTTTGGTCGCCGTTTCGGAACCGATCGTAAATTCCTCAACAGCGAGCTGATCGGTCTTCAGCCTCCTCCGGATCAAAGCAACGTTCGTATACAAATCCTCGACAAAACCGTCCCTTGGTCCTCTCGTTGAAACTTCCGTATTCGGCTCCTCCGGTTGCCGTTTGGGCGCATTGCCCATAACCATGGAGTAACATCGGTTCGAAGGCGCAAATATAAGAAGAAGATCTCCCGCAAGCACGGTCGTTTTCATCCCTTCTTCCGTTCGGTCCTGCGGAATGGGCTCCATTTGAAAAGGAACTTTAAGCGGCAAATCCATTTCATCCGACAGCAGCATTTGCTCCGGGATATTTTTTAACTCAGGGATAACGTCTTGCTCCACTTTGGCGGCATCGGACAACCCTTGGCAATAAACCAACTGAACTGAATAACCTTGGACCGGTAACAAGACGGTTCGTTTCTTAATATCCGCGCTCGATCCGAACAACCGCGAAACCATATCCTCAATGTTTTGGGCCGGCTTGCTTTTGATGTCATGCCTCTTCACGGCGCCATTTTCCCCCTTCGGCGGGCCAAGCTGATCAGCCCCGTAATAATCACGGAAAAGGACAATATCCCCCAAAACGAGACGGGAAGCACATACTCGGACAGCATGTTTAGAAAAAAACGGTCGCTTATAGGAATGGCCGTAATGGCAAAGGTAATTGCAAAAATACTCCCCAGCACCCAAGCCTTCGCCTTTTTTCTTTTGACCTGGAAAATATCGAGTATGAGAAACATGGAGAGCGAAATTCGCAAAAACGCGCCGCTGAACCATTGGTAGACGCTAAAGAAGTCCATATGCTCGATGTAACGGCCAATGGTCAGCAGTCTCCATTCCTCAAAGGCCGGAAACCGGAGCTTGTTGGCCTCGTCCACTCCGAATTCAACGATGGCGCCGATCAGCGGCCCTATAGTCAGTCCCATAAGAAGCAGGATCATGAGCATAAAAGAAAGATACGACAGGCGAGATTTGATATGATGCTGCAAAAAGAAAAACATGATCACTTCAACAAAGCCGGTTCCCGCATATAGGGCTCCTCCCCAAACGGGTTTCATGCCATGTTCAAGTATCGGCTTCAGCAACGTGTAATCCTTATGGGGCATGTTAAACGACATGATAAAAAAGCCTAATACAATGACGAAGGGCAGCAATAAGCCCGCGGTATTGGCAAGGGAATGGATGCCCAAAAAGGCGTTTACGGCCGATATCAAAAGGAAGAGGAAGCTAAAAATGAGAAAAGGCGTCTCCGGAGAAAACGTGAGATGAATCCAATATACCGTGTCTTTTGTCGTAATGGCGCAAATAGCAAACAGGTATACGGCGATGACTGAGGCAAGACCGCGGCCCACAATGGGATGATAAGCCTTGGACAGCCAACCGAACAGATGGCGTTTGTTCAGTTTGGTTATGCCGATGTGAAGCATCCATGCCCATACAAGCGCGCATCCGCTTGCCAGCAGCACCGAAATCCAAGCGTCCCGGTTTGCCGCTTGAAGCAATATAGGGATTAGGATGACATGATTCAGTAGGCCGGTGCTTAGCATCAGAATCATGACGGATTGAATAAACGAAATATTTGTTTTTATTTCCCTCAGCCTCCTGCCTTAACCAGACTCCCTTCACCCTTATCGTGGCATTTTTTAGAATATTTATTCTTCTTCCGGACGGGACGCTTTTTCAAGACCGGCGATTTTTCAGATTTCTCCCTTTTTCCGTTCCAAACGAAAGGTTTCGAGCCGCAGCGATTGAATTCTTTCAAGGTTAGGACTATAATACCAATGTAAAACCCGCAACTTCATAAGAATCCGGGGTGCTGGAATCGGCCGGCTGAGATTGTATCCCTTCAAGATACTGACCCTTAAACCTGATCTGGGTAATGCCAGCGTAGGAAAAGCCATGTCATGGCGTTCGCCATGCTATCCTTGCGCCTTAAGCGTCCCGAATCCGGGGCGCTTTTTTTGTTGAATGATCGGACCCTGAACGAAAAAGAGAATGCAAGGGGCCCTTGATTCGCTTCCAGATCGAAAAAGAAAGATTCTTCTGCATGAATGAAGGGGAGAACATAGGTAAGGGAGAGAGAAACGCAATGAAAACGAAAAAATTCGGGCTGTTTTTGCTCGCATTGCTGCTTGTGATGGCTACGGCCGCTTGCGGAAGCAAAAACGCCCAAACGACGGATGAAGGGAAACCGTCCGGGGAAACGTCCTCCGCTGCGGGCGGCAACGAGCCCAAAAAGCTGAAGGACGTCAAGATCGTCCTGGACTGGACGCCGAACACGAACCATACGGGGCTTTACGTCGCCAAGGAAAAAGGCTATTACGAAGAGGAGGGCCTGAACGTCGACATCGTGCAGCCGGGCGCCGGAGGGGCGGAAGCCATGGTCGCGTCGGGCAAGGTGCCGTTTGGCATCAGCGTGCAGGAAAACGTCACCCAGGCGCGCACGCAGGGCGTTCCGCTCGTATCGATCGCGGCGGTGATCCAGCATAACACGTCCGGCTTTGCCGCTCCGGTCGACCGCAACATCAAAAGACCGAAGGACTTTGAAGGCAAAACCTACGGCGGCTGGGGCTCCCCGGTGGAAAAAGCGGTCATCGACTCGATCATGGCCATCGATAAAGCGGACGTTAACAAGCTGAAGATCGTCAACATGGGCGAAGCCGACTATTTTACGGCGGTAAAACGCGACATCGATTTCGCCTGGATTTTCTACGGCTGGACCGGCATTGAAGCCGAGCTGCGCAAGGAGCCGCTCGACATGCTGTATGTCAAGGATTTCTCCGACAAGCTCGATTATTACACGCCGGTGATCGTCACAAACGAAAAGCAGATCAAGGAAGATCCGGAGCTGGTCAAAGCTTTTATGCGCGCCACCTCCAAAGGGTACCAGTTTGCGATTCAACATCCGGAGGATGCTGCGGGCGTGCTGATCAAAGCCGTGCCGGAGCTCGACAAGGATCTGGTGATGGCCAGCCAGAAATGGCTCAGCCCGAAATACCAGGACGACGCCAAGCGTTGGGGCGAGCAGAAGGAACAGGTATGGAAAGGGTATTCCGATTGGATGTACGAGCATAAGCTGCTCGATAAGCCGCTGGATGTCCAAAACGCGTTTACGAACGACTTTTTGCCGCAAGAATCATGATCTTTCGTATTCCTAGTCATTTATCATAACTTGCAAAGGAAGTGATCGGGTATGGCTCATACCCTGCTCAGCATTCAGGTCATCCCAAAAACGCCGAACAACGAGAACTCTTATCCCTACGTCGACCGGGCCATCGAAGTGATTCAGCAGTCGGGCGTCAAATACGAGGTGCATCCGCTGGAAACGACGATGGAGGGCGAGCTTGAGGAACTGCTGGAAATCGTGCGCCGCATGCATGAGGTTCTGGTGGAGGCCGGCAGCCCAAGCATCATCTCCCAGATCAAAATCGCCCATAACCCCGGCGGCATCAGCATGGATCGGCTTACGGAGAAATACCGTCCATGAGGCGCTGGTGGAGCCATGTATGGCCGCCCTTTGTGGCGGTCCTCTTCTTTTTGACCGTATGGGAGCTGTGCACCTCGCTGTTCCATATCGATAAATGGATCCTTCCCTCCCCGGTCGACATCGCCAAGGAAACGGCGGACGGGGCTGGGGATTTATGGGGCCATGTCTGGGCTACGGTCAGGCTGACGCTTGAAGGTTTTATCATCGGAACGGCGGTGGGGCTGGTCATCGCCCTTATCCTGCATTTGATTCCGTTTCTGAAGTCGGCGCTGTACCCGCTGCTCATTTTAAGCCAAAATATCCCGACCATTGCGCTGGCCCCGCTGCTTTTGATTTGGTTCGGCTTCGGGCTGCTGCCCAAACTGATCGTCATCACCCTCGTCTGCTTCTTCCCCGTTGCCGTCGCCACGATGGGCGGACTGAAACAGACCGACCGGGTCATGCTCAATTACATGCGGATGATCGGCGCGAACAAACGGCAAATATTCGCCAAGCTCGAGCTGCCGCATGCGCTGCCCGCGATCTTTTCGGGCGTCAAAATCGCCGCGACCTACAGCGTCATGGGGGCGGTCATCGCGGAATGGATCGGCGCGGACAAGGGCATCGGATATTATATGATGCTGCAAAAATCCGGATACCGCACCGACCGCATGTTCGTCGCCATTATGGTCATCGTCGCGCTCAGCCTGCTCATGTTCGGAATCATCGCCCTGCTGGAACGATGGCTCGTGCGCTGGAAACCGAAGCAGGAAAGTTAATGCCGGACAAAGAAAGGAGCGAAAAACCGACATGTCAACGCTAGAAAAAACGACAGCCGCCGCCAAAGCCGGTGGCCATCCCCCTGCCTCTCCCGCCCTGGAGGCATCCGGCATCAGCAAAGCCTTCCAGGAAAAGCGAAGCCGCCTGCAGGTGCTGGACGACGTGACGCTTACCGTGGGCAAAGGCGAATTCGTCTCCATCCTCGGGCCGTCGGGCAGCGGCAAAAGCACGCTGTTCCATATTATCGGCGGCCTCGTCAAGCCTGACGCGGGAACGGTCCGCATGAACGGCGCCGATGTTACCGGCCAGCAGGGACATATTAGCTACATGCCGCAGCAACCTGCCTTGTTTCCTTGGCGGACGATCGAGGACAACGTCCTGCTATCGCAGGAGGTGCAGGGCAAGGTTGACAAGGAGGCCCGCCAAAACGCCCGCATGTGGCTGGACAAAGTCGGTCTCGGCGGGTTCGAGAAAAACCACCCGCATACGCTGTCCGGGGGGATGCAGCAGCGGGCCGCCTTCCTGCGCGCCCTGCTGAGCCCGCAGGAGCTGATGTGCCTCGACGAGCCGTTCAGCGCGCTGGATGCGTTGACCCGGAGCGATATGCAGCGCTGGCTGCTCGACATTTGGGAGGAAAGCCGGCGCTCCGTGCTGTTTATTACCCATAACATCGAAGAGGCGCTGCTGCTTTCGAGCCGTATTTACGTCTTTTCGGGCCGTCCGGCATCGGTGCTTCACGTCATCGACGTGCCTTTTCCGCGGCCGCGCCGCGAGGAGATCATCGAACACCCGGACTTTATCAAGCTCAGACGGGAGCTTTCCGGATGGCTGCGCGAAGAGCAGCTGAAAATGCAAGGAGCTAACTGACATCATTTGACCCGGGCGTTTTTCCGCCCGGGTGAACGCAAAAACTCGGCCCGCGATTGCCGTTCCCCAAAGAAGGAATCGTCGCGGGCCGAGTTTTTTATGTTTATAAAATGACACCCTATGCGGTTCAGGGAGCTGTATGGTTCAGGTCGTCCGGCAGTTCCCGGCGCCGAATAATTTCATCCAAAACAGGGGAACGTTGTATACGAGGTGAAACGATGAAATTCCGAATCCGACCGGTTCTGCTGTGTCTGTCCCTGTTTCTTATGGCCGCCCCCGCCGCCACAGCCGCAGCGGAGGAGCTTCAGCCGAAAGAATCGAAGCTGCTGATGTATCAGGACATCATGGTAGAGCTGCTGCTTCCCGAAATCCAGAATGCCGTAAACGATTATTACCGGAACATGCTTGCGGCCAATCCGCTCGTATACCCGTACGAAATCGAAATCATTCAGGCCAAACGGGTCAACGGCGGACCCGGAGACCGGGGCTTCCACTTCTCCGTGACGCTGGAAACCTCCCCGGTTCTGGGACCGCATATCGCCGTCGGAAAAGACCGGATGACGATCGAAATCTCGCCCCTTTTCCCCGATAAAGTCAAGCTGGTCGCATTCCGGCATGTAGAGACCTATGAGCTTCCGCAGAACTATCGGCATCTCCTGAAGGCAATTGCGGAAAATCCGTAAGCCGGCTTGCGATGCCCAAGCTGCACCGTGCTTGAGCTTGCCCGTATAAACAACAATCGGACATGCAGCCGAACCTATTTGTTATAATGATGATACCATTTTTGAATGACGCATCATTGCGACAAATGAGGAGGTAGCCCCTTGAACTCTACACCCGACACCCGGTTCCGCTCGGAGCAAAGCTCTGCGGACCACACAGCAACGGAGCAAGCCTTGCGCGAAACGATGGCCCCGTTGATCGATGCCCATATCCACTTGGACTCATACGATGCATCCCGGCAGCAGGTTATTCTGTCCGGCTTGGCGCAAGCCGAAGTTGCGGGCGTGATTACGGTATCCATGCACCTGGATTCTGCCCGCCGCAATCTGCAGCTCGCACGGCAATACCCTTCCCTGGTCCATCCGGCCTTCGGGTTTCACCCGGAACAGCCCATACCGGCTTCACACGAAGTGGACGAGCTGCTGGCGTGGATGGAGCGGCATGCCGGAGAGATGGTCGCGGTCGGCGAAGTCGGCCTTCCTTATTACACGCGCAAGGAAGCCAAGGAAGCGGGCCGGCCGTTTGACGATAGGCCGTACGTGGAGCTGCTGGAGCGTTTCCTGGCCTTTGCCCGGGATCACGGCAAACCTGTCGTGCTCCACGCGGTATACGAGGATGCCGATACCGCCTGCGATCTGCTTGAACGATACGGCATTGGGCGTGCCCATTTCCACTGGTTCAAAGGAGCTCCCCATACGGTGGAGCGCATGGCGAAACGCGGGTACTACGTTTCCTTTACGCCCGATATCGTGTATGAAGAAGAAATTCAGGAACTCGCCCGCGCGTATCCTGCCGATCGGGTCATGTCCGAAACCGACGGTCCTTGGCCGTTCGAAGGACCGTTCGCCGGACAGATGACCCATCCGCGGATGACCGCGGCGGTAGCGGAAGCGTGGAGCCGGATTCAAGGCTCATCCCTGCGGGAAGCCCGAAAGCTTTTATATATGAACGCCAAGCGTTTTTACGGGATTTAGCTGGGGCGCACGGGCTTATTTTTTCATGAACCCTTTGGCGTCCAGAAACGCCTTCATGTGCAGGCGGGTCGGCTCGCCCAATCGGTTCGCCATGACCTGCGACCATGGCGTATCCTGCTTGCCGCCGGTCCGTTCCTTCAGGTATGCCGCCATCGTGGCATCATACTCCTGAACCGGGGTTACGCTTTGTTCCTTGGAATAACCGTTATGGTGCAGCACCGACGGCAGCGGCAGGCGCGGGCGCTGCCCCGGCTGATGGTCCGGAACGCCGACGCACATGCCGAACACCGGGTATACCAGCTGAGGCAGGCCGAGCAGCTCGGACAGTTCGGCAATTCGGTTGCGCACGCCCCCGATGTAGACGATGCCCAGGCCCAGCGATTCCGCGGCGATGGCTGCGTTTTGGGCCGCCAGCGCGGCGTCTACCGTCGCGACGATAAAGTTTTCGGTGGTATCCTCATGCGATTCCCGGCCCTGCAGCGGCTCCGCCGTCACCTGCTTCAAGCGGTACAAATCGGCGCACCAGACGAGAAATACCGGGCATTGCTCCACGTAAGCCTGGTTCCCCGCCAGCTCCGCCAATCTTTTTTTGAGTTCCGGGTCCGTCGCCGCAATGACGGTGTACGCTTGCACATTGCTTGAGGTGGAAGCCATTTGGGCTGCTGAGACAATCATGTGCAGCTGCTCTTCGGTAACCGGCGTATCCTTGAATTTTCGGATGGAACGGTGATTCATCAATAAGGACAACGTATTGTTCATGCTTCAATTCTCCTCCTGATCGTAGCTGTTTACATTCACCTTATATGATAATCCCCAGGATTCCTTGTCTCAATGCTCAAGCCCGCTGCTCTTTTATTGAATCGACATCACTTGCCCTTTCGTCATCGCCACGAGTTCCCCTGGCGTCAGTTGAAACACGGCTTTCGGATGCCCGGCTGCAGCCCATACCGTCCGAAACTTCAGAAGGTCTTGATCAATGATGGTGATCATGTTTTCGCTGTGGCCGATCGGGGCCACTCCGCCGATCACAAAACCGGTCCGTTCCCGTACGAAATCGGCATCGGCTTTGCCCAGTTCATCCTGCACATAACTCGCTATTTCCTTTTCATTAACGCGGTTCGTTCCGCTCGCGACAACCAACAGGGGCTGACCCGAGTTTTTCAAACGGAAGATGATCGATTTTGCAATTTCCGCCACCTCGCACCCGATCGCGTCGGCAGCCTCCTTGGCGGTTCTCGCGCTATCCGGCAGCCAAACGACGGTATGGCCGTACCCCATTTCGGACAGCAGGGCTTGCACCTGCTGCACCCCTTCATGAATTTCGCCCATGTCTTTTCCTCCTTGTTTCATATGTTCCTTCAATGATTTTTACTTGGCGGCTGGCGCCGACCCGGAACCGTCCGCCGAAGCGTCCAGCAGCACCGCATTGATGCCGTTCAGGAACGCGAGCGCGCTTGCTTTGATGATATCCGTGTCCATGGCGCGTCCGGAGTAGATTTTGCCCTGGTATTCGACCCGGATGTTGACGCGGCCTACGGCTTCTTTGCCTCGGGACAGGCTGTTGATTTTGTAGTCCTTCAGCTGCACGTCCAGCCCGACGAGCGATTTGATCACGCTGTACAAAGCATCGATCGGGCCGTCGCCCACCGCGCTGTCTTTGTACACCTCGGAGCCTTTTTTCAATTTGACGGTAGCCGTTGGATACAAGTCGTTTGTGACGACCTGGAACGATTCCAGCTCATACAAATGGCCGCTTGCGCTTTCGTCCAACATACGGTGATTGGTCACCAGGTAAAAGACGTCATGGTCGTACACTTCTTTTTTGGCGTCCGCCAGCGCAAGGAACTTGCCGAACAGCACTTCGAAATCCTCCGCGTTGCTGACGTCGAAGCCCATTTTCTCCACCGCGTTTTTGAAGGCATGGCGGCCCGATCGGGCGGTCAAAATCAGCTCCATGCTTTCTCCGCCGACCTCTTCCGGGGTCATGATTTCGTACACTTGGCGGTCTTTCAGCAGTCCGTCCTGATGAATGCCGGAGGAATGCGCAAAAGCATTTTCGCCCGTGATGGCCTTGTTGACCTGCACATCCAGCCCCGTCAAATGGGTCAGCAATCTGGACGTTTTAAGCAGCTCCGTCGTTTGGATGCTGGTCGTGCAGCCATAATAGTTTTCTCTGACCTTCAGGCCCATGACCACTTCCTCCAGCGAGGTATTGCCCGCGCGCTCGCCCAGGCCGTTGATCGTCACCTCGATTTTGTCGGCGCCGTTATGGATCGCGCTCAGCGTATTGGCCGTGGCCAGCCCCAGGTCGTTATGGCAGTGGACGCTCAGGATGACCTTGTCGTTCAAGTTTTTCAGCCGCTCGTTGATTTTGCGGATCAGCTCGCCGAACTCCTCCGGCACGGCGTAACCGACCGTATCGGGCACGTTGATGATGGTCGCGCCGGCTTTGACGACGGCCTCGATCGTTTGCCACAAATATTCGAAGTCCGATCTGGAAGCGTCCTCGGTGGAGTACTGTACTTCAGGCAGCAGCGTTTTTGCGTATTTGACCGCGTCGACGCCCATCTGCATGACGGCTTCCTTGGAACGGTTGAATTTTTTGTCCACATGGATGTTCGAGGTGCCAAGCACGATATGGATGAACGGATGCTGCGCAAGCTTGATGCTTTCATATACGGCGTCGATGTCGTTTTTCACCGCGCGCGCCAGCGCCGTAATCGATACCTTGTCGCCGACCGTGCGCACAATTTCCTGGACCGCTTGAAAATCGCCGGCGGAAGACGCGGGGAACCCCGCCTCGATGATGTCCACGTTCAGCCGCTTCAGCTGCTGGGCAAACTCGATCTTTTGCTGCACGTTCAGTTTTGCGCCGGGCACCTGCTCCCCGTCGCGCAGCGTCGTGTCCAAAACGATAATGTTACGGTTCATTTTGCATACCTCCCAAAGGTTATTTAATTTATATAGTGAAGGACTGTCGGTTAAACCCGGACTTTAACCAACAAAAAAACCCCGTCTCTACGTATAGAGACGAGGTTTAACCCGCGGTACCACTCTAATTCATTCCATAAAGGAACGATCTCTTTCGATGGCCATCACCACCTATCCCTGTAACGGGGGAAGCCGTCTAACCCTACATTGTCGGGCAGCTGTTCATAGACGAGTTCAAAGTGATCGACGCTGCCGTTTTGCACCAACCAACGGCTCTCTGCAAGGTCGTGTCACCTCTACTAATTCTAATCCCTACATTTGCTTTTATAAATTATTGGCTATTATAGGGCATGAAACTTTCCCTTGTCAACCTCTTCCATCGGATTTTTTACGGGTTCACCCGCTGCAGGCGCAGCGCGTTCAGCACGACAGAAACGGAGCTGAACGCCATCGCCGCACCCGCCAGCCACGGTTCAAGGAAGCCCGCGGCGGCGAAGGGGATGCCGACCGCGTTGTAGGCAAGCGCCCAAAACAGGTTCTGCTTGATGTTGCCCATCGTCCGGCGGCTCATCAGGATGGCGTCGGCGATGCCGTTCAGGTCGCCGCGCATCAGCGTGACGTCCGCCGCCTCCATCGCGACGTCCGTTCCGGTGCCGATCGCCATGCCGATATCGGCGGTGGCAAGTGCCGGGGCGTCATTGATGCCGTCCCCGACCATGGCGACGCGTTTGCCCGCCTGCTGCAGCTTCTTCACTTCGGCGGCTTTGCCCTCGGGCAGCACCTCGGCCAGCACGCGCCGAATTCCGGCCTGAGCCGCGACCGCCCGGGCCGTGCGCTCGTTATCCCCGGTGACCATAATCACCTCGATGCCCATGTCATGCAAGCGGGACACCGCTTCACGGGATGTATCCTTGATCGTATCCGCTACGGCGACCATCCCCGCATACTTGCCGTCAACGGCGACAAGCATCGCCGTTTTGCCGGCGTCCTCCAGCAGCCTCATGCCGGGCATGGCGGGATCGACGGGAACGCCCCGCTCCGCCATCAGCTTGCGGCTGCCGACCAGCACCCGCCGTCCGTCCACCCTGGCGGAAACGCCGTATCCCGGCAAATTTTCGAAATCCTTCGCCTCCGGCAGCGGGAGCGCCTTGCTTCGAACGAGCGCCCCGGCCACAATCGCTTCGGCGAGCGGATGCTCGGACCTCGACTCGACGGCCGCCGCCGTCCGAAGCAGCGACTGCTGCGTCATGAGCGGCGCCGGGACGACGTCGGTCAGCACCGGTTGGCCGCTGGTGACCGTCCCGGTTTTATCCAGCACGACTGCGTCAATCCCTTGCGCCGTCTCGAGATGCTCGCCTCCCTTGAACAGGATGCCCAGCTCGGCGGACCGGCCCGAACCGGCCATGATCGAAGTCGGGGTTGCGAGGCCGAGCGCGCACGGGCAGGCGATAACCAGCACGGCAATCGCCTTCTCAAGAGCGGACGGGAACTGGCCCGGGAGGATATAGAAATACCAGACCAAAAAGGTGACGACGGCGATCCCCACCACGATCGGAACGAAAATGCCCGATATGACGTCGGCGATCCGCTGGATCGGCGCTTTCGAGCCCTGGGCTTCCTCGACGACCTTAATGATTTGCGCCAGCGCCGTTTCGCCGCCGACTTTGGTGGCCTGAACGCGCAGCGTGCCGTTTTTATTAAGCGTCGCCCCGACGACCGCGTCCCCTTCCCGTTTGACCACAGGCAGGCTTTCGCCCGTCAGCATCGATTCGTCGACGGAAGATACCCCTTGGAGAACCCGCCCGTCCACCGGTATTTTTTCGCCCGGTTTGACGATCAGCGTATCGCCCGCCCTTACATCCTCGATCGGGATGTTCGATTCCTGGCCGTCGCGGAAGACCAGAGCGCTTTTCGCCTGCAGCCCCATAAGGCTTTTGATCGCTTCGGAAGACCGCCCCTTGGCCAAAGCCTCGAACCATTTACCGACCAAAATCAGCGTAATGAGGACGCTGCTCGTCTCGTAGTACAGCTCCGCCGGATGATGCATGTCCGCTCCGAGCGAACGGATGGTCAAATAAAGGCTGTAGAAATAAGCGGCCGACGTCCCGAGCGCCACCAGCACGTCCATATTTGCGCTCCCGCCCCGCAGCGCTTTATACGCGCCCGCATAAAACTGTCCGCCGATCAGAAACTGGACCGGCGTCGCCAGCGCCAGCTGGAACCACGGGTTCGTAAACGGCGCAGGCACCGGAATCCAGGACGTAAAGGCGAAGTGCTGGGTCATCGCCCAAAGCAGCGGCAGCGACAAAATGGCCGCCATCATCCATTTGAAGCGCTTATAGCCGATCTCCTGCCGCCTCAGCTCCGCGTTGTCTTTCGCTTCCCGTTTGGGGACGGCCTTGTAGCCGAGCTGTTCCACTTTTCTTGTCATATCTTTCACGGTGACCGTGCCTGCCGCATATTCCACCCGAGCCGTCTCCAGCGCCAGGTTCACGTTCGCCCGGGAAACCCCCGGCATTCGTCCGAGCCCTTTCTCGATTCGGGCCGCGCAGGCGGCGCAAGTCATGCCCGATATATCGAAGTCCATCGTTTCTTTCATCACGCCGTAGCCAAGCGATTCGATCTTGGCTTCCATTTTCCGCAAATCGGTGGACTTTGGATCGTAAAAGACGGAGGCCTGCTCCAAAGCCAGATTGACATGGGCCCGGTTGACGCCCTCCATCCGCCCAAGCCCCTTCTCGATCCGGGCGGCGCAGGCGGCGCAGGTCATGCCGGTGATCTGCAGCGTGGCGCGCTTCTCGTCCTCCCGGTTTCCCGTATTCCGTTCCATAATCCCGGCTCCTTTCCGCTAGATACCCTGTTGGAGCATTATATGCATGACCATGCGTTCTCAGAAGGACAAGGCCGTCCGTCTCATGAAAATGCACGAACAAAAAGGGCAGCGGCAGACCCCGTCATCAGGTCCGCCGCTGCCTGCAAGCATGGCCGGTTATATGTTTTGCCGATTCCCCGGTTGGAGATTATACGACGTCATACCCCTGCGCTTCGATCGCCTCTTTGATTTGGTCGAGGCTGATTTTGCTTTCGTCGAAATCCACCGTAACCTTATTGTCCGCCAGATCCACTTTGCCTTTGGCTCCGATTTCCTTCATCGCGCCTTCGACGGCATGGACGCAGTGGCTGCAAGACATTCCTTGAACGTTTAACGTTACGCTTTTCATGGGTTATTCCTCCTTGGATTTTGGATGATCCCTGCTTTAAGGGATGTTATTTCATCAGTTTCTTGACCGTTACGAGCAGTTCGTCAATTACCTCGTGGTCTCCGGATTCGATCCGTTCCACCACGCAGCTTCTCATGTGATCTTCCAGCAGCAGCTTGCCGACCCCATTGAGAGCGGCCTGGATCGCAGCGATCTGATTCAGGACGTCGTCGCAATAGGTGTCCTTTTCGATCAACCCCTTGACGCCGCGAATCTGACCTTCGATGCGGTTCAGGCGGGTGATCAGATTGTTTTTCGTTTGCCTGGAATGGTGGCTGTGCCGTTCGCTGCAGCCTCCCGCGCAAGCATCGTCCAGAAATTCGGCATTTTCCTCCCCGAGGGAGACTGTTGCCTTTTGTTCCGCCTGGGCAATCATCTCATTCCACCTCCTTTTATCGAAGCCTTCGCCATCATTATACTATACCCTCCCTGGGTATTCAAGTGACATTTGTGAAGTTTCGCCGGCATAAAGGATTTTCTTGGAAAATATCGAAATTTCAATGAATGGCAGCCTTTCTCAGTCCGAATATGCCGAAGAGGTCTTCAAGCCTTGTCGATTCCTTATATTGGTCCGGCAACCCCGTTTTTATGCGCATTTATAAGCGCCGGAGGCGCAGGATGTCTTTCAAAGATTTGACCGGTTTCTTGCATCTTTGCAAAATCCTCTTATGCTATATATACTACGCACATGCTACATCTTCAGAACAATCTGAACGAACAGGGGAAATATCCATGTTAAAAAAACACCCATTCCTGCAGTCCTGGATCACGAAAAACATGAACGCCCTTTTGTTCTGTATCCTTGGCATCGTCTTGTTTTCATTTTATGTACCTAGTCTGTCTTTTGAATATCGTTCGGGACAGTGGGTATTGCTGGGATCGATGTTTGCCGCGTCGCTTGTCCTCTATTTCTATACCTTTCAGATACCTCCGGAGGGCAGCAAGCAGTCGATGGACTCGGCCGTTTATTTGGCATGTCTGTTCATTTTCGGAACTTCGGCGGCGCTTGGCCTGCTTTTCCTCAGCTCGCTGCTGTTCGCCCTCATCGAACGAAAGGTGTCGTGGTGGAAGCATCTGACCAACTTTTCGATCTACGCGATCATGATCTGCGGGGCGGGCGCCGTTTTTAGCGGACTGGGCGGGCAGCTCGGACAGCTTCAAAACAAGCATCTGTTGTCTTACGTCGGCGCCTTGATCGTCTATTTCGCCTTGAATGTCCTCTGCATCGGAATCTATTATTACATGGCGGACCGGAGCCGCATCGCCGTCATGCTGAGGGGGTTGCTGCAGGAGTCGGCGCTTGTGTATACGTGCATCCTCATCCTGTCGCTCGTTCTAACCATTCTGATCGAAAACAATGGGGTGACGGGGCTCATATTATTTCTCGGGATCAGCATTTTTTTGTCCCATCTGTTCAAAAAGCTGTTCGATATGTACCTGCAGCTGCAGGAACGGGCCATCCGGGACCAGCGCACGGGGCTGTATAACCACAGCTATTTCGAAAATCTCCTCGAACATGAAATCCGGCTTGCCCGTTCTGCGGGCACTCCCCTCTCTCTGGCCATGATCGATATCGACGACTTCAAACGTTTTAACGACCATTTCGGCCATTTGGAGGGGGACAAGCTGCTGGGATTGGTAGGTTCCATTTTAAAAGAGGAGGCAAAGCAGGCGGGCATAACCGCTTCCCGGTACGGCGGCGAGGAATTTACGCTGCTCATGCCCGGATATACCGAGCAGGAGGCGCTTGTTTTCGTCAACCGGCTGCGCAAAAAGGTAAATGATACTCCCTTTGCCGGCGCGGAAATATTGCCTCATGCTTGCCTTTCCTTCTCGGCGGGCATTTCCGGGTACCATATCGACATCCACGACAAATCCATGCTTGTGCTGCAGGCGGACCAAGCGCTGTACGACGCCAAAAAGCAGGGCAAAAACGTGGCTTATATTTACGGCAGCTCCTTTCCGCTCGAGCAGGAAATCGAAATCGCACAAGATGTGCGGGACATCGAGCAGCTGCTTAATCTGTTTTTATATAAAGACATCAATACGTTTAAGCATTCCAAGCGCGTATTCCGTTACGCGATGGACATAAGCCTGCTCCTGAAGCTTGATCCGCATACGCGGAAACAGTTTGTGCTCGGCGCGCTCATCCATGACATCGGCAAACTCGAAATCCCGTGGGAAATATTGAACAAACAAGACAAGCTGACCCCCAACGAATGGGAAGCGGTCCGGAAACACGTCAACTGGGGCAAGGAAATGGCGATCACGAACGACAAGTTCAAGGAGCTCGCTCCGTACATCGAACTGCATCATGAACGATTTGACGGGACGGGTTATCCCCATGGTTATAAAGGGGCTGAAATTCCGGTGCTGTGCCGGATGCTTACCATTATCGATTCCTTTGACGCGATGACCTCGGAACGGCCCTACCAGTCCACCAAATCCGTCCAGGAAGCCGTCATGGAGCTCCGCCGCTGCTCGGGAACCCAGTTCGATCCGGAGCTGGCCGGCCTGTTCATCGAATACATCGAAGGAAAAAGCGGTCTTGGAACCGGCGGCGAGGAGCTGCCGAACTGAGCGGCCCCATTCAAAAAGGCCGTCCCTAACGGCTTTATGCCAAGGGACGGCCTTTTCTTATTCCGAGCCTGCTGCCACGTCTTTTCGGGTACTAGCTTGAGCTGCCGGAGAGTCTTATCGGCTGCCGTTCAATTCATGCGAGGTCTGATGAAGTTCTTTGATCATTTGCTGCAGAAACATATTTTGCTGCCGGCTGATGCCTTGCTGGTTATCCCGGATCAGCAGCTGTTGAATGTGTTTCTTCAGCATTTCGCTACGACGCTCCAATACGGCTTGACTCATAAGATTTCATCACTCCTGATTTGGTTTTCCCCTGGCGGGAGGTTCTTTATTCCATTATAAAACGATATGAAAAAAGATGAAAACGTTCAGAAAATACCAGAGGCTTCCCTGAGACAGCTGAGCTTGCAGGAGGTCCCGATAAGCGGTGCCAGCCGGAAAGATGCTCCCGATTCCTCCCTGATGCCCCCGTTAGGGGCCGATGAGCCTTCAAAATTAGCCGATACGAGCAGGTATGTTCTTTGAAGCCAAACCATTCGCCTTCGCGCCAAAACAGCAAAAAACCTTTCACCTGGAAAGCCCAACGCTTCCCTGCCATGAAATGCTGTGATTTCCTGCACTTTTTCGGAACTTTGTCACATCCTCTCTACTCCTGAGCTGCCGCGGGTTTCCGGCTCCTTCTTCCCTATGATGCAGACCGGCAGGGGGCGAATAGCCCACACGGGCCATTTTTTTCTGCGGGATGCGGCTATACAATAATTTCTGGGCTTAAGGAACGTCGCCGGAAAGACGACTCTGCCCGATTCATGGCATGTATGGAGCATATCTTTCGTGAAAAACGCAACATCCTCAGCAAGAAGAACAACAATCCGGCGGTTTGCAAACGGTCTTTTGAAGCATAAAGCTCTTTTGCAAATCCCCAGATCGAAGGTGATCCATTGAACAAGAACAAACGGCTCCTTTCGGGATTCATGACGGTGATGCTTGCCGTCCTCTTTCTCTTTCCCGGATTGGCTTCAGCCCATGCGTATATCGTCGAATCGAACCCGGCCGAAAACGGGACGCTGCAAAAATCTCCGGCCAAGATCGACATCCGTTTCAACGAACCTCTGCAAAAAGCCTTTCATGCGATCAAAGTGACGGACTCTACCGGAAAAACGGTTAATACGAGTGAAAGCCGCTTTCCTGATGGAGAAAACTCCGTGCTGGAAGCCGATCTGCAGCCCGATCTCCCGAATGGCGTTTATGCCGTGCAGTGGAAGGCGGTGTCGGCCGACGGCCATCCCATCGAGGGGACGTATTCGTTCCAAATCGGCGAAGGCGGCGGCAGCGGTGCGTCCGGGTCCGAAACGGTCGTGTCCGCCGGTTGGCCCGGCGCCGATCTGATCGTCAACCGCTGGCTCATTTATGTCAGCCTGGCTTTTCTGGCAGGCATTTATTTTTATCAGCTGTACCTGCTGCCGGCCGGAGCCGGAAGCCGTCCGTCTTGGTCGGCACGCAGCTTGCGGCTTATGTGGATCGGCATCGCGGTGTTTGCGCTCAGCTTTCTTGCCAGTCTGCCGCTGCAGACCGGGATCGATGCCGGCGTCGGCTGGAGCGGCGTAGCGTCCGATCCTTCCCTGCTGCTTAAAATGCTCCGGATCACGAGCTTCGGCGAGGTGTGGCTTGTGCAGCTTCTGCTGCTGGTCATCCTCGTTGCCTTGGCCTATGCCCTGCCGAAAATCAAAGACAAGGACCATGCCTACATGGCCGGCACCGTCTCCTTCCTGCTCGTGATGGTCCTGCTTTTGGCCAAAGCCTTTATCGGCCATCCGGCCGCTTCTTCGCAAAAGGCGCTTGGCATCACGATGGACTTTCTCCATCTGGGAGCCGCTTCCCTTTGGCTGGGCAGCCTGCTTGCATTTGCGGCGTTGCTCCCGAAAGAAGCGTCCCTGAAGGCGGAGACGGAAGAACGCAGAAAAGGGTATTTCGCCGTCATCCGCCGCTTCAGCTTATGGGGCACGGTCTTTGTCGTCCTGATCCTGATCAGCGGGATATACGGCAGCCTGCAAAACGTGCCGACATGGTATTCGCTTTTCCATACGCCTTACGGAACGGTTTTGTATGGCAAATGTGCGCTGCTCCTTATTATGCTGGCCTGCGCGCTCTGGAATTTTTTGACCGGCAAGGAAGCCAAAAAGACCTTGGGACCCGGCGTCTGGCTGGAGCTGGCGGCCGGCGTTGCCGCCCTGGCTCTTGCTGCGGCCTTGACCAACATGCCAACCGCCATGTCTTCGCCAGGCCCGCTTGATGTGAAGCAGACGCTGGAGAACAAAACGGTCGTTGCGCTGCACATTACCCCGAACGTCACGGGCGTCAACGACTTTGAGGTTCGGATCCAGGACGGCAAAGGGCAGCCGGTACAAGGCATTCAGCAGGTGAAGCTGACCCTGACCCACCTCGACATGGATATGGGCAAATACGAAATCGTCATGCCGGGCGGCAAACCTGAGGGGTTCAAGGCCAAAGACCTGATCACCATGGCCGGCAAATGGAACGTCCGCGTGCATGTCTTAACCGACAAGCTGGATACTTGGGACACCGATATCGTCATTCATGTCGGTAATCATTAAGGTCATTAACCGAAGATTATGCAAAAATTCCGAACCAAAAATAAAGGAGAGAAACTTTCATGAAATTGTTCAAACGCCTTCCGTTTATGGCGACCGTTGCGGCGGGGTTCCTGCTGTTCTCCGGCATCGCCAGCGCGCATGTAACGGTGAAACCCGCCGTCTCCCAGCCCGATGCCTGGGAAACTTACACGATTAAAATCCCGACTGAAAAAGAGATCCCGACAACCAAAGTCACTCTAAAGGCGCCTGAAGGCGTTGAACTGATGTCCTACCAGCCGGTCCCGGATTGGAAAGTCACCACCCAAAAGGACGGCTCCGGCAAAATCACCAGCATCACCTGGGATGCGACCGGAGCCGGCATCCAAGCCGGCGAATTCCAGCAGTTCAATTTCGTGGCGCATAATCCCGACAAAGAAACGAACGTAGCTTGGGACGCGTTCCAATACTACAAGGACGGAAGCATCGTGGAATGGACCGGCGACGAAGGTTCCGAATCCCCGCATTCGATTACGAAAATCACGACGGTTGCCGGGGAGGCAACCGAACCTGTCGACCACGGCCATGACGCTGCGGCCGGGGGTCAACAAAGCCAGCAAGGAGACGTCGGCAAAACCGAAACAGCGACTCCCGATCCGGCCCCTGCATCCGACAACTCGTCCGCAAACGGCGTACAAACCGCAACGCTTGTCGTCTCCATTGCCGCGCTCGTGTTGTCCGTCATTTCGCTTATTGCGGCTTTCGCCAAGAAAAAGCGTTAATGTCACCGGTAAGAAAAACGTCTATCGACGCACTCCCTAAGAAGTGCTGTAGTTTTTCTTACAATACCCAGGAAGCAGTCCCCGCAAAGCGGGGCCATGGCTTCGCAGCCGATTCAGCCCGTGCCTGCTAAAGGCGCGGGCTTTTTTGTGTCCTCCGTATGCGGACATGCAGTCCATAATAGCTAGCATGATGCCCGTAGCCCGGCCATATATTGTAAAGATGTATGGCGTCCAAATTGGAAGCCGGACGCAACCATATACGAAGGGAGGTCATCGATATGATCGAGTTTCGCGAGGTCAACAAAGCTTACGGAAGCTTTCAAGTTCTGCAAAATATCAATCTGCGGATCGAAGAAGGCGAGGTTGTCGTCATCATCGGTCCCTCCGGCTCCGGAAAAAGCACGCTGCTCCGCTGCATCAATCGCCTGGAAACGATATCGTCGGGCGAGCTCGTCGTCGGCGGCACGCCGCTGCATGACAAAAAGATCGACATTAACCGGTTCCGTCGCGATATCGGCATCGTGTTCCAGCATTTTAACCTGTACCCCCACAAAAAAGTGATCGACAATATTACGCTCGCTCCGGTCAAGGTGCTGGGCCTGAGCAAAACGGAAGCGAAGGAAAGAGCCCTCTCCTATTTGAAGCGTGTCGGCATCGCCGACAAAGCGGACAGCTATCCTTCCCAGCTCTCCGGCGGCCAGCAGCAGCGGGTGGCGATTGCCCGGGGGCTCGCCATGAAGCCGAAAATCATGCTGTTCGATGAACCCACCTCCGCCCTGGATCCGGAAATGATCGGCGAGGTGCTGGATGTCATGCGGGACCTGGCCCATGAGGGCATGACCATGGTGATCGTCACGCACGAGATGGGTTTTGCCCGCGAAGCCGCGGATCGGATCGTGTTTATGGACAACGGACAGATTCTCGAAGAAGCCACGGCCGCCGACTTTTTCCGGGAACCGCGCGAGGAGCGCGCCCGGCTCTTCCTAAGCCGTTTGATCCGGCATTAAAAACGCATGCCTACATATTCTCTCGGGAAATAAGCAAAGAAAGGGGTAAAACGAATGAAAAAAAGATCCTATGCAAGCCTGCTGCTGATCCTGCTGGCCGCCTGCCTGGCGCTTGCCGGCTGCGGCGGCAAAAAAGAGGCCAAAGGAGGAACGCTTGAGGCGATCAAGGCGCGCGGCAAAATCATCGCCGGCGTGAAATACGACACGAAGCTGTTCGGGCTGAAGGACCCCGCGACGGGCAAAGTCGAAGGCTTCGACATCGATATCGCCAAAGCGCTCGCCAAAAAAATCCTCGGCGACGAAAACAAGGTCGAGCTGAAGGAAGTTACCTCCAAAACCCGGATTCCGCTGCTGCAAAACGGCGACATCGACCTGATCATCGCCACGATGACCATTACGGAAGACCGGAAGAAGCAGGTCGACTTCAGCGATGTTTATTTTAAGGCGGGCCAATCCCTTCTCGTGAAAAAAGGCAGCCCCATCAAAGGCTTGGAGGATTTGAAGAAAGGGATCAAAGTGCTAGCCGTGAAAGGTTCGACTTCGGCGCAAAACATCCGCGAAAAAGCGCCGGATGCCACCGTATTGGAATTCGAAAATTACCAGGATGCGTTCACCGCGCTGAAAGCCGGCCAAGGGGACGCCCTGACGACCGACAACGCCATTTTGCTCGGCATGCAAAAGCAGGACCCGAACTATGAGCTGGTCGGCGGCAATTTCACCGACGAGCCTTACGGCATCGCCATCAAAAAAGGGGACGCGGAATTCGTCAAAACCGTCAACGATCTGCTGAAAGAAATGAAGGAAAGCGGCGAATACGACAAGTTATACGAGCAATGGATGGGCGTCAAGCCGGAGTAACGGGAGACTGCGGCATCCATCGGAGGCCTCGGCCTCCCTCCCGTCTTCCTTCGGGCCAATCTTTAGGGAAAGGAGAGTCAACGCATGGAAGGGAAGTTTGACATCCACATCCTTTTTGACCATTGGGATCGGTTTTCCGCAGGTTTTCTGCATACGATCGGTTCCAGCGCCCTTGCCCTTGTCGGCAGCTTCATTCTCGGGACGATCATCGCCGTCATGCGCATCGCGCCGGTAAAGCCGCTGAACTGGATCGGTACCGCTTACGTCGAATTTATCCGCAACATTCCGCTTTTGCTCGTCGTATTCGTCTTTTTCCTCGGGCTGCCGACGCTTGGCGTTCCGCTGGACGGTTTCACCTCCGGAACCCTCGGCCTGATGGTATACACCGCATCCTTTATTGCCGAAGCCATCCGTGCCGGGATTCAGACCGTCCCCACCGGTCAAAGCGAAGCGGCGCGGGCGACCGGGCTCACCTATATGCAAACGATGCTGCATATCATCCTGCCGCAAGCGTTTAAAATCGTTTTGCCTTCAATCAGCAACCAATTTATTAACCTGGTGAAAAACTCGTCCATCCTCGCCGTCGTCTCCGGCTTCGACCTGATGTATTACGCCGACCTGATCAATGCCGACACCTTCCTGCCGCTAACCGTCTACACGATTGTCGCATTATTTTACCTCGTCCTGACCCTGCCCCTCAGCATGGCGGTCCACTATATGGAACAGAAATTTCGAGCGGCGGATCGTTAACTGGGTCAGGCATCACTTTTGCGAGAGGAGGCTTAAGGCATGGATTTTGCAGGAGCCTATTCCTGGCCGAACCTTTCCTTTATTTTGCAGGGATTTGGCGTAACGCTTCTCGTCGCCGCCCTGTCGATTTTGTTCAGTTTTGTGCTCGGCACGTTGCTCGGCGCCATTCGTTACGCCCGAATTCCGATCTTGTATCGAATTTTGGCTGTCATCATTGATCTGATCCGAAATCTGCCTTTGCTGCTGATCATCTATTTCATTTACATCGTTCTTCCGTTGGTCGGGGTCAAGCTCCCACTCTTATGGGCGGCCATCTCAGCCTTAACCATCTTCGAAGGCGCGATGATTTCCGAAATCGTCCGCGGCGGCCTCAATTCGGTGGATCGCGGACAAATCGAAGCGGCCCGTTCCTCCGGGCTCAGCTACCTTCAGACGATGCGCTTTATCATTCTCCCGCTCGCGCTGCGCCGCATGGTGCCGCCGATCGTCAGCCAGTTTATTTCCCTGCTTAAGGACACCTCGCTTTGCGTCATTATTTTGCTCCCCGAAATGATGCATAACATACAAATTTTGCAGGGACACAGCCCGAACTACGTCATCCCGTCCTTGCTTTTGGCTGCCGTATTGTATTTTGCCGTCAACTATACCTTGTCCATCATAGCCCGGCGGCTCGAAGCCAAAACGGCCTAATCGCTCGGGGGCAACGGTGTTACCGGAACTTACGCCCTCTCGTATTCCGCTTTAATCTAGAAAGATGCAGCCTGTTTGCTTTAAGAGAAACGGCAGCTGCATCTTTTTTATGTTGCCGCAGGCCTGCTCGACTTCAAAAAAGGAAATCCCGCCGCCCGGGACGAAATGATATATCCTGATCCCGATTCCGAAGGAGGAAATCATGATAAATTTCCAAGACCATTTACAAAAATACGCCGAGCTGGCCGTCAAAATCGCGGTGAACATTCAGCCGGGCCAATCGCTTTGGGTTAACGCGCCGATTCAGCAGCCCGAATTCGTTCGTCTGGTGACGGAGCAGGCCTATAGAGCGGGTGCCAAACTCGTCCATATCGAATGGCAGGATGAGATCAGCACGCAGATCAAATACCGTCTCGCGCCGGACGAAGCTTTTGAAACCTATCCGGCATGGAGAGCGCAGGCGGTGCAGCAGTTCGGCGAGGAAGGCGGGGCATTTTTGTTTCTCGAATCCAGCAACCCGGAACTGCTAAAAGGCATCGATCCGAAACGGATCGCGGCCAGCTCCAAAGCCGCCGGTACGGCGCTGGCCAAATGGAGGGCGGACATGTCCGCCAGCAGATTCACGTGGTCGATCATCGGCGTGCCGTCGGAAGGCTGGGCGAAGCTCGTATTCCCGGACCTCGACAAGGACGCAGCGATCCAGGCTCTCTGGGAGGCGATTTTCAAGGCGTCCCGCATCGACCGGGAGCAGCCGGTGCAGGCTTGGCATGAACATAACGAAACCCTCCATGATAAAAGGGCGTACCTCAACCGCAAGCAATACAAAAAGCTTCATTACCGCGCCCCGGGTACCGATCTTACGGTCGAGCTTCCGGATCATCATATTTGGAACGGCGGCACCGCGGTCAACGTGCAGAACAACCCGTTTAACCCCAACGTGCCCACCGAAGAGGTGTTTACGTCGCCGCGCAAGGAAGGAACCCACGGCGTCGTGCGCAGCACCAAACCGCTCAGCTATCAAGGCAACCTGATCGAAAATTTCAGCCTGACGTTCGAAAACGGCAAGGTCGTCGATTTTTCCGCGGAAACGGGTTATGAATCGTTACAAACGATGCTCGGCATCGACGAAGCCGCCCGTTATTTGGGCGAAGTGGCGCTGGTGCCGCATCAATCTCCGATTTCGGAGTCGAATTTGATTTTCTTCAACACCTTGTACGACGAAAATGCCTCCAACCACCTGGCTTTGGGCGAAGCGTTCCCGACCTGCGTCGAAGGCGGACTCTCGATGTCCCGCGAGGAGCTGGACCAAGCCGGGCTGAACCACAGCCTGATTCACGTCGATTTCATGATCGGCTCGGCCGACATGGACATTGACGGCATCACCGCCGACGGCGCCATCGAGCCGGTGTTCCGGAACGGCAATTGGGCATTTTAAGTTGTAAAAGAAGCAGGAGCCCCGATATTATCGGCTGGGCTCCTCTTTTTTTGGGAGAGACCTATTCTCTTTCTCTTTTAAAACGGGAAATCTGCAGAGACAACGGCCCGCATCCTCTAAGCGTATTTTGCTATTCTTTTTCACCTATTTCTGAAGCAACCGCTTGACATCCAAAGACTGGAATTGTATGATCAAAACAAAAAATGTTAGTTGTCGCTAACTAACGTATGTAGCGAGGTGATGTCATCTGAGTACCAAAACCGAAAACACGGCCGACCGAATATTGGAAGCCACCGTCGAGCTCATGTCCGAAAAAGGCTATAAAGCCGTTACGATCAAGGAAATTGCCGCCGCCGCATCCGTCAGCGAGATGACCGTTTTTCGGACGTTTGGCTCTAAGAAGGCGATTTTGGACGCGATTTTGGAGCATTACATGTTCTCCACCCCGATCGAGCAGATCATTAAGCAGAACCTCACGTATGAGCTCGAAGCCGATTTATTGATGATCAGCAAACTGTATCATGATGTACTAAAAAGAGATAAAAAAATCTATTTGATTTCCGTCATGGAACGAAAAACGATGCCTGAAATCCATCGGGGCGTCCACAACAATGCCGTGAGATTCCTGAACATCGTCACCGAATATCTCAAAACGATGCAGGAAAAAGGCAAAGTCGTTCAAGGCGACCCTGAAATCCAGGCTCTGACGGTCATGAAGTTCAATTACGGGAAGTTCGTGGCAAGCACGATGTTGGAGGGAATCGTCCCTGAAGTACGGGAAGACCACATCGAAGAATCGATATCCATATTAGCCAGAGGGTTAAAGGCATAATTTTTTTTGAAGGATATGTTAGTTACTAGTAACTAACATACAGATTATATAAAGCGATAAAAGAGGAGGAAGTGCTATGGACCGATTGTGGACCAAAACGTTTATCGGATTGATGGCGACGTTGTTTTTCTTGTGTTTCGGTTTTTATATCCTGCTTCCGACCCTGCCGCTGCACATCAAGGACCTTGGCGCCGACGAAGCGCAGGTGGGACTCATCATCGGCGGGTTTACGTTGTCCGCGGTGGTTGCCCGACCCATCGTCGGCGGACTTCTGGACCGTTTTGGCAGACGTCCGTTTATCCTGGCGGGACTTGTTTTGTTTGCCGTCTCGATGTTTTTGTACAACTGGGCCAGCGGACTCATCCTGTTGCTGCTGCTGCGGATTTTGCACGGCTTCGGCTGGGCCCTTTCCACGACGTCGATCGGAACCTCGATCACCGACGTCATTCCGGCGGAGCGCCGGGGCGAAGGTATGGGATGGTATGGACTGTCCATGACGGTATCGATGGCCATCGGCCCCATCGTCGGCGTGTGGATGATCGGCCATTACGCCTTTGACCGCACCATTCTGCTTGCCTCCTGCCTGTCTGCCGTCGCCATCCTGATCGCTGTGTTCACCAAAGTCCCGGCCTTCCGGCCGGACCGCAAAAACAAAATGGCGTTTTTCGACAAGTCCGTGCTGCCTATCTCGGCATCGATATTTTTCCTGTCGCTGACGTACGGCGGGATCACCACCTTCCTCCCCCTGTTCGCCGAATCCATTCAAGTCAACGCAGGCACATTCTTTTTGGTTTACGCCATCGTCCTGACGATTACCCGTCCTTTTGCCGGAAAACTGGCGGATCGGTACGACGAAGGGGCGGTCGTTATCCCGGCCGTGATCATTGCGGTCATTGCGCTGGCGGTGTTAAGCATATCCACCGGTTACGTGGGCGTAATGTGCTCCGCGGTGTTGTACGGAATCGGCTTCGGGTCGGCGCAGCCCACGCTGCAGACGGCAACCGTTAACCTCGTCGCTCCAACGAAAAAGGGCGTGGCGAACGCCTCCTTTTTTACCGCTATGGATCTGGGGATCGGCTTGGGGTCGGTCATTCTCGGCCTGGTTTCCCAGTATTTGGGTTACCCTTTCTTGTTTGCCGCATGCGCGGTGTCCGGGCTTCTTTCTTTGCTGATCTTCGCTGTTTTTGTCAGAAGAACCTTACTACGAGGAAAGGAGGAGCTAGCTGGGAATAGCGATCTTTCATCTTAAGGCGAAATTTTTTTGCATGAAATGTTAGTTACAACTAACTAACAATCATTTATGTTAAGGAGGCAACAAACAATGGCCAACGATCTTTTGAACATTGGAATTATACTTGGAAGCACCCGTCCGGGGAGAGTCAGCCCGCAGGTTGGAACGTGGATTCTGGACATTGCCGCGCAGCGCGGCGACGCCGTTTACGAAATCGTCGATCTGGCGGATTACCGCCTGCCGTTTTTGGGCGATCCTGCCGGTGAACAGCAAATGGCGGCTTGGGCGAACAAAATTTCCGCTTTGGACGGATTCGTGTTCGTAACGGCGGAATACAACCACAGCATCACAGGCGTATTAAAAAACGCGCTGGACTGCGCGCGCACCGAATGGTACAACAAGGCAGCCGGCATTGTCAGCTACGGCTCCTCCGGCGGAACGCGCGCCGCCGAACATTTGCGCGGAATCCTCGCGGAGCTGCAGGTGGCCGACGTTCGCACGCATCCGGCGCTGAATTTGTTCACGGATTTCGAAAACTATACGGTGTTTAAGCCCGCCGATTTGCATGTTTCCCATGTCAACGACATGCTGGATCAGGTGGTTCGTTGGGCAACGGCGTTAAAGACGGTACGCAGCTGATTTGTTGCTAAAGCCCTTCCGGGTGCGGAAGGGCTTTGCTTTTTACGTTGGAAAATCAGACGGCAACCTCTCCCCTCCTTTTTGCGTCTATACTTTTAAACATCTTCCGTGTGCATCTCATCCCTAAACGTGCTATTTCAACTTCCGTTTTCCAACAAACCATTCACAAGGAGAGGAACAAATGAACAAATCCAAAAGCATCGCCCTGTTGTTGTCTGCCTGGCTCGCATTCGGCAGCATTCCCGCTTATGCGGCTGAAAGCACCACCCCGGAGCCTTTAAGCAAGGCATTCGACCACATCGTGATCATCCCGCAAAACTTTCAGGGAAAAGCCTATATTAACGGGCAAATGGCCAATAATTTCAGCGATTACCGGATCGTTCAGCGCGAAGGACGCGTGTATGTCCCGATCCGCTTAATGAGTACGCTCGCCAACGAGCTGGACCGGGGCCAAGGAACTTGGCAGGCCATCTGGCAGCCAAAAAATCCCGACGACGTCATGCTGGTGAACTACGAGTTAAAAAAGACCATCAAGCTGAAAGTGAACAGCACCACGATGAAGATCAACAACGAACCCCGCGAGATGGACGCCGCGCCGCAAAAAATAGACGGCCAGATCATGCTTCCATTAAAAGGCACGGCCGAAGCGCTCGGGAAAAACATTCAATGGTCCGACGGACTCCTCCTGATGGGCAGCGCTCCGGTCGATTTACAGGATGCAAAGTCGGAAGCCCTCAAAGACCGCATCAAAACGCAGCTGTCCGATCCGCGGAAGCCTTTGGAAATATCGGCGGACATCTCCCCGTTAACCCGGTACGGAAATGCGATCTATTATATCAAACGAACTTATACAAAAAACGATACGATCGAGCAAATCTTCAAAAAAACGGACGGGCAAAAAGAGGTTCAGATCCAGCTGCCCGGGAAACCGCAGATAACATCGCTTCAAGTTCTTAACGGCAAGCTTTATTATGCGACATACATCAACAACCAGGCCGAACTGCATGCACTGGATTTAAAAACCCAGAAATCGCAAAAAATCAGTTCGCTGAAGCCGATGGGACCGGGGAAAGACCTCTATTTGGGAAGCATCGAATATATCGATAACGAATTGTACGTTACGCTGCGCACCGGAGAAGTCATCATGGGTTCGGTGTCCTTGTATAAAGTCGACCAAGGCGGTTTAAAGGCGATTGCGAGTGCCAAAAGTTTTGCCGGATATGTTAAGTCAGGGGATTACCTATACAATGCCGACTTTAATTTTATGACTGAAATAGGCAACTTGGTACGCGTCAGCCTGAAAACGGGGGAACAAAAACCGATCGGCCAGCCGGAGTTTGCTTACGGGGTCTACCGGCATCAGGACTCCCAGGGTGGAGTAGGCTATTCTAGTAACAACACCATGTACGTGAAAGACGGCTACCTGTATACGTTAGGTTATAAAGAGGCCGATCCGAACGACCAAAGCGCGGTGTACAAAATCAACCCGACGGACTCAACCCAAACGAAACTGACGCCTCCGGCCAGCCGCTTTTGGATGATCGGCAGCGAAGTTTATTATATCGACGCCGAATCGGGTTACCTGAGCAAAACCAACCTGAACGGAGCAACCCCCGAAACCGTTGTGTCTAGAAAAATGCTGAACGTTCAATTTGCAAACGGAAGCTTTTATTACACCTCAAATGAGGCAGGCAAGGACTCCATCCCGGGGGACTTGTATCAATACGACCCGTCGGCAGGAAAAGAATTCAAACGAAGCGACAAATCGGTCACATCATTTTACGCAGGCAAAACAGGCCTGTATTATGTATCGAACGGATATGAGCCCGGATTGTACAAGGTCGATGCGAAAGGCAGCAACGCCCGATTGGTGAACGACCGCATTCGCGACGCCTTCCTGACGGACGAGGGCATGATCTATACGCTGGTCTATAAAGATGGAATTTACTCCGTAAAGTAACGGATAACCGGGAACAGCGACGAGGTGAAATCCCGTCCGAAAAAAGGTATGATGAATGGCAAACAAGCGAATGCCCCGCAAAGGAGTGCCAGTTTATGTATGAGCTGAAAACGAAGGAAACCGAAAACAGCGTCATCGAATTCATCGAGCAAATCGGCCACCCCGGCAAACGCGAGGATGCGTACAAGCTGCTGGATATTTTTACGGAAACGACGGGTGATCCGGCCAAAATGTGGGGACCCAGCATCATCGGCTTCGGTTCGTACCATTACAAATACGCTTCGGGCCATGAGGGAGATGCGCCGCTCGTCTCGTTTTCCCCGCGAAAAGCGAAAATCAGCCTGTATTTGGCCCCGGGAGACGATCAGCGTGAGGCGCTGCTCAAAGATCTTGGAAAACATACGTCAGGCAAGGGCTGCGTCTACATCAACAAGGTGGCGGACATCGACGTAGAAGTTTTGAAGGAGCTGATTCGCCAATCGGTGAAGTTTTTGCGGGAGACGTATCCTGGTGGGGAGTAAAAGAGGTGTTTGTATGGAAGAAAAAAGGGCGCTGGCGGCGTCCTTTTTTTCGATTGAAATTTTTTTATTGATAACGGTGATCCCCCCCCTTCTCTAGCAGTCATTGTCGTGTTGATTTTTGTAGCCATATCGGAAAATACTCACTAAAATAGTTCTGTACATATTTTATCACGAAGGGAACAGTAACCCATGAGGAAGTTATACGTAGCTTTGGTAGCGTTGTGTTTGTTTTTAAGTGCATGCGGTTCACCGTTTGATAAGGCCATGAGAGAGGGGAAAGCTGCATTAAAAGAAGAACGTTACAAGGATGTCGAGAAGCTTTTTAATGACGTTCTTATAGATAACCCTCGGAATAAGGATGCTAAAACTTTATTAGAACAAGCAAGGACTCAGAGAATCGAACTGGAAATGAAAGATAAAATAAAATCGTACAGGCAGGATACGGCTAAATTAGGTATACGACTTTTGGTTATACGACAAATACCTGGGATAATAAAGCAAAATCTTGAATTTCATGAGCAAAAATATAATAATTTGTTGGATGTAGAAAAAGAAATCGATGAGATCGCCTCGAAATATAAAGAATATCCTAAAATCATTTCAATTCATGAACACATGCAAAAATCAATAAGTTATTTAATAGAAGCTCAAGCTTTAATAATATCTCTGAAAAACGATACCTCTGAACAATTAAGTAAAGAAGAAGTAATAAAAGATCTTAAAATATACACCCATAAAAGTTACGAGGAAACAAAAAAATATATCGAGGGCTTAATAAGTATTGAAAAAGAGTACGGCATTAATCCGGATCCATTCAATAAATGATTTTCAACCGTACATAAATTTATTTCGGCCATAACCGTAGACGGATCGAGGCAAAATCAAAGGGCATGAGCCTGGTACAAATACCGAGCTTATGCCCTGGAAACGCCTAATTAGTTATCTCTTACTTTTTAGGCTCACTCTACAAAGATGAGTTGCATTGTGGCGTTTTTTCTACTAAAGCAATTCACTTTACCTCTTTTGTTGTCTTATCCAAGAGCTTGATTCCGCTTCCCTCCAAGCAATCCAACCCAGCGGCAAATCATTAAGAACTGTTACAGATGAATCATAATCCACGATTTCCTTAAAGTGCCCAATTATTTGACAAAATGAATCACTCCTATTATTTTTTTGATTTAACAATACTTATGGATTTACTGTAGCACCACATACTCAACAACACTTGAAGTAATCCCGCGTGGATCGACCTGTTTATTCATAAAGTCGTTATACTCTTGGCTGCATTTATTGGATAGTCCCGGTGGGATGAAACCCGGCGGGACTACATGGCAGTGAACCGTATTTTTCATAAAGAAACCTTGCAGGAGTTACCTTCAAGGTTGCATACCTATTTTTCTATTCCTGTTTTCTTAAAATACTCATCATAGGCTTCATGAATTTTTTTACGACATATGTCTTTCCATATTTTTTTCAATTCCGAAATTTTGGCTTCGTCTGCATCGTATGGGACCATCTCACCACCAAACCCAATCCAAGCATCCGAATCAGGTACTTCGCCAAACTCAGCTGAAAATGCCACCTCATAAGGCGCATAAGTAAAGCCAATGTGCTTACAATTATTCTCAAAACAATGATATCCTGGCTCACCGAACCCATGTTTACAATAAGGGGGCTTTTCTCCAATCCCTTCATTTTCAATGGAATTTTGAGAGCAGTATATTTCTAAAAGTAAATGCTTGATAGTCATTGATACACCTCATCTTTAATACTTAAGGTTAGTAAGTACCTCAATAACATTTATATTACCATTTGAATCTTTGGTATAAACTATACTTCATGATCCTCGAATGGGTGCACACCAAGCAGCATAAAATATGTCTCCGCGAGCTTTCTCACCTGACCGATATACGTCGTGCAACGCCTAGAAAATTAGCAAATCGTAAACGTTAACCATACTGAAAAAATTGCTGCAGCTTTAAATATTGATGATATCCGCAAGATTATTAACTTGCTTGAAGTAAATAAAGAGTAACGCTGTTAATTATTTCGAATTATAAAACTACACAATTGAACACACCCTCTATCTAACCTTTTGACTCATCTTGAAAATGCTAATAACATAACCCTTTGCATTTAAAAAGAAACCTTGAAAGGCATAGCAAATCAAGGTCAGTAAAACTAGAATCATTTTTTATTTTCTATAAATGTGTTTTTAATAGGAGGGCTTGGTTCCCAACTAATTAATTTAATATGGTACTTATCAAGTAATTCATCTGCACGGATTAATCTATTACTAGTAAATCTACCATCCTGTTCAATAATTAAAGCATCAGGAAAACCGTGTCGATACTCCTCGTTACTTTCTAAATCACCCATATAATAGTTTGGACTACCTGGAGAATAGTAAATTTCTTGTGTTTGATTGATCTCTAGCAATGTTATTCTCTCATTTCCGCTAGCCAATCGTGTCTTCCACTTGCGATATTTCCCACGCCCTTCATCTGCACCAAAACCATCAAATTCACATATTAAAGTATCGCGAATGACCTTTCGCTCTCCGTTAATTTCATACTCCAAACGAAACGGAAATTCTCCGTGTGTGATTTCAGGGTGTGGGGGATTTGGTCCTAAATGAATACCTAGGAATATGAGAATCCAAGGTAAAGCAAGATACGCTACGAGTACAAATGCCAGCAACAATGGAATACCTAGCAATAAAAATATTTTCGCTTTCAGTTATACCCCACCTCCTTCAAAGCACTTATTACTGAATCCATGGAATGATTTTGAATACGTTTATCAATGATCGAATCTTCCCCCTTTGTTAACATTTCCCAAAAGGTCCACTTATATTGAATTGGTAAATATTCTGTCTTTCCAACCGAGGCTTCTCCTAACAACCAATTTAATATCTCACCCGATACCACATAGTTTGTTACATTACCTTTATATCCTTTCTTACTTAAATTATATTGAATTAGATTTGGATCAGCAGGATTAAATGTAATGGCATTTTTATTATTAGCAACTGCATTTAAAATTGCTTCTGCTCCTCCCTTAGAATGACCAACCATCGTTATTTCAGCATTCTTATGTTTAGCCACAAAATACTTGGCTTGTTTAATCGAGTCTTTCATATCATCAGACCACCCGAAAGGTTGCTGTAAATTATTAACCCAGTCCCCTTTATTAGTGGTACCTTTATTAACCAGAGTATATTCCGTCGTTCCGTCTGCTTTGACACTTGAATATACTCCTATTTTTAATCCCTCGTCATTTGTCAGGATATCACTTATCGTCCATCTACCAGCAACTGTTTTTTTATTTTCAACGTCGTCTTCTGTAGCACCATAAATGTGTTGTGCCATTTTGGCGGCTTCCATCACAGTAGGTATATATCCACTTGGGTCAATATATCTCAGCGGATTGTTCCATACATAAGCATACTCGTTCTGGCTCTTTGGATCTTCTAATATCCCCTTATAGGAATCCTCGCTAATAAACCGTCCAATTTCCGGCTGATAATAGCGAGCTCGTGCGTATGTCAAACCGTCAGTATAACCATATCCCAAACCGGTGTATCCAAACAAATTATCCGGTCCCGGCCAGTTCAGGTCGAACTTCTTGCCGTCCAGCGGGATGCCGAATTCGTCGTAGTGGTAGCGCGCCGACACGCGGCCGTCTTTTTCTACGAGGCCCAGGGCGCTGCCGAGCGCATCCTCCATATACCAGAGCGTCTTCGGCTGCGTTCCCGGCTTGGCTCCGCCATCACCCGGAACCGGCTCCCAGCCGTTGTTCGGGTCATAGGCCGGCAGGTAGGTCATGCTCAGCCGTTCTCCGCCTGCTCCGTATACGTAAGATTCCTTCCACTTGCTGTCGTCGGTTTCAGCAACCTGCAGCGGCTCCGGAAGCTCCAAGCTGACGTCATTGGTGAAGTTCAGCTCCCAGTGCTTTTTCTTGTACTGCTTCTCCCAGCCGTCCCGTGGGCCGCCTGGATGCATATCCGGATATTCTTCGTCGTATTGGCCGCATTTTTTGGCTAGTCCCGGCGGAATGAAGCCCGGCGGTACAACATGACACTTGTCCTTCCCGTTACCGTTACCATTGCCGTTGTTGCCATTTCCGTTTCCGTTATTACCATTTCCGTTGCCATTGCCATTTCCATTTCCGTTATTACCGTTACCGTTGCCGTTGCCTCTGCCACCATGGGCATAGTCAATCGTCATCTTCATCCGGTTGCCGTCGCCGTCATAAGCATATTTCGTGACATCTCCACGCTCGTTCGTCTGCTTGATCAGGCGATTTGCTCCGTCCCAAACATATTGCTGAACGATCTCCGGAGCGGACCATTTTCCGATGGAATCCAGCAGATTTAAAGGCGCGCCCGGCCCAGGAGTCGGAAGCCCTGCTGCAGGATCCACTGCTGCAGGATCCATTGTCGCCGGATCGTATACGTCCGTTGTAACGCTTGGATCTGCGTACGTAACCCCGGTCACCGAGAATGTTTCCGGAAGCTTCAGCTGCTGCCGGATGACCTCCAGCAAATTGCCCCGCGGATCATAACGGTAATCGTTGATTTCCGT
Source organism: Paenibacillus sp. VCA1 (assembly GCF_031583795.1). Classification (NCBI taxonomy): domain Bacteria; kingdom Bacillati; phylum Bacillota; class Bacilli; order Caryophanales; family Paenibacillaceae; genus Paenibacillus; species Paenibacillus sp. VCA1. Next base: position 390,930 of record NZ_JAVLSX010000001.1, on the reverse strand, counting down.
GCCGCTAGTCATTTGAAGCAACCGATCGGCTACGTCGTACATGTAATTTTCCGTATCGGCCAGGTCGCCCCAATGGCTGCTCTTGGCCGTCCGGTTGCCGACGGCGTCATATTGGTAGGTCGTGATGGATGGCAGACCCGCTTCCGCGTTCTGTCTTTGCACCTGAATGAGCTGGTTCAAGGCGTCGTATGCGTAATCGGTAATCATACGTTTCTCTTTGTCGTTTGCGTCGGCATCGTCTTCGTCGTTGCCGTCCGACATACGCTCCGTCCGGACCAGGTTTCCTGCCGGGTCGTAAGCATACGACAGCTTCTCCAGGACCTTGCCGAATTGATTCCGATGGGTCAAGCCGACGAGCTGTCCGGCATCGTCATAGCGATACGTGCTTTTCCCAAGCGTCGGAAGATGCTTGGATACAAGCAACCCTCTGGCATCATAATCATAGGAAGTGGTTCGGCCCGCCGCGTCGGTCACCGACGTCATGCGGTCCAACAGATCGTATTGGTAGCTGACGGATGTTCCATCCGGGTATTCTACGCGGCTGCGCTGACCGGTTGGCGTCCATTCGTAACGAATCGTGCGCGCATTCGGATCCTTGACCGATATAAGCCGGTTCAGCACGTCGTAGGCGTACGTCGTCGTGCCCAGATTGTCCGTCATCTGTGTTCTGCGGCCGGCGGCGTCATATTGGTAGCCGACATGTTTGCCGTCCGGGTACCGGATGCCGGTCAAACGGCTGAGCAAATCGTAAGCGTAGCTGGTTTCGGTGCCGTCCGGAGCGGTCATGCCCGTCACATTGCCGACGCTGTCATACGCAAACTCGGTAATCCGCTGATCCGGAGCGATCTCCCGGATCAAGTCGCCGCGGCGGTTATACTGATACCCTGTCGCGCGGCCGAGCGCGTCCGTCTTGGAGACGATGTTGCCTAAAGCATCGTAGGCATAAGCCGTCTTGTTGCCCAAAGCGTTCGTGACCTGCGTAAGCCGTCCAAGCGCGTCATACGCATAAGCCGTCGTCTGCCCCTTGGCATCCGTCAAACCGGTCACCAGGTCGTGAGCATTGTAGGCAAACTGGGTGGCTTGGCCCAACGGATCGACCATGCGGGTAACCCGGTTCAGCGGGTCGTAGGCGTAGGTCGTCGTTTTTCCGGCTTCGTCGGCAGACTGAACGACGCGCCCGAGCGCATCCCGGGTTACCGTCGACTCTCCGCCAAGCGGATCGATCGTCTTCACGAGCAAACCGCGTGCGTCGTATTCCATCTTCCATTCCGCGCCGTTCGGACCGGTGATCCGAGTAAGGCGGCCCGAACCGTCATAGGCATAGGCCGTTATCTGCCCAAGTGCATCCGTCTGCGAAGTCAGTCGGCCCAAGGCATCATACGCATACACAACCGCGTGGCCCAGCGGATCGGTTTCCTGCGTCAGACGTCCGGCGCCGTCATAGCTGAAGCGGGTCACGCCGCCTTCCGCATCCCTGATCTCGACCGGAAGGTTGCGCCGATCATAAGCGATCCGGGTTTCGGCGCTGCTGGCTTCCGCCTGAAGGGTCAGGTTGCCGTTGCCGTCATATTCATAACGGGTGACGTTGCCTTCGGGATCGGTCGCCGCTGCGATCCGATTGTTGTCGTCGTAGGCATAAACCGTCTCGCCCCCTTTCGGGTCGGTTATTTTGACGAGATTGCCCACCCCGTCGTATTCGTAACGGGTGACGCCGGCCAAAGCGTCCGTTTCTTTGGCTAACCGCGCATAACTGTCATATTCGTATTTCGTTTTTGATCCAGCCGTATCCGTATAAGAGGTCAGGTTGCTGTCCTTGTCATATTCGAACCGTTCCGCCTGCCCCAAAGCGTCGATTCGTTTCGTCACCCGATCGCGCGGATCGTATTCGAAGCTTGTCCGCTGTCCAAGCGCATCGATGATGTCGGTGACCCGGTGCAGAGGATCCCGGACCATTTCCATCCGGTTGCCGAGCGGGTCCTTCAAGGAACGGGCAAAACCGGACGAGTCATTTTCGATCGTCGTCGTTTCTCCGTTAGGGTTTACCACCGCTTCCGCGATGCCGCGGTCGTTGACGACGATTTTGGAGACGCCGCCAAGCGGATCGGTCACGCTTGTCAGGTTGCCTTTTCCGTCGTAACCGAACACCGTTTTATTCCCCAGCGGGTCGACCACTTCCTCCGGAAGATTGAAGGCATTGTACCGGATTTCGGTCTGGTATCCCTCAGGGTCCTTCGCCCGGATCAGGTTGCCGCTGCCGTCGTACATATACTCCCATACGTTGCCGTTACGATCCGTTTTTTGAATGACATTGTCGTTCGCGTCGTAAAGGAAACGTTCGGTCGTTCCATCCGGGTACGTGATGGCCGTTTGGCGATAGCGATCATCGTAGAAATGGACGGTTTTACGTCCCAGCGCATCGGTAGTCACTGTCTTCTTCTCATTCGGGAAATATTCGATATCCCCCCAAGCTCCGGAAAAATCGCGCTGGCGCACGACCCGGTCCTGATCGTCATATTCATTGACGAGGGACATCGTCTCGTTCGGGTTGCTGATCTCCGTCATTCGGTGCTTTTCATCGTATTTGTAAGTGATCCGCGCGCCGTCCGGCAAAATCATCGCCCTCAGGTCGTGGTTCACGGCATCGTATTCGTAAGCCGCATACCGGCCCGATTGATCCGTAACGCGGACCACTTTGCCGCCGTCCCCGTAGGTGAGCGTAAGCTTCGCACCTTCCGTCGAAATCTCCGTCAGCAGGCTGCCGGCATACGACAGCTGAACGGTATTCCCGTTGGCATCGGCGATCCGCAGCAGCTTGCCGTCTTTCCGGTAAGTGTATTTCCACTTCTGCGGCGTCTCCTGGGTGAAGGTGCCGTCCGGTTGTTGAACGAGCGTATCGTACTGGCCGTCCATGCCTTGATAACGTCCGCCGCCGATCGGCTCAAAACGGAAGCTTGCGCCTTCCGGGGACACGGCGTACAGGATTCCGCCTTCGCGGAATTCCAGCTTCCGTTCGTACGTATGATGCCATCCGACCCCGAAATCCCCGTCGTATCTGTCACGGCTGTGGTAGGTAAGGGTCATGTCGAGCGGCATCAACGCCTGGACGTCGATATTCGTTTGATAAAAAGTGAAATCCCCTGTTGCAAGGTTGATCGGGTCAAACGCGGCGGCAAGCGGAAATCCGTTGCGGTTCGCGAATTCTTCCTGGATTCTCTCGTCGTCATCCTTGCCGATTTCGCCGGCTTGCCGCGGATTCAGAATGAGCAGGTTGATGTCTTTTTCGAGGGTCCCGTAACAAACCTGGCCGCTGCAATCCTGCACGGGGAAGCCGTTAAATTCGGCGATGTCGGCAATCTTCTGAACGATGGCGTCCTTTTCGATGACATTATAATAATAGCTGGCGACGACCGCCCAATTGACGCCCCATGAAGGCGTTTTATAACGCAGCACGCTGAGCGTGTCCGACGCATTCGAACGCTTTTTGTCCAGATCCCTCGTCGCAAATGCCTGAATTTCGGCAATTTCGTATGCCGGGAGTTTGACCTTGATCTCCCACTCGCCGACGTATTTCTGCGGCTTGTTGTCGGCTCTTTCGGGAAAATCGGTAAAATAGGTTTTGTCCACCGCGATTTTTTTCGCCCAATCCGATGCGAGCGGACGAACCGGAATTCCCGAAGCGAGCGTGTCCACTTTGCCGTCGTCTACGGTCGTGTCGTTGCCCATCCGGCGAATCCGTTTCATCTTCAGCTCGACCTTGGTGCCGATTTCCGCGATTCCGCGGATGACATGCTCCTCGCTTGCCGGATCGGGCACGATTTCCATGCCCTTCGGCGCCGGCGGATTGGCGTTCGAAATTTGGACTTCGCCCGCTTTTCCGTTTTTCGGAAACCGTTTCGGCGTCACTTTAATCTCGTATTTGCCTTCCGCCGCCGGCTTTCCGTTGACTTTTCCGTCCCATACGTACTTGTTTTTATTCAGGGTCGGATAGGTTCCTTCGTGCAGTACGGCAACGGTAGAACCGTTTTGTTCCAGACTGATGACCGTTTCATGCGACTGCTGCGTCGTATCGTTCGGATCGGGATTGTCGAAGCTGAAACTGACCTCCGTCTGTCCTCCGTACACGGAACTGAAAGAATACGGGTCGATTTGCAGCGACGTTTCCGCAAAGGCTTTCGGCAATTGCTGGGACGGGAACAAAGGAAACCCTGCGATCAAAATAATGAACGCCAGCAGCGTTTTGCCGACGGTCCCAAGCTTGTCGAAGCAGCCCTTTAGCGCCCGGGGTTTCAGCCGATTAATCATGGAACACCTCTCCCTTCATCGCCAGCCAGCGGTAAATGACCATCGCGGCCTCGGCCCGTGTCGATGTCGCTCCCGGATTCAGACGATCCCCGTCGCCCTTGATCAACCCGCTTTGAATCGCGGCCTGTACGGACGGCTTGGCCCAATCCCGAACCGATCCGGCGTCCTTGTATCCTGCAAGGAGATCGCTTTGTTCGTCTTTACGAAGGCCTGCCGCATTCGCCAGCATGACCATCATTTCCGCCCGGGTGATCGGCGCGTTCGGCTTGAACAGGCCGCCTTCATACCCTTGGATCCATCCCGCTGCCGCCGCCTGCTCGACCGAGTCGGCCGCCCAATGCCCCTCAGGGACGTCGCGGAAGGAGCGGCGATTCTCAGACTGCTGCGCATCCAGTCCGGCGGCTTGAACGAGCATCTTGGCGAATTGGGCGCGCGTCACCGGCTGTCCGGGCGCAAACGCTCCGTTTTCCATGCCGTTCACGATCCACCGGGAGGCCAGCACTTCCACTTCCGCTTTCGCCCAATGGCCGTTCATGTCCTTAAAGGATGGCGCATACAGGAAAATGCCGTATAAGCCCGGCTCTTGAACCTTCGCGCGTACCGTTTTCCATAACGCGTCGACCGTTCCCCCGCAATACACCCAGCGTTCCGCGCTTTCGTCAAAGCGGTAAATGCCTGCGCGGTTTGCCGCATCGGCATTTTTCAGCGGCTCATCCAACTGGAAGGTTAGCAAAGCTGATTTCAAAGGTTTCGTGTCTGCGGTCCACTTCCACGCCACGCCGGTCCAGGTCATGCCGCTCGCGAGACGGTCGGACGGAAGGCTGCCGATTTTTTCAAGCGTAATCCGGGTATCGGAAGCGAACGCTCCCTGGCCGAATTCAAGCTGGAACGCTTGTCCCTTCGCCGCCACGCCTCCTTTTGGCCCGATAACGATGCCTTCAGCCGGTATGCTCCCGGTTCCGCTGCCGTTTGCCGGCGTGGCTTCCGTTTTTTCGGTCCGGATAATATCACGGCTAACCAGCGTTCCGTTGTTGACGAATGTCAGCTTCTCCCCGTTAAAGCCGATAAAAGCGGTAGGTTTCGTCAGGCCCAAACTGAAGATTTGCCCGCTTTTCAGATCGGCTGCCCGCATGATCGCCGCATCGCCGGAAGCTTCCAGCCAAACGGCCGTTCCGTGGGAGATACTCATTTCTTTATACTCGCGTTGCCCTTCCTTGGCCGGCTTCGTCAAATCGACCGGCTGCGGGCTGTTGCTGCTTATATCTATGTAGACGTACTTCCCGTTTCCGTCCAAATCTTTTTGTTTCCACAAAATTTCTTCGCCGTTAAATGCAAAACGCTCCACATATTCGGTATATGGCAGGTCGACGATTTTGTTATGTTTGCCCGTGGCGACGTTATATTCGTATAAATCTCCGTCTTCGCCGCCTTTGTAGACAACGCTTCCGTTCTTTATCACAGGATCCCGGCCTCGCCCCAAATCGGTTAACTCTCCAGTTGCCAAGTTGTACAAGGTCATCGTATAGGAAGGAAACGTCTGCCAGACCACGAAATCGCCGTCCGCCAGCGGCGTGCTGTTTTGTCCCGTATTTTTGTTCAGCTTGGTTTCGGTTTTCGTGCTGACATTGTAGCTGTATACGTCCCAGTTCAAATTGTCGTCGGTGCCGCCGTCATTCCGCTTATCGATCCAAACGACGACCGCTTCCCCTTTGCCGTTGATCCCGACGGAAGGAGAATCGGTCAATTTTCCATGGGTCGTGATCGCTTGGCTTTGTCCGGTTTTCGTATTCCCGTAAAAAATTTGCCCTTTCAGCTTGGCGCTGTTTCCGCGCCACACCGCATGTTCGCCCGAAATCCGGATGTTTGCGCCGCTAATCGATAACGGGGACGTTTCGTCCTGGTAGGTGAACACGGTTTCCGCTGAGACCCGCTGCACCTCCGGAATGACTCCCCCCAGCAGTCCTGCCGCAAGCAGAGCTGCCATCCATTTTTTAGTACTACCCCTCATGTTTTTCCTCCTTAAGACAGCAAAAAACCAAGCACCATGAGCAACCCGGCTGTCAGTCCATGAATAGGCTTCATGGAGTAAGACCCGTGGCTTTGCGTCCCCGACTTTCGTACGGGTTTGCCTTTGTTCAAGCACCTGGTTTAGCGCTTTCTGCGTAGTTCTTTGAATCTATTTTTAATCAAGATTATATAAATAGTTACAATAAGTTACAATATGTAATGAAATATATGGTTCTTAGAGACTTAATTTTCGTAATTATGATTTGCATAAATACGAAAATTGGGATGTCTGCTATTTCTAGTCCATTCTTTTAACAGAGAGTAAACAAACTGCAATTTGCCGTGCAGGCCTTCCTGCTAAAAAAAGAGTCGGAAGCCGGAATTTCTTGAAAACTCGCCGTTTATGCAACATTTTGCGTTAACGCCCCGTCTGGAACGATGAAAGGCATGCATCATTTTCCAATGCAAGTTTGGCAAAAGTATTTCGGAAATGAGCAGCCGACTGGTAACCAAAACGTTCGTACAAGCTCACGCATATAGGAGGAATGACAGATGAATAAAATGTACAAAGTGCTCGCGACCGCATCCATTTTGGCTCTGGCAGCCATGCCCGTGGCGGCAAACGCGCAGCAGCTCCCTGCCCAAGCGGTGCAAAAGGAAAACGCCAACAAGCAAACCGACGTTAAAAACGTTCCGGCAACTTGGGGACAAATCACGAATTTCGTGCAAGACAAATCCGATAAATTCATTACCGTGACCGGACGCGGACTCGCGCCGACCGATCAGGACGAAATCATCCTGGCCATTACGCCAAAAACGAAATTCATCGACGCCAAAGGCAAAACCGTTCCTCTGCAAAAAATCATCGACGGGCGCAAAACCGTCAAAGCTTTCTATAGCCCGAACATTACAAAAAGCCTTCCGGCCCGCGGAACCGCGCTGACGCTGGTCGTTCAGGACCAAAGCTTCTCGGCTATCGACGGTAAGGTAACCGAGGTAAGAGACGGCCGCATTTTGGTAAAAGGTACTGACCTTTACAACAAACACGACGAGGAAATTTGGCTGCATTTCGCGGATAAAGCGACGATCATCGATCAAAACCGCAAAGCCATTGCCGCCGGAGACATCAAGGAAGGCATGAGCGTGAGAGCATTTTACGGTCCGGCCGTTGCGATGAGCCTTCCGCCGCAATCCGGAACGAACTACGTGATCGTGAACACCGAAGACACCGGCAGCGGTGAAACCGGAAGTGAGGATCAAGAACTGAAAGCCGGTACGGACGGCATCATCACCAATACGGCGGACGGCAAAGTGACCGTCATCGGCAAGGCCCATGAAAAGGGCGGCGTCAACTACGTCGTTCTCTCCGTCGATGACAAAACCCAAATCGTCGACGAAGACGGGAAGGCACTGACCAAGGATGCCCTGAAGGCGGATACCCGCGTGGACGTTTACTACAGCGACATCATGCTGATGATTTATCCGGCCCAAACCCATGCCGGCAAAATCGTGGTGAAAAAAGCGGAAACGGTCAAGATTGAAGGTACCGTCAAAGCTTCGGATCGCACATCGGCCGATCAAGTCTATGTGAATGTAGGCTCCGATGATTCCATCGACAACGACGTCATTCTGAACATCTCGAAGGATACGACGATCATTCCGACACTGGGCGGCGAAACCGCGCTTCGCGCGGGCACCAAAATCATCGCCTACCATTCTCCGATCATGACCAAGTCGATTCCCGGCATCACAAACGCCGAAGTGGTGATCGTGACGTCCGACAAAGATGCGGTACAGCCTAAATAAAAAAAACGTCTATCGATGTACATCCAAGGCAGCCAGACCGCGTTTAGCTGAAGATTTACTTGCGATATAAGGATGGCGAGTCTCTAGCATATACCTTCTTATATCTAAAAACTTGCCTAAACGCGCCAAAACCCGGCCGATTCTTCTGATGAATCGGCCGGGTTTTTTATGGCCGGACTGTATATGAAAGACCGTATGCAGACATGACCACCGGACGCACGGGCGGGATGTTCGCTTACATTCGACGGGGGTTAGGTGACTTACGGCCGATGCCGGTTCGTACGGCGCTCCCTCAATCCGTCCGCTTCCTTCCGGCGAGAGCGACCGTCATCGGAATGATGAGCATTGTATAAAGTCCGAGCACCGTCATGCTGAGGATAAAGGCGCTCGTGTAGATGCGCGCATTCGCCTGCGAAACGCCGTCCGCGAACAGCCTGTCGGCACCTTCGGAAGCGAAAGCCGCAACCTTGCATGCGCCGGGAACCGACTGTGCTTTGCCGGCTGCTGCCGGGAAACAATCGCGCAGCCTGGACAGCGCCGTCTCCCCTTGCCCCCCCGACAAGGAATAGGATGCCAGATGCTGCCGCAGATCCAGCTCGGTTCGCGCCTCCGCCTGATTGGCATAATGACCGAGCGAGGTCATCCAGACGATTCCGATGAGGCCGATCCCGATGGCGGAGGCGAGCTGCATGCCCGTCGTCAAAATGCCGGAACCCGATCCGATATCCTTTTTCTCTACCTTGGACAGCACCACATTGGTCAGCGGCGCCGCGACAAAGCCTTGGCCTACGCCCAACAGCACCAGTGTCGGCAGCCAAAACCATACGTTCGGCGACCACCCGGTGGCCCAGATTGCCAGTGCAACCGCGAAATATCCGGCGGAAGTCATCACCGAACCGACCGTAAGCACATGGGCTCCGATTTTGCCCGCCAGCTTTGGCGACAACAGTGAAGCCAGGAAATATCCGATGCCCATGGGCAGGATGATCAACCCGGATTTCAGGGCGCTGAATCCATGCCCCATCTGCAGCAAATAGGCAGTTATCAGGAAAAAGGCAGCCTGGGCTGACATCAGGAGGAAGATGACGGCCAGCCCCATGCTGAATGCTTTCTGGCCAAACAGCCTCACGTTCATAAACGGCCGGCGCCCTTTGGCAAGCAGCCTGCGCTGAGTCCATATAAACGCGGCGAGGACAGGGGCGGACAAAATCAGGCTGATGACGAGCTGAGCGGGCCATCCTTCCTTCTGCCCCTGGACCAGTGGATATACAAGGAGCAGCAGTCCTACCGCAGCAATGGCCGCACCGAACCAGTCCATACGTGAGCGGTCCGCATCCCTCGATTCCGGAACAAACGGAGCCATAAACAGAATGATCAATCCGATCGGAACACTGAAGAAAAACACCAACCGCCAGTCGAGATTCCACGGGTTCCAACCGAGCAGCAAACCGCCAATCAACTGACCTGTCGAAGCGGCCAATCCCTGGGCTGCACCATACAGCCCGAAGATCATTCCCCTCTTCTCCGGCGGGTACTGCGCCTGAATGAGGGACAACACCTGCGGTGAAATCAGTGCCGCACTAAAACCTTGAAGTACGCGGATCGCCGTAAGCATCCCCACACTAGTGGAAATGCCGCATAACAGGGATGTTAACGTAAAGCCGGCAACGCCGACTAAGAGCATCTTCCGCCGTCCGTACCGGTCGCCCAGCCGCCCGCCGATAATCAAAGCCACGGCATAGGACAAGGTGTAAGCCGAGACGACGAACTGAACGCCGTAGAAATCGGCATGAAGCCCCCGCTGAATGGAAGGGGTCGCCACATTGATGATAAAAATGTTCGCTACGGCCATAAAAACCGACAGCAGCATCACCGCCAGCATTAAACGCGGCCTCTGGCGCGGCTCAGCCGCCGCCTGCGCAAGAGGCGCGGAAATAGAATTGACCGGTTGGTTCATCGCTTGTGTTTCATCCTCCTCTGGCGAATCCCGAATATTTGACAGCAGCCGGAATCACCCATTAAAATAAATGAGACAGATCTGTCTCGTTTGATAATCGTATGATACAGACAGATCTGTCTCATGTCAACAACAAACTTACCTTATTTAGGAACAGGTGATTAGAATGACCAAGAAGGAATCCGCCAAAGAACGGATATTGAAGGTGGCGTCCGATTTATTTTATAGCGAAGGCGTGCGCGCCGTAGGGATCGACCGGATCATTGAAGAATCGGGGGTCGCCAAGGCCAGCTTTTACCGCAACTTTCCGACCAAAGACCATCTGGTCGTGGCCTATTTGGAGCAGCGCTCCAAGATCAGGATGGAAGCCATTGAAGAAGTAAAGCGACAGTTCCCCGGTTCGCCCAAGGAACAGCTCTACGCCCTCCTGGAGGAATTGGTTGAACGGATGAAAAGCCCCACATTTCGCGGCTGCCCTTTTATGAACTGCATTATCGAGTTTCCGGATGAAGAACATCTAGGACATCAAGCAGCTATGACATTCCGTTCCGACCTATGGAAAAATGTGGAGGATATCGCACGGCAGGCCGGTGCACGTGATCCGGTCCAGCTCACCTACCAGCTCCAGCTGTTGAAGGATGGCGCCATCATGAGCGCCTACATGGATAAGGGGTATTTTCATACGGACTATTTTCTGAATGCCTGCAAAGCACTGATTGAGGGGCAGTTTGAGTGAGTATTCTCATTCCCGCCGGACAGCCGGATAACATGGTGCGGCAGGCAGTAAGACAGTTAAGGGCAAGACCAAGAGCACCCTTTCGCGCTTTTCTCCCGGCCTTGCCCAATTCCGCATTCCCGATTATGTTTTTGCAATAGCAAGCAAATGAGAAGTGACGCCAACATACTCCCGGAAGGAGCGGACCCGTTCCTGCTCGAAACGGAACACCATCACCAGCTCGTTCTCATACATCGTCCCGTTAAATACCCCTTCCGCTTTAAAAATGACGATCCCGGTATCTTCTTGCTCCACGCAGGTCACCGGCGTTAGTTTCGCACTCATGCTCGCCCGTTCAAGTTCGATCAGTTCCCGGAACCTCATTGAGCTTGGCGAGCTGGGCATCCCCGTATATTCCGCTCAAGGACGAGGCGGCGGTTTCCATCTGTTAAAAGAACAGCTGCTGCCCGCGATTGCCTTTACCGAAAACGAAGCGACCGCCTTGTTTTTCGCCTCCCAATCGTTGGCCTATTTCGGCTCCGTTCCGTTCGGAGAGGCGGCCGCTTCCGCACTTGACAATCGATGGCAGCGGCAAAATCGATATATCCATTCCCCGGAAGGACGTGGCGTTTTTTGCCGATATGGTCTGGATTCTCGGGCCGGACGCGGTGATCGAGGAGCCTCCCGAAGCCCGGGAGTGGATAACACGCCGGTTAGAGGCCATGCATCGGCAGTACGCCGAACTAACACCGGAATCGAGATAGGATGAAGTTCGTGCAGCCTGCGCTGAAGTAATCCAAATGAATATTCCTGATGTCGGCGTTTCAGTGCAAACCGGCCTTTTGGCCATACCAACAAAGCCAGGCCCATCAAGGACCTGGCTGTTCCTGGCTGTATTTTATCCCGGTATGAGCTTTTTGGCTTGGACAAGAACTACATCTTCGTAATCATCCACGTCACACCGAATTGATCAATGACTTCTCCATAATAAGCACCCCAAGGCTGAAGGGCAAAAGGATACTTGCTTTCTCCGCCTTCGCTTAGCTTGGCATATGCCGCTCTGGCTTCAGCTTCATCGTTATAAGTTAAAGAAAGACTGACGCTGCGGTTATACGAAACCGGTTCAAACGCATCGGACAGCATCAACGAATTCGTCCCTGCCAATGTCAGCGACAAGTGCATCACTTTATCCTTCATCGCCTCGGGCGCTCCGGGCGCATCCCCGTATGTACTGACAAACTGGATTTCCCCGCCGAGTACCTCGATATAGTAATTCGCCTGGCTTTTTGCATCCTCCGACATCAGATAAGCGTTCATTTGTGCTCCCATTATTTTCAACAACCTTTCACCCTGTTTTTTTGTCCTTACATGAATACGACGAGTGCATATCGGCGAAATCGACACGGAAGCAAAAATTTTTTCAAAAAAAGTTTTTTATAAAAAAGACACCCAGCCTTCGGCCAGGTGCCTCATGGAATCGGCGTGAATTCACGCCTTTCCTATTTATTTTCCAGCTTCGCCTGCTCGACTCTCTTCAGCGCCGCATCGTACGTATCGATCAGCTTTTGCACGCCGAGCCCGTTAATTTCCTTCACGTATTGATCCCATTCGCTTAAGTTTCTTGTGCCGAGGACGAATTTCGAGAAATTTTCCTCCCTGTACTTTTTCACGGCCTGCCCGGTAACCGAAAGCACCTCGTTTTCCTCGTCCGTAAACGCCGGTTTCGGCTGCATCGCAGGCGGATCGTATTTGACGGCTTCCTCGTAAGCTTTTTTCAAGTCCGGCGAGAATAACGACAGATGGGCGTTAAAGTCGATCCATGTGTACGTGCCGCTCGTTTGCAGCCCGGTCTGCTTGCGCATTTCAGTGACGTCGGTAAACTCGGGTTTGAATTTTTTCTGCCCGTTTTCTTCCGTATACGTCTCGCCTTCCTTGCCCCAGCTGCTTAACGTCCGGCCTTCTTCGCTGTAGAAAAAGTCCATGTATTTCATAATGTCGTCTTTATGCTTGGAGGTGGAAGCAACCGTCAATCCGCCCTCCAGGTAGTGGAAATAAGGGTTTTGCGGTTTTTGGCCCGGCAGCCCGGCCGGCGGCGCCATAAACTGCAGGCTGTATTCCGGATTGTCCTTGCGCATGGCGTTGTTGAAAAAGTCGACGCGGCTGATATAGTCGATCGTTATAAACGACTGGCCGGTAGACATGACGTCCTGCCACTGCTTCGTCTGGATCGAGAGGAAATCCGGCGGAATCAGCCCTTCCTTGTAGAAGGTATGCCACATGTCGACCATCGCCTTGTAATTGTCCTCCGTCGGGCCGAACTTCCATTTTTTCTCATCAAAATTGTAATAAACGTCCGTGCCGCTGCCGAAGTTGGTCGTCAAATTCGCCATCATTTCATCCGGGATTTGACCGAAACGCATGGAAAGCGGATAGCTCTTCGGATAAAGCTCCTTCAGCTTTTTGAGGACTTGATGCAGCTCCTCATACGTTGTGGGAACGGACAGGTTATTCTTTTTGAAAATATCTTCGCGGTACAGCCAGATCATCCTGTTCGTTTCCCCGAAGCCCTGGTTCGGGAACATATACATTTTGCCGTCGGCGGACAGCGCCGCTTTCGCTTCTTCAGGATATTGCTCCATCCATTTTTTCAGGTTCGGCATCTGGTCGACATGGTCCAAAATGTTCTCTAGGGCCCCCTGATCGCCGTATTTGTTGGAGTCGCGGCGGCTCGACATATACATCAGGTCCGGCAGGTTGCCCGAAGCCATCACCAGGTTGAGCGTATCGCTCAGCTTGCCTGACGGCGTTTCGACGTTTAACGTCACGCCCGTCTTTTCCTTGATCCACTTCCAAATCGGCCAATCCTTGCTGTACGGAAAGGTTGCGTTGTTATCCAGAAGCGCCGAGAGCGTGACCTCGCTTTTCGGCGTCGCCGCAGGTTCGGTCCCGCCTTTCGGTTCCGCGGCCGGAGTTTCTTTCCCCGTGCCTGAAGAGCAGCCTGCCGCCGCGAGCATAATTACAAGCAGTGCCGCCAAAATCGCATACGTCCGTTTTTTACCCATGTACATCCCCCTTGATTTTATGTTGAAAGCAAAATCAATGATGTCAGCCTTTCACCGCGCCGATCATGGAACCCTTAACAAAATATTTCTGGACAAAAGGATACAGGATCAAAATCGGCAGCGTCGATACCATGATCGTGGCGTATTTGAGCGAATCCTCGACCACCAGATTATCCCCGCCGATCTGCGTGACCTGCCCGGAGCTGACGCTGCCGGCAAGAACGAGATTGCGCAGCAGCACCTGAAGCGGAAACAGCTCCTGGCTCCGCAAATAAAGCAGCGGGTACAAAAAGTTATTCCAGATGCCAACGGCGTAAAACAGCGAAATGGTGGCAAACACCGGTTTGGACAGCGGCACGATGATCCGGAAAAAGATCCCGATGTCGTTCAGTCCGTCCATCCGCCCCGATTCTTCCAGCTCTTTCGGAATGCCGCTGAAAAACGTCCGCATCAGGATCAAATTCCAGGTGCTGACCGCGCCGGGCAACACCATACCCCAGATGGTGTCCACCAATCCCAGCGAACGCACGACCAGAAACGTCGGAATCATGCCGCCGCCGAAAAACATCGTAAACACGATTAAAACCGTAAAACCTTTATGGAACGTCATGTCCTTGCGCGACAGGGCGTACGCCCCCATCGAAGTTACCAGCATGGCAATCGCCGTGCCGAGCACCGTATAAAGAATCGTATTCCGGTACGACGTCCAAATTTTCGGATCGCCAAGGACCAGCTCATACATCTTAAAATTCAGGCCTTTTGGCCAGAGTGAGATTTCGCCTTTCATCACGTATACGTCTTCGCTCAGCGATACCGCAAGCATATACACAAAAGGATACAGCATCACGGCGGCAACCAGCAGCATGATGAGCGTATTGACGACCGTGAAGACGCTGATGCGGCGCCGGCCGCGCCCTAAAGTTACCATAGGCTCGTTCCTCCCAACCGCCGGCTGATGTAATTGGCCGAAAAGATAAAGACAAAGCTGATAACGCCCATAAACAGGTCAATCGCCGAGGCGTAGCTGAAATTGCCCTGCTCCATGCCGACCCGGTACACATAGGTGCTGATAATGTCGGCTGTGCTGTAGACGGCGGGATTGTACATCAGGAACACCTTTTCGAACCCGATTTCCAGCACCTTGCCGATGTCCAGGATCAAAATGATCATAATTGTCGGCGCGATCCCCGGCAGGGTTACATGCCAAAGTTTTCTCCACCTGCCCGCGCCGTCGATGCCGGCCGCCTCGTACAGCTGCGGGTCCACCGCCGTCAGCGCCGCCAGAAAAATAATCGTCTCCCAGCCGATATGCTGCCAAATTTCCGACAGGACGTAAATCGGCCGGAACAGCCCCGGCTCCATCATGAAATTGATCGGCGTCCCGCCAAGCGCGGTAATGGCATGATTGACGATGCCTCCCGTCGGCGACAGGAACATGATGACCATGCTGGCTACGATGACGTTGGAAATAAAATGCGGCAAATAGCTGAACGTCTGCACCCATCGTTTGAATATGGCGCTTCTGATCTCGTTCATCAGCAGCGCGAGAATGATCGGCGCCGGAAAACCGAAAATCAGTTTGTAAAGGCCCAGCAAAAACGTGTTCTTCATCAAAACCCAAAAGTCCGGGTTGCTGAAAAACATGCGGTAATACTTCAAGCCGACCCAATCGCTCGCCCAGATGCCCTTAAAAACATTATAGTTTTTGAACGTGATGACCAGCCCGAACATCGGAGCGTATTTGAATATTAAGTAATAGATCAGGCAGGGCAAAAACAGCAGCCATAAATATTTGCTCCGCCGGAATGCCCTCGCGATTCGCCCCCTTTCCGGGTGGGCGCGGGAACGTCCTTTTAACGCTGCACCGGCTCCCGGCAAATTCGTTTCCGCTGTTTTCATGTCCCTTCCGCACCCCCTTTTCGCCAAGTCGTTTTTCTTTTTGCCTTCCTGTACCGACAGCATAACGGATGACCCCCGGGAAAATAAATCGGCAAGTTTGCGGCGCCATCCCCTTTTTTTCGGGTGAGTGGAAAGGTTGTAGAGAATCCTGAAAAGGTGAATATTGTGTGAACGCGAAAATAAACCTTATGATAAAGTCACTGTAGGCCGATAAGTTCATTCACCCTTCGAGCCGAGCCTACACTTGCATGGAGGTGTCGACCTGATGTCGTTTGTTCTGATGAAAAGAAGGTTTGGCTTTTCCACCTTGTTCACCAAACTGCTGTCCGGTTTTCTTGCGGTCATTCTGCTGCTCACCGCCTTTAATCTCGTTTCCTTTTTTTATTTGAAAGGGCAAATCCACAAAGAGATCGTGAAGTATAATGAACTGGCCATGAACCATGCGGCGCTCGGCTACGAAAACCAGTTTCGTTTGACCCGGGAGATGGTGCTGGGCCTAAGCCAAAATCCGCAATGGATGACGTACGTGAACCAGCTGCGCCAGGTCAAGCGCAATCAGGCATACGGCTACGTGAACGACGTGATCGGGGAAATGAAGCGGCTGTACGCGAATCCCTTTTTGGGGATGGACAATTTGATCATTTATTTTCAGAAGGACGTCTATGTCGTCGAAAAGGACGGGACGAGCAGCGCAAAAGCGATGTTCGGCACGTATTACGCCAGCCCGGCGTATCCGCCGGCTTTTTGGGATGGACAGTTCGGCCAGCGTTACGCGTTCCGGGTATTTCCCGCGGCGCCGTTTACGGAAAACACAGCCGGATCGGTTCGCTCCAAAGGCAAACTCATGCCCGTCGTCGTTAAAATGATGCCTTACAAGGATATGTATTTGATCGCCATGCTGGACGCGGAACGGCTTGCCCAAAATCTGCAATCCACCATGAGCGGCAGCTTTTATATTTTGGATTCGGAAGGGCGCCCGCTTTATTCGCCTGAAACCGGACCCGACGCAGGCACGCTGCCTGCGCTCCATTCGTTCGACGGACAACGGTCATTCGTGCAGACGAAAGACGCTTATTACTTTTATCAGAAGGGAGCGGACACGGGATTTATGTACGTCAGCCGCGTGCCCGTTCAAAGCATCTCCGCCCAGCTGCTGAACCTGAATCTCGTGCTGCTTTCGCTGCTCGCCATTGTCGGCGTGCTGATCATTCTCACTTATGCGTTCAGCCGCAAGGTGCATCGCCCGATCCGCATCATGGCGGATACCCTTCGCGCCGACGAACCGGAACCGGTGCAGGGACCGGTCAGGGAAATCGAGCTGATCAGCAGGAGAGTCCAGCATTTGCGCTCCACCCATCAGCGGATTTCCAGCGACTTGGCCCGAAAAAATTCGCTGCTCCGCCATTACGCCTATACCAACCGCCTGAAAAACATCCACATGAACCTTAGCGAACTGAAAGAACTGGCGGATGTCAGCATGCCGTATGTCATGGTCGCTTATCAGATCATTTTTAAGGAAGCCAGCGCTGAATATCCTTTGGTGCAGGAAAAAGGGGCCTATTACATGCGGGAATACGTCGACCAGATTTGGCGGCAGGTGTATCCGGACTCCGTCACGCTCCAAACCGAACCCTGCCAGATTTTGTCCATCGTCTTCCTTCCCGATGAAAACGCGGAAACCTCGGCGCAGCTTCGGCATCTGCAGCAGGTGTTCGACCGGGATCGGAGCTCCTACCTCGTCACGATGGCGGAAAGCCCGGTGCAGCCTGCGGGGGCTTCTTTTACGGACGCGCTCGCCTGCGTGACCGGCATGCTGAAACAGCGGAAGCTGCTGGATCAGACCCAGTGGATTCGGCCGGGTCACGCCGCACCCGTCAAGGAAACCCGCTGCTTCAAAGCGACGTGGGAGCAGGAGCTCCACAACCGGCTGCTGAGCGGCAGCGAGGACAGCATGCGGGAGTGGATCGCGAAAAGCCTGGGCATGCTCGAGAAAAAACAGGCGGCGGCCATCGAATACCGGCGATTCGCCAAAGACGTGGCCGATGAGCTCGACAAGCTGCTGCGCAGCTTGAACCTGCATGCGGAATTTGAGGCGGCGGCGGTTCCGGCGCTGGAATCGGCGCTTCATTTCTACAGCCCGGGACAATATGAAGCCTGGTTCGGCAGCCTGCTCAGCCCGGCGCTGGAATTGATCCGGCGCAAAACGGAAAACCACGACCCGATTACGTCCTTCGTCATGACCTATATCAATGAGCATCTGGACGAGGACATCAACCTGGATATGATGGCTGACAAGCTGAACATTACTTCCGGCTACCTGTCCACTTATTTCAAGGAAAAAACCGGGCTCAATTTCAGCGATTATTTGAACGATCAACGCATCCGCGCGGCCAAGGACATGCTGCAAAACCTCGATTTGCGCATCCAGGACGTCGCGGCCCGGGTCGGCTACCACAACGTCAATTCGTTTATCCGCATGTTCAAACGGCATGCCGGCATGACGCCGGGGGAATTCCGGAAGAAATATGCTTCTTAATGGGATTTGCGTCCGGGTCCGGCAACCGGCCGGATTAAACCATGAACATGATTGTGTGCAATCATCCGGGAAGACGGGCGGCAGTTTGAGCCGCTGCTTCTTATGGCTAGGAATGTACTATCGCGAAGCGTATATAAATAAAATAGCGGCCAAGAACAAGCGTCTTGGCCGCTATTTTGCGTTCGGTTCCTCGTACTGGATTGAAAATAGTTACGGTCTCCCGTCGGTACGGCCTATGGGCCGTTTCCATAACACTCCGCCTCGCATGCGCGGCTAAACATCCGCTTCCCTCGCTTATATGTCTCTTGAATCCGGATTTGTCCTGCTTCCAGCGTAAACACGGCCAGATCCGCCGGAGCTCCCGGCTGAAGCCCGGCGTCTGCCTCAAGCTTCATCAGCTTGGAAGGCGCGGTCGAGGCCATGTCCCAAGCCTCCCCGAGGCTGCAAATTCCGCAGGACCGCATATGCGCGATGCCGGCGGTCAGCGGCAGCGCCGATCCGGCCAGCAGCGCCGGTTGGCCGGCAAGATGCAGCCGCCCCTGTTCGGTTAGCGTGACATGACCGCCGACGGGGGTATCGTAGTTCCCGGGCGGCATGCCGCCAAGGCTGACGGCGTCGCTGACGAGAATCAGCCGGTCTCCTTTTACCTTCCGGGCGACCTTCAAGAAGGCGGCCGGAAGGTGGAAGCCGTCGGCGATGACGCTGGCCCACAGCCGTTCATCCGCCAGCTGATCCCAAATGTAGTTGGGATGGCGCGGCAGTACCGGATGGGCGCCGTTGCCGAGGTGCGTGGACAAGCCGGCCCCTGCCGCGGCGGCACGCCCGATTTGATCGGCGGAGGCGGCGGTATGCCCGATCGCCGCCACGATGCCCAGCTCCGCGCAACGGGCGATAAAAGCTTCGGCTTCCGGCCATTCCGGCGACAGCGTGACGATCCGGATGCGCCCGCCCGCCGCCTGCTGCCACGCTTCGAGCCGCTTCAGGTCGGGCGCTTTGACGAAGGCCCGGTTATGGGCGCCGCGCGGTCCGTCTTCGGGCGAGATAAACGGGCCTTCCAGGTGAATGCCCGCAATGCTGTGCATTCCGCCCGGGCCGCCCTCCTGCTCAAGGCGGGAGCAGGCCCGATGAATAACGGCAAGCGCCCGTTCCATCGACTCGTCGGTGCCCGTAATGACCGTCGGATAAAACGAGGTGACGCCTTCCGCCCACAGCCTGTCGATCAACGCTTCAACCGTCTCCTCCGCCAGGTCGGGCCCGTTCATGTCCAATCCGCCGTAGCCGTTGATCTGCAGATCGACAAGCCCCGGAGCGAGCCATGGAAGCGCCTCGGCTTCCGGCAGGTTGGCGGCGTTTGACTCGCGATCCGCCGCGTCAATGCTTCTGCATTCCGCGATAACCCCTTCCTGAACGCGAACGACTATCGGTTCCCCTGTACGGTAATGCCTTCCCATCAGTTCGAAACCGGCCGCCTCCCTGTTTGATCTGTCCATCCATGCACCGTCTCCTTGCTTCATGAATCTTGAGGAAATGATAGAATAAGTCCTCGTTTTAGTGACACCGTTTTCTTTCCGTCTATCGCATGAAAAATGTGGACCTCTATTCGTCCGGAGTGGAATCCCGATCGAGGTACATTCGGCAATCGGCATGCGTTCTCAGGATCGAAGCCGGACAAGCCGTCGTGATCGGCCCTTTCAGCGTGCCTTGTACCGCTCGGCGTTTGGCGGCTCCGGGCACGATGCAAAACAGCTGGCCGGCCGACATGAGCGCCGGAACGGTTAACGTCATCGCGTACTCCGGCACGTCTTCAAATTTGGCGAAACATCCGTCGTGTACCTGCTGCTCCTTGCACAGATCGTCCAGTTTGACCGGTTTCACAAGCTCGGGATCGTTAAAATCGGCGACCGGCGGGTCGTTGAAAGCAATATGGCCGTTTTCGCCGATGCCGAGGCAGACGATATCCAGCGGGGCTTCCCGCAGCAGCGCAGCGTATCTGGCGCATTCCCGCGCAGGCTCGGCGGTGCCGTCCAGCAGATGAACCTTTCCCGGACAAACCCGGTTAAAGAGCCTTGTCGTTAAGAAATGGCTGAACCGTTGGGGCGCATCCGGGGAGAGTCCGATATACTCATCCATATGGAAGGCCGTTACCCGCGCCCAGTCGATGCCTTCCGCCGCTGCGAGCGCCTCGAGAAATTCGTTCTGGGAAGGCGCGGCCGCGAAGACGATCCTCACGGTTCCCCGCGTATTCAGCTTTTGGCGGATCGCCTCGGCCGCTTCCGCGGCGGCAGCTTTGCCCATATCGTCCCGGCCGGCGTACTGCCGCACGCGCAAACGGTCCGCCGTCCATGCTCTTTCAGCCAACGGAGTGGTACTCATCGTGCATTCCTCCTCTCTTTATCGTCGCTTTCCGTAGCAGGCAGCCCGGCATTAAATTACGCTCTGCCCTTGCTGCCGCAGCAAGCCGAGGAAACTTTCCAAACATTCCGCCGTCGCTTCTTCTCCGCCGGCGGAAAAAGCATACCCCGAAGGACGCTTCAGCTGCTCTTCGCTCAGCTCGGAAGCGAGCCTGTAATGCGTTTCGACGACCAGCCAGCCGTCGTATTCGTCTTCCGCCAGTCTGGCAAGCAGCCGATCGTATCCGACCTCGCCTCTGCCGATGGCTACGGCTTCGGTTTTGCCGTTCTCCCGTACGGCATCCTTTAGATGGATGTGACAAATATGGCCCTGCAGCGCTTCGTACCCGTCCGGATAAGGCGTTTCGCCATCCGGGTCCCACAAATCGTTGCCCGGATCGTACAACGCCCGAATCCACGGGGACGACACCTCACGTACAAGGGCCCCCACCTTGGCTCCGTTCGTAGCGTACACGGAAGGATCGGCTTCCAAGGCAAACTGAACCCCGAATTCCTCCAACACCGGGATGGTCAACTGGAGCTCCTGCACGATGCCCGGAAACGCCGTGCCAAAATCGTCCCGGTTCGCCCAGAAGCTGAATCCCCGGAGAATCCCCGTGTCGAACTTCCGCGCCAGCTCCGCGTATCGGCGGAGCATGCGGTGATGCGCTGCGACCTCCTCCTTGTTATGCAAATTGCATTTAAATACCGGCGTGGACAAGCCGCACACGCTCAGGCCCGCATCGCGGATCATGGCGGCGATCTCCTCCAGTCTTCGGTCGCCGATCCGGTGCAGCTGCTTGCCGTCGACCGAGCGCAGCTCCAATCCGTCCAAACCGTACCGCTTCGCAACGCGAATCGCATCCTCGATTGTCTGCGAAATCTCATCCGTAATCACTCCGAGCTTAAATCCCGCCATACTGAGTAGCCTCCTTTCTTTTGGGTCAGCCTGCACTCCACAGAACATCCGCTTTTTTCAAGATATTAGAACGTATAGATTCGAAGCGATTGCTTCCTTATATCTCAAGAAAAATTTCCACCAAACGCGGTCTGTCTTCCGTGAAAGTATGTCGATAGATGTATTTCTTATAACGAACGTACATTGATAGGTAGGCAGAGCAAGTCATTGCCGTCCGCATATTTACATGCGTTCGATTCTATTTTTCCCGTGACGCGAACGAGCCGCGCAGCCGAACCGGAGCGCCCGTCGCCCGGCTTTCGTTTGCCGCTTCCAGAAAGGCGATCACCTCGATCGTTTCTTCGATATCGAGCGGCGGCGTTTTCGTGCGGAACATGCGGATGACCTCCTCCAGCATGCTGGCGAAATAAGGCTTCTCCTGGGCATAAATATCGACGTATTCGGTCCCCTGCTCGCGGTGGAGCAGCGCTCCGAAGCGCCGATTCCCTTTCCGATTGCCGCGGATCGTGCCGATCCGGCCGTCGGCCCAGACGCCGACCACCAGGTCATGATCTTCATTCGCCGTCACCCGCACTTCTGTACATCCCGGGCCCATGCAGCGGTACAGCATATCCGCCATATGAATGCCGTACCAGAAAAAGCCCGGCTGGGTCGGCTGCAGCTCCATCGGCCCGCAGCAATCCGCGCCGATGATTCCGCCTTGATCGCCTGCGCGAACGGCCGCATCCAAATTTTCCGCCCAACGGACGGAAGAGCAGCTCATGAGCGGCACCCGATGCTTGCGGGCAAGATCCGCCATGGCGTGCGCATCCCCGCTGTTAACGGCAAAAGGTTTGTCGATAAAAACCGGCTTCCCGTACGGGGCCACCGCCGCGAACTGTTCCGCGTGAATCCGCCCATCGACGGTCAGCAGCAGGATCGCATCCGCTTCTTCGGCAACCTCCTCAATACTGCCGACCATACGCACGCCAAAATCGCCCTCGATTTTGGCGGTAAAACCCGCCACCCGATCGATGCTTAGCGGAAAATCGGGCGATCCCCCCGGAAAGGCGACGGTTGCCCGCGCTCCCGGAACATGATGGGGATGCGCCGGATCATTGAGCATTTCCGCAAATAAAGGGGCATGAGAGGTATCCAGGCCAATCATGCCGATGTTCAAAATCTTCGAATCCATGCTTATACCCCTCCAGGCTGTAGTCTCACTTCCCTGCCGGTCCGGGCGGATTCGTAAATGGCCAAAATCAAGTCGACCGATTTCCGCGCCTCTTCCCCGGATATGAGCGGCTCCCGGTTCTCCTTCACCGCCTTGATCAAATCGTCGATCAAAATATAATGCCCGTCGGCCGAAATCGCGCGCGGGTCGTCGGTGCCGTCGGCCGTTCCTTTTTGCGTGCCGATCGGCGCCGCCTCGCCATCCACCGTTTTCCACACTTTGAAGCCGCTGTCCCCGTACACGATCGACCCGTGTTCCCCGTGAATTTCAAACCGGGCTTCCTGGCCCGGATTAACGGTTGTGGCTCCTTGGATAACTCCGTAGGCTCCGTTTGCATATTTCAGCACGGCCACGGCGGTATCTTCCACCTCGATGTCATGAATCAGCGGCGAAGCGTAAGCAAACACGCTTTGCACGTCGCCCATCATCCACCGGATAATGTCCACGCCGTGAACGCCCTGGTTCATCAGCGCCCCTCCGCCGTCCAGCGCCCATGTTCCGCGCCAGCCGGCGCTTTTGTAATATTCCCGGCTGCGGAAATATTTCAGGTAGGCGTCCCCCAGCACGAGTTTGCCCAACTTGCCTTCTTCAATCGCCTTTTTCGTCAGGAGCGCCTCCTGCGTCGTCCGTTTCTGGAACACGGTTGCGAGCTTGACCCCGTTCGCGCGGCAAGCTTCGATCATCTCATCCATATCCTTCGCCGTAATGCCCAGCGGCTTTTCGCAAAACACATGCTTCCCTGCACGTGCCGCCGCCACGGTGATGTCGCGGTGCAGCCCGCTCGGCACGCATACGCAGACCGCGTCAACCTCCCCTCCCTGCAGCAGCTGCTCCATGTTTCTGTATGTCGGCGGTGATCCGAACTCCTTCGCTAACGCTTCGGCCTTTTCCTGCACTTCATCCACGATGGCCGTCAGCTCGGCCTCCGGATGATTGACAATCGCACGCGCATGGAGCGGGGAAATGACGCCCGCGCCGACAATGGCAAACCTCATCTTTTTCGTCATTGCGACCTCCTTATTCGGTGAGTGCACCATGGACTTTCATTCCCATTCTAAAAACCGGCACCTTAGCTGCCAATCCTCCGTTGTTCCGCTTTGCCCACACCTTTGGCGTCAGCCGCAAAACGGAAGATGAATCTGCAGAAGTGCATATTCAGATATATATGAGGCTTGCCCCCGCATTTTTCGCAAAAAAAAGAAGATGCATCCCGCATCTCCCCTCATTTCCTTCACGTTTAGGCCTGCTTCCTGCTCGGCTCTTCCGTTTGCTCCTGCCCGTTCCATCTGGCGGCCCAGCGCTCCATTTCCTGCAGCGCCGTTTTGAAGTCCATGCCCTTCTCCGTCAGCGAATATTCCACGGTCACGGGCACCGTCGGAAACACTTGCCGCAAAACGATTCCGCTCTGTTCCAAATGGCGGAGCGCGTTGGACAACGACTGCGTTTTGACAATGGCCAAATCCCGGCTGAGCTGATTGAACCTCTTCGGCCCTTTCGAGAGCTCCGCAATCACCAGAAAAGCCCATTTCGCCCCCAAAATCTGCAGCACCGAGCAAATATTCGAAAAATCGCCCGCGTCACCGGGGTTATTCCGTTCCATGCGCGAACCCTCCCTTACCTTTTGTAAGTTAGTCCAAAGAATTGGATAATATCCAAATGTTTTGCGTTCTTACGAAAGGAATGTATTGTCATTATAATGCAATCGAGAGCTCTCCAACATCCCTGAAAGGAATGATTTTTGATGAATCGTTGGTTTATATATATGCTGACGCTCGGCGTGTTTCTCACCGCCACCTCCGAACTTGTCGTTTCGGGAATTTTGTATGTCATCGCTTCCGATCTCCGTATTTCGATTGCGCTCGCGGGCCAGCTGGTCACAGCGTATTCGCTTGCTTTTGCCGCCCTGACGCCCGTCGTCGTCTTTTTTACGTCCCGCTGGGAACGCAAAAACGTGCTGCTCCTTTCGCTAGCCCTTTTCATGCTGGGAAGCGCAGCTTCCATCGTTCCTCATTTCGGCGTCGTTTTGGCCTCCCGGGTACTGCTCGGCATCGGCTCGGGCGTTTATCTGGTCACCGCTTTTGCGGCCGCGGCCAAATTATCCCCTCCCGATAAAGTCGGCGCCGCCATCGGCACGATTGTACTCGGGTTCAGCTCTGCGATGATTTTAGGCGTTCCGATCGGGATCGCCATCACCAAATGGCTGAACTGGCAGTCCATTTTCGCCATTCTTGGCATTCTGAGCTTGGTTATGGGAGTTATCATCCTCCGGTTTCTTCCCCGTATCTCCGGCGACGAACCCGCTTCGTTCAGGCAGCAGTTTAAGGTGCTGGGCTCCGGCGTTATCGTCAGCCTGCTGATGCTCAGCTTCTTCCGCGAATCCGGGAATTCCGTCCTGCTGACGTATTTGACGACTTTCATGAACGATTTGCTCCATTTGAATGCAAGCATGATCGGCCTGCTGATGCTCGGCCTGGGATTGGTCGGCGCCGTCGCAGCCCGCCTGGGCGGCTCCGGTGCCGACCGTCTTGGAGCCAAGCGCATCCTGATCGCCACCTTAACGGTGCATGTGGCGGCGCTTTTTCTGCTTCCTTTGTTTACAGGCATGCTTACCGTAGAAATTGTCCTGATCGGACTCATCATGTTTTCGATGTTTATGGGCGGGCCCGCCCTGCAAACCCACTTTATAAAACAGGCGCCCGAGTCCTCCAGCCTCGTTCTCAGCCTGAACACGTCGATGATCCATTTGGGCCTCGCGGCCGGGGCCGGTTCAGGCGGCATGCTGATCGAACGAACGTCCACCGTATTGTATAATCCGTGGCTTGCGGGAATCGTCGTCGCGCTCGGGCTTGGGACTGCCGTCTTCAGCTTTGCGCTTGGAAAACGGCGTGCCGCCCAAAGCGCGTGAAATGCCCCGGCAAACCAGCGAATCCCCGATGTTTAAACGAAAGAGGACGCCCACAACCCACAAGGCGCCCTCTTCCCGGTTAGGAAACTGCAATATTCAACGTTTTGATTTCATACGGAGCCAAAGCGATCTCGATCTTCTGTCCGTCGACCGAAAGCGGAGCCGGATGTTCCTCCATTAGGTCCGTTTCCGCCGCCGAGCGAATCGCACCGAGATACGGATCGATCTCGATCGACGCTTTCGTCCGGATGCCGCCGAATTCGTACAGGCGCACGATCAGCGAGTTGCCGTCTTCCGCTTTTTTGACGGTATCGATCATCACGTTGCGGGCATTTATGCCCAGCATGCCAAGCGATTCGGGAAGCCCGGTTTGTCCGGCAGCGCCGGCAGCCATCAGCGGCGCGTTCAGCTCGCAGGCCGCCTGATGCGTTCCCGCCTCATACCAGCCGCCGCTGTGCGGATAGAGCGAATACGTAAATTCATGCAGCCCCTGGTCCGCGCTGCCGTCCGGATAGACGGCGGATTTGAGCAAGCTCAGGCGAATGACGTGGTTCCGAATGTCATGCCCGTATTTGCAATCGTTCAGCAGGCTGACGCCGTATCCGCCCTCGGACAGGTCCACCCAGCGCTGGGCCACCGATTCGAACCGCGCGTAATCCCAGCTCGTATTCCAGTGCGTCGGCCGTTCCACGTTGCCGAACTGGATTTCATACGTCGCTTTGGTCGAGCGGATTTCGACCGGGAAGGCCGCTTTGAGCAGCTGCTGGCGCTCATGCCAGTCGACGCGCGTCTTGAAGTCGATCCGCGGATGGTTGCGGTAAACGGTCAAATGCTGCTCGATCGTCGAGCCATGGTAACCGTACACCAGCTTCAGCACGCCGCGCAGCGGACCGGCCTCGAGCACCGTCAGCTCTTTCAAGCCGTCCACGACGGTCATTTTCTCTTGGTAGTAGATATCGATATCCCATGCATCATGGGCCATCGGCTTATCCTCGAACACCTGCAGCACGTTGGCCGGCTGTCCCGGCTTCAGCACCTCGCGTCCCGCCTGCTTGTCGACAAGCGAAACGATCTGGCCGTTTTCGTTCAAGCGGATGCTGTAATAAGGGGTTTCCAAGCGATCTTTTTCGATAACCCATTCGGAAGCAGCGCTGCCGGTCCCGTTCGCTCCAACGCCGCTTTGGGTTTGGTCCGCCTCGCGACGTCCGTAAATGGTCGTGTACCCGTAAGCCGGAACATTCCGAACCGCTACCAGCACCTTGCCTTGATCCCAGGATCCCGCCGATGGCGCCTGAGCATCCAGCCGCACCCCGTCGGCCGCATACCAGGCATATTCCGCCGCGTCGTCCACATCGACCTCGGCCAGGAAGGAACGCGTCCAGCCGAGGGCATTAAAGATGCGGACCGGGAGCCCTTTTTCCGCGCCAACGGCTGCCGATGCCTCGTGACCGTTCAAGCCGGCAAGGCCCGTTTCGATCGCCGCCAGCGCAAGCTTTTCGGATTCCTCATATTCCAGCTTGCTGTCCTCATACACTTCATGGATGGAAGAGCCCGGGATGATGTCATGGAACTGGTTGCGCAGCACGATTTCCCAGCTTTCGGCCAGCTTTTCCGACGGGTAGGCATGACCCGGGTTGAGCGCAAGCGCCAGCGAGTTCAAAAATTCGGCCTGGTGCAGCAGCAGCTCCATCCGGCGGTTCATCCGCTTGTTGTACGCTTGGGATGTATAGGTTCCGCGGTGGTATTCGAGATACAGCTCGCCGTCCCACAAATGAAGCAGCGGGTTATCCTTCACCTTCTCCTCCAGCTGGACGAAGAAATCCTCCGCTCCACCGGCTTTTACCTGCGGCGCGCCCGGCATGTCCCCGTAACGCCGTACCGCCTCGAGCATATCGCGGGTCGGGCCGCCGCCTCCGTCGCCCCAGCCGTACGCAAGCAGCAGTTGGTCGTTGATGTCCTTCTGGCGGTAGTTGTTCCACAAGCCCTGCACCGACGACCCGGTCACATTGCCGTTATAGGTGTAAAACCAGCTGCCGTCGTTATCCGGCGTCGTAATGTAATGCGTCAAAATTTCCGTGCCGTCGATCCCTCTCCAGGTAAACGTGTCGTAAGGGAAGCGGTTGTACTGGCTCCAGCTGATTTTGGTCGTCATGAAATAATCGATGCCGCTTTTCTTCAAAATTTGCGGAAGCGCCCAGCTGTAGCCGAACACGTCGGGCAGCCACAGCACGCGGTTGTCGACGCCGAACTCTTGCTTGAAAAAGCGTTTGCCCGTCAGAAGCTGGCGGACGAGCGACTCTCCCGAAGGAATGTTGCAGTCCGACTCAAGCCACATGGCGCCGGTCGCTTCCCAGTTGCCCTGTTGGACGCGATCCTTGATCTTCTCGTACAACGTCGGAAAGTCTTTTTTCAAATACGCGTACAGCTGCGGCTGCGATTGGAGGAATACGTATTCCGGGAACCGGTCCATCAGCGTCAGCACCGTCGAGAACGAACGCCCCGACTTTTCGCGCGTATGCTGCAGGCGCCACAGCCAAGCCACGTCGATATGGCAGTGCCCGACGGCGGTAATTTGCGGGCGGGGCCCTCGCGGAATCGCTTCAAGCCGTGCCCGCAACGTTTGCCGCGCCTGTACGGCCGAAGCGTAAAAAGCGTCGGAACCCGGACGGCTCCAGTCCAGCTCGCGGAAAGCTTCTTCCAAAGCGGCGGTGAGCTCATGGCGTTCCACCTGGCGTTCATCCAGCTGCTTCACGGTTTGCAGCATATGCAAGGAGGTATAATACAGATCGTCCACGTTTTCGTCCAAAATCGCTACGCTAAGCGAGTCGATGCGGTGGTCGAACGGCGAACGCCCGTCATGGGCGGTCAGCCCGCTCCAGGCGTAAACCGCAAGCTCCGCGCGGCCCGCGGCTACTACCGCTTCCGGGAAATACAACTCCGCATGGTTGCGGTCAAGCGCCTGCAGCGGCTCCCCGTTCAGATATACTTGGGCTTCGTAACCCGAGCAGTTCCCGCCGCCCGTTTCTCCCAGCTTGATCAAACCAATGACATCCCGGCCTTTCCAGCTTTCGGGGAATTCGACTTCGGTAATAAACCATGCATAACGGTCCCGGCCGCCCCATCGGTCGCCAACGTGTACCACGGGACCTGATGCAGCCTGCTCCCGCGCCTCTTTCAATTCCTTCACGTCAGGTACGATATGCACCCGATCCAAAGTCCGGCCCTCCCGGTATCGGAGTCCAGCCAATTCGCGAATGCGGTTCTCCAGTTTTTGAAGAACAAATCTCATATGTTTTCTGCTCCCTTCTCCGGTTCGAATCACCTTTAATATATACAATATATCATTTATATCTAAAAATATCATTAAAAAACGTTTACTTGATCATTTTTATGGGAAAGAAAGCGGCGAAATAACAAAAAAACCGGCTTTTCCTAAGCGGAAAAACCGGTTGCATCGTGTGCAGGTCAGAAAGGCGCCGGCCCGGTGGTGCGGAGAGCGACCAGCTCCGGCTGCAAAATGATTTTGCTGTACTTCGGCGTATGCCCGGGATTTTCGAGCAGGCGCAGCAGCACCTTGGCCGCCTCGTACCCCATTTGCTCTTCCTTCTGGTTGATAAACGTAAATATGCTGAACTCCTCGAACATCGGGCTTGGGTTGTCGAAGGTGATGACCGAGACGTCCTCCGGCACCCGCAGGCCGGCCGCGCGGGCCAAGGACCAAATATGCACGCCGAGCTTGCAGTTCAGGGCGATATAGGCGGTAGCCATTTTATTTTTGATAAAACGGTACAGCGGGTAGTCCTCTTGAAACGGCTCGTCCTGAATGCTGAAATCGGTCAGGATCAGCGCCGGATTAATGAGCGCCCCCTGCCGCTTCAGCGCCTCGTTGTATCCCTGGATCCGCTCCTCGACGGTGACGGTCGGCATCGGCGTATCGGAGCAAATCGCAATGTTGCGGTGCCCTTCGTTCCATAGATGCTCCACCGCAAGAATCGAACCCTGCAGCGGGTCGGACAGCACGACGTTCGTTTCGACGCCCGGCAGGTGCCGGTCCAGCAGCACGAACGGATAGTTTTGCATTTTCAGCGCGATGATCTCCTCGTTGTACACCTCGGCGTCCACCGGGAAGATCAGCAAACCGTCCACCTTGGAGCGAAGCTCGCGGATCGCGTCTTTTTCGAGTTCCTTGGAATTGTATGTAAACATGATGATCAGCGAATATTTGCTGTCCTTCAGCGCCTTGCGGATGCCGCGCACCATCTGGATCGCAAAAAAGTCCTCGATGGACGGAAAAATAAGCCCGATTTTGGGCGTTGTCGCCTGCTGCCCTTCGTACGTCCTGTTCCCGGCGTTCTGGATGTAGTTCTCCGGTATGCCCTTGACGTAACTGCCCCGGCCGGGGATGCGGTAGATCCAGCCTTCATTCGCCAGATCGGCCAGCGCGTTGGCCACCGTAATGCGGCTGACCTGAAACTGCTCGATCAATTCCTTTTCGGTCGGAATCCGGTCGTCCTCCACCAACTGCCTGGATGAGATCAATTGCTTGAAATGGTTTTGGATCTGGATATACAGCGGTTCCCGTTCCTGACTCATCTGCTAACCCCCAGTGACATTTATTCCTCGCACGATCATGCCGTAGCAATATAACATTCATTATATCATTTCGGCTATAAGGCTAGTCAACGGAGCGGATTCGTTTTGCATCAACGGTTATCTTGATGCAGCTGATTTTATGCAGGACGTGCCTTTATGGCAATCGGGCATCGCCCAACATTCATTCGCCATGACGGATTTGCAGGTTTCCTTCTGCCGACGCCAAGATCGTAACCGGCACGCCTGCGGAAAAATCGATGTCCAGCATATGCCCGCGGCAGCGCACCTTACGCTTCCCGGCAAAATCGGCCGTCACGGAAGCTTCGGTCAGCCTTCCGCCCGCCCAGACGATGCTCACGGTATAACCTCCTCTGGCCCGCAGTCCGCTGACGCGTCCTTCAGCCCATTCCGCAGGGAGGGCCGGCAGTAAATGAATATCCTGCTCATGGCTTTGCAGCAGCATTTCCGCGATGCCTGCCGCAGACCCGAAATTGCCGTCGATCTGAAACGGGGGATGGGCGCACAGCAGATTCGGATAAATGCCGCCCCGATGGTAGTCGAAGCCTTCGCGGTCCACGATGCTCAGAAAATTGTTCAGTACCTGCACCGCCTGCTCTCCGTCGCCTAATCGCGCCCACAACGCCACTTTCCAGCCCATGCTCCACCCCGTGCCTTCATTGCCGCGAATTTCGAGGGACCGCCGTGCCGCCTGCGTGTATTCGGGCGTTCTCGTCACCGTCAGCTCGCTGCCGGGATACAGCCCGTACAAATGGGAAAGATGGCGGTGTTTCGGATCCGCATCGGCAAAATCCCGATCCCACTCCATCAGTTGGCCTTTCGCGCCGATTTGCAGCGGAGGCAGCTTGCTCCGCGCTTCCCGGCATTTTTCGGCGAACGCTTCCTCCGCTCCCAGCTCCCCGCTGGCTTCGATGACAATGCCAAACAGCTCCCGGCATAACGTGATGTCCATGGCGGTAGCCCGCGAGACCGAGCTGTATCGGTCGGTGCCCGGCACGATAAAGCTGTTTTCCGGCGAAGTGGAAGGGCTGGTGATAAGCCGGCCTGCATCATCGGCCACAAGCCAGTCAAGCAAAAACCGGGCGGCTTCGCGAATCAGCGGCCAAGCCCGCTGCTTCAGAAAATCGATGTCTTTGGTAAACAAATAATGCTCCCATAAATGACGGCACAGCCATGCCCCGGCCATCGGCCAATAGGCCCACTGCGCATCTCCGTTCGGACCGACGTTGTTCGTGCGCCATAGATCGGACATCGCGTGCGCGGTCCAGCCCCGGCAGCCGTATTGAATCCGGGCCGTCTCCGCCCCGGTCACGGCCTGCTGCCCGATCAGGTCAAAAAGCGGCTCATGGCATTCGGACAAATGGCAGGTTTCGGCAAGCCAGTAGTTCATCTGCAGGTTGATGTTGAAATGATAGTCGCAGTTCCAAGGCGGCTGCACCTTATCGTTCCATATCCCCTGCAGGTTCGCAGCCTGCGTTCCGGGTCTTGAACTCGATATGAGCAGGTAACGGCCGTATTGAAAAATCAGGCTGAGCATGTCCGGATCCTTTGCGCCGCCCATGATCCGGCGGAGCCGTTCGTCCGTCGGCAGGTTGGCGATATCCGCACGCTGCGGGGCGCCCAATCGGAGCTCCACGCGCTCGAACAAAGCCTGGTAATCGCGCGTATGCGCAGCAAGCAGCTCGTCGCAGCTTTTGCCTTCCGCTCCGCGCATGACGCTGCGGCAAACGGCCTCCGGATCGCGGCCGCTTAACCCCGGCACCCGGCCCGGGCCGTCAAAGCTTGTCGCCGACGTATACAGGAGCGTGACTTCCTTTGCTCCCGAGACGGTCAGCCGTCCATCCTCGGCATGAAGCACGCCCCCTTCATGGAACACGCGGACGAGCGCCGCGAAACGCATCGGCCTGCCCGGCCGCTCTTCGTCGTATATAACGGCGGGTTCCTGCCCGTTGTTATGATTTTGCACCCGCAGAGGACATTCGCCCGTCAGCAGCAGCGTGCCGTCCGTCGCGGCCTGCACGCCATGCCTCAGCTCCGACCCGATGGATACCGCCACCTCCAAACCTGCGGGATCGGCGCTTTCGACACGGACGAGCATCACCTGATCGGCTGCCGAAATAAACGCCGTGCGGCGCTGCCTGCGCCCGTCCGTGCCGAATTCGGTGCAAGCTACAGCCGTGTTTAAATCCAGCGACCGGACGTAGTCCCGTTCATCCGGCTCCCCCGCAAAATCCAAAAACAAATCGCCAAGCGGCTGGTACGGCTGCACGCCGTGTCCGGGCGAGCCGAGCATGCTGCGCTCGACCAGCTGCTGCGCTTCCGCATAACGCCCTTCCGCCAACAGGCGGCGGGCTTCCGGCAGCGATGCCGCTGCCGCCGGGTTATCTTCTTGGACCGGATATCCGGCCCAGAGCGTATCTTCGTTCAGCTGCAGCCTTTCGCGCCGCACGCCGCCGAATATCATCGCCCCCATCCGGCCGTTGCCGAGCGGGAGCGCTTCCTCCCATTTTTTTGCAGGCTGTTTGTACCAAAGCTTGTTCCGCTTCGCCATTTCGCCAACTCCCCAACATAACGTTTTTTTCGATTGCCGAATCTAGACCCCCGACCGAATAATAACAGCGTCCGGTTTGGCCGATGCGGATGCATTCACCGATCGTAAACGCTTCCAATCCATTGACCAACATTGTACACCGTAAAAATCCAAAATTGAACAGCGCTCTTCCCAATCATCCGTTCCTTCAAAGCAAAAAAGAGCCTCCCAAACCTCTTCCCGACGCAAGGATAGCGTAAAAGAAGCATTTGAAATAACTCTGTTTCGAAGATACTCCCCGTTATCGCTCCAAAATTTCAGAAGCGGGATCCGGTCGGCGGAAAGCCTGTTTTCCGCTTTTTCGCGTTTCGAACCGGTCATGCAGCCATTCCCGGCATGCTTCAGGGCTTGACCCTTTTCGGGGAAACCTTGTAAACCGCAAAAGCAATCAAACCGTAAATCGCCCCGTACATTGCCCATGCATCCAGATTCATCATCATCGTAGGCAGGTCATTTGCAATAAACAGCAGCGGAAGCAGCAAAGCAATTCCGACGCCGACGGCGATATGGACGCGAAGCAAACGGCAGAACACTCCGATCAATGCGGCAAGGAGCGGGCAGATGACAAATACGGGAAGAAAGACGTCCATCCTTTCGAAAAGCCAGTACAGCATGCTGCATCGACCTCCACCCTTGAATCATTCTTAAATATTAGAACGTTTGGAATGAAGGGGGAGTTACCATTGAAATCGCAGAAAACGCGATTGGGGCCGTCAACAAACCGTTTTGACATCCGTTTCACTGCGCCGTTCGCTCGTTGGAAGCCGAACAAAAAAGGCATGCCGGAATCAGTTGTCTTCCCTTTTCCGGATGCCTCCCACAAATATGGTCACTGCCTGCTGGAACAGCCGCTGCAGCGGCTCTCCTTCCATCGTCAGCGTAAACTGGCACAACGTCCCCATCCAGCTCCCGAACAGCAGCGTCGTCTCTTCGAGGTTCTCGATCGCAAATTCGCCGCTTTCCAGTCCTTCACGGAAAATCTCCGCGTAAGCGGCCATTGGAGTTGCCGCCAGCCCTTGCAGCGCCTGCAGCGTCTCGGGAGAGGTGTTCGGATTCATCGCCAGTTCCTGGCCGACCGGCAGCAGCGGCGTCTTGTAGTTGTTCATGACGAAATAAGCCATCCCGTACAGCTTTTCGACGGCCGTCGGATACGAACCGGCTACCGCTTTCCATTTTTCGCCCCAATTCCGCATCGTTTCCTGGGACAAATGGACGAACAGCTTCTCTTTATTTTCGAAATGGTAATAAATATGGCCTTTGCTGAAGCCGGCTTCCCGCGAAATGTCCGCGATGGACGTGCCTGCGAAGCCTTTTTGGGCAAATAGCTGCGCCGCTTTCGAGGCAATGATCTGCCGCGTCTCTTCGCTGTTATAATGTCGTTTGTTCATGGAATAAACCCTTCTTGCTTTTCGGTCTCGTAGTTTTGAACGATTGTTCCATTCGAGTATATTGCAAATATTTACATGCTACAAGGGGAACGCGCAGCAATTCGGAGCGCCGCCGATGTTTCATTTTGCTGCGCCAAACATCATGCCTGACCCAACAAAGAAAAAGCAGCTGCGCTTTTGCCCCTTTGAGGCCATTTTTGCGCAGGCTGCTTTTGTCGTTCGAGTGTTTGCTTGGCAGAAGGAAGCCGCCCTTTGGCTAGGGGCAGCCTTACTGCACAAGACTGGTGATCTGTTTCTTTTTCCATGACAACCAATAATACGAATAGACCAAAATCATGCTGACGATAAACGCCGCCGGATACCCCAGCCAGATGCCCCGGATGCCAAGGCTCGTATGGTACGAAAGCACGTAAGCGACAGGCACCTCGACGCACCAGATGGAGATGACGCTGAAAATCATCGGCCACAACACGACGCCGCTGGCGCGCATGGTTGCCGCAATAATTTGCACATGGCCGAAAATGAGATAACTCCACAGCGTAATGACCAGCAGTTCATGGGCGATATTCAGCGTTTCCGGACTGGTGATGAACCAGGACAAAATATTTTTCGAGAAAATATAAATCGGAATCATCAGTGCTACGCCGATAATATAATTCAGCACGATCCCCGCGCGGATAACCTCTTTCAAACGCCCGTGTTGTTTCGCTCCGATGGATTGCGCCGCCAGAACCGACACCGTCATCCCGAGGCTGATCGCCGGCATCTGGACGTAGCTCACGACCTGGTTCACCGATCCGTAGGCCGCGGTGGCATTAGAGCCAAACCGGTTGACGAACACGATGACCGCGATTTCGGACAGAGACACGAGAATCATGCTGACGCTGGACGGGATGCCCAAACGGAGCAGCAGTTTCAGCATCTCTTTGTTCATGCCCAAATGTCTGCGGACGGAAGCGTCCAGACGAAGCGGGCTTTTTTTCCAATACGTGTACCAAAGCAGCAGCACGAACGTAATGACGGTCGAAATCACGTTTGCGTACGCCGCGCCGTAAATCCCGAGTTTCGGCAGGCCAAGCCATCCGAAGATCAGGACCGGCAGGAAAGCCAGGTTCAGCGCGGTGCTGACGATCAAGGAATAAAACGGCGTTTTGGAATCGCCGGTTCCGCGCATAAACGTCGTATAAACCATATACAGGAACATGACCGGCAAGCTCCAGAACATAATGCGCGCATAGTGGACCGTGACATCCATAATGTTGGCTGGCGTGCCGACGAGACGCAAAATATCTTCCGTAAAAATGCCGCCGACGATGGCAAGCACGATGCCGAGCAGGAACGTAAAGGTCATCGTCGTGCCGACGATTGTCTTCAGCTTCTCCATATTCCCCGCGCCATAGGCCTGACCGATCAAAATGGCACTGCCTGAACCGATCCCGATCACAAACGAAACGAGCAGGAAAAAGAGCGGGAAAAAGGCCGAAATGGCCGCGAGCGCATCCACCCCGATCCAGCGACCGACAACGATCGTGCCGACCAACTGGCCGACGGATTGCAGCGCATTGCTCAAAATGAGCGGAATCAGAAAAGCAATCATGGCGCGGTACACGCCGGACTGCGGTTGAACATTCATTGGGGACGCGCCTTCGGGCCTTCGGATCTCATCCGCGTGCCCCGCGGCCTGCTGTGAGGAACTCATATGACAACATCTCCTTTTATTAGACAAATAATTCATCGGTTTGAAATTCACTTAGACATTATATTGTATTGTTTGTTATTTATCAATATAGAAGCCGGTATTTTATTTTTAAAAAAATGCTATCCCATTCCTTCCCGTCATAGCTTGTTTTCACACGTATGTTTTGCAAATTCGGATAAAAAAAAGGTGCGCCCTCCCGAAAATCGGAAGAGACATACCTTAAACAAGCCTCTGATGATAATCATTTTGGAGCACCGTTCACGGCTTTTCCGCCATGTTACAGAGCGCCTTTTCATATCAAATTTTTTAGAGTGAATCCACGATGCTGCGCGCAATCCAAACGCCGGCCGCGCCGGCCTGGGCCAAACCGCGGGTAATGCCTGCCCCGTCGCCGCCGCAATACAATCCGCTGATTTCCGTTTCCAGCGTCTCCGACAGCTTCGGCCGGGCCGAATAAAACTTCGCCTCCACGCCGTAAAACAGCGTATGCTCCGACGCAATCCCCGGCGTCACCTGATCCAGCGCCTGCATCATTTCGATCAAGCTTTTCATCGTATTGTAAGGAAGGACAAGCCCCAAATCCCCCGGCACCGCTTCCTTCAGCGTCGGCTCCAGAAACCCTTCGCGGATCCGTGCCTCCGTAGAACGTCTGCCGCGCAGAATGTCCCCGTATTTCTGAACGATGATGCCGCCGCCCGACAGGTCATTGGCCCGCTTGCAAATTTCACGCGCGTATTCGTTCGGCTTGTCGAACGGCTCCGTAAACTTGTGTGAGACAAGCAGGGCGAAGTTCGTATTGTTCGATCCGAGCGCAGGGTCTTTGAAGGAATGGCCGTTGGCCGCCATCGCTCCGGTATGGTTTTCCACCACGACATGGCCCGAAGGATTGCTGCAAAACGTTCGGACCCTTGTTCCTACCGACGTGTTGAAAATAAACTTCCCTTCATATAAATGCTCGTTGATCTCCCGCATGACGACATCCGACGTTTCCACGCGGACGCCGACGTCAACCTGGTTGTTGTACATTTTCAACCGGCGTTTTTTCAGGATCGAGGTCAGCCAGACCGAACCGTCCCGCCCAGGCGCGATCATGACGCGGTCCGCTTCGTACGTCTCCCCGTTTTTCAGCACGATCCCGTGCACCGTATGCGTGCCGCCGTCCTTACTCGTGACGATGTCCTCAACTTCGGCTTTGAATATCATATCGATGCGCGTTTTCAAAAACTCGTATATCGATTTCAGGATCTCCAGGTTCTGTTCGGTTCCAAGATGCCGAACCTGCGCCCGCAGCAGCTTCAATCCGGCGGCATAACCGCGCTGCTCGATGCTCCGGATGACGTCGGTCGTCGGATCGGTGATGTTCGTCGTCGCTCCATGCTCCAAATTGAGCGCGTCCACATAGCGGATCAGCTCTATGACCTTGGAGGGAGACAAATAATCCGTCAGCCAGCCGCCGAATTCGGTCGTGATGTTGAACTTCCCGTCGCTGTATGCGCCTGCGCCCCCGAAACCTGCGGTGATCGAGCAAGCGGGCACGCAGCCGGCAAATTCCTTCCGGCCTCCTGCAGGCGGACATAGCTTGATTTTGTCTTCCAATATCGGACAACTGCGGCGGTAAATATCATGTCCTTTATCCACCAGCAGCACCTTCAAATGCGGAGCCTTCAACACAAATTCATAACAGGCGAAAATGCCGGCCGGACCGGCTCCAACAACAATCACGTCATATTTGTTCATCGTGAACCTCCTGAAAGTATGAGTAGTCGGATTTGGCCTCCGCAGGACTTTTCTTGTTCCTTGACCCATCAAACGGGGTGCCCGGCGGCGTCCCGACAAATTTCCATAAGCGCAAAAAAAATCCCCGGCCGAGGAACAGGTATGCCAAAAAGCAAGCCTGTTCGTAGCCAGAGATTTACGGTCTCTTGTAGAAACCCTCAAACCATATCAATGAGGATATACGAACGATCTCTATCTATGAGCAACAACATTGTTAAGTTTACCGGACAAAAACGAATGTGTCAATAATTTATTAGAATATAGTTCGTGTTTAACGGTACTGTAGTCCATAAAGAAATCTATTCGGCATGGTAATTCAACAAAATCCGAACATTGGACAAGAAACAAGACCGATCCCTTTCTTTCCCCGCATTCTGCGAATTTTTCAAGGTATTGAAAAAGACGGCAAACGGGGTTATGATGTATCCGCTTCCATTAAAACGGCACCGGGTTATATTCATCCCAATGTGATGAGGAGGTCATCCAAATGATCAAACGGATCGGGCATCTGGCTTTTGACGTGGCGGATATGGAAAAGTCCCTTCATTTTTACTGCGGCGTTCTCGGCTTTCAAAAGGCATTTTCTATCGAAGACGACCAAGGGAAT
Organism: Paenibacillus sp. VCA1; assembly: GCF_031583795.1. Classification (NCBI taxonomy): domain Bacteria; kingdom Bacillati; phylum Bacillota; class Bacilli; order Caryophanales; family Paenibacillaceae; genus Paenibacillus; species Paenibacillus sp. VCA1. The sequence goes on along the minus strand of NZ_JAVLSX010000001.1, from coordinate 352,548 downwards.
CCCTGGATCGAGTACATTAAAGTGGCCGACGGCCAGTTTATCGAACTGTTTTACGGCGGGCAGCAGAAGCCTGAACGGCCGGAGCGGCCCATCGGTTTTTCTCATTTATGCCTTGAAGTCGACAGCATCGAAGAAATCGCGGCCCATCTGAAAAAGAACGGCGTCGCCCTCGACGTGGAGCCGCAGCAGGGAAAAGATCTGAACTGGCAGTGCTGGGCGCGGGATCCTGACGGCAACCGGATCGAATTCATGGAAATGCACCCGGATTCGCCGCAGATGAAAGCTTAAGGATAAAAAAATAAAGAGTGTCCATCCGTCATGCGGATCAGGACACTCTTTTCGTTGATGTCACGTCGATCGATCAATTTCCCGTATCTTGCGTGCCGGTTTGCGAACCGTCCTCCATGCCTCTTCCCGCGGCATTTTGGTCGTCCGAATTTTGCGCGCCGTCCCCGGAAACCGCCGTTTTGCCGAGCTGGTCTTCCGGTATGATGGCGTAAGGCACGTTGTCGACCAGCACTTGATCGACTTTGTTCAGGTCAAGCTTTTTGATGAGCTTGAGCGTTACCGTGCTCGTATAAGCTTCCGGGCCGTCGGTCTCCGTCGTCCCGGCATCCCCGCTGCCAACGGCGTTATCCGTTCCGTTTCCGGAGTTTCCGGAAGTGCCGGATGCACCCGCGCCTTTCTGATCGGTTGCGGTTCCATCCAATGCGGCGGTGCCGTCCGAATTTCCGGTCTGGTTCGTCGTGCCGTCCGTACCGGACGCGATGTCTGAGCCATTCGCCGTCCCGTCGGTTCCGGTTTGCCCGGCGCCGGTTCCCGTTCCGGAGGCCGACCCCGCCCCCTGATCCGATGCCGGTTGTTCTGCGCAGGCATGAACCAGCTTCGGCGTCGGAACCTCCAAAATGATGCTTCCGTCTTTCCCCATTACCGTTACTTCATTCGCCGCGAAATCGCGGCAGGACGCCGGCTGCTTGAAATGGAATACAAGCTGGGTCACGCGGGTTTTGTCCGCGTTTTTGATCGTTTTGGCCGTTAAGACAGGCACTTCCTTCTCGATCTTTGGCGTTTCTGGCGGCGTCTCCGGCTTATCCTGCTGTGCGGTTCCCGTTGCGGGCGTTTTCGTCTCGGCATTAGCCGGCTTATCCGGTTCTTTCTTGAATCCTCCGTTGGCCTGCATGACGATCAGCATGCCGCCGATCACGACGATCATCAGCATCAGCACGGCGCTCAGCCTGAACACCCGCGGGTTGCCGCGGAAAAACTTGACGAGCGGCGACGCCAGTTCATATTTAATTTTGTCGTAGACCGGTTTCAGCACCGGAGCGGCCGTATCGAAATATTTCCGAACGTTTTCTTTGTTTTTGAATGCGTCCGTATCGTATTTCTGAAAATATCCCATAATTGCCGTCGCATAAGCCGGTACTAATCCCCGCGGGCGGACAAACGCAGACTCCTTCGCGGACCATTCGATAAACTCGTAGACCGTCTCCGGATGCGGGGCATGTTTATGCAAAAATTCCATCAGCCCGTTATAATCCACAGCCCCTGTAGCGACGTCATAGCAGAAAGCAAGGGTGATGCTGCCGAAACGGGATGGTCCCACTTCTTTCCGCAGCCAGCCCTGGGCGATCCGCTGAACTTCGTCCCTCTCCTCCGGAGACAATCCTCTAAAAAGGGAGGCCTCCGGATAAGGACTCGAAAACCACTGGTGCGCCGCCAGCATGACCTCCGCTTTCGAACGGGTGCGGGAATCAAACCGGGATACCCATGAGCGGAATTCCTTCGGATTGTTCAAAAATCCGATTTGCAGCAGCTGCTCTTTCGTAATCTTGTCGAGCTGAACGTCTTTCAGAAGGAACAGGTTCGCCGCGTACATCAGCCTGTCGACGAAAAACGAACCCCCTTCCACCAACGAAAAACCATGCTGCGGGTCTTGGTCCAGCTCATCCAGCTGATCCAGCACCTGGTTCACGGCTTTAACCGGTTCCGCTTCCTTGCGAAGCTTGTCCACCAGCTGGTTTTCGGCGGTTTGAACGAAAAAGTCGCTGTGCAGGACAACCGGATGCGACGTCACCCAATGATGCAGCAGGTCCGCGACGTCCCGCGCTTTCTGCGCTTTTTTCAGCCGGTTTTCAATATATGGATTAAACAGCAGCTTCGGCAGGCCCGGACTGGCGAGCACCCGGCCGAAAAATGCCGCGAACAGGTCCGGGTCGCTTTCGATCATCCCGTAGATCGGGGACAATACATCCTTGCGCCCGAGCGTAATGGCGTTGTTCAACGTGCGGATAAAATACTCTATGATCTTCCGTTCGCTATGCTTTTTGTCGACCCGGTAATAATCCTTGATGCATTCCAGAACTTCAAGCTCGGGGAGCTCCCCTTGCTTCACCCGGTCGAATTCCAGATCGAAGCTGGCGAGGAACAGGTCGTTAAGCCGCATTTTTGCAGGCAGGGCGTCCGCCGGCGTCAAATAATCCAGCATAGCCCGGAGCACGCTCAGCCTGTTCGGCTCGTACAGCTCCAGGTTGCCTTCCTCCATCTGGAAAAGCACGGCAAGCTCATGATAGCTTGCGATCGCGATTTGGCGGATCGGTTCCATGTCTTTAAGCATCCGGGCGGCAAAATCGTAAAAGCGTTCCGCACGCTCCGCATTGCCAAGATTCGCCCATGCAAAATCCAAATAAGGCTGGTCATCCCAGTCCAAATCCGTGTTTAACACGCGTCCCGCCGCCAGCTCGAACAGAAAATCCTTTTCGATGCTGCGGTCGTTCAAGCGCAGGCTTCCCTTTTCCACGAACATGATCTGGATGCCTTTTTTGCTCTGCGGCTCCCGGGCGTAGGTCTGAAACCCGAGATGGCGGCGGACGCCGTAAGGCAAACTGGCGAATAGCAGCATGAGCAGCCGCTTCGCTTTTTCGGACAGCTGCTCGATCTCCACATCCAGCACGACATAGACCTTCTTCTTGCCGGCCACCGAAGCCATCGCGGCAAACAGCAGCTGCTTGAACACCTGCTCGTCGATTTTAAGCTCCTGGAGCAGCCCAAGCGCCTCATCCCGGGTCGGGTGACCGTCATGCTCCATGGCCGGGATCGCGGGCAGTTCCGGAAGGTCCATTCCCTGCTCGATATCGTACCGTTCGGCAAACGAAGCGTTCAGCCAGGTACGGTAATCCGTTTCCGGCGAATCTTTGAAATCTGCGGGAATGACGTAGTTATGCGTAAAAAAGGCGCTGCGCAGACCCGTAAAATCCGCCGGCAGGTACACACTCCGCCCGACGATCGTTTCGCCGGACTCGGTATGGATGACATGCAGGGAGTCCGGATATTCCTGCCCTTCCTTTTCCGCCCGTGCCGTAAGCTCCGCAGGAGCATCGTATTGGCAGTACGGATGAAGCACTTTTTTGATATAAGCATGATCCAGTCCCGTGGAACGGGCGATGGTGTCAAACCCTTCGTTATCACGGAAAATGCCCCGCCGCTCGCGCGTATACATCTGCTGCTGCACTACATTCGGGGGTAACATCATGCGTCTTCTCTCCCCTCTATGTAATTCAGCTTATACATCAGCCAGATAAACGGCTCATCCACGCGGATCGGGCTGACGACGGACTGCATTTTTTGGTTGACCGGGTTGCTGCCAAGCGCCGATACCGCAAAATACGCCGTATTGGAAAAATACACATCCATCGTTCCTTTGAACGGACGGTCCACCTTTTCGATGAAGCGGCGGATCTCGCCGTCGATGTTTTCGAATTCGGTCAAATTGAGCGCCTTGCGGTGCACCATGTTGTGGAACACGTTGCTGTTCGATTTGATGTATTCGCCTTCCTCGTCCTTCAAGGAATGGAGCATATCGCTTTTGGTCAGCACCACGGCGGTCGGAATATCGGTTTTGCCCTTATCCTCGTAAGCGATAAAATCGCCGAACAGCGTCAGCACCACGTCCCGCGGCTCGTCATACTGCGATACCCATTCCCCCGGCTCGTCGCCCATCTGGATGCGGATTTTATCGCGGATGGAGCGGATTTGCAGCGGATCGACCATAAACAGGATGCCCGCCGAATTTTTGATATGCTGGCCGTGCAGGCCGAGGTAATCCTCGTCGACCATTCCTTCCCCCGCCACGTCGAAAAACACCAGCGTCAGCGGCGGTTTGCTTTCGTCCTTAAACACGAATTGGAAAATAAAAGGCTCCTGCATCTTTTCCTTCTGCGTCGAGGCAAGCAGGTCACCGCGTTCAAACAGCGGCTCCTCGTACATCGTCCGGAATTTTCGGCTGATTTCCGCGTTCAGCGGCATGCATGCCGCATTGAAATGATCGGCCGTCGAATGCTGAAGCGTATGGATCAGCGACGTCATATACACGGATTTCCCGACCTGGGAAGCGCCGATGATCGAAATGATGTTGCTCGGCACCTTGCCGGACGTGACCGGAAGCTCGTTATGGCATTTCGGGCACAGCCGGTGGCGCGTAACCACCCCATAGCGGTCATTCAGCCCGACAAGGACATGGTCGGAATAAATGTGACGTTCCACAGGAATATCGCCTGGCCGCAAAATGGCTTCCATATCATACACCGAATCAAGGCCGAAGCGCTCCCGGTACCGGTTCAGCACCTCATCCTCCTGCAGCGCATAATCCTCGTCATCGTCCCGGCTGTGGGCCGCGCGGAAGACAACTTCGTCCGGCGCGAACTTGCTGAAGCAGTACGGACACACAATATCGTAAAAAAGCGGCTTTGGCTCGGCGATCGGTTTCTTTTTGAACATATTGAAAATGCCCATTGGTTTTCTTTCTCCCCCTTTGCCTGGTGGGTTGCAACGTTGGCGGCCTTCAAGCTGCCCTTGCGTATGGATCATCATATCAAAAATCATATTAAAAGTTCAGTATGAAGCTTTTAATGGAATGTTTCATTTATGTTATTAAAACTTCACGCTATAAGTAAGGCTTATGCTAAGCACGATGCAAGGCGCCGTTGCGATGAAGGAACGTTCTTCCGATCTTGGGTTCAGATACGATTCGTGCCCTTCGCTGCCCTTGCCTCGTATCCATCTTCCTACTACATTATACTTCCTAAAGCAAGAAACTTCTCGTTTGGGGTGTGGGGCTCCGTGAAATCCTATTCTAGCAATGTTTATGACCTTATGCTCCTGCGAATCAGCTTGCACCTTACTCTCCAATACCAAGCGGAATGTAAATTACCCGCAGAGTCTACGTGCCTCCTTTGAAACCGTGTTATTTCTTCGCTTCAACGGAGCAGGCGGAATCATTCTGAAGAAGCGTTAGCGGTCGCCTTTGTCACCGCAAGAATGATCCACATGCGGAGTGATGCCCATCCCACCCTCGAATCAGCTTACTTTCCTCTCGAAACACCAGCGGAATGTAAATTACCCGCAGAGTTTACGCGCCTCCTTTGAAAGCGTGTTATGTCCTCGCTGGCGGAGGTCCAATCTATTCACTCCTGCAATTAAGCTTACACGTTCCTCCCTAAACACCAGCGGAATGTAAATTACCCGCAGAGTTTACACGCCTCCTTTGAAATCGTGTTATGTCCTCGCTTCAACGGAGCAGGCGGAATCATTCTGAAGAAGCGTTAGCGGTCGCCTTTGTCACCGGATTCCAACCATAACATACATTCCAAGGAATCCGGGGGCAACAGCGATCGGAAGAATGATCCGCATGCGGAGTGGTGCTCATCCCCCTCAATAACACGATTTCAATATACGAATAAACACAATGAAAATTTACGATTCCGGCACCAACTCATACATCTGCCCATACCTCTTCCCATCGGTAAAAAACAGCCGCACAAAATCGTTTTTGCCGACCTCGATCACCGGCAGCACGTTTACGCCGGCCTCAAAATCCGCCACAAACGGATACAGCGTGCCGTCGTCCTTATTCGCCGGGTAGCCGCCCGTTTTTTTGACGTAGCACAGCGCCTCTTTCGGGATCGGAATTTCGGTCGTTACCTTGATTTGCACCGCCTTGTATTTTTGCAGCCAGCCGCCTTTGTGGCGGATGGAAAACCACACCTTGGCTTTACCCGTGCTGAATTCCTGCCGATTCTGGCCGTCATGCTGGCGGATCAGCGCCGGGCCCTCCTCCGTTTCCGTGGCGGCATAAATCGTGTATACGACCTTGCCGACGCCGTCGATCCGGTCGTGGTAACCGTTCGCGGCCTTGTATTCATTCCGGGTGTACAGCTTCAGCCTGCTCATGTTCGGCCGGCGGGTGTCCTGCATCGGCTCCTCACCCGCCAAGCAGCGCTCGATATAGACCGCCTTGATGTCCTCCGGCCAGCGCCAGCGGAGCGTGCAGCGGTCTCCATCCAGCTGATGGGTCACGCCGCGAATGAGCATGGAGCTGATATCCGCATCGATGAACCTCATCCTGTTTTCTCCTCCCGTTTAAAATCCTCTGCTGCCGCTGTTTTTGTTCCGGTCCGCAAATCCGCCCCGCGAACGCCCGGCCAAACCCGGACGCTGCAGGCCCGCTTCGAGCTTCCCGTTTTCTTTGACCGGCACGATCGCCGTAAAGACCGCCAGCACGCCGGCAAGCACCAGGCAGGCCAAAAGCCGGATGATGCTGTCCTTCCAATCTTCGCCCGTCAGGCCGAACTCCAGCAGCAATCCGGCCAGCAGCCCGGAAACCGCGCCTCCGGCGCCAAAGCTGCGCGCAAGATAACGGTTGTCAAAAATAAGTCCCAGCGCGAGGCCGATGCCGGCGCCGATCAAAGCGAGGAAAACCACGCGAGCGATCAGATAGAGGACGCTGTTTGCCTGCGGTCCGGTTCGCTCGGTAACAAGCGTGCGCTCGCCTGCGTCCCGGTAAATTTTTTGGAACACCGGCGACAAATCGCCGGCATTTTGCACGTCGTAATATTGTCCGCCCGTTTCCTGCGCGATCGCTTTGAGCAGGTTCGAACCTTGCGGATCCATCAGTCTCAGCCCGATCGTGTTCACTTGAACTTGCTTTTGCTTATAAGGAGCAAGCGCCGCATTCAGGTCGACGCTGCTGGCGCCGTCGGAAAGCAGGACGACCATCGTCCCGCGGCCCGCATTGCCTTGATCTTCGATATGCTCCATCGCATCGGACAACGCCAGGCCGATATCCGTGCCGCCGTCGGTCGCTTCCAGCGCGTCGATTTCGCCGGTGACTTGGTCTTTGGCAGCTTGGTTCTTCAATTTCGTAAAAGGCTGCAGCAGCGTCGTCTTGTCGTTAAACACCAGTACCGCTACCCTGTTGCTGCCGTCCATCCGGTCGATCATGTTTTTGGCGGCAGTATAACGATCATTATCCGGGTCCGTCTGCGTCATGCTGCCCGAGTTGTCGATGACCAGCGCGATATCCTTCACCGGCTTCATTCCGCCGCCATTGATCTCGTAGACGAACTCAAGCGCCAGCGCCAGAACGAATATCATCACAAGCGTAGCCGGCACCAGCAGCTTCCACGACGTCCCTGCATATCGCTGTCTCCAAGAGGGGCCGTTCAACCGCGGCGACATGACTTCGGCGATCAGGCAGCCGAGCCCGATAAATAAGGCAAGCAATCCGAAATAGAGACCGATTACCACGATCCGCGGCCAGTTTTCTCCCCACGTATTCAGCATGATCTCCGCGATAATGTAGCCGACGGCGCCGCCAAGCAGGCTGAAAAGCAGCAGGAGCAGATTCAATTTTCGCTGCATATCCATCTTCCTTTCCTATAAAGCCAAACGAAAAGTTCGGCGACCGATTGAAAACGGGGCTATTTGAGCTCCGGCAGCCGCTCGGCTTCGATTCCATGAAATTCGTAGCCGTTTTGAACGTAGGTTTCGTAATACACTTTGCCGTTGCGGTAATACATCAGATCCTCCAGATGAAAACCGCCCATCAGGTTCAATTTTTCCACGCCGCTGCTGCGTTTCTCGTGCACGACGCCAAGCTTGTAGATGCGGGAGGTTTCGTCGGCCCCGGCCGCATACCGGATAAACTCGCTTTCCGCATCCCCGAAAAAATATTTCTCCTCGTAGCGGTGCTCCTGCGTGTATTCCAGGAGACGCAAGTTGATGACCGCATGCTCTTCCAGCGTCCGGTACAGCTTTTTGAACAGCTCTTCCTTCGACAGCACCTGGCGATTGCCGTATTCCGTCGTGACATTCGCTCGGTTCAAAAGCTCCTCTTCGAAGGTCTGGTCGAACGCTTCCGATTCCAGCAGCTCTTGTCTGCACACTTCGATCAGCCGCAGAAGCAGCCGCTCCCTGCCTTCATCCAAAAGCTCCGCCAAACTTCCCATGTACCGTTCCCCGAAAAAGACGCCTTCGCCGCGCCGCGCTTCCAGCTCGCGCATCAGTTCTTCCGTGACGACGCCGTAATACTCCATAATGTTCTGGCCGATGTAATCGTCGGCCTCCCGGATGCTTGCGCGGGCCGCATGCAGCAGCATTTCCTGCAACCCGGTAAGCTCCAGCGCTTTTTGCTTATATTCCGCGTGAATTTGCGTCAATTCCGCCTCGTAACGCCGATACAGCTTCAGTTCGGTTTCAAGCAATAGCAGTTCCAGCTTCCGCCGGTACACCGTTTCGAAGAAAAAACGGATGAAGCTGCGCACGTTATGCTTCTCCATCAGCGGCCGTTTCGGGAACGGCTGGTTTTCGACGCGCTCATCATAATAACTTGCAAGCTCCGCTTTTTCGGCTTCCAGATGCCCCGCCAAATCGCGAATCCGGCTCCGTACCGCCTCCAGCACGCTGCCGCCGTTTTTCTCGTCGGTCCATAACGCGATCCCAAACATCCCCACGGCGGACCGCTCGCGCAAACGGCGGCGGATGCGTTCCCGCAGCCCTTCGCCGGTCTGCTGCTCTTTCAGGCGCTGCTCGGTTTCCTGCACGTAATTGCTTTGAAAATACGCCTCGCAGCCGCCGCCGAACAACGCCTCCTCCGCGTCGCGCAGCGTCATGCGCTTTAACGAGCCGTAGCTGACCGGATGCGTCATCATGCCGGTCATCTCGGCGATTTTGCCGCCGTCCGGAACCATTCGTTCCGCTTGCCCGGATATGGCCGCCGGATCGAGGCCGAAAAAGGACATTTTTTCTTTGAGTCCCCACTCCGGCACGTTTTTCATCCGACTGAGCAAACCGCCGTAAAAATGGTACAGCACCGCAAGGGCGATCGACTCGTTCGGCCGCTTGACGCGGGAAAAACCTGCCGAAACGTATCCTTGCCGGCCGGATTCGGTCATGACGTTATTTTTGAAGGAGGTGTTGTTGTATCCTCCGGCATTCAGGTCGTAATGCCCTTCCTTCTGCTTCCGGTTTTTGAGCAGGCTGACATGGCAAATGATTTCGTAATTATCTTGCATGCCGTGGGCGGCCGTAATGCCGCGCTCGTTTTTGTCGGAAAGCACGTACACAAGATCAAACAACGGGGCAGGCTGGTGCGTGACCGGGATGGACAACCCGTCCTCCGTGACATGCAATTTGGCCGAAAAACGATAGTCCGAACCCTGCATCACTTCCAGCTCCCGGAGAAAAGCGACGCCCGCCGAGCTGCCGTATCCGAACGACTCCATCTGGTCCCGTTCGCTGATCAGGGCGTACAGATCCATCTGCACCGATTTGAAGGACTGGGCGAAGATCGACTGCGCCAGCAGCGAAATTTCCGGTATGAACACATTAAGCGGGTCGTCGACCCGCGTAATGACAGAAAGATGAATGCGGTCGAATGACGAATAGAGCCGTCCGTAGTCCGCTATGTTGTAACTGAGCTGCCGCAATGCCCGGTTCAGGCCGTACAGCTGCTCTTCGTTCCGGTAAAAAGAATGGTACAGCGCTTTGCGGAATGTCTTGGGATCATTCCCTGCCGGTCCGGCGTCGATCGTAAATCGGCTGACCCGCAGCAACGCGCTGCCGGAAGCTTCGTCCGCCCCGGGTTCCCGGATTCCCCCCTGCGTGGAACCAGGCTTCCCGAATTCCTGATTGGCCAGCCCGGGGGTCGTTCCCCCGGGCGCACTCCCGGTTCCGACATGAAAATACATGACGCCGGCGCTGTTATCCCATTTTTTATGGTTAATGCGCATCATCGGCTCGATCGCCTCGGCCGACTTATCTCCAATGAACAGAAACACGGCCGGGTAGTGGATGCTGCTCTGGTCATCCCCTTTGCCCGACAGCTTATCCTGATCGGCGGCATAACCTGCGGCGAACCGCTCCAATACCCGCTCCATCATGATTTCAACCTTCTGCGGATATCGTTTAATTTGGAGGACACCTGCTTATAGAACTGATGGCGTTCTTCCCCGTCGGCCAACTCCACCTTTTCGTATTCCAGCGTCTCCCGCGCGTCGAGGAACGCCCCGGCCAGCTCATCCAGCTTGGCAAGCAGCGCCGAAATATCCTCGGATGCCGTCAGCTCTTGATCGCGGCGGGCTGATTTGCGCATCAGCGTGCTCCGGCTTCGCTCGTCCAGACCGCGGAAATGCTTGTAGACCTCGTACTCCACATAACGGACGCTTTTCATCAGATTCGCGAACGGTTCCCACGCCTCTTCCTCCGGATCGCGGTCGTAGACGTACAACGCGCCTTTTTTGCAGATCGTGCCCGTGTACATCGCTTCGATAAACTGGTCGATCCACTTTTCTTCGTCCTGGTTCCGGCTGATGACCTCCTCCAGCTCCTTCAGCTTGGAATCGATCGCCCGGTATTTCGCCAGCTCGGCGCGCATGGACGCAATTTGCTCCGGCGAGCGGATCAGGTTTTCTTTAGCCATCTCTTCATTGATGCTGCCGAAAATGTCCTTGCTGCCCGTTCGTTCCAGACCGCCTTCAAGCAGGCGCTTCAATTCGGTGACGGCCCGTTTCACCTCGCCTAGATTCGGCTTGGCTGCCTCAAGCTGCATATCGTAAGCGCGGAGCCAATCATTCAGGTCGAACGGCTTCGTATACATCACAGCGTAACGGTTGCTCGTATTCTGATCGATGTCTTTTTCCACGATGACCTTGTACGCCAAGGCCTGGTCGAATTCGGCACGAACGCGGGCGTTGTAGCTTTGAACCCGCGGGTTGACGTAGGTTTCACCCCATGATTTTTCCGGGATCGGCGACGGCAGGTACGTCCAGTTGGCGCGGTCGGTCTGCACCAAATGGCGTCCGATGCCCTCTTTGTCGAGAATGGTGCGTTCGTAACTTTCCTCGTACACCTTCAACGGCGTATACACAAACAGCGGCACGCCGTTTTTCGTGTTCAGCCAGAAAATCCGGTTTTTCACTTCGCTTTCCTTAACCGTAAAGTTCGATTTGCCGATCGAATTGTTCTGGTAGTTGCGAATCCCTTTCAGGATGCTCGGCGCCTGCACCGGCACGGACACGAAACCCCAGGAAGGGAAATAGAGATTGCCCGCGCTGTTGCTCAAATGGAAGACCGGCACGGCTTCCTCGTCCAGCTTGCTGGCGATTTTCCGTTCGACGAATTTCTCGATCGACTCCTCCTGCCCGAACTTCATCACGAGGAAATCCTCCATCGATTTCGTGATCAGGTCGCCGAATTTCTCGGTCAGGAAGTCCGAAATGGAACTGACGATGTCGATCTCCTGTTCCTTGATCCATTGGTCGGAATGGCGCAGCAGCTCTTGGGTAAAGTCGCGGATCAAATCCTCCACGTCCTTCTGCTCCATCATCCGGTTGATGACCTTGGAAATGTCCGGCACGCTGACGATGTTCCAGTAGTATGTTTTGTTGCCTTTATGGTCCTGCTGCTCCTCGCCGTTCAGGAGGATGTCCCCGTTTTTGGCGAAGATGGCGTTCAAAGCGTTCAAAATTTCGGTATATACGTTATAAATGCGGTTGTTTTCCTGATTCAAAAGATCGTACAGATCTTCGTAAAACTCGATCATCTGCTCCGTGCGCTCCACGTCCGCCATCAGCCAATATTCGTTGATTTTCGCTTCGATGTAGACGTTTTTCTTTTTCTCCTTCGAGACAAAAGCGCTTTTCGCGTCGCCCAGACGCTCGTTCGCCTGCTCCCTTGCCGCTTCGATGTCGCGCGGAATGCGGGTCAAATTCTCCCGCAGCGTCTCGATGTAGGACAGCAGCATTTTCAGGAGGCAGAAGCCCTTTTCCGTGTACAGCAGACGGGATACGTAAAACGGACCCTGCTGCGGATGCAGGAAGATGCGGCGCACCTGGTCGCTGAACTGCTCCACGATTTCGCCGGGCAGCTGCTTTTTCGCCTTGATGTATTCTTCACGGGCGCGGGCCAGGAACATCTGCTCCAGCTCCGTATCCATGCTCACGACCTGGTTTTTCACGACGTTCGTATAACTCAGGCGTTCGCTGTTCTGGTAACCCGGCAGCGGCTCGGGCACGCGGGATTCGAACGTTTTGACCATCGTGTCGAGGTCGATGCCGAGCTTGCGCGCGAATTTCTCCACGTCCTCCTGGCTTGGCGCCTTTTCGAACATCGTTTCCATTTTGCCGAACAGACGGTATGCCAGGAAGGTCGTCATTTCTTCAATCGGGAGCACCGCGGACGATGCGCCGATAATGTTGTAATCGTAGTTGGCCGGATACATCTTGTTCATCTGCGCGATGTTCGTGCGGATGTTGCTGATGTAGTCATGTATGGCGAATTCTTCGCCGGATTGTTTTTCTTCGCTGGCCATAAAGTTCGTAATATTCTCGGCCGTGACGTTCATGCAATAGTCGTACGCGCTTTCCAGCAGTTTGCCCTCCGTATTCGTCGCGGAAATAAGATGGCACAGGTTAAACGGCGGCAGCGGCGAATTGACCGTCAAAATGTTGCCGTACTGCTGCTTGAAGCGCTCGCCGCGGGCGTCGACGTTCATCCAGTAGTCGAGCTCCTTCAGGGCGGCGTAGCCGTTTTTCTTGATGTATTCGCGCGTATGTTCGCTCAGGCTTTTGTTCGACAAATTCACGTCCGGCGTAAACAGGTAGCCGAGCGTGTTGACGCGGTCGATTCCCGCGGAGCCGTAATCGCGTTCGATGATGCCGCGCACGATATAGGCGATGTCCAGGAAGCAGCCGCTGCCCGTGCCGCCGGAAAGGCCCGTCAGCAGAAACACCATCAGCTTTTTGTTGGTGCCGACGGAGAGCGTTTTGATCTTTTTGTCGATGGCTTGAACGACCTGATTGATTTTCGTGAACAACAGCAGGCGTCCCGCTTGGCGCACCCCGGCCGCGCCGTTCATGCCGTCGGTGATGCTGAGCTCGGGAGACAGCCAATCCGTGATGTAAGGCTCCAAAATGCTGCGGTTCTGCAGCAGCCCGCCGATTTCGGCGTTGGAGAGCAGGACGAATTCGTTGATCGAATCCAGCCCCACGCCCTTATAGCGTTTATTCCGGTCCTGTTCGTTGGTTTCAAACGCCAAAAATTCCACGTTGGCCGGTTTCTCCATTTTTTTCTTGGACAGCGGATCCTCCGGCAGCTTGAAGCGGCGGTTGATTTGGTATTTCAGGCGCAAAAGCGCGTCAATCCCCGTGCCTCCAAGGCCGATGATGAGAATCGGATTGTCGATCGTATCGACCCGGATTTTCTCGCTGACGATCCCTCCGCCAAGCGATACGTCAAGCTGCTGGATGTGTTCTCTTACTACCGGTTTCATCGTTTCCCCTCCTGAGTGCTTCTCAAGGTTCGTATATTTACCACGTTTAAGTCCTTCAACATCACACCAAATATTCGATCAAAATCGTCTTATCCACCTGCGGCAGCGAGATGCTGAGGCGGTCGCCGCTTTTTAGCTCTGCTCCCTGGGCGGCGTTCACCGCGCGCCCCGATTTCTCGACGGTACAAGCGGAGTTGTTTTTCAGCACAAGCCGGTCGTTTTTGCCCGGCATAAACATGACTTTATCCGTTTCCTTCAGCTCCGGCGCAAGCTGGAGCAGCTGATGCAGATTGAATTTGCCCTTGAAGGCGGTCAGCTTTTTATATTGCGGATACGTTTTTTCGCCGGTGTTCTCGTCGCGGATTTCCACGACGATCTGCCCGACAAATCCTTTATTCGCTTTGCGGACCGCACCCATGACAAAGTAGGCGGCAGCCGCCAGAGCGGCCAGGACAACAATGCTTATCACTACGGGCCACACCGGAAATGGTTTCTTGTCTTCCTTGTCCGCCGCCGGGGTCCCTCCGCTTCCTGCGCCGGCAGCTTTGGCGCTGATCGTCACCGGCTTCGATTCCCGGTAAAAGCTTTTGTCTTCGGCCCGAACCTTCAGTTCGTATTGATGTTTCTCCTCGACCTTGTAAGAGCCTTCGAAATGGTCTCCTTTATTGGCAAGCTCCACTTCCTTCGGTTCCCCGGTGTCGAGATCCTTGACGAGAAGTTTGGCGCTCATGTCATTGTAAAGGCCGTTGTTCTGGAGCTTCTGGCCGTTGCTGACGAGATAAGCGTTGATGTCGACCGTGTCGCCTTTTTTGACGGCGGTCGATTTCAGCGGCTCCATGGCCAGTTCGAGATCATAGTTGAAAATGAGATTGATATCGATTTTATCTTTGGGAACACCTTTGACCTGCAGCTTCCAATCGCCCTGCTCCGGCTTCAGGAGCTTGATCAGGGAATAGGTTTTCGACGTGGAGCGCTGTACGTTCGCCGACGGAACCGGTACGTTTTTGCCCGACGGATCGGTCAGCTTCACGTCCACCGGCTTGCCGGACATCAGCGAAATGTTGGCTTCCAGCACGTTTGCGTTCGGCACGTTGACGGTGACTTCCTGATAGCTTCCGTTTGCGGTAATCGAGCTGATCGGTACGATTTTCAGCTTCTGGTGGCTGGCGAAAATTTCGCTCAAAATTTGCGGCAGCTCATCCGCCGAACTGGTCGAAAAAGATTTGCCCCCGGTCTGGTCCGAAAGCTTGGAAAGCGCGTCCTTGTTCAGCTTGCCGTCCGCATTGAGCCCGATCGTATAAATCGGAATGCCCCCGGCTTTTGCTTCCTGTACCGATTGGCTGAGCTCCTGATTGGACTCGGCAGCGGTCCGGCCCGATTTTGGATCGAGCTCATTGTTGCCGTCCGCCAGCACGACGATCATCGGCTCATGGCCGGGTTCCGCGCCCTGCTTCAGCACCTTGACCGCTTCCTTCAAGCCGACGGAAATGTCCGTGTAAGCCCCGCGGTCGATTTGGTCGATGAATTGCTTCAGATCGTTTTTGTCCGAGTTCGACTGGATCGTCAGCAGCGCCTTTTCCCGCTGGATTTTGTCGGTATAGGAGACGATCCCTACCTTGTCCCCTCGCGCCTGAAGCATGTCGATGAACATTTTCATCGCTTCGCTGCTGATTCTTTTCGGGTCGCTTGCTTTCATGGAGTTGCTTGCATCGAGAACGAGCACGGCGTCGATATGGGAGGAAGGCTGCGCAGGCGCAGCCGAAACCCCGGGACTTATAACCGGCAAGATCAGCAAACATACCAGCAGGAGACAAAGTGCTATTTTATTTTTATGAAGCATAGACTTTCGATACTCCTTCTCTAGTGAATTGTCAGATTTCTTAGGCCTTCATTCTACTTTAGGAAAAAAGTCTTAAAAAATGCTTAAGAAACGATAAAATTGCGTAAATAACCAATTTGAAAGATTTGCAAATCTAGCAACAGGGCCGCCGTAAGACGACTAAAAACTCCCAATACTTTTATATTATGATATAATTAAAGCCGGTAAAGTTCAATGTGAGCGGCCGTCGCGCTGTACATAGGGCATAAGTCCCACCAACGAAAACTCATCGTTTTGAACCCCGAAAGGAGTGCGGATTATGATTGCATACGGATGCCTCGGCATTTTGTTTCTTTTTACCGCCATAAAAATCGCCGTGTACTTCCATCGACAAAAGAAGGCGCCTTCGCCCGAGGATCTCGATGAAACGCTCCTTGAAATCGCCAACCCGCGGGGGGATC
Organism: Paenibacillus sp. VCA1; assembly: GCF_031583795.1. Classification (NCBI taxonomy): domain Bacteria; kingdom Bacillati; phylum Bacillota; class Bacilli; order Caryophanales; family Paenibacillaceae; genus Paenibacillus; species Paenibacillus sp. VCA1. The sequence goes on along the minus strand of NZ_JAVLSX010000001.1, from coordinate 336,662 downwards.
GCGCATGATGACCAAGAAAAAGCCGCTGATCCTACGCCCTTATCATAAGACGAGATATGCCTACGAAAAGTTAAGAATTTGCAAACATTGCCGATTTTTTACGGTGCTGTGGGAAGACAAATGCGCGAATTGCGGCAGACAGGCTTTGATTCCGGTCATGCAGCTGGCCCGTATTCAAGCCAAACATGCCATGCAAAACGAGCGGCTGATCGCCCTGCTCATTACCCTTGCGGCCGTGCTGTTCAGCCAAACTTTCCTGCAGATCATCCTCAGTCTTGCGGGCGGGTTCCTGCTGACGGGGCTGCTCTGGTGGGTTCAGCGAAAAACGGTCGAGCCCGAAACCCGAAGGCAGCTGGATAAGCTGCTGCGCAGCAGCGAACGGCGCATTATCGAAGGCATTTATATGAACCTGACGACCGCTTCGGCCGCCATCAAAGACGATGAGCAGCTCGGCTACGAAATTTTGCGGGAAATGGCGACGATTGTACGTAATGACCGGATCCGCTTGCAGCAGATCATGCTTCTGCAGTCGTTTGCGCTCCGCAAAGACATGGATCTGACGCTCGAGCCGCTGATGATCGAGGATTTTGAGCCGGCCTTGGCCGAATACATCGGCGAGCTGGCCAAAATCAAACGCGAGCTGATCAAACATCAAGCCATCCGTTACGTCCTGCGGTATGAACGGGAAATTCTCGAAATGAAAAACGGCTCCCGGATCCTGGCGCTTGTGGCCGGCGCGGCCGTCCGGATGAAAACGTACGTGGATGCATATCCGGATTTCATTCTCCGCTACGTCCGCCAGATGCCCAAAGACCGCTTCCTTCGCTTGTACCGGCTGGTGCGCCGCCATCCCGACCAAACATGGAACGGACTGCGCAACGAAGTATCGGCTCTCTACAACGAAAAATACCGCTGGGACCCCGAATTTCAAAACTGGGAATAAGGCATGTGTCCAAATTCTATTAGAGGGGCCGTTAATATATGACGATAAAACCGCCCCGAACCCTGCGCAAATTTCGGATTTGTCCGCAAAACGCCGTAAAAAATAAAGAAACGGAAAGCATATACGGCTTCGCCGGCCTGGACTGGCGGAGATTCCACCTTCGCGAAAATAAAGCCGGGCGATATGCGTGAAACATATAACCCGGCATAAATTTTGAAAAGGCCTGCTCACAAATGGAGCAGGCCTTTTCGGGTTCGATGCTTATGTCAGGATTTTGCAAAATCCTTATGTATATAAAATATTTACGGGATGAACCAAGCAGTTTGGGGAGTCAGGACTATTCCAGATTTACGATCGGAATCTGCTGCTTTTGCAAATATTCTATCAGTTGCGGGAGCAGACTGACCGTTTTTTCGGATTCATGCAGAAGGATGACCGATCCCCCCGCCTGGGCATGCTCGATGTAATTGAGCACGTGCTGCGGGCTGTTTTTGCTTTTCCAATCTTCCGGATCGCGGTTCCACAACACGATTTTCATGTCGGCGCCTTCCGCCGCTTTTCGGGTATGTCCGTTCATGGAGCCGTAGGGAGGCCTGAACAGCACGACAGGCTTGGAGGTAATGTCCTTTATGAGCTTGTTTGTCTGCAAAATTTCCGCCTGCTGCCGCTCCGCAGTCAGCTTCTGCAAATTGGAATGCGTCATGGAATGGTTGCCGATCGCCAATCCTTGGTCGGAGACGTATTTCACCGCCTCGGGAAACCTTTTGACCTGGGCTCCGACGAAAAAAAACGTCCCCCCGACATGGTAATGCTCCAAAATATCGACGATCTCTTTGGTGTATTTGGAAGGCCCGTCATCAAAGGTGATCGCGACGGACTCCTTCGAAATGCCGAAATTCACCGGCTTATCCAAGCTGACCGCTGCCGGCGCCCGAAATTCCGGCTTGAGGGGGACGGGCGGCCCGGACGCCGCAGGAACGGCGGCGGCAGCCGTTTTTACCCAGGATTCCCTTTCGGTTTGGGCGGTCAAACGTTCCCCCTGCGCGGATTTGCCCTCCGCGGCAACGCCTTCCCCCAGGGCCGTCCCGTCTGTATTGGCCAGCGCCTTTTCATCCATGAGTGAAGATTTGGAAAAAGAGAAATAAAATAAAAGAATAAGGACCAGCAAAGCGGCGCCCACACTTACCATTTTTTTGGCATTCACTGCAGCCTTGGCAGGTTTCGGATCGGGCTTGGGCTCGGGTTCGGGCTCGATTCCGCCGCTATTTCTCCCGTCAAGACTTGGAGCGATGAAAGACGCTCGCTCCAACTCGCCGGCATCGCCGATCCGCTTCAGCACGGCAAGCTGTTCCGCAAACGTCTCTGAACAAGCGTATTTGACTTTCCGCACGGCGTTTCTGCCGTATCTGGTAATTTGGCCGTACCTTTGTTGATCCAGAGAGCTGCGTTCGCTCGCAAAAGACAGCCTGAATTTTATGTCGGAGTCCTCGGTCTCCGTCAGCGCCCGGCGAATTTGCTGTCCCGTAAACGAGTCCACTTTCCAGACCAACGCGGTCGTTTGACCGCAAACGAAATCCACCTGCATGAAAAAATCCCCGGACTCCCGCTCTTCAATGGACCGGATCTCAAGCCACTTCGTCAAATAGGGTTGCTGCATGGTAAACCTCCCGTTGCCGTTATTCCGTTGGAGGGGTCAGCGAGAAATTCATGCGTGCGGTAAAATCGGAAATGGTCTGCAGCAGATGGTTTTTCTCTTCCAGCACCTTTTGGTATTGGCTTTCCACCTTCTGGTTTTCGCTTTCCAGATCCCGGATTTTTTCGTCAAGCTCTTTCGTTTTTCTCACGCTATCATGCTGATATTGGCTGAACTCCTCGTTGAGTTTGGCGTATTTGTTCCGTTCCTTTTCCAGCTGGTACTTCAAATTTTCCATGCCGGAGCTTGCGGAGTTTTGATATTCTTTATAGTCTTCAAGCAGCTGGTCGTAGCTCATTTGCTTTTGCGTCAGCTTGTCCTCGAGACTCCGGAATTCTTTTTCCTTTTCGAGGATCGCATGTTCCTTTTTGCCCAGCTCGTTTTTCAGACGATTGATGGTATCGTAAGCGTTTTGCAGCTGCTCTTCGTGGTCTTTTAATCTGAACGCGGTCAGCTGGCGGTCATTCAGCATGTTTTCGACGGCAACGATGAGGTCCAAAGCCGCTTTGTCCTGGTCCAGCAGCGAAAGTTCCACGTCGGACGAAGCCGGGACGGCAGGTTCAGCCTCGTTTTCGGTTATTGCCTGAATTTCGGCCGCCGCAGTCTCGGATGCGGTTTCAGAGCGGGCGGTCAAAAGATTTTTCAGCCAGCCTCTAGTTTTCATATTCGGGTTCGGTTTGCCGTTCATGGTACATATCTCCTCGATATCAAATTAACCTGTCGAAATGCTTGCCATTTGACGTACATTCGAAAAATGCTACATTCTATTTATATCGGAATATGTTTCGGATAATTTTAGAGGGAGCTTGGAGGACCGTCCATATGATGAAAATAAAACAAGTGCTGACCTTGCGGCATGCGCTCATTTTGTTTTGTTTAACCATGCTGGTTCTGATCGCGTTCAAAGGAATGGACATGAAACGCAAAATGGCATGGATCGACGAGGCGGAGCGGTACTACCGGCAAAACAACCTCATTCAGGCGGAGGAATGGTACCAAAAAGCGGCCAAAAACCAATCCATTCGTTATAAGGAATCGCTGATCCAAGAGCGCCTGAACGAACTTTCGCCGATCACTGAAATGAAAACGGCGTTGTCCCGCCTTGATGAACGCGTGGAGACGGCCGGTTCGCGCCAGGATTTTAACGGCTTCCTTCAGGCCTATGGCGAATTCCAGGACGCGCGGAACAAGTTCATGCATGCGGAAGCGCGGTTTGCGGCCGTTTATCCGAAAATTTCGGCTGGCTACGGCATATCGGACGATATTACGCGTTATTTCCAGCAGTTCAAAAGCTTGTTTTACGGCCAGCTGGAGCAGCAGCTGAATCAAGGGAACGGGGACGAAGCCGGCGCAAAGTGGAATTTGCAGGCGATCCCGGATGCGTTTTACGGCGGAGCGGACGAGAAAACCAAGCAGCTCGGCGCGAAGTTCAAGGACTTTGACGAAAGGCTGATGTCCCGGCTCGCCGGCACGGGCAAATTCGCCCAGCTGCTGGATTTCTCGCAATCGCTGATGGACCAGTACGAAGGCCGGAAACACAAAGCGCCATGGGTCAAAAGCAAAACGGAGGAACTGGCGCGAACCATTCTAAAAAAGGATATCGAAGGGGATCAACCGGCCAATTACGCGCTCCATGCCAAAACCTACGAGTCCTATGCCAAAAGCGCCGGGATCAAGTCCGGTCTCCTGAAAGACATTGACCGGCAAATCCGGAAATGGCTTGCATCCGCCCAGCGGAAAATCAAAAGCAACGATTACGAAGGAGCCATCGCTCTCTACGAAGCGCTGTCCGCCTACCAGGACACGTCCGAGGAAGTGAAAAAGGCGAAATTGGCCTGGACCGCCCATGACCCGGTCCGACTGCTGCAGCTCATCGGGCAAACGGCCAGCTACAGCCATGTCAGCGGCGGCGGCAGCCGGTTTGGCGGCAGCGCTTATGCGATCGGCTCGGATGAAGCCAACGCGATCTACTTTGCGGTCATGAATGCCGACGAGTCGGTACAGGCGGCCAGCACGACCGAATTTCCCGGGGACGTCGCCATCCGCAGCGTGTCTATCGAGGAATCGCTCAGCACGAAGTCGGCGCCGGTCATTCTCGTCGAAGGGGAATCCGCCTCGCGCAAAGCGCTCTATGCCGCTTATGAGGTGCATGACCGCCGGATGACTCCGCTGTTCTTCTTCGAAGCCGACGGTTACACGGTGCAGCCGGACCGGTCGCTGCTGGTGACGAACCCGGCCGGCGCAAGCGAAGACGGAGGCGGGGCCGCAACCCAAAACGCCATCTACGTCCGGCAGGGGGACAGCTACCAATTCTCCGGCTTCCAAAAGGATTACGCCGATATCGATGGGGCCGATCTGCTTGCCCATCCGAACGAAAAGGTGCGTTTCGCCTGCTACATCGTATACGGCGGTGAAGGAGACGCGCTGGCGCAGGTAGGGACGACTTACATGAAGCTGCATGGCGATTACATGTTTAACGAGGGGGCGAGCATAACCGTTGTCGGGAAGTTCAGTCGATTCGAAGACGTCGTTCCCGGCGGAGATCCGCTCGCTCAGCCGATCAACGTACCGGTGTTGGATGTGGAACGGGTAGAATAAAAAAACGGGCGGCGCAAGATGATTTCTTGCGCCGCCCGTTCTTTTATTGCCGTTTATTTATTTAACGTTTACGACCACCTTCGTCGACTTGCCGCCAAACGAAACGGTAATCGTCGCCTTGCCCTTGCCCGTCGCCTTCACCACGCCGTCCTTGACCGTTGCGGTCAGGATGCGGGAGGATTTCCACAGCGCCGGCTTCGACACGTCTGTCTCGCTTCCGTCGTTGTACGTGGCCGTCGCGACTAGATTGAAGGTTTGGCCAACGCTCATGTTCAGGTTGACTTCGTTCGTTTGCAAATATTTCAGGACGTCCACTTCCACCGGAATGCGGACGGTTTTGTTGGCGTATTTGGCCGTAATCGTCGTTTTGCCGCTGCCCATCGCCGTGATTTTGCCGTTTACGACGGAAGCCACCTTGTAATTGGAGCTTTTCCATTCGGCTTTATCGCTCACGTCTTTCGTAGAGCCGTCGCTGAACGTTACCGTAACGGTCGCGTTTGCGGTTTTGTCCTTCGCGCTGCCGGCCGTTTTCAATAACACGAAATCTACGTTGGCGTCGATCTTCGAAATGACATCGACTTCAACCTGCACGGTGACTTTTTTGCCGCCGTATTCGGCGGTAATCGTCGTTTTGCCGCTCTTCATGCCTGTTACGATGCCTTCGCCGTCAACGCTGGCTACCGAAGGATTGCCCGATTTCCAGGTTGCCCTTTTGTTCAGACCGTCCGGCGATTCCGGATCGTCCACCGCCGTCAGGTCGATTTTCTTCTTGTCGCCGGTCGACATAATGATCAGACTTTGCGGAGAGGTCAATTCGCTGACGAGTCCTACCTCAACGGTCAGCGTATACGTTTTTCCTTCGTATTTGGCGGTAATCGTCGCCGTGCCCGTGCCAACGCCCGTCACGACGCCGTTTTCGTCCACCTTGGCGATGTCTTCCTTGCTGGAGCTCCATTCGGCTTTATCCGTTACCTGTTCCGCCGGTTGGCTTGCGCCGTAATCCAGCACGATGCTTGCCTGGTACGTCCCGTTTACCTTCAAGGAAACCTTTTTCGAGGAAAGCTCGGTTTTCAAAGGCATGTCCACCGCAACATGGGTTTTCACGCTCACGCCGCCATAAGTCGCCGTGATGTCCGCCTCGCCTTTTTTATAGGCAGTCAAATACCCGTTCGAGACATAAACGACATCTTCCTTGCTGGATTTCCACTGCGCTTTGTCATGCACCGGTTTGGTCTCGCCGTTGGCGTATGTTGCATTCAGCTCAATCTGATACGTTTTGTTTCCGTTCAAACTCAAAGCCACGTCCTCCACCATATCGAGATGGCGGGGAACGTCGACGTCGACGTTGATCGTCACGCTTTTATCGCCGTATTTGGCCGTAATGACCGCCGTGCCCGGCGAATTGGCCGTCACCGCGCCCTGTTTCACGAATACCACTTGCTCGTTGCTGGAAGTCCACGTTGCATCTTTTGTCACGTCTACCGCGCCTTTGTCCGGATACACGGCCTCCAGCTTAATCGGATTCGGAAGCGAGTCCTTGGCGTGCAGGAAGATGTTCTGCTCGCTGGCCTGCAAACGGATCGCCTTGTCAACGTCCACTTGGATGGTCGCGGTCTGCGTGCCGTATTTTGCCGTAATGGTCGCCGTACCCGGGCCGTAAGCGGTGATTTCGCCTTTAATGACGTCCGCTACCTCCGCGTTGCTGGTGGACCACTCGGCTTGCGCCGACACGTCGTTCTTCACGTTGCCGTCGGGATATGTAGCTTGCAGCTTGATTTGAACCGGTTTGTTTTCGCTCAGCAGCATCGATACCTGCGTTGTGCTTGGGTCCAAGCGTTTGACCACTTCCACGCTGACCGGAATGGTCGCCGATTGTCTGCCGTAAGTGGCCGTAATGGTCGCTTTGCCCGGACCGATCGGCGTCACTTTGCCGTTCACGACCGAAACCACGCTGCTGTCGTCCACGGTCCAGTCCGCTTTGTTCGAAGCGTCCTTGTCCTCAGAGTTGTCCGTATAGGTTGCGGTCAGATGGATCGTAGGGCTGTCGCCCATTTTCAGATCAAGCTTCTGCACGTCTTTCGTGAGCGCCTTGACCTTTTTCGTCACGTTGACCTGCACCGATTCGGTTTCATTGCCGTAAACGACCGAAATCGTCGAGGTGCCTTCCCCTACCGCGGTAATCGTGCCGTTATAAACGGTGGCCACCGCGTTGTTTTTACTGCTCCAATTTGCTTTTATCGTCACATTTTCGGTTGAATTGTCCTTATAAACGCCCGTCGCCGTCACAGAAGCCGAATCGCCGATCTCCAGCGTAACCTGGGATTTCGATAGAACCAGCTTGGTCAAATCGGCCGCCGTGTTCGCAGCCATGCTGACCCCTGAATATGCCATGCACAATACGAGTACAAGCAGCATGACAAGCATCTTTTGAAGCTTCTTCTGCAATGTTAATTCCCTCCAATTCCGTTTTGATATAAGCACATCATACCTCACATATCGGCCGCGCGGGCGTCGAATGTTAGGTTTTTTGAACGTTTTTCGGTTTTTTTTCAGAATATGGGAGGAATTTGTCGGATTTTCACCTGTTGTGCATAAAAGATTTTCAAGCGTCAAATGTCCATTTTTCCGGCAACTATCTGGCAAAATCAGCGTCTATATTCATATGGAGGTGCCAACCGATGATCACAACCGACCATCCAATCGCGAGTCTGGCCGAGGAGCTGGTCCGGAAACATTACGGCCGAAAATCCCCGTTAACCGTCACGATCGGCATTCTGGAACATGGAAACCAATACTGCTTTGGGCAAGGGGGACCCCATGGCTTCGATTATGCTTCCGCCATTTACGAGGCCGCATCCATTACCAAGGCTTTTACGAACACACTGCTGTTTATTCTCGAACGGCAAGGCAAGTTAAAATTAACGGACACCGTCGGAAAATACATACCTGAATGCGAGCCGAACCCCGAGGTCGGCCGGATTACCCTTGAACAGCTGGGAACGCACACTTCCGGGCTCCCCCGGCTGCCCGCAGGCTTAAAGTACGTAAAGACGGACAAACTGAATCCTTACCAGCATTACACCGAAGAGCATCTGCTAAAGGATTTGTTGACCTGCAAACCGCAGGCGCCGGGGCATTTCGAATATTCCAATCTGGGCGCCGGGCTTCTCGGGTACATTTTGGCCCGCTGTACGGGCCGGAGCCTGGAGGAGCTTGTACGCGAGGAAATCTGCGGCCCTTTGTTTATGGAGGATACCGCGTTCCGTCTGCGTCCCGACCAGCAGCAGAGATTCCTGCCCGTTTATACGGCCAACGGCAAACCCGTCCCCCATTGGGACCTCGGCGTGCTGGAGGGAGCCGGCGGGCTGCGGACCACGGCCCGGGATTTGCTGCAGTTCGCCAAGGCCAACGTCGGCATGGGGGCAGCACCCGTCACCGCCGCCATGAAGGAAACCCATCGGCCCAGACACCGTCTCCGCCGCAGCGACGAAGCGGGCATGGGATGGATGATCCGGACCGGCGTCTATCACGACAAGGTGCACTGGCACAACGGCGGGACCTTCGGATCGAGCAGCTTCATCGGTTTTCACAAGGAGAAAAATATGGCGGTGATCGTTCTGGCGAACAACGGCAGCTTTGCGCTCAGGCCTTTTTCCATTCTCCGCCCCCAAAAAAGCCATGTCGAAGACATCGGCTTCGAGCTGCTCAAGGTGATGACCAAGACGATTGATTAAAGGTCTGTTTTGTCGTTTGCATACAAAAAAGGAAGCCCGCTCCCTGCCGCTTCGCGATGAAGGGTCAGGAAGGAAGCTTCCTTTTTGCCGTTCAAGTCCGTATTACTCTTTGTCCGTCGGCAGCGCGCAGGAACCGTCCTTGCATGCCAGTTCGTCCGAACCGCCGACCATTTTCAGCGGGTGATCTTCTTTCCAAATTTCGTTCAGCGCGTTCGTGAACACTTCCTCCGGCTGGGCGCCGGAAATGCCGTATTTTTGGTTTACGACGAAAAACGGCACGCCGGAGATGCCAAGCTTCGACGCCTGGCCTTCATCCTCGCGGACATCGGCTTGATAGGCGTCGCTTTCGAGCATGTCGGCCGCCGCCTTCGCATCCAGCCCGATTTCTCCGGCCAGGCGCGCCAGAACCGCACGGTCGCCCAAAAGTTCCGAATCCGTGAAATAGGCTTTGAACAGGCGCTCCGTCATCTCGTAACGTTTGCCGAATTCGCCTGCCCAATGCGTCAAGCGGTGCGCGTCCAGCATATTCGTCGGCTTCATCGTATCGAAGCGGTACGTCAGCCCTACCGTTTTCGCCTGCTCGGTCATATTGTCGTTCATCTCTTTGGCGCGTTCATAACTCATGCCGTACTTTGACGCCAAAATCGCGTGCATGTCTTTATCGTTAACACGCGGCGCGTTAGGGTCAAGCTCGAAACTGCGGAACACCACTTCCACTTCGTCTTTATGCTCAAAACCTTCCAATGCCGCTTCGAAACGCCGTTTCCCGATATAGCAGAACGGGCACGCAAAATCGGACCATACTTCAACTTTCATGTTGTCATCCTCCTCGAAATGATAAACCTAGATTTGACTAACTGATACTTTTTTATGCACAGTACAACCCAAAAAGAAAGGCGGATTTCCCCGCCGACTAACTGTAACTATTGTATTTACATTATATAATGGCCGTCTGGTTTATGCAACTTGGGAACTGCCCACCAGACAGCGCCTTCTTTTCTTATATCGCATTTTATGACCCTCTTATACCGCGGCCTGTTAACCGGTCGTCGCCGCCGCTTCAGGCGCCGGTTCCGGCTCCGTAGGCGCGACAAGCGCATGCCGCTCCCAAGCCCGGCTTTTCCAGCGGAAATACATGATGACGGCGCGCGTCCATTCATCCGCCGCGATCGCCAGCCATACGCCGGCCAAACCGAGATGAAGGCGGAACACCAGGAAATACCCGAGCGGCAGCGACATGCAGACCATGGAAATAAGCCCCATGTACACCGGGAAACGGGCATCGCCGGAGGCGCGTAGCGAGTTGATGATGACGATGTTCACCGTCCGCCCCGTTTCCAGCAAGATGCTGAGCAGAATGACCTGCGCTCCCATGCGAATAATCGCCAGGTTGTCGGTAAACAAGCCCATGAGCGGAGTACGGAACGCAATGACGATCAGGTCGATGACGATGGTCGCGGCCAGAGCCCATTTCACGCTTTGAAACACCCGTGTATAGGCGTCCTGGTTGCGGCGCGAGCCGACGTAATGGCCGACGATGATCGCCGTCCCCATGCCGATCGCCATGCTGAACAAATAAATATACATTGAAATATTGTTGGCATACTGGCGCGTGGCCATCGCTTCGGCGCCCAGATAAGTCGCATACATCGTAAACACGAGCTGGCAGCTCTGATAAACAATGCTTTCAAACGCAGACGGAATGCCGATGCCGAGAATTTTGCGGACGTAGTCCTTGGATAAACGGACGTAAAATCTCCACTCGACCCGTACCTCCATAATCCGGTACAGCAGCCACAAAAACATGCCGAAACAAATGAACCGGCTGAAAACCGTCGATATGGCGGCACCTTCCACGCCCAACGCGGGAAAACCGAAATGTCCGAAAATCAGCACGTAGTTTCCTCCGACATGGATAAGGTTCATCAAAAACGAAACGACCATCGTTTCTTTCGTAAAACCGTGCGTACGAATCGTAGCGGCGAGGGCGTTGATGAGCGCCTGCAGGAATATTCCGCCCCCGACGATTTTCATATACGAATGCGCATATTCAAAAATATCCCCCTGAACGTGGAGCAGCTTCAGCATGACCCCTCCGAACGCAATAAACACGACGCTCAGGATAAGCCCGACAGCGAGGTTCAACGTCAGCGCGTTACCGGTAACCTGGGCGGCTTCAAGCTTTTTCCTCGACCCCAAATATTGGGCGACGACGATGGAGGCCCCGGTTCCGATGACTTCGAGGACGAGAATGGCGATCGACATGATTTGGTTGGCGGCCCCTACCCCGGATACGGCGTCGTCCGACACCGAACTGAGCATAAACGTATCCACGGTGCCCATCAGCATAAACAGAAACAATTCCAAAAAGATGGGCCAGGTTAAACGCACAAGGCTGAGACGTTTGGATTCTGACGCTTCTGATAATTCCTTCGAATGCGCGGTCATGAGTCAGAAATCACCTTGCTTCCTAAATAGTAAAATAAATTAAAACAATGGTATGTTAGCACACTTTTCATAAGATTACATTCCTTTCATGTAAATTTCATTTTAACAATTTTTAAGAAAACGGTTGCCTGGAAAAATCATGAAAACCCGCGCCGCATCGGCCTTTTCCGCATGGTCGGGCAAGGCTTGGCCGCAGACGCTAACGGCAGCGCTTACAAAGGCGGCAAAAAAAGTGTTGATAATTGGAAAATCATCCTCTATGATTATGTCATCAGGCCGGACTCAAAAATTAAAGCACTTTAACTTTTGGATGTCATAACCCTCTAAAAACATACATAATATAGTGAATTTTATCCTGAAAGTTAAAGCGTTATAATTTTTAGAATAAAAGAAAGGTTGGTGTTTCCGTGACTCACCGCGAAAGCCGGCGGCAGACCTTGTACATGTACCTTTTCATCTCTCCATGGCTGATCGGATTTCTGGTATTCGCCTTGTATCCGATTTTGTCATCGCTTTATTACAGCTTCACGGACTATGACATCATTCACCCGCCGAAATTTGTCGGACTTGCCAATTACGCCGAGATGCTGCATAACGACCTGTTTTGGAAGTCGGTTGTGGTGACGGTGCGGTATACGTTCATCAGCGTGCCGATCCAACTGCTTTTGTCGCTCGGCTTTGCGCTCCTGCTCAACCAGAAAATACCGTTCCGCGGCTTTTTCCGCACCGCCATGTATTTTCCGAGCATGGTTTCCGGCGTGGCGATGTCGCTCCTGTGGTACTGGATTTTCAATCCTTCGATCGGCCTGTTCAACTACGTGCTGTCCTGGTTCGGCATCAAGGGCCCGGCGTGGCTCATGAGTCCGGACTACGCGCTGTACGCGCTGATGATCATGTCCTTCTGGACGGCGGGCTCCGGCATGATTTTGTTCCTCGCGGGACTGCAGGGCGTGCCCGCAAGCCTGGTCGAAGCCGCCAAGCTTGACGGCGCAGGACGCTTCCGGATTTTCCTGAACGTGACGCTTCCGATGATTTCGCCGGTGCTTCTGTTCCAGCTCATCATGGGGATCATCGACTCCTTCCAGGTGTTTACCCAAGCGTATGTCATGACCCAAGGGGGACCGAACTATTCGACCTGGTTCTATGTGTATAACCTGTACACCAGCGCCTTCAAGGAATACCGGGCCGGATACTCTTCCGCGCTGGCATGGGTGCTGCTGGTCGTCGTCATGGTGTTTACGGCCCTGATCATGAAATTTTCGAACCGATATGTCCACTATGAAGGAGGCGGACGCTAGAATGAGTACGATCCCGGCTGCAGGCCCGCAAAGGGCGTCATCCCGGACCCGAACCCGGCGCAAAATCGACGGGGTCCGCATCGCCAGCTTTATCGCCCTGCTCGTCACCACCTTTCTGATGTTATTGCCGCTGTTCTTTATGGTCTCCACCTCGCTCAAATCGAAAAAAGAGCTGCTGAAGTTTCCTCCGTCCTTTTTCCCGGAATCGTGGCAGTGGGGCAACTATAAGGAAATTTTCGAAACGCTGAACTTCGGCCAGATGTACATGAACAGCTTGATCATCGGCGTTTTGACCGTCTTCGGCACGCTGCTTTCGTCGGCTCTGGCGGCGTACGGTTTTTCGAGATATCGGGGCAAAGGCAACAACCTGTGGTTCATGCTGATGCTCAGCACGATGATGCTCCCTTATCCGGCGATCATGATCCCGCAGTTCATTCTCTTTTCCAAGCTGAACTGGCTGGATACGTTTTTGCCGCTCGTCGTGCCCGCGTTTTTCGGATCGGCGTACAACATCTTTTTGCTGAGGCAGTTTTTTTCGACGCTGCCGGAGGAGCTGTTCGACGCGGGACGCATCGACGGCTGCGGCGAGCTGCGCATGTGGCGGCAAATCGCCCTTCCGCTTTCGGGACCGGCGCTTGCGACCGTCGCCATTTTTGCCTTCATTTACAGCTGGAACGACCTTTTGACGCCCGTGCTCTACTTAAGCTCATCGGATAAATTCACGCTTCCGGTCGGCATGTCTTCCTTTACCTCGTCCCGTTTCCGCATTCCGCCTTGGCATCTGCTGATGGTCGCCTCCGTGCTGGCCATGCTGCCGATCGTCACCCTGTTTGCGGTAGCCCAAAAGCGGTTCGTCGAAGGAATCGTGCTCACAGGCATCAAGTAAAGGCCCCGCCGCCAGGAGGCGGCAACGACTCTTGAATAAGATGGGGGATACCGTTCATGAAAAGGAAAAGGATTAAAAAGACGTTTACGCTGCTGCTGGCGAGCACCACGCTTCTCGCACTCATGTTGTCCGGATGCGGCGGCGGCAAATCGGCGGTCGACGTCGCTCCCGCGGGCGATGGGGATACCGGCAAAAACGCTTCTTCCGGCGAGCAGGTGACCATTACGCATTACACCATCGATTCGGAAGACCGTACATTTATCGAAAAGCTCATTCCGGACTTTGAAGCCAAACATCCGAACATCAAGGTCAGAGTGGAAAAGGCGCCTTACGAGCAGTTCGACAGCAAGCTGCAGACGATGATCGCCGGCGGCAAATCGCCCGACGTGACGAGCCATTACGGCTACGGCGGCTTCGCGGAGTATTACAACAAAGACATGCTGCTCGACCTGAACGACATCATCAAAGAAGACGGGTTCAAAGCATCGGACTACAGCATTCCGGAAGACCTCATGAAAATTTATACCATTAAAGACCACGTGTACGGCATTCCGGTCAACATGTACGTCACGCTGATGCTGTACAACAAGGACATGTTCGATGCAGCCAACCTGCCTTATCCGCCAAGCGATTACGAAGACAAAAGCTGGACGTTCGACAAAATGGTCGAAGACGCGAAAAAATTGACCCACGTCTCCGACGATATCGCCAAAACGCAATACGGCGTCGACTTCACCTGGTCCGAACGCGACATGCGCCCGCTGTATTTCGGCGTGGAGCCTTACTCCCAGGATACCTGGACCAACGGCGGCGTGCCGTCCGAAACCCGCTTTGACTCTCCGGATGTCATCGCGGCTTATAAAAAGCTGTACGATTTGATTTTCAAAGACAAGGTTTCCCCGACAACCGAATGGAGCAAAAGCGTAGCCGGCCAAAACGGCGATGCGTTCGTCACCGGCAAGCTTGGAATGAGCATCGGCGGTTCATGGAACCTGGCAGGCGCAAACGACTTCCCGTTCAAGGTCGGCGTAGCGGCCGTGCCGGCGGGCGGCAACGACAAAGTGCGCAGCGTCCTGTTCGTCGATCCGTTGTTTATTCTGAAGGGCTCCAAACATCCGAAGGAAGCTTTTGAATGGATCAAATATTTGGTCAGCGACGAAGTCCAGGAAAAATCCATCGACCTCAGCGGAGGCAACCCGCCGGTCAATACGAAAGCGGCCGAAACGTATTACAAGCATTTTGACGGCGTCGACCCGGCAGACGTGAAAAAGGTGTACGAAGGCGCGGTGAAATACGGCTTTGAATCCTACAACCATCTGATCACCAACTATTCGCAAATCAACGACATGTTCATCAACGAGATGCAGCCGCTCGACACCGGGCACAAAACCGTAGAAGAAGTCATGCCGACGGTGCAGAAAAAAGTGACGGAAATCATCAAACGCAAATAAATAAGGCGTGCCGTCCCGAAACCGGGACGGTGCATCTGTTAATTTCGCTTCGCGGCGGCCTTTCGTCCATGTATACTAATGTTAAGCTGATATAAAATGTACGGAAAATCTGCCGCAAGGAGAATAAAAACGATGAAGGTTAGTATATTTGATGTTGCCAAAAAATCAGGATTGTCGGTTGTGACGGTATCCAGGGTATTAAACGGCGCCGAATCGGTGCGCGAGAAAAACAGACAAAAGGTGCTTGACGCGATCAAGGAGCTTGACTATCGCCCGAACGCCGCAGCGCGCAGCCTTGCCCGCGGCAAAACGGGCATCGTCGGCCTGATCGTCACCACGCTCCAGGACTCCTTCTTCGACGCCGTCGTCAAGGAGCTGAACGAGGTGCTTGCGCTGCACGGTTATTTTCTTGCGGTGTCGGTCTCAACGGGAATCGACTCCGACGAACATCATTACCTGATTCAGGAGGACCGCGTCGACGGCCTGATCCTGCTGTCGCCGATGGAAGAGGACAACTACATCGTGGAGCTGAAGCGCCGCAACATTCCTTACGTGCTGATCGACAACCAAAAGCCCGAAAACGATGCGTTTTCCGTAACGATCGACAACTATAAAGGCGGATACGACGCTGCCAAACATTTGATCGATCTCGGGCATACCCGGATCGCCCATCTTAGCGGACAAGAGATGTTCCGCAGTACGAAAGAACGCCGGAGCGGTTTCCTGCAGGCGCTTGAAGAGAAAGGGCTCGCACCGTTCGAGATGGTAACGGGCGAATTCGAAATCGCTTTTGGTTACGAAACGTGCCGCAGATGGATCCGCGAAGGAACGCTTCCTTCCGCCGTTTTTGCCGGCGACGACAATATTGCGCTGGGCGTCGTCAACGCCTTGATGGAGGAAGGCATCCGCGTACCCGACCAGGTGGCCGTCGTCGGTTATGACGACCAGCAAATCTCCTCGCAGCTTCATCCGCATTTAACGACCGTCCGCCAGCCTGCCGACCGGATCGGCCTGGCCGCCGCGGATATGCTGCTCAAGCGGATGGACGGCACGATGAAACGCGGGTCGAGCGTCAAAATCAATCCCGAACTCATTATCAGGGAATCAACCGCCGCAACGACAAATCAATAGGAGTGACGACCATTGGCTTACTACTTGGGAATCGATGGGGGAGGCACCAAAACATACGCCCTGCTGACCGATGACCGCGGCAACGTGCTGGGCAAAGGCGTCGGCGGCAACGGCAATCATCAGATTGACCGCGGCCTTGCCGCGCAGAGCATCCGCGAAGCCGCCGAAAGCGCGCTCGGCGAAGCCGGCCTGGAGGTGCGGCAGCTGGCTCACGCCTACTTCGGGCTTGCAGGCGCGGACCGCGAACCGGATTACCGGATTTTGCACCCGCTGGTTCAGGAAATCGGCTTTACCCGGAACTATTCCATTAATTGCGATACGATGATCGGCCTTCGGGCCGGCACCAACCGCCCTTACGGCGTTGCGCTGATCTGCGGCACCGGAACCAATGCCGCGGGGCGAAACCCGGCGGGCGAGCACGTCCAAGTCGGAGGCTTCGACTATATGTACGGCGATTTCGGCGGCGGCGGCTCGCTGAACATCGAAGTGTTCCGTTCGGTGATCCGTGCTTGGGACGGCCGCGAGCAGCCGACGAAATTGACCCCGCTGCTGCTGGGCTTCCTGGGATATGACAGCGTCGGCGATATGTTCGATGATTTTCAGGATCACGGGAAACACGTGCCCGTCCATGCAGCCAAGCTGCTGTTCGAAGCCGCGGCGGACAACGACGCCGTGGCCTTGGAGATTTTGTCCCGTCAAGGGATCGAGCTCGGCAAATCCGCCGCGGCGGTGATCCGCAGACTGGGAATGGAAAACGACGTGTTTGACGTCGTTCTGGCCGGAAGTCTGCTAACAAGGGGTGACCGCGGCTGGATAAGAGGCAAAATCGAGCAGGCCGTAGCCGCCGCCGCTCCGAACGCGACGGTCGTCACGTTGTCCACGGAGCCTGTCGTCGGAGCGGTATGGTCGGCCATGGAGGCGGACGGACTGGCGGTTAACCGGGAAGCTTATGAACAAATGCGGACCTTTCGCGATTTTGAGCATATCCCGTTAACGACAAGATCGTCGGATAACTAGACCCGGGCAAAACTATAGATTTGGCGTTCATTATGTGCCGAACTGCGAATTCAAATCGGCATTTATTTCATTCATAAAAAGGAGCGTGCAGATATGGCCACTGAACAAGGACTGAAAATTGCCGTCATCGGCGGCGGATCTTCTTATACCCCGGAGCTTGTCGAAGGTTTCATCCAGCACTACGACGAGCTTCCCGTACGCGAATTATGGCTCGTGGATATCGAGCCGGGACAGCGGAAGCTGAACATCGTCGGCAACCTGGCGAAACGCATGGTCGAGAAATCCGGCCTTCCGATCGAAGTGCATTTGACGTTGGACCGCCGCGAGGCGATTTCCGGAGCGGATTTCGTCAGCACCCAAATGCGCGTGGGCATGCTCGAGGCGCGCGGCCGCGACGAGTCCATCCCGCTCAAATACGGAGTGATCGGCCAGGAAACGACCGGTCCCGGAGGCATGATGAAGGCGCTGCGGACGATTCCGGTCCTGCTCGACATATGCCGCGACATCGAGGAGCTGTCTCCGAATGCCTGGCTGCTGAACTTTACGAACCCGGCCGGCATGGTGACGGAAGCCATCCTGAAATACACGAACGTGCGCAGCGTCGGTTTGTGCAATGCGCCGATCGGGTTGATCAAGCGGACCGCAGCCAAATACGGCGTCGCAACGGATCGGGTTTATGCCGAATTCGTCGGTCTGAACCATCTTCACTGGGTTTCGCGCGTCGACGTGAACGGCGAAGACAAGCTCGATGAGCTGCTGGCCGATACGGCCGGCTACAGCGCCAATAACGTTCCCGCGAGAGAATGGAATCCCGAATTCCTGCAATCTTTGCGCGCCCTGCCTTCCTATTACTTGAAATATTTCTACATGACCGACGCCATGCTTGAAGAGCAGCTGGAATCCCTTCAAAAAGGCGAAAATCGCGCCGAGGTCGTAAAACGCGTCGAAGAAGAGCTGTTCGAGCTTTACAACGATCCGGAGCTGAAAGAGAAGCCGAAGCAGCTGGAACAGCGCGGCGGGGCGTTTTATTCCGAAGCGGCCGTCAACCTGATGTGCTCGTTATACAACGGCAAAAACGACATCCAAACGCTGAACGTCGCCAATCAGGGCATCATCGGCTTCCTGCCGGACGATGCCAGCATCGAAGTAAACTGCGTCGTTACCAAAAACGGCCCGCTGCCGCTGCCGTTAACCAAAATCCCGCCGATGGCCGTCGGTTTGATCCATGCGGTCAAAACGTACGAACGCCTGGCCATCGACGCGGCCGTAACGGGCGACCGCGGCTTGGCCATCCAGGCGCTGGCCCATCATCCGCTGGTGCCTTCGGTGGAAGTCGCCATCAAGATGCTGGACGAAATGCTGGAAGCGAACAAGGAATATTTGCCGCAGTTTTTCAAAGCCTCGGAGGCCGGTGTTTAAACATCTAAATATCTGATTGCATGAGCAGCTCCGGAGCTAAAAGATCGGTCCATACTTCCATCCGGAGCAACAAAAAGAGACTGCCGCGGCAGTCTCTTTTTGATTACATCCCCTTGTTATGCATGTTCGAAACCTCTGCTGCTTTCGTCCGCTGAATCGAGCCGCGGACAAGCAGCAGGTAACACAAGACGGAACACACATCCGCCCCGGCGATGACGAAGCCCATCGGCAGAGCCGACGCGCTGCCGCCCAGACCGACCAAGGGGCTGACGATCCCTAAATGTACGACAGAAGCCCTAACAGCGCCGAGGCGCTGCCCGCCGCGTGGCCGTAATCCTGCAAAGCCAGCGACGATCCGGCCGTGCCCACAATGCCGACGCATGAAACGACGATAAATAGCGGCGGCAAAACCGCGGCGATCGGAGCTTTGACGGCCAGCATCATCAACAGGGTCATCCCTCCGATGGTGGCCAGGGTAATCCCGGTCACCAGCAGCTTTTTCTCGCTGATCTTTCCGGCCAATCTTCCCGTAATTTGCCCAGCGATAATGATGCCGACGCCGTTCATGGCAAAAATAAGGCTGAAAACCTGCGGGCTGACCCCGTAAATATTTTGAAGCACAAACGGCGATCCGGAGATATAGGCAAACATGGCGGCCGAAATAAAACCGGAGCTTAATGCAAGCCCCATAAATTTGCGGTCCTTCAGCAGCACGCCAAAGATTTTAAGCGTATTGACGGTGCCGCCTTTGGACCGTCTGCTAGCGGCAAGCGTCTCCGGCAGCCCGAATAATACCGCCAGCAGCATGACGACGCCGATCGCCGCCAGCACGATAAATACGCCGCGCCAGGAAGTGACCTGAAGCAGCTGGCCTCCCACGATCGGGGACAAAATCGGCGCCGCGCCGTTCACCAGCATCAGCATGGAGAAAAACTTCGTTAATTCGGAGCCGGAATACATATCCCTCACGATCGCCCGCGAAATGACGATTCCCGCCGACCCGGCGATCCCCTGAATAAAACGCAGTGCAACCAGCATCTCGATGGACGTGCTGAACGCGCATAACAAGGAGGACAAGCCGTACACGACCATCCCGATCAACAGCGGCAGCCGCCGCCCGCGCACGTCGCTCAGCGGCCCGGCGAACAGCTGCCCGACCGACAGCCCGATCAGGCACGACGTCAAGCTGAGCTGCGTCAGCGATGTCGTGGTATGCATCGTATCGGCCAAAAGCGGCAGCGAAGGCAAATACATGTCCAGCGAAAACGGTCCAAAAGCGGATAACGCTCCCAGAACGATAATCATCCAAAGCCTGCTTGCGCCCGGACGGGCAGGCAGGGATTCTCCGTGACCGTCTTGGCCCGGGATCGTTGATAATGATTTACTCATAAGATGTTACGGTTCCCCCCTTATCCCCTGATACAGCATATAGGATGGTGGTCGGCGCTTTCTCCGTAATGCGGAAGACGAAGCGCCCTCCCTCCCATGTTAACGTCATTCTATTGTAGCTCATCCGCCTCCCAAAAAAGAACCCAAAAATTAAATACCGCCACGGAATTACGTTAACCATCCCGACCGAGCAGACAGCTTAACAGACAATTTACTAGGGATGGTCTATCGTCGTCATCTCATCAAAAAATAAAGACGCCGGATCCGATGGATCCGGCGTCTTTATGCCTGCTTAAGGCTTGAGCTGTTTTTTCCCTTGCGTGGCAGCTTTTGAATCGGTTTTCGCGGTCGTGACCGGAATCGGGTCAGACAACACATTCTTCTTTTCGCCTATGCTAAGAATGTAGATATTGTAGGAAGTTTTGTCGCTGATTTTGTTTCCCGCAATATCGTTGTCTTCCGCCTTAAAGGTGACTGCGTAAGCCTCGTCGAGGTTTACGATCTTAACGTTCGAATCGGAGCCGCTCTTGTTTGCAGCGGTTTTCAGGTCAAAACCTTTTGACGCTGCCGGCACAAGCATGACGGCGTATTTTTGAACCTGACTGTCATCGGCCGGCTTCTTAAAAGTCACGTCAATCGAGCCATTGTTCCAGACGGCCGTAATATTCGCCGGAACGGACGTTGTATCCCTCAGCACGACCGCCGCAGGTTCCGACAAGACGCTGTTTCCTGATTTGGCCACGGACAGGACGTAGACTTTGTAAGGAGTTTCTTCGGCCAAAGCATTATTGTCCGTATCTTTCGTCGAGCCGCTCATCGCCTTGTTAAAATCACTTCCCGCCTGAGCTCTTGTAAATTGATCCGACGCCAACGCGCTTTCAAGGTTGAGGTCTTTCGACCCGGGTACGATGAAAATCCGGTACTCTTTGATGTTCGCTTCGTTATCGGCACGGGTAAACGAGATCTTCATATCTTTTCCGTTATGCTCGTCTCCGGCGTCGTTCGCTCTCAGGTCTTTTACCGGTGAAGCCGGAAGCTGCGTATCGAGCGTGACCGCTTCGGAAGCGGTCGACAGCGCGTAGCTGTTGTGATTTCCAATGGACAGGACATAAATTCTGTAGGAGATTCCGTTACGGATCAAATCGCCGTCGGAATCCCTGGCATTGTCGTCCAAGGCGATCTCATAACTTCCTTTATTGCTGTTTTCGACAGCTTTGAAATAGCTCAGATTTGCTGCGATTTTTTCGTTAAAGCTGCCCGTCTGCGTGGATTTTACGGCAATGATCCGGTACTGGGCCACGTCATTGTCGTTATCCGGCCGGGTAAAGGTCACCTGCAAATCGCGGCCGTTGCCCGCGTCCCCGATATCTTTTGCGGCCACGTTTTTGGCCGGTCCCACGGTAAAGGTTTGCGACAAGCTGATCGCCTGGGAAGGAGCGGACAATGCATGATTGGCATCCGCCGACCCTACGGACAGGACAAACACTTTGTACTTGGTGCCGCTCTGAATCAACCGGCCGTTGACGTCTTTCGAGTCCGCGGCGAGCGTACGGGTGATATTGCCGCCGGTTTTGTTGACGGACGTATAATTTGGACCGGATACGGCCAAGGCATCCGTCAGGTTGAAGTAGTTGGCATCCGATTCTTTTACGACCAGGATCCGGTATTCCCTGATGTTTTGTTCTTCATTCGCCCGCGTAAATGAAACCTGCAGATCGCGGCCATCGCCGTAATCGGCCACGTCGCTGACCGTTACGTTGGTCGCCGGCGTTACGCTCGCGTTCCCCGTCAAGGTGATGGCCGGGGAATAAGCGGACAGCGCATTCGTTCCGTAGGCCCCTACCGAGAGCACAAACACGCGGTAGCTGACGCCGGTGCGGATCGTATGTCCGTCCACGTCCCTGGCCCCCGCAGGAAGCGTTTGAGTAATGTTATATCCGGTTCTGTTGACGGACGTGTAATTCGAACCGGAAACGGAGTTCGCTTTGGACAAATTGAAATTATTGGCGTCCGAAGACTTCACAACCAGGATCCGGTAACCGTTCAAGTTGCCTTCGTCCGCAGCCCGCGTAAACGAAACCTGCAGATCGCGGCCGTCGCCGTAATCGGCCACGTCGTTGACGGATACATTCGTCGCCGGAGACACGCTCGAATTCCCCGCCAGTGTAATGGCCGGAGAATACGAAGATAATGCATTCGTTCCGTAAGCCCCTACCGAGAGCACGAATACGCGGTAATTGACGCCGTTGCGGATCAATTGCCCATCCACGTCTCTGGCATTTGAATCGAGGGTCTTCGTAATGTTGTAGCCCGTTTTGTTTACGGACGTGTAGTTGGAGCTGGAGACTTTATTCGCGTCCGACAACCCGAAATAATAAGCATCGGCAGCTTTGACGACCAAAATCCGGTAGCCGTAAATGCTGCTTTCATCCGAAGCCCGCGTAAACGATACGCGCAAATCGCGGCCGTCGCCGTAATCGGAAACGTCGCTGACGCTGACGTTCGATGGCGCGTAGACGTCGGAACCGCCGCCGTTATTGCCGTACAGCACGACGGCATACGAAGGCGACGAAAGCGCGTAGTTGCCGTAATAGCTGCCGGTTCCCACCGCCATCACAAACACGCGGTAGGCAACGCCGGACGTGATCAGCGATCCGTCCACATCTCTTGCACCATAAGACAAGGTCTTGCTGATGTTATAACCTGTTTTGCCGACTTCCGTATAATAGGAGCTCGACAGATTTTTTGCGTCGGACAGCGAGAAGTTTCCGGCTTTGCTGTCTTTTACGACAAAAATCCGATAACTGCCGACCCGCGCTTCATCGGAAGAACGGTTGAACCGAACCATCAAATCGCGGCCGTCACCGTAATTGCTGACGTCTTCCACGCTGGTGATGACCGGCGCCGAAATCGGGCTTGCAGCCAACGTGAACGATGCGGAACCTGCGGACAGCTGGTTCGTTTCATTGCTGCCGTTTGCTACGGAAAGCACGAAAACGGTATAGGAAACGCCATTTTTAATGTACTCGCCGGAAGTATCCCTGGAGCCCGAACTTAAAGTCGTCGTAATCGTGGCGGCATTTGTTTTGCTGACCGTCGTGTAATTTGCGCTTGCCACGTTATTCGCGGCATTCAGGCTGAAGCTGCTTGCATCCTTGGTCTTTACGACCATGATTCGGTAATTCTGAATGTTGCCGGTATTTGACGGTTGGCTAAAGCTGACCGAAATATCCCGTCCGTCGCCGTAGTCGCTGACATCCGACGCTTTGACGCCGGAAACCGCATTTACGGGCGAAGCCGTCGACAAGGTTACGGAAGGGGATACGCCGGACAAGGCGCTGGCGCCTTTTTTGGCTACCGTGAGCACATAGGCGGTGTAAGGCTGATTGGCCCGCAGCAGCTCACCGTTGACGTCGCGCGATTGCGCGGACAACGTGATCGCCTGATCGCTTCCGTTCGGCCGCACCGACGAGTAATACCCGTTGGAAAGCGCCTGGGAGAGCGTAAACCCGTATGCATTGGAGGATTTGACGATGAAGACGCGGTATTCGCTGACGTTCGTCTCGCGCTGCACTTTCGGGAAGCTCACTTCCAAGTCGCGTCCGTCTCCGTTTTTGCCGACCGTGCGCGCAGTCACGTAGGAAACGGGGTTCACCGCCGTTTCGGATGTGATGATGTTGACGGTTTGCGTCTGCTGATTCCAGAGCACCTCCGCGCCAAGCGTCTCGCTGACGAAACGGACCGGCACCATGGTCGTTCCCTTCAAGTTTTGCGCAGGTACGTCCAGTGCCACGGTTTGCTGATTCACCGTAGCTGTTTTCGCGCCGATTTTCAGCACAATCGTGATGTCGTCACGTAAAGCCGTGACCGTGCTTGTTTTTTGATTCCATAAAATTTTGGCGTCAAACGCCTCGAAAATGGCCCGCATCGGCAGCATCGTTCGGCCCTTGATCATCATGGGCGGCTGCAGCGGATTCAATTTCACCCCGTCGACGTAAACGCTGATCGGTTTGGCCGCCGCCTGCACCTGTGCAGTCGGCAGGGACAGAGAAACGACCATCAGCACAGCGACGAGCATAACCCAAAGCTTTTTCACGGTTCTCCTCCTCTTGGTTTTGTGTAAAAAACGGCTACACTTATTTGACGGAAGAACGGGTTGAAATGTTTTCCATCGCTAAAAAAAATTTCGGTGTGGATGTCCGATCCTCTTGCCCGGAAGCAAGCAGTAACACAACCCCACAAAGTGGGGCCTCGGCTTCGAAGCTGGTTCAGGTACTCTGCGGGGAGCCCCAATATTGATAATAAAGTAGAAAAGCCCTGCGCAGGGGCAGAGCTCTTTGCTTTTACGACTTGTTTTTATGCAGCTTGACCAGCTCGTTGAAAGTCAAAAGGATCGACCAGATGACCAGAATCAATCCGACAAATTGCAGCAGGTAAATGAGATAGGGCTCGATTTTGGTCACAGACCCGAAAATGGATTTGAAAAGGGACAAGGGCTCCTCCGATGACAGCTGCATAAGCATAAATCCGATGATAAAGCTGATCAGAACCGTGACTTTTTTCTCCAAAGCATATGGCCTCCCGTCATGCGCAGAACATAATATATGTTTCAATATAACCCACATGGTATATATTGTCTATTGATTCATTAACATGAAATCTTCGCCAGTTTTCTGGAAAATGCGCCTCGGAAACGCAAAAAACCGGCTTTCCCTTATCGGGAACCGCGCCGGCTCTACGATTCTGTCGGATCGGTTATTTTAGTTTTGAAAGCGGTACTCCCGCCAAGGGGAACGAAGTGTTTTTTAGGAATGAAAAACGGCTCCCTCGCCACGATATCGGATGGATTGTAGCCCAAGCAGTCCATTTCGGGCGCGGACAATCCGGTGCTCCACTTGTCCCGGAATTTTTCGGCATTCGCCAAAGAAGAGCGTTTATAGTCGAGCCGGTTCGAGGCGAACGTTCCCTGCCCTTCGTGATGGATAAATACATCCTGCGCAACCCACAGCCTTTTCCCGCTTATCCGGGTCCGGATTGAAAAATCGTCGTCTTCGTAATTGCCCGGAAAAAAACGTTCATCAAAACCGCCGATCCGGTCCAGCAAACTGCGGTGGAAAAGCATGCAAAATCCGATCAGTTTATGCGCGTAAAAACCGGATCCTGCCCATTCCTTTTGCCGTTTCGCTGCGTAAGCTTCAAGGTTCTCCGGGGCCGGCCACTCCTCGAAGGGAACCCTCTGGATCGGAGCCACATGATTGGAGACAGGTCCCACGATGCCGATGTTCGGATCACGAAAAAGCGCGGCATACAAGCTGGAAAGCCAATGCGGCGTAACGACGGTATCGTTGTTCAACAGCAGGATATAGTCCCCCGAAGCTTCCATCATGCCTTGGTTGGTTCCGGCGGCAAAGCCCCGGTTGTCCTCGTTCGCAATCAGCTTAACGTTATCCATTGAATGCCAGAATTCCAGCGTGCCGTCATCGGAGCCGTTATCCACGGCAATCCATTCGAGCGGTCCTTCGGTATGGAGTTTTACGCTGTCGACGCACCTGCGCGTCAGGTTCAGGCCGTTGCGGGTCAGCATGACGATCGAAGTAAGCGGCATAGGCACCCCCTGTTTTTTTAAAATAATCAATGCTTACAACCCCGATGTATTCAAAATGAACGGGATCGTGCGGCCAAACGGCGAATCGGTGGGCAGGAGGATCCCGAGGCCGTTGTTCGATCTGAGGGAATGCCAGGACAAATCAAACGTCGTTTCCTTCAAGAAATCCTCGACGGCCGTCAACACCCCGTTTCGCTCGCCATGCTCAAGGACGGCGTTGTGGACCATATGATTAAAGCCTCCCGGCACGAGCAGGGGATTGCCCGGCTCCAAACCTTGCATGGCGTGAGGCTGGCGGTATTCCTGCGGTATGCTTTCGGGAAAATAGTACATGTCCCGCCGCCCGTACGGCCAATCGATGTCATGCAGCATCACGACGGGAAAGGCCCCTGCCGACAGGGCCATGCGTTCCACCTGCTTTAATTCATGGTACACCGTGTACCAGTTGTGATCCCCGTCGATTAAAATCATGTCGTACGGCTCAAGGTCAGGCATGGACTTCAAACTGAGCTCATGAATCATCCGGAAGGCTTCCCCGTAATATGCCGATAGCAGCTCCACGTCGAACTGCGGAGCGGGGTCTATGACCGTGCAACTGCTCCCCATATGATGGCAATAGTCCAAAATTTTGAACGTATTCAGCCCCGTTAGCGACCCGATTTCGACGATATGCGCGGGCCGCGCCGCGATCATGACCGGTTTGATGACCTTTTCCCAGAAACGGTGCATATCTACTCTCCTGACTTATAAATTGTAACCCCCCTCGTTCAAATGTATTAAATTCCAACCTATTTCATGCTTTGCATAACGCCGTTTTTTGACTTCAGCCATCGGTAGTTGATGGTATGACTTGAACGCCGCCGGCAAAAAATCCCCCTTTTGATTGCAGGGTCGATCCCATGACCTCAAGCCCGAGCATACCTATGATCGGTCTGCTTTCCGACGTTCCGTCATACATATGACTGAACCGGTTTGAAGGTTTTTTCCGCAGCCCGGAACTGAAATATATTCGATAGTTTTGTGCCATTTGCCAAGTCTTTGCGTTGTCCTGCCCTAATGGTGAAATTTGCAGCATCCTGAAAACTTCGCATACAAAGGAGTGGAAACATGATCGGCATCAGCTTGTGTATGATCGTCAAAAACGAGGAGAAAACGCTGGAACGCTGCCTTTCTTCCGTTCAAAAGGCGGTTGACCAGATGATCATCGTCGACACCGGTTCGACCGACCGTACCAAACAAATCGCCCGCAAATTCACCCGCTGCGTTTTCGATTTCGAATGGGTCGACGATTTTGCCGCAGCCCGCAACTTTGCGTTCAGCAAAGCGGAGATGGATTATATTCTATGGCTGGACGCGGACGACGTTTTTAAGGAAGAGGACCTTGAAAAACTGCTTGAGCTGAAAAAAACGTTAAGTTCCGACATCGATTCCGTCACCATGAAATACAACCTCGCATTTGACGAACACGGGAATGTGACATCCAGCCTGCGGCGCAACCGGCTGGTCAAAAGAAGCAACAACTTCCGCTGGGTCGGATCCGTTCATGAATATCTCGAAGTAGCCGGGCGGATTATCGACAGCGACATTGCCGTCACGCATTGCGGCGACGACCGGGACCGCGATCGAAACCTGAATATTTATATGAAAAGGCAAGCAAACGGCGAGGCGTTTTCGCCGCGGGACGTCTATTATTTCGCCAACGAGCTTAAAGACCATCGGCTTTTCGATCTGGCCGCCGTCTATTACCGAAAATTCCTCGAGGAAGGCAAAGGCTGGGTCGAGGACAATATCGCGGCCTGCGGCAAGCTGGCGGATTGTTATCTTGAGCTGGGCGATACGGGCAAGGCTTTGGCTTATACGCTGAAATCCTTCGAATACGGAGCGCCCCGTCCGGAATTTTGCTGCCGCATGGGTTACCATTTCCTGCAGACGGGAGATTATTCGGCGGCGGTGTATTGGTATAAGCAGGCCATCGAGAATCCGGCTCCCGCCAACAGCTGGGGCATGCAAAACCTAAACTGTTCCACCTGGCTTCCCCATTTGCAGCTTTGCGTTTGCTACGACCGGCTTGGCATGCACCAAATCGCCTATCATCACAACGAAGCTGCCAGGCATTATCGGCCCGACCATCCTTCCGTGATTCAGAACAAGGCGTATCTGGAAAACAAATTGGGGATAAAAGCCGTCGCCGAACCCGCAAAAGAAACGGCCAACCCATGACATCCCTTTTTATATACGGAAGAAAAACCGTTCCTCCCCGGCCCGTGCCGCACCTGAACGGTTTCTTTCTTTTGCTTTTGCCGGCTCCAAACAAAAAAAGGGCCGCCCCAAAGCCGCGCGGCTTTTGGGACAACCCTTGTATTCACTTACGACATACGGGACAAAAACGGCGTCAAATCAACGTTCAGCGCGGCCGCGAGGCGTTTGCCCAGCTCTTCGTCGGCGCGGTAGAAGTTGCAGATCGCAAGCAGCTTGGTCTGTTCCGCTACAGGCGCAAGGTCGGCCGCCAAATTGCCGATCAGCTGTTCCTGAACTTCCGGGGAATATTTGCGGAACACTTGGCCCGCCTGGCCGAAATCGTTCGGCTTGTCGATTTTTTGGCGGGATACGGTACCCTGCAAAGGCTGCGGCACGTCTTGGTAAGCCGGATCTTCCTTCGGCGTATGCTGGTAGCGGTTCGGCTCGTAATTAATGCGGTCCGATTGCTGTTTGAACGGCATCGCCCCGTCGCGCTGATTGTTGCTTACCTTCGCAAACGGGCAGTTGATCGGAAGCTGGAGATAGTTCGGGCCGATCCGGTAGCGCTGGGTATCCGAATAAGAGAACAGCCGCCCCTGCAGCATCTTATCCTCCGAAGGTTCGATGCCCGGCACGAGCACGCCAGGGTTAAAGCCGACCGACTCCGTTTCCGCAAACACGTTTTCCGGGTTCCGGTTCAGCGTCATCGTCCCTACCAGCTGGTATGGAACGTCCTCCTCGAACCAGTCCTTCGTGGAATCCAAAGGATTAAAATCAAAGCTGTCCAAATCCGCCGGATCGAGCACCTGCACGTACAAATCCCATTCCGGATAGTCGCCGCGCTCGATCGCTTCATACAAATCGCGGGTGGCATGGTTGAAATCTTTGCCCTGAATTTGCGCCGCTTCCTCGCGGCTCAGGTTTTTCACGCCCTGCTTCGGAACCCAGCGCAGCTTCACGTAAACCGTGTTTCCGTATTCGTTGATCCACTTGAAGGCATGCACGCTCGAGCCGCGCATCTGGCGGTAATTGGCCGGAATTCCCTCGTCCGTGAACAGATGGACCAGCATATTCGTCGACTCGGGCGTCAGCGACATAAAGTCCCAATAACGATCCTCTTCTTGAATGTTCGTGCGGGGGTCGGGTTTCAACGCATGCACCATGTCCGGGAACTTCATCGCATCGCGGATAAAGAAGATCGGCAGGTTGTTGCCGACAAAATCATAATTGCCTTCCTCCGTGTAAAATTTGACCGCGAACCCGCGCGGGTCGCGCAGCGTTTCCGGGGAATGCAAACCGTGGATCACGGTGGAAAAACGGGCGAACACCGGCGTTTCCTGTCCTTCTTTTTGCAAGAACGCCGCTTTCGTGTACCGCTTCATGCTGTTGACGACCTTAAAGACTCCGTGCGCTCCCGCCCCGCGGGCATGAACGACGCGTTCCGGAATGCGCTCCCGGTCGAAATGCGCCAGCTTCTCCAGAAGCTGATAATCCTCCAGCAGTGTAGGTCCATTTTGCCCCGCCGTTCTGGAGTTTTGATTATCACCGATAGGTACACCCTGATTTGTCGTAAGTTTGGCCATGTTGGCATAACCTCCTTGATTTATTTTAAATTAGAATAATTCTAAATAAGCAACTCGACGTCATTTATTGTACCTTCAATGATAATGAAAATCAATATTAAATTAAAATTATTCTAAATTAATATTATGCAGGTCCGCTCCTCGATATGCCGCAATCGTTTTCCGGCGTCTATAGTGAAGCCCCGGCAGCGTGTATAATATTGAGGAAGATACTTTCCAATCGCGGGCCGCGAACGGATGAAGGAGCTGTCTCTATGTATAAAATACTAATCGTTGAGGACGACCCAAAAATTGCGGATCTGCTGAAGTCCCATATTGAAAAATACGGGGATACGGCCATCGTTATTCATGAATTCGACCGGGTCCTGGAACAATTTCGACTGCATGCCCCGCACATCGTGCTGCTGGATATAAACCTCCCGAGCTTTGACGGGTATTTTTGGTGCCGCCAGATCCGGCAAGTATCGACTTGCCCGATCATTTTCATATCCGCCCGCGACGGCAAAATGGACCAGGTGATGGCGCTCGAAAACGGCGCCGACGACTTTATTACCAAACCTTTTTATTACGAAATCGTCATGGCCAAAATCCGCAGCCAGCTCCGCCGGGTGTACGGCGACTATGCCGTAAAAGGCGAGGAGCGCACGGTCGAACAAGGCGGCCTCGTTTTATATCCGGAGCGCATGGAGCTGCATTTCGGCAACCGAAGCGTAGCGCTCAGCAAAAAAGAAACGATTTTGATGGAAACGCTGATGGAGCGCAGCCCCCGGGTGGTCAGCCGCGAGGTCATTTTGGAAAAGCTGTGGGACGACGCCTTTGTGGACGACAACACGCTCAGCGTCAATATAACCCGCGTGCGGAAAAGGCTGGCCGAGCTTGGTTTGGAAGAAACGCTCGAAACGGTGCGGGGACTCGGATACAGGCTGAACATGAACGAAAAGGGGCCAAGGTAGATGAAGCTGTTTATCAGGGAGCACCTCCCTTTGCTTTTTTTCACCCTCGTGCAGCTGCTCGCCGTGCTCGCGGTATTTTGGTTCGACGGATACGATCATCCGCTTACCGCCGTGTACGCCTTGTTTTTGGGACTGTTTGTTTTTGCGGGTTACCTCGGACTTCGTTACGCGACGCATCGCGGCTTTTACGCACGGCTCTCCCGCCCTGTCGCTTCCCTCGCGGAGTCCGTTCACAGGCATGAACCCGCTCCGCTTCCCGCCGCCTTGAGCGAGCTCTTGGAAAACCAATACCGGCAGTACCAAAACATGCTGCAAAGCTGGGAACGGAAAAACGAGCAGTACATGACCTTCCTGAATCAATGGATTCACCAGATGAAAACCCCACTGTCCGTGATCGAAATGATCACGCAGGATGCAGGGGATGAGCGGATGAGCAGCATTTCGGAGGAGGCTGACCGCTTGAGGAGAGGGCTCGAAATGGCGCTGTACGCGGCGAGGCTGGGCACCTTCGAGCAGGACTTCAGCGTGGATGACGCCGACCTGAAACGGCTTGTCAGCGAAGCGGTGCATGAATACAGACGTTATTTCATCCGCAGCCATGTGTATCCGGAAGTTCGGATCGACGAGGGCATTTCCGTGCGGACGGACGCCAAGTGGATGCGTTTTATTCTGGAGCAGCTGCTGAACAACGCCATCAAATATTCCGCGGGCAGCGGGCAAAAGGTGACCATTAGCGCTAAAAAGGAGCAGCGAGACGTCGTTTTGGAAATCAAGGACCGCGGCGTCGGCATTCCGAAGGCGGATCTTCCCCGGGTGTTCCGTCCCTTTTATACCGGCGAAAACGGCCGGCGTTTCAAGGAATCCACGGGTATGGGGCTGTACATCGTCAAGGAAGTGATCGATAAGCTGCATCACGGCATCGAGCTGGAATCGGCCGAGGGACAGGGCACCTTGGTGCGCATCCGTTTCCGCTGAGTCACGCCACGCGAATCGCCTCCTTGACGGACGCCGTTTCTTACAGCGTTGTAAGCTGCGTGAAAGCTGCGTCGATAGGAGAACTCCCGGCCTGGGCGTATACTGGGGGTACGAAAACCGAAGGACGCGGCAAGAAGTCCGGACAATGAAAGGAGCAGTTACGGCCATGGAAATTTTATCCGTCCGAAACCTCGGCAAAATATACAAAGGCATGGTCTCGTACGAGGCGCTCTCCAACATCGACCTGTCGATCAACCGGGGAGAATTCGTGGGGATTATGGGGCCTTCCGGCAGCGGCAAAACCACCCTGCTCAACATGATCGCAACGATCGACAAACCGACCTCGGGCGAAATCCGGATCGGCGGCGAAGACCCTTACGCCCTGTCGCAAGATCAGCTGGCCATGTTTCGAAGACGGGAGCTCGGCTTTGTGTTCCAGTCTTTTAATCTGCTGAATACGCTCACGGTCAAAGAAAATATTTTGCTGCCGCTTACGCTGGACGGTACCGGCCTGGCGGAAATGAACGAAAAGGTGGCTGCCCTGGCGGAAAAGCTGGGCATCGATTCCATTCTGGACAAACGGACGTATGAAATCTCCGGAGGGCAAGCGCAGCGCACGGCCATTGCGCGGGCTTTGATCCACGAACCCAAGCTGCTGCTAGCCGATGAACCGACAGGCAACCTGGATTCCAAATCGGCGCGCGAAGTGATGGAGATTTTGGAGAAGCGAAACCGCGAGGACCAGGTAACGATGCTGCTCGTCACGCATGACCCGGTGGCTGCAAGCTACTGCAGCCGGGTCGTTTTCATCAAGGACGGACAGCTCTATAACGAGATCTACTGCGGCGAAAGCCGGACGGCCTTCTACCAAAAGATCATCAACGTGTTGTCGCTGCTGGGAGGGAACGGACATGAATTTCCGCCAGTTCGCATTTAACAACGTCTTCCGGAACAAGCGGACCTATGTCGCCCATTTCCTCAGCAGCTCGTTTTCGGTCATGATATTTTTTACGTACGCCATGTTGGCGTTTCATCCCGACCTCAAGGGGCAAATCATGTCCGACAGCGCTACGCTCAGCTTGCTCGCAACGATAGGAATGCACATTTCGCAAGTTATCGTCTTCGTGTTTTCCTTCCTGTTCCTGCTTTATTCCGTCAGCTCTTTCGTCAAGGTCCGCAAAAAGGAATTCGGCATCCTGCTGCTGCTCGGCATGTCCCGCAAGCAGCTGAACCGCATGCTTTTTACCGAAAACGTCCTGATCGGCGTCGCAGCCATCGTCACGGGCATCGTCGTCGGCGTCGTTTTCTCCAAGCTGATCCTGCTGATCTGCGCTTCCATGCTGGCGGTTGAGCGCGGGCTCCCGTTTTATTTGCCGGGAAAAGCGGTTGCGCTGACCGCAGGCGGCTATTTGGCGCTGTTTATCGCCGTGGCGGCGTTCACCTCGCTCATGACCAAAAAAGGCACGCTGGGGGAGCTCATCAAGTCCGAGGACAAACCGAAACCCGAACCCAAAGCATCCGTGCCGCTGTCCATACTGGCCGTGCTTCTGATCGGGCTGGGCTATGCCTGCGTATTTTTGTTCGCGCTGCGCCGGATCTATTCGTTTAGCCTGTTGTTTGGCGGCGTGGTTTTGGTCGTGATCGGCACCTATTTTCTCTTCACCCAGCTCAGCGTGTACGTCATTAGGGCCTTAAAAAACAGACCCCGTTTCGTGTTCAAGCGAACGAATCTGCTGACGGTTTCCGAGCTGGTTTACCGGATGAAGGATAATGCGGTCATGTTTTTTATGGTGGCGGTCATTTCGGCAACGGCCTTTACCGGCATCGGGACGGCTCTTGCCATCGGCGATCCGGGTCTGGCGGCGATGAAAAACCCGTACGCTTTTACGCATATCTCCTTTCCGGAACCTGGTGATGACCTTTCATATGAGCAGAAGCATATCCATTTGATCGAGCAAACGCTGAAAAAAGGAGGTTTTGCCTACCGCAAGGCCTCGTACATTCCAGCATTCTCGGATGACGGGAAAACATTGATCCGGCTAAGCGACTATAACGGTCTTGCCGCAGTTCTCGGCTATCCCCGGGAAACGCTCCGCAGCGGAGAAACGCTGGCGTCTCCGTCGTCGGTTACGCAAAATGACAAGTACAGGCTCGAAGGCCTTCAAACGGATCGGCTTACGATCACAAAAGGCGAACATACCATGACACTGCCCATCGTCAAGGCGCTGCCCCATATTGTCATTCCGGATTACGGCAGTGTTTGGATTATTGCAGATTCGGATTACGAGCGGCTGGCGAAGGGCGATGAATATAAGACCCGAGTTGTCGTGTTCGTCGTCCCGGAGTGGCATCATACGCGTGCGGTTGCCGAAGAAATAAGGAAAGCCCTAGATGCGGATTTAGCAAACGAGCAACAACACGCCTATAACTTTTCTGCGCTTGTACTGGATTGGATGCATTCGAAGCAGTTAAACGGCTTGCTGCTCATCGTCAGCGGGCTGGTTGGAATCGTCTTTTTCACGTTTGCCGCAAGCTTCGTCTATTTCAGGCTTTATGCCGATTTATCGAGAGACGAGGAGCAGTACCGGATGATTTCAAAAGTGGGGCTGAGCCGGAAGGAGCTGGCAAAAACCGTCACGCGCCAGCTTGTCCTCATGTTTTTCCTGCCGCTTCTGGTCGCTTTCGTTCACAGCGGCGTCGCATTCGTCGCGCTTCAAGGGCTCGTCGAGTTTTCCGTCGTCTCCCATACGCTGGCCGTCTACGCGTCGTTTTTCGCGATTCAGGTCATCTACTTCTTTATTACTCGCTGGCGTTATTTAAGCCATTTAAACCAAAAAATCATGTAAACCTTGCTAGCAAAAAAGACATCTGCCCGTCTTCCCAACGTCGGCTGCAGATGCCTTTTTTTCATTCTACAAATAAATTTTTCATAGATTTTGAAGCTCGCGCCGGATGTCCCTGCGCCGGTTTTCAATGTACGCATGGATAACGTCGGGTTCGTACAGGAACATGCCGAGAGGCCATTTGTATTTCGGATCCCGGTAGACGTCTTCTTCGATCTGATGGAACATTTTCCGGACCACCGGCATCAATCGCTGAGCGGTAAACGAGCCCGCCAGAATGTCCTCGAGAATCCTTTTGTATTGCTGTCGATTCGCGCTGTAGGCCAGCACCTTCCCCGTCAGCTTGTTATGGCCTTTAATGCTCACCAAGTTCGAGGCCACTTCCTTCCCGTAACAGTTGCGTCCCCAGGTGCCCTCGTAGTCCCATGGCAGAAAACCGTACGCTTTGCGTTTTTGGTATTCGAAAATCGTATAGTTGTGCCGAAACCCGTCGTAATTGCCTGTAAGTACCGCGCCGCTCAGCCATCTCAAATAATTGTCCATATGCAGACTGCCGTTCAAATATTTTTCCAGCGCTTTGCCCCGTTTGGCATGGATGCTTCGAATAAAGCGCGTCAGCCGCAATCGGTCCCCTCCCGTTCCTTTGATTAACCGGTATCCGGAGAACAGGGAAGTTTTCGGCGTATTCGTGCTCACGTTGTTCAAATCGAAGGTGGCATTGTCGTTAACGGCGTAAATGATGCTCCGGACCGGGATTTTGCGCACTCGAAAGAAGGTCCGGTTTACCGCTTCGATCCTCAAATACACGCCTTGGTTCGCTCCGTTCAACTGCAGGACGCAATGCAGCGTGGTCGGACTGGGAACGCCGATCATATTAAAAAAATGAAAGGAAAGCGCATTACGGATCAAGGAGGGATCGTCATATTCCGCATTAAAATGGTATGTTGCGCGCGACGTGCGGATTTCATAGGATTTTTTGGGATATTCGCGCGTGTGGCCCCCGCGGTACCGAATTTGAATGGGTTGCGACGATCCGTTTCCACTCGACAACGTCGCCGGAAAAAAACGGTCGGACCATATGTTATTCTCCATCTGCTTCAGATCCTTATCCTTGATTACGATCCGGTATACGGGCAGACCCATACTGCAACCGCCTTTCCAACACGAAGGATAGCCTATTTTACGGGCTTTTCACCATTCTATGCCGGATCGGCGAATGCCGTCAGGGCGAATGTCTCGGTCGTTTAGGATTATTGCGCTTTCGAGCCGCCCGGTTTCTAGCAAACGGGAAGAGGGATATTCACTCAATTTTGCGAATCTAGTTTATTCGGCTAGTCCCTTCCAACACGAGGACACATATAAATAGAGCATAGATAGACTTGAAGGACGAATCGACGCTCTTCTCGTCTACCTAAACATCTAAGGAAGGGGAATGTGAAATGTCTTTATCCGGTCTCGAATTCATGGGCTTGGTCGGCCAGACCGTAAAAGTCAATCGCGGCGGGCCCGATTCGGTGGAAGGTGTGCTGCTCAGCGCGCAAAACAGCTACCTTGCCGTATGGTCCAAAGACAAAAAGATTGTGTATATCAGCACGCAGCACATCAAAAGCATCACGGCATCGCAGGGCTCCCAAGGCTCCCGGTCCGGAGGCACCCAATCCGGCTCGAAAGGCTCGCGCTCGGGAGGTGCATCGTATATGGGACGCCCGATCCATGCCCACAGCTTCGCCGGTCTTCTTCAATCCCTGCAATACCGTCATGTGCAAATCAACCGCGGCGGTCCGGAAAAGCTTGAAGGTGTCATTATCAACGCCAATCAAAACTATCTGATGCTGGCCGTTAAGGGAGAAGAGGTCGTGCGCATTCCAATCTTCCACATCAAATCGGTAACGGTGGTCGGCAGCTCCAGCAATAATAACGGCTCCAAAGGCAACAGCTCCAATGGAAATAAAGGAAACAACCAATCGGGAGGCAACAAATCGGGAGGCAACAAATCGGGAGGCAACCAATCAGGAGGCAAACAGTCGGGAGGCAACCGTTCCGGAGAAAATCGCACTGGCGGCAATCGCAGCGGCGGCAGCTATGACTGGGGAAGCCAATCCTGGGGCAACCGCAGCAAAAATCGGAGCAAACGCAACAGCAGCGGCCGGCGCACCAGCGGTCGGCGCACCGCCGGAAACCGCAGCGGCGGACGTAACGGCGGACGTAGCGGCGGTCGCACCAGCGGACGCCGGTAATCGGATCAACCACACTTGTCCCCGCGTAACCTAATCCGCATCGCCGGACCGCAACAAAATATAGACGCTCCCTGCGGAATCCTTGAATCGGATGCAAGGCAAAAGAAACGCCGATTCGTGAGCCGCAGGGACCGTCCCTTATTTTATTGCCCTGCCGCCATGCGTGCCGCTTAAAGGAGTATATGCAGGCTGTATCGATTCTGATCCTGGCGATAAGCCGGGATACAGCTTGTCCGTTTGCTTCATTGCCCCTTGATTGCGCTTGAAAGGAGGTAGACTATGGAGTCTATCCGTTCTCTCCTCGGCAAAAATGTCGAACTCAAACTATCCGGATGCAAAGTTCCCATTACGGGCGAACTCATCGATCTTGGCAGCGATATCATCGTCGTTTTTTCGGACACCCGATATGTATACGCACCGGTCCACCATTTGCAGCATATGAAGCTGTCCGACGACGGCGAGGATTTCACGCCCGCAGACCGGGAACCGCTCGTTGACCATCAGCATATTTCCTATCGGAAAATGCTGATGAATTCCAGAGGCATCTTTACGGAAATCGGCTTGGGAGGCTCCCATCCCGTATACGGTTATGTGACCAGCATCATGAACGATTACTTTATCTTTTATTCGCCCCTTTACCATTCGATCTATATTTCGCTTCAGCATGTAAAATATATCTGCCCGCTGCCGCCAAGCATGACCCCATTCTATCTCAATCAGCATCCTTTCCAGCTCCAACAGCCGGCCATGCCTCTCTCCCGTACATTAGACCAGCAGTTGGAGAAATTTCAAAACGAGCTCGTCATCTTTGATTTGGGAGAATCTCCGTTAAAGGCGGGCCTGCTGAAAAAGGTGGACAACCGGATCGTCGAACTGATCGAAGCCGGCGGGAAAACCGTCTTCCTTCATTGCGACCATATCAAATCCATCCATCTGCCTTAAAACGACAAAAACGGCTGCTGTAGATCACCTACATCGGCCGTTTTTTTGGAAACCGTGCTGCACGGAGAGCGTCAAGGGAAAGTCAAAAGTAGTTTCTAGCTAAGACGGGGACTTCCCGGGCTCGGGCGCAGGCTTTTGCCCCGCAGTACGGGCCGCTGCCAAAGGAAGGCTCACGGTCATGCACGTCCCTTCGCCCAGCGCGCTTCTTACCGACACGCTGCCGCCGTGCATCTGCACGATTTTTTGGATGATGGACAAGCCGAGCCCGCTGCCGCCGCCGGAGCGGGTTCTGGATTTGTCCGCTTTGAAGAACCTTTCGAAAACATGCGCCTGGTCCTCCTCGGAAATGCCGATGCCGGTGTCCTCGATGGACACGGTCGCCCCGCGTTCATCCGCTTCAAGCGATACCTGAATCGAACCGCCTTCCGCCGTAAATTTGACCGCGTTGTGGAGCAGGTTTACCCATACCTGACTCAGCAGATCCTCATCCGCTTCGATGGTAACCGGCTTCAGATCCACCGACATCTCCAGGTTTTTCCCCTGCCACTGCGGTTCGCAGGCGAGAATGAGCGTCTGAAGCTGTTTGTCCAGCCTTAGGGGAGCCGCATGGAACGGATGTTTATCCGAATCAAGCGACGCAAGTTTAAGCATGTTTTCGGACAAACGCGACAATCGCTCGCTCTCCTGTTCGATGATGTTTAAATAATGGTCCCGCTGGTTCGAGCTTAAATTCTCTTCGCGGAGGACTCTCGCAAAGCCGCCGATCGACGTGAGCGGGGACTGAATTTCATGGGACACGTTCGAAATGAATTCCTGACGCATATGCTCCATTTTGTCCAGATCGGAGGCCATGTTGTTAATGCTCTGGACGACTTCTCTCCAGGGGTCGTCATCCCTGCCATGCACAGGCAGGCTGACTTTAAAATCCCCTTTCGATATCCGTTTCAGCGCATCGATGATCATCCGCCAATACTCCTTCTGCCTCCCCTTTCCGAACCTGGAAACAATCGAAATGATCATGCCGAAAATAACAAATCCGAGCACCGAGTTCACGAGCTGCCCGACGAGCGGCTTCATGTTCCATCTTAAGGAATGGGAAATATAGTATGCTGCAATCCAGCATATGACAAGTGAACACAAAATGAGCAGCATAAAAAATACGATTCTGACGCGAAGCCAAAAGCTGAAAGCAGGGTCATCCTTTTTACCGTCCATCTGCCACCACCGCTCCTGGCGCGCCTTCCGTTTCTTTTCCGCCTTTTCGAGCCGTGCCGCCGCGATTTCCTGCCGCTTCATCCGCCGCCAGGCCTTGTTCTGCTCGCGATCCCGCTCCAGCAGCTCACGCCGCCCCTGCCTCCGATCCCGGCTGCTCATGAAGGCACCTCCAGCCGATACCCGAGCCCCCGGATCGTGCGGATGTAAAATTGGTCCTGCTGTTCCGCAAACCGTTCCCGCAGCCGTTTGATATGCACGTCGACGGTACGTTCGTCGCCTTCGTAATCATACCCCCAAATATGCTCGATAATTTGGTCGCGGGAAAACGTTTTGCCCGGGTAGCTGCCGAGCAGGAACAACAGCTCAAATTCCTTCAATGGCAAGGTGAGGGCAACCGGTCCAAGATAACATTCATACGTTTTCCGGTTCAGCCGTAAATCGCCGAACTGAATTTCCTGGGAAGCCGAGATCCGGTACCGCTTCAGCAGCGCTTTGACCCGGACGATGAGCTCCAGCGGATCAAACGGTTTGACGAGATAGTCGTCCGTCCCAAGCTCAAAACCTTTCACCTTCTGCGATGTTTCTCCTTTGGCGGTAAGCATGAGGAGCGGAATGTCGTAATCCTTGTCCAGCTCCCGGCACAGCTCCCAGCCGTCCATGCCGGGCATCATGATGTCGAGGATGACCAGATCGGCCCTAAACGACTCCATCGCTCTGAGCGCCTCAAGCCCGTTCGCAGCTTCCGTCACCGTAAAGCCTTCTTTTTTGAGCAGATGACTCACCAGCTCCCGGATATGGGGATCGTCATCGACAACGAGAATATGGGCCATTGCAGCCTCCACTCCTTTCTATATATCAGAACGTTCATTTGCTGCATTTCATCTACCTGCATTTTAACGATTCCGCTCGGATTTCGTAAACATCAAAGTCCCCACAATGCAAATACGAGGAATACGAAATCGGAATCATGGCGCCGGACAGGAACATTTGCGGCATCACGAGCAGCATGGAGCCAATATCCGCCGCCGTCTTACTGTCATGGACAAACCCGATGAAGAAAATACCCAGCAACCCGCCGACAAGGCAGAACAGCGGTGTAATCAGGAACAGCCCATGCGATGTGCATACCGTGGTCTCGAAGCTGACGCCGTCTACGGCCGGGCGCCGCGCCATCATCGCAGGCAACGGCCTTGCGAACGATATTAAGAATAACCCCGTTTCATGAACTCAATATGAACTGAGGTTGAATTCAATACGAACCGGAATTTTGGCGTCCTCTCATTAAGGAAACGGGGGTGCGGGAAAGATTTCATTTTAATCAAACTTTATCTTGAATCGCTTCCAAATTATTGTATGATGGATATTATTTGCGTCTGGTCGTTAGCCGCTTCAGGCATCGATAAGCTCAAATACATACGGTTTCTTCTTTTGGAATTGGGGGTTTTTCATATGTTGCAACCTAAACAGCAATCCATGGCATGGCTGCTCCGGTATCTGCGCCCGGTTTCAGGGCGGCTTGGGATCCTGCTCCTGCTCTTGCTCGCTTCGACCGGCGTGCAGCTGGTCAATCCGCAGATCGTGCAGCGCTTCATCGATACGGCGGCGGGGAGCGGCGTCGTTTCAAGCCTGCTGACGCTGGCCGGCACGTACCTCATCCTGGCCGCCCTGAATCAGCTCTTGACGGTGGCTGTGAGCTATTTGGGCAATGACGTATCCTGGCGTTCGACCAACCTGCTGCGCGGCGATTTGCTGAAGCATTGCCTTCGGCTCGACATGCGTTTTCACAACGTGAAAACGCCGGGAGAGATGATCGAGCGCATCGACGGAGACGTCACTCACATGTCGAACTTTTTTTCCATGTTTATCATCAAGGTCATCGGCAGCTTCGTGCTGCTTGCCGGCATTCTCGGCTTTATGTTTACGATCAATTGGCCGATCGCGGCGGTCATGACGCTCTTCACGTTCGCTTCCATCGGCGCCATGGTGTTCATCCGCGACATGGGCGTCAAATCGTCCAAGGACGAACGCGGAGCGAGCGCGGCGCTGTTCGGTTTTATCGAGGAAAGAATCGCGGGAATCGAAGACGTGCAGGCGAACGGCAACGTGCCTTATGTCATGAACCGGTTTTACCGCGCGATGCGAAACGTCTTTCTGAAAGGGCGAAAAGCGTGGATGCTGCGCGTCGTTCCCTGGAACACGACGGTGGTTCTGTTTGCCGTCGCCGTGACCGCCGTCCTGCTGCTTGGCGTCCATTATTATTTGAACGAAAAAATATCGCTCGGCACGCTTTTTCTTATTTACCAGTACACCCAGATGCTGAATGATCCGATCGAGCAGCTTGGCGATCAGGTGCAGGAATTTCAGAAGGCCAAATCCGGCATCATGCGCTCCCAGGAGCTGCTGGGAAGCCGCAGCGAAATCGCGGAAGGAACCCGAACGGCGCTGCCTGAAGGCCCGCTTGGATTGGAATTCGAGCATGTCCATTTCAGCTACACCCCGGATAAGCCGGTCCTGCACGACATTACGTTTACGGTTCGTCCCGGCGAACGCCTCGGCATCATCGGCCGCACAGGCAGCGGCAAGTCAAGCCTCAGCCGCGTGCTTCTGCGTCTGTACAACATCGGCAGCGGCGCCATCCGGGTCGGGGGCGTGGATATCCGTGAACTGAGCCTTTCGGCGCTGTACCGCCGCGTGGGAATGGTAACGCAGGACGTCCAGCTGTTTGACGGCTCGCTCCGCGACAACCTGACGCTGTTTGACGGCAGCATTTCGGACAGCTACATCCTGGAGACGACGGAACGCCTCGGGCTCAAGCAGTGGATCGATTCGCAGCCGGAAGGGCTCGACACGCATCTGAAAGCCGGCGGTTCATCCTTGTCGGCCGGAGAAGCGCAGCTGTTCGCGCTGACGCGGGTATTCCTGACCCAGCCGAGCCTCGTCATTCTGGATGAGCCGTCCTCGCGCCTCGACGCGGCGACCGAGGCGATGCTGCAAACCGCGGTGGACCAGCTCATGACGCACTGCACGGGCATCGTCATCGCGCATCGGCTCTCCACGCTGGAGCAGGTAGATCATATTATGGTGCTGGGGGATGGGCGCATTCTTGAATTCGGCGAAAGGGAGAAGCTCGCCAAAGACCCCGCCTCCCATTACGCTCAGCTCCTGATTACGGGCCGAGAGGAGGATTTGGCATGACCGTAACCCGTTTTATCCAACGTTTGTTTACCTATAACATCTCGCTTTTTATCGTCAACGGGCTGCTCTGGGGATTGTTCCACTCCATCCCGATATTGATCGGCCTCGGCATGCAGTGGTTTTTCGACCGGGCGACCAGCCAGTCGCATAATTATTTATGGCTCGCCGTCCCGCTCATTTTTATCGCGCTCGTCAGGTTTTCGCGGGTAGGCGTCTTTTTCTGGGCGTTCTGGAAATGGGTGACCTACATTTACGACATCCAGGCGATTTTGCGCACCAACATGCTCAAAGGCATTATGCGCTGGCCCGGCCGCAACCTTCCGGCATCCCCGGGGGAAGCGGTCAGCCGGTTCCGGGAGGACGTCGATGAGGTCGTCGAATACGTCGAATCGTGGGTCGACTTCTGGGGAAGGCTGGCTTTCGCGGTCATATCCCTCGTCATTATGGCCCGGATCAACTGGCAGATTACGCTCGTCGCCCTGATGCCTCTGCTCGCGGTTACGCTGCTGAACAATCTTTCGGGCAACCGGGCGAGACGTTACGGCCAATTGAACCGGGAAGCGACCGGACGCATTACGAGCTTCATCGCCGAATCCTTCGGGGCGGTGCAAGCGCTGAAGCTGGGGCAGGCGGAAGAACATGTGCACCGGCGCTTCGTCCAGCTGAACGAATCCCGCCGGCAAGCGGCGCTGAAAGATAATTTGTTCAAGGAATGGATGCGTTCGCTGAATCAGCATGTGCTCAGCATCAGCACGGGCATCATTCTGCTGATGTGCGCATCGGCTATGAAAGCGGGAAGATTTACCGTGGGCGATTTTGCGCTGTTTACGTCGTACCTGTCGAACATCGCCTTCAGCATCTCGTTGTTCGGGTATATGGTGTTTCAGCATAAACGGCTAAAAGTGTCTTTGGACCGCATGAGCGTCCTTTTCCGCCCCGGGGAACAAGAGCGCCTTATGGAGTTCAGCAAAACCTATCTGTACGAAGACCCGCCTGAGCTGCCCGCCATCCGCAAAGATCCGAACGAACGGCTGCAGCATCTGGAAGTCAAAGGCTTATCGTACACGTATCCGGGTTCGGAAAACGGCATCCGCGACATCAGCTTCTCAGTGGAACGCGGAA
This sequence comes from Paenibacillus sp. VCA1, assembly GCF_031583795.1. NCBI lineage: Bacteria > Bacillati > Bacillota > Bacilli > Caryophanales > Paenibacillaceae > Paenibacillus > Paenibacillus sp. VCA1. The sequence continues at coordinate 293,747 of NZ_JAVLSX010000001.1, read as the reverse complement.
AATTCGTGGTCATTACCGGCCGCATCGGTTCGGGCAAATCCACGCTGGTGCGCGCTTTGCTCGGCCTGCTTCCCAAGTCCGAAGGATCCGTGCTTTGGAACGGCAAGGAAGTCGACCCGCCGAAGTTTCTCATTCCGCCAAGGGCGGCTTATACGCCGCAAGTACCGCGACTGTTCAGCGATTCGCTTCGCGAAAACATCGTCCAGGGCAGTCCCGGGGGCGAGGATCGCCTCGCGCAATCGGTTCGGCTGGCAGTCATGGAAAAGGATATCGGCGACCTGGAAAGAGGCCTCGATACCTTCGTCGGCCCGCGCGGCGTCATGCTTTCCGGCGGCCAAATCCAGCGCGCCGCCACCGCGCGGATGATGATGACGGATTCCGACCTGCTGATCTTCGACGACTTGTCGAGCGCGCTTGACGTCGAGACGGAAAAACAGCTGTGGGAACGGCTTTTCAAGGAAGAGGACGCGACCTGCATCGCCGTTTCCCACCGCAAAGCGGCGCTTGCGGAAGCCGACCATATCATCGTCATGAAGGACGGCCGCATCGAGGCGGAGGGCACCTTGTCCGAGCTGCTGGCCACCTGCTCCGAAATGCAGCTGCTGTGGCAGGGCGAAGCTTCCGAAGCTGCTGAAGCGGATGGGAGCCTAGTGGAGGCGACATAGAAAGATAGCGGATCGCTGTGCTGTGCAGAAGGTCCAATGTGCTTCAAAAATAAAGTGCCGGGAAAGCCGATAAAACTTTCCCGGCACTTTTTATTTATTTTCAAACCCCGGGTTTACTTTTTCCGTGCCAGATCGGGATGTTTTGTTTTAACGCGCGTCGTTTACATTCGTTGAACAAAAATGAAGAGGACAACAATGCACGTTAACCCATAAAGGGTAATGACTTTTGTTCGAAACCTTTGCGACCCTTTTATACACGCTTTTGCAACGAAGTGAAGCGATACGCCGGAAATAACCAGGAATAAAAAGAACAACATGTAATCGAATAGTGTAGGAAACATCTTTTCCTCCATTCCGATTGAAGACTGCCCGATTCGATGCCGAAGGCTTGATCACGGCCTCCCTATTTTGCTTTCGTGAGGGCTTGAGCCTTCCTTGCGATGTTCATGGTTTGGCCAAACAACATGATGGCAAGGACGGGATGCAGGGCGGATAAATATCCAACCCCGGACGGTAATTTAGCACAAACCGCTATCAAAACGACAAGAGCAATCAAACCAGCACTATGCAGACAAAGAGAACGCGGCAGCTTGGCGATAAAAGAAAAAGCGAAGATCAGGACCGGCAAAATGATCAGCACCCTGGAAAAGCCGATATGACTGGCCCATTGAGCCGAATTCCAAAACAACGCAAGACCGGCAAGAAATATTTGAATCATAATCCCAATCGCAAATAACCATACCATTGCCTTATAGGCCAGACGCATTCCGATTGCGAGCGGGGAGAGATTGGATATTTCCGCCTTGGGATCCCCGCCTTTAGGTTTGTCGCTGTTTAAGGATAAGTTACTCATCTTTGAATCCTCGCTTTCGATAAAATAAGATGGTGTTTCTTGTTTTTTTAAATGTTCTTCTATTCTCCGGGGCTGCTCTCTTTCCACAGCCAGTGTACAAAACAATTATTGAGAACTTGTGCAGATCTTCCTCTTTTTGCATGGACTTCTTCAAGATCCCGTTCAATCGCGGTATAATTTCGGCAAGCGTTATATTTTCGTTGATGGAAGCCAACTAAAACGGAAAGATGTGATGGGATGGAACCGAAGTTGCTGCTTGTGGAAGACGAGACGGGCTTGCTGGAGGAGATGCAAACCTATCTGCAGAATGAGGGGTTTCGGGTATTGACCGCCCGCACCGGCAAGGAAGCGCTCGCGATGGCCCGAGCCGAACGGCCTGCCCTTGTCGTGCTGGATTGGATGCTCCCCGAAAAAAGCGGCATTGACGTATGCCGCGAATTAAGGCTAACGTCGGATTGCGGCATCATTATGGTCACGGCCCGATCGGATGAATCGGATAAAATCGTCGGCCTGGAAATCGGCGCGGACGATTATTTGACGAAGCCGTTCAGCTTGCGGGAGCTTGCTTCGCGCATCCGCGCGTTGCTTCGCCGCATGCGCGGACCCGAAGAAAGGCCAACGTTTATGGAAAGGGACAACCTGATCATATCCGAGGCCAAATGTCAGGTATTCAAAGACGGTCAAGAAATCCAATTGACACCGACCGAATTCAAAATTTTGTACACGCTTGCCGCGCGTCCCGGTATCGTTTTTAGCCGCCTGCAATTGTTAAGGGCCGCACTGGAGGACGAATATGCGGGATATGAGCGGACGATGGATTCACATATCCGAAACCTCCGCCGAAAGCTGGAAGACGACGCGGCCAACCCCCGGTATATTCAAACCGTGTACGGTTTTGGATACCGCTTCGGCGAACGATCATGAAGCTGACAAATCATCTGTCGATAGGCATAATGAGGAATTGCAAAAGAGCCTTCGCCGCAAATCGGCAAAGGCTCTTAGAAGTATTATCGATCTAAAATATGGGTCGACGACCGGCTAACCAGGCAAATAACCTCGCTCCTTAAATCACCGAGCTCAGCTTTGCATAGGACAGCGTCTTTTTAATATAACTCGAATCGCTGTAATACTTCGCGCCCGACTCGAAGTTGATGTACAAATTGCCCTTGATGATGGCCAGATCCTCGGACATGTTCGGGATTTTCATCGTTTTCTTCAGCTTGGGCGAGGACGCCTTCGTGTAAATGCGAAGGTATCCCGGGTTGTTCCGGCCGTACGATGTCGAGAAAATCAAATGGCTGCCCGTCACGGCAACGCCCTGCACCTTGGCCGGCGTTTTGTAGGTTACAATCGGGCTCGACGACGGATTTTCCGAGCCGTTCAGATCGTACCGGTACAGGGAGGAGCTGTTTTTCTCGTCGAATTTGCCGACGTACAAGTCTCCGTCCGCTACGGTCGCGTAGGAGGATGCCTTCAGCTTGAAGCCTTTGTTCAGCTTCAGATGGCTGTTGTTTTTGGCGGCTGCGAGATCGCTCAATTTGTAGCGCAGCATGTTGTATTTCGAATCTTTGGCATCCGTGGAGGAAGCGACCCAAAGATACGTTTTGGATACGCCCATCCCGCCCACATGGCCGCTGTGGTATATGTTACCGGATTTTTTCTCGTCGGTCAGGTATACGTTTTTGACGAATTTCCCGGTGCTTGCGTCGACGACGGCGATCAGGCTGTCCTTCACGGCGCTGCTGTTTTTCTTATGGTAATAATACGAAATGAGGATCCAGTTTTTGGCCGGATAATAGGTCATGCCCTGCGGCACGTAATACGTATCGAGATTCGGGATCTTCGGTCCCTTCTTGAACACCTTGTGATAGTCCGGAAACGGATCCGAAGCGGCGGATGCTTGGCCGGGCTGCGCACCGAGCAGCGACGCGCCGGCAATGATGACCGCAGTCATGACGGCAACAAGTTTTCGAAGCAGCGACATAAGCTGCACCTCCTGCTTTTCATAATGGCTAAATGATATTTATTCCGTCCGCCCCAACATGATGCTGCTGCGGATGGCGGCAGGGCAGAACACCCCTTCTTATCATAAGCCGTTATTTCGGCCTGCAGAAGTGAAGCGGTCCCTATTTTTCGGGCAAGCGAAAGTCCCATTTCATCCGTTCCCCCTTAGGAAAAGGGTTATATCCTGCCCCCTCCAGCGGAAACGCCCGGGACTTTAGCCGCGGACCGGGCCGTGTCATACCGAACAAGCGCAGCCGTTCCTTCCAAACGCCTCTCTCCCAGCGCAGGTTCAAACGCATTACCGGGCGTTTTTCCCCGTCTCCTTCCATCGTGCCAGCAGCTCGGACCGGGCCATGGCTGCGACGTCAAACCGGTAGCTGGTCAGCAGTTCTTCGGCTTTGACGCCGGCCAGCAGCGTGTTGGGCTTGATGCCAGGGATCACCGGGAGGGAGTACGCCGCGTTCATGTATGCCGTTTGCGCGCTTTTGGAAAGCACGAAATCGGCGAGTTTTTTCGCCGCGGCTTTGTTGTCCCCGCTTTTGAGGATCGATACCGCCCCGATCTCCCACCCCGCCTGCGGCGGAATCGCGGAATGGATTGCATACCCGGAGCTGACGAAACGCAGCTGGTCGCCCAAAAAGCTGACGCCGGCCGCGACGTCTCCGACAGCCAAACGCTGCGCCGAAGAAATGCCCGAAAAGGTGGTCGAGGAGCTCTGCGACTTCAGCGCATGCATCAGCGCAACCGCCTCATCCGTCCCCCGCTGCTGCGCGAGCGAAGCGAGAAGCGTGTAGCCGGTACCGGACGTCTCCGGATCCGGGATTTCGATTTTCCCCTTCAGCTCCGGACGAAGCAAATCTTCGTAACGCTCGGGAAAGGGCAGCGGCGCTAGCTCGGGGTCTTCCTTCCATACCCGTTCATTGACGCCGATGGCGAGCGCCCCCATGTACATGCCGGTCCAATAACCTTCCTTGTCTTTGTAGGCGTCCGGGATCTTGTCGCTCATGCGCGGAGCATACCGCAGCAGCTTGCCGCTGCTTTTCAGCTGCTCGTGCAAATCGGCCGGTCCGCCAAGCACCACGTCGATCCCGGTTTTGTTCATCGTCAGCAGATGATAGCTGGCTTCGCCGCTGGACATCCGGATCACTTCGTAGGCTTGGCCCGTTTCCTTTTTGAATTTTTCGAGCAGCATGCGCCCTTCGTCCTCCTGGAAAATGACGTACACCTTCAGGGGCGGTTTGGCGGTTTTCCCAGGGTACCCCTTATACATCCATCCCGCGGCTAATACGATGATGGCGGCCAGAACCAAAAACATGCTCCCTTTTTTCATCCCCTCAACTCCCCCTCATGCCCTTACGCCTAAAACAACTTGAAACGAGAAATAGCCCCACAAAGTGGTGCTTTGGCTTCGAAGCCGATTCAGGTACTTTGCGGGGACCCCGGAAATTAAAAATTCGATATTAAAAAGGAAAACGACATTGTTTTCCTTTTTTATCCATGTCAAGATCGAAACGGATCGAATCTGCATGGGGTACAGGTTAAGCTTGATCCCCATCGTCAGGAATGATATGAATTTTGTCGGCCGCCGCCCCAAAAGCAACTTCGCCGTCGTAGGTCGTTTGCCCAACGTCGTAGGCGTCGATGATCCACTCTTTGCCTTCGTCATCCAAAATGAAATACCGCTCCTTCTCGCCCAGGAACATGGAGGATTTCACCTTGCCTTTCATCTGAAACGGATACCCTTCGGGCGGATTCAGCCGCAAAGACTCCGGCCGGATGCTGAGAACCGCCTTTTGGTTCGCAGTCCACGATTCGTCCGTCTTCAAAAGCGCCCGGCGCCCTTTGCCGTAAACGACGGCGGCTTGATCCCCTTCCTGACGTTCGATCGTCGCTTCGATGAAATTGGTGGTGCCGATAAAATCCGCGACGTACCGGGTACGCGGTTTGTAGTATATTTCATGCGGCGTGCCGTATTGATCGATTTTTCCTTTGTTAAACACGACGATATAATCGGACATCGACAACGCCTCAAGCTGGTCATGCGTCACGTAAATGACGGTCAAGCCAAGCTCCAGCTGAATATTGCGCAGCTCGACGCGAACCTCCTCGCGCAGCTTGGCATCGAGGTTGCTCAGCGGCTCGTCGAGCAGGATGATCGGCGAATTCATGACGAGCGCCCGCGCCATCGCCACGCGCTGCTGCTGGCCGCCCGACATTTCATGCGGATAACGCTGCTCCAGACCCGTCAGCTTCACCTGGGCCAAAGCCGCCTGCACCCGCTGCTGCACCTCCGCCTCCGGGCGTTTTTGCATGTCCAGCCCATACGCGACGTTGTCGAAAACGGTCATATGCGGGAACAGGGCGTATTCCTGGAACACCATCGGCGTTCCCCTTTTGTATGGGGGCAAGTCGTTCACCATTTTGCCGTCGATCCATACTTCTCCCTGGTCAACGGTGTAAAATCCGGCGATCGAACGCAAAAGCGTCGTTTTGCCGCAGCCGCTCGGGCCGAGAAAGGTAATGAATTTGCCGCGTTCGATTTGCAGATTGATATGCTTAAGGACGTGATTTTGTCCGAATACCTTGTTGACGTCTTTCAAATCAAGCAGTACCTGTGATTCCACTTTTGTCCACTCCCTGTTTTTCCAGTTTTGCCGCGGGCTCATGCAGCTTAGAAATCGAATATTTTTACCTTCGAGCGGAAAATCAGCTTGATGATGCCTAGCGTGCCAAGTGTCGCGCCCATAAGTCCGACCGCAACGGCCGCCGCCCAGTAGTAGGTCCCCGTCTCCGCATAGTTGAAGATCGACACGGCCGCAACCACCCATTTGGGGGTAATCAGAAAAATGATCGTGCTGAGCGTATTCATGTTTTTCATGAATGCGTACACGAAGTTGGCCACGATCGTTTTTTGCAGCATCGGGAAAATGATCGTTGTCAGCGTCTTGCGGCTGTTCGCCCCGAGATTGGTCGCCGCCTCCTCGATCGATTTGTCCACCTGCTTGAAGGAAGCGGTCAACCCGCGGTAGCCGACGGGCATTTGCTTCAGCAGCATCGCCATGACGATCAGGACGGCGGAACCCTGCAGCACGATCGGGCCTTTGCTGAAGGTAACGATGAGGGCCAGGCCGACGAACGTCCCCGGAAGCGCAATCGGCAGCACCGCGCTGAAATCGAGCAGCTTTTTGCCCGGAAACGGCTTGCGGACGACGATATAAGCGAGGACAAGCGCAAATGCCACCGCCAAAATCGCGCTCACGAGCGAAAGCACCAAGCTGTTCATGACCGCCGGACTGGAGGAGCTGAACACGACCTTCATCAAATGGTCCAGCGTAAACGTATTGTCGCGCCCGAAGTTTTTCGTGAAAGCAAACAACACCGTAATGGCGAACATCGAAATGATGAAAACCGAAATCAGAGCGTTAAAAATAAACAGCAGCACGTCGGTGCTCCGGGAGGTCGTGATCCGCTTCAGCCCGGAAACCGGCTTGCCGGTCACGGTCGAATAGGAACCCTTGGACAGCACTTTGTTTTGGACCCAAAAAACGAGCAGCGCCGGAACGACGAGAATGATCCCCATTACCGAAGCCAGGCCCGGCTCATTGTTGATGATCTCCCCGTAAATCTCGACCGCGAGCAGCGAATAGTTGCCGCCGATCAGCTTCGGGTTCCCGAAGTCGGCGAAGCAGTTGATCGCCACCAGCAAAAAAGCGTTGATGACGCCCGGCAGCGCCAGCTTGAACGTAATGGTCCGGAACAGCCGGAAACCTCTCGCGCCCAGGTTTTGGGCGGCAATTTCGAGATTCGGCGAAATGGAGCGGAGCACGCCCGTAATCGTCATGTATGCCAGCGGGAAATAGGAAATCGTCTGCACGATCCACAGCCCCGGCAGGCCGTATAAATCAAGCTCCACATGGAATACGGAGTTCATCCATTGCGATATCATGCCCCCGCGGCCGAACAACAGCAGAAACGCCAGACCGCTCATGACCGACGGCGCCAGCAGCGGAATAAACGCGATGATGCGGAAAAACTTTTTGCCCGCGATGTTGCTGTAATGAATGGCATACGCGTAAATAAAGCCGATCACCGTCGCCGTCACCGCGGACAGCGTAGAACTGACGACGGTATTCAGCAGCGCCCGGCCGTAGCGGGGTTTGCTGAAAAACGTGCCCCAGTTGTCGAAACCCGAGGTGAACACGACGACGATCAGCGGATAAATAACGAACAGAATCAATACGATAAAACTGGTCAACACCAAAACCAGGGAGGACGGATCCTTCAGGAGCCGGCTGAGCGACTCCCGGGTGCCTTTTTTCTCTTTCATGGGGTAGGGCTCCCACCTTTCTTCTGTCTATCCATGAAGGGGCAGCAATCACCCATGAAGGTGGTGCATGCCCCCGGCGGCTGTTCGATTATCTCAAGCTTTTTAAGGCGTTTTGCAGATCTTTGCGCTGCTCGGCCGCTTTCCAAAGATCGTATGCCGTATTGTACTTGGTCGTTTTGATGTCGATGCCGCCCTGCGGAATAGGCACGGAAGGTTTCACGGAGACGGCGTACGCGGACTGGGTGTACAGCTCGCCCGGCTCGTTCGTGAGCATGAAGTCCATCAGCTTTTTCGCGGCTTTCGTATTCGGTCCGCCCTTCACGATCGACAGGCCGCCCACCTCATATCCGGCTGCTTCCGGAACGATGCTGTGGATCGGGTTGCCCTGGTTTTTGATTTTGAGCTGGTCGCCCAGGAAAGTAACGCCGATCGTGTACTCTCCTTTGGCTGCTTTTTGGATCGGCTCGATGCCGGATTTCGGTCTTTCCTTCAGGTTCGGCAGAAGATCTCGCATGTAGTTCAGCATTTCGTCTTCTCCCCACACCTGCGCAAGCGATGCGACCGCCGTATACGCCGTGCCGGAGGTGGCCGGGTCGGACATGCCGATTTCGCCTTTGAATTTCGGATCGAGCAGGTCCTTGAACGTTTCCGGATACGGGTCGCTACCGTATTTCTCTTTCCAGCGTTCCTCGTTGATGCCGATCGCGACGGGATTCAGATAGAACCCGGTCCAGTAGCCGTCCTTGTCTTTCATGTTGTCCGGCACGTCGGAAGCGTTCGGCGAAACGTAAGCCTCCAGCGCTCCGGCCTTTCGCAGCACCTCATGCGAGTCGGCAGGTCCGCCCATCAGAAAATCCGCCTGCGGGTTCAGCATTTCGTTCTGCACGCGGGAAACCGCTTCGCCGCTCGGTAGTCGCAAAATGTCGTAATCGATGCCCGTTTCTTCCTTGAACTTATCCAAAATCTTTCGCGCTTCTTCCTCCTGGAAGATGGAGTAGACGGTAATTTTCTCTTTGCTTTTGCCGCCGAACACCCCTGCTTTGTATAAGAAAAATCCCCCGACCAAAATGACGATCGCCGCCATCACGATAATAAGCGAGCTATTGCTCTTCCTTCTGGACGCCATACTTCAAACCATCCCTTCACTATGTTCCTGAGGCAACGTTAAGTTTGAAATAGGCTCTTTGGTTCGTCTCATCCAGCAAATCGTACACCACCATGTAAGCGCTGTTAAAGCGGTCGATGTGAAGCCAATGCTTTTTCCCCTGCCCGGAAGCCTGCAGCGAGATGACGAAATGCCTGTCCGGCTGCCTCGTCAGTTCCTCGAAACGGCTGAAGTCGATGACGCGGGCGGCGGTGCGGATCTGCACCGTCAGTGCCGTGCGGTCCGCTTCGGACAGCCGCAGCATGACGCCGTTTTTCAGGGCGTAGACTTCATTGGCCGGATTTTCGACCGCCATGCCGATCGTGGACGGCGTAAATACCTTGTCGATCAGCATGCTTTGCAGCTTGCGAATGTTTGCGCTTACATTCAGCGAATTGACGGATACGTCCCCGAACCGGAACGCGCTCGTCTGCACCTGAAACGGAACATCCTCCTGATCCAGGTAAACGATGCTGCCGCTAAGCAGCAGGCGCGCATCCTTGACGGTGCGTTCCTCGCGGCCGGCGGTCAACAAAGCCGAAAACGCGGACTTCAGAGACAGCAGTTCCTTCGGATCGTCCAAAACGACCTTGCCGAGGCCCGGATAGTTCAAGTCGATCCGCATCGGGATGCCCGCAAAACGCTCCGATTGATCCTGCTGGGGCGAAAGCGTGCGGACCTCGTCCAGCGGAATCCGGAAGGTATAGGAGCAAATGCCGATCAGGATGCAGCCGATGACGGCTTGCACCAGAATGAGGCGGAACCATGAAAGCCCTTTCTTTTCCTCTGGCATTCACTTTAACCTCCTTTTTTCTCAGAAAAATTGAAACTTTGTATCAGTTTTGTAACAGCGTCATACCGGGCATCCGTTTGCTGAATGCGAGCTGCACCTCCGTTCCTTTGCCAAGACGGCTCTTCAGCTCCATTTCCCCGCCCTGAAGCTCCATCAGCTGCTTGCACAGCGGCAAACCAAGCCCATGCGAGTCCCTGGAAACCACGCGGTCCCGTTTTTCCTCCGGTGGAAGAAAAAGCGCCTCCTGATCCTGATCGGATATCCCTTTGCCGTTGTCGATGATGCAGACGAATCCGCGGTCTCCCTGCTCTTTCAGCTCGATATGCAGATGTTTGCATTCGCTGTGCCGGATGGCGTTGTCGATAATGTTGAACAGCACCTGCTGCGTCCGTTTCGGGTCCAGGAACACCTCGAAATGCGAACCCTTCACCGTCGTCGAAATCATCGATTTTTCCAGCGTCGGCTTCAAAATACGGAGGCTATCCGCGATCAGGGCGCCGAGGTCCGCTTTTTCCGGCCGGATGCGCCATGCTTCGTCGCCCTTCAGCGACGTTTGCAACAGCTCCTCCACCATGTTCAGCAGCTTGGTGCTTTCCTTGCGGATGTACTGGTTGCATTCCTGAATGTCCTCCATCCGCTGCATTTTGGAGATCAGTTCGGAGAATCCGATCACCGAGGTGAGCGGCGTTTTGAATTCATGCGTGATGTTGTCGTAAAAAGCCTTCTGCTTCCCCTGCTCGTAATGCAGCAGCTCGATATGATGCTGAAGCGCATGCGACATTTCGTTAAAGCTTGCGGCCAGCTCGCCGACCTCGTCGCGGGTGTTCGCCTCGATTTTGCTGCTGAAATCCCCGACCGAAACGCGTCTTAACGCCCGTTGCAGCGCATGCAAAGGTTTCATGAGGAACGAAGCGAAGGAATAGCTTGCAAGCAGCGAGAGCACGAGGCAGCCGGCCGCTGCTCCGATAAACCAGATGCGCATCTGCCGCAGCGTCTCGACGTTTTGGCTTAAATCGAGCAAATAACGGAAGCCGCCCACGATTTTGCCCTCATACCAAAATGGAGCGGAATACACAAGCGTCTGCATCCCTTCCTTTTCCGTAATGACCGTTGCGCTTTGACCCTGCAGCGCTGCCGCGATATCGCCCCGCTTAAGCAGATTGTCCTTGTCGCTGCTGCTCCCGACGATCGTCTCGTCCGGCGCAAACAGCTGCACCTGAAAATTGCTGTTGGCGGCGAGATGCGAAGCGATAAAAGGCGCATAGGCGCCCGAAAACAGCTGGTCCATGCTTATTTTTTTGTCGCTGACGATTTTGAGCGCCTCGATCCGGTGCAGGGCGAAATATTGGCTCAAGGTTTGCGTATCGCGCTCAATCATGCTTTTGTTCAGCGTGTAATTGACGACAAAATACATCGCCGCCAGCAGCATCACGATCGTGACGGCATGTTGAAGAAACATTTTGTTCCGCAGCCCCATCGCTATACCTCCAGCTTGTAGCCCGTGCCGTGGACGGTTGCCACCAGATGGTCATGCGGCTTCATTTTTTCCCTGAGGCGATTCACCATCATGTCGACGGAACGGGTATGGCCGTAATATTCGTAGCCCCACACGCGATCGAGCAGTTCCTCCCGCGTAAATACCTTTTTCGGATTCGTGCACAGCAGCCAGAGGAAATCGAACTCCTTGCTTGTAGTTTTCAACGGCTTGCCCGCGACCCGGCAGGAGCGCTCCCTCCGGTCGATTTCGATGCAGCCGATCGCGACCGTCTCGGACGGGGGCTGCGACGCCCGCATGCGGCGCATGACGGCTTTGATCCGCTCCACCAGCTCGCGCGTTTCGAACGGCTTCGTCAAATAATCGTCGGCGCCCAGCTGGAACCCGAGGATTTTATCATTCATTTCGTTTTTGGCCGTCAGCACGATGACGGGAATGCTGCGGTACTGCTGCTGAAGCAGCTGGAGCAATTCAAATCCCGACCGGTCCGGCAGCATCAAATCGAGCAAAACGAGATCCGTCCGCCCCTGCGCAAGAACATCCAGGCCTTCGGCGACGCTGCCGGCAATGGCCGGCCGATACCCCTCCACCTCCAGACTCAGCTTCAGCAGCATCTGGATGCTGGCATCGTCTTCGATGATTAAAATATTCACCGCTATGACCCTCCTCCCGCATACATATGGAGATTTTGCATTTTTCGACACCAGATGACTTATTTACAGTTCAACTTAGCTTAAATTGAGCGAGATGTAAATCGGGGTTTTTTGGGGCGTATCGGCATTTGATCTTAAATTACATTGTCACACATAGTAATATGTGATACATTGCAAATACGAGGTGAACGTAAATGGGAGAAAGCAGCATCAGCAGCGATCTGATCCGCGGCAACATCGATACGATCATTCTTCGGGTCTTATGCGAAGGCGACAATTATGGTTACGAAATCATCAAATCCATATCTAAATACAGCCAAGGGCAATATGAACTTAAAGAACCGTCGCTCTACACCAGCCTGAAGCGGCTGGAGTCCCAAGGGAATATCGCATCTTATTGGGGCGATGAAAGCCAGGGTGGACGCCGGAAATATTACACGATCACGACGCAGGGGCGAAAGACGTATCACCACAACGTAAACGCATGGAAAATGGGCAAAAAGTTGATCGATCAACTGATCGGATCCGGGGAGGGAGACGAATGAATCCTTTACGCGAGCATGTAGAGCAGTTATTTGCAGGGTATAAGCAGACTCGCCAGGTGCGCGAATTAAAGGAAGAGATTTTGGGCAATTTGGAAGCCAAGGTCGCCGATTTGACGGCGGAAGGAACGGAATACGGCGAGGCCGTAAAAGCAGCCAAAGCAGGCATGGTCAGCGTCGACGGTTTGATCGAAGGACAAATGCATTACGATGCGGCAAAATATCGGGAAGAACTGATGCAGACGGCGCTGCTGTACTGCCTGATCGCATGGATCGTCACCATCCCGATGCGCCTCGTCGGCGTCGCCGGTCAGCTCAGTTTGCTGCTGCCGCTGATCGCGCTCCTATTGGGCATCATCTACTTGATCGTCCGCGGTTCCGCTACGGGAGAAAACCGCCGGAACGAGACATGGGATCAAGCAGCGGCGGAACGCAGCCGGAAGCTGGCTTGGATCGTATGGGGAATTTTCGTTCTGGTTATGACGGCGTCCACGACCGCGCTTCATATGGGAAGCAATATTTGGTTCGGCAGACCGCTGCATATTTCGGGCCCGTACCAGTTTGGCGTTCTTGCGGCAAATTACGTCTGGCCTTTGGTCACGGTGATCGTTCCGCTGATCTTTAACGCTTCGGTCCGGCTTAAATATAAACACGGGGCAGGTGCCGGATATGTGGACTAAAAACAAAACGATCCTTCTGCTAGCTGCAGCAGGCATCCTGCTGTTCGGCACGGTTCAAGGCGTCATCCTGCCGAAATGGGAGCGGGACCGGCAGGCTTACGAAGCCGCTCAGCAAAACCCGCAGACCCATGATCTGCAAAGCATCGCAAAATATGAAACCAAATATATGGGAAACGCCAGCAACCTGTCCAATTTGATGCACTCGCTTCCCTTAAACGAAGTTCGAAGCACGTTTGAGCTGCACCCGGATACGCTGACGGCGGATATCGTCTATCATGCGAAAACGGCTGAAATCAATCAGGAACGTCTTGATCGTTCCCTGATTTACAACGCTACCGCAGCCTTTGCCTTGATCGGCAATCTGGGCGAAATCCGCTTCAAATTCGACGACCGGACGTATACGGCCAAACGGAGCGACCTTGAACATTGGTACGGCAAAAAACTGTCCTCCCTCACCGACTCACCGAAGATTTGGCAGCCTGTGGTGGAGCAGCCGCTTGACCATCCCGATTACGTCGAAAAAGGAATCGCCAGCTTGTTTACTATCCTATAGGGATAGGCATGATTCAGCAAGCTGCAGAAGACAATGGAGGAATTAAGCAGCAAGTGAGGCCGAGAAACAGATCGCTGCAGCCAAAGGAACAAAACACGGAAGCCCCTAGAGCTATTACTCGCAACAGTTAGATAGCTCTGGAGGCGTTTTGGCTTAGGAGTCCATTTTCGACACGTTGGACTGGTTGCGATTGACTTTGGCGAAAATGCCGGCCACGCGAACAATAATCATTGCACCAGCCATAAGAATGAAAATGGGTCCAAGCACTTCTAGGTCAAAGTGGTGCTGCATCGAGAAACGGTAGGCCTCTTTCCCATGATGCGTAACGAATTCAATTAAAACGATGCGAAAGATAAATACAAAGGCCAATATTGCAATACTTGCAGGGTTAGTGTAAACATAGGTTTTTCCGTTTGTTTGATCATATTCGGCACGGGACAGAAGGACCAGAACTAACCCGATCAGGGCGCCGAGTATGATCGAAGCCGCGAGCAGCAAGCCATTGTTGCCGCCTGTTGGCACATCTTTCAAATAAGTGGCAGCAAAGTAGCCGAGAATTGCAATGGGCAGCAGCGCTCGGATCCAGTTGAACGGTTTCCGTCCGAACGAACTGATCACAAGCACGCCGAAAATAGCGATTGTAGAAATCCAAAGACTTGTTGTCATAGGTTGCCTCCTGGTTTATTAGGTATGTTTCAATCATACCGTTTGCAAGAAGACGCCCGCGTCCATAAAGGGATTGATTCAAATGACGCCGTTTATCCATCTACAGGTGGATAAACGGCGCTGCTTAATAAAGGTACCACGAAAAAACGGAGAGAAACGGGTCTGATATGAGGGGCCGACCGGTTCGCAAGGGATTTTTTAAGAATTCCCTAATAAAAGGAATGTTTGTCTTCATGCCCGAATTATTTATATGATAGGGGCACCATATTTTTCAATTAAGGAGTTTATCCAATGTACGGAATTATGGCTGTTTCCGGCCTGTCCTTTCTGCTGGTGGCGGCGCTGATGCCGCTGTTGATCCGGGCGCTGCGCAGACTGCGGCTGACGCAGCCGATCCGCGCCGAGCTCCCCGCCGACCATCAGGCCAAACGCGGCACGCCGCTGATGGCGGGGCTTATCCTGCTCATCGGGGTAGTGACTTCGCTGCAGTTCCACCCGGTGCCGCTCATGCTGCTGCTGTGCGTGACGTTTTTGCTGTTCAGCTCGGTCGGTTTTCTGGATGATTTCAAAAAGGCCTTCTGGCAGGACCCTTCCGGCATCTCCGGCCGGACGAAGCTGGTGCTTCAATTCCTTTTTACGGGAGGCGTTTTGTATGTGCTGCTTCATTCGTTCGGCTTGACGAGCGACATCGCGTTATTTCAAGGGTACGAGCTTCACCTGCCGGTATACGTGTATGTGGCGGTCATACTGCTGTTTGTGGTCGGTTCCGCGAATGCCATCAATTTTACGGACGGGCTGGATGGGCTGCTGATCAATGTGTCCGTTCCGACGTATTTTTTCTTTTTCATGATTTCGGACAAACCTGAAGTGCAGACCTTTTCGCTTGTCATGATCGGCTGTCTGCTCGGACTTTTTCTTTACAACATTTATCCGGCAAGGGCGTTCATGGGCGATACGGGGTCGATGGCGATCGGCGGTTCCCTCTCCGTACTGGCCGTCATCGAGAAGGTCGAAATTTTGATTCCGATTTTGTTTTCCGTCTATTTGGCGGAACAGCTGTCGGTCATTTTGCAGGTATGGTACTATAAACGGACGAAGCTGCGGCTGTTCCGGATGACCCCGATCCACTTCCATTTCAGCCTGAAATACGGATGGAGCGAAAACAAAATCGTCATGATCTTCGGTTTCATTTCGTGGATATCGGTGCTGGTCTGCTGGCTGATCTGGAAATACCTCATGCATTAAGGCAAAATCTGCGTGCAAGGAAAAGATAGCTTTGAAATAAATACGAGTCTCCACGCGAAGAAAGGCCCGATGAGCTTCAACAGCTGATCGGGCCTTTAAACTATCGTTTCCTCTTCGATAGATTCTTAATACGTCCACCAGTTGCCGGACATCACGATCATCGAAAACAGTTTGATGCTATCTTCATAGTAGCCTTCGTTCGAGCTTCCGGCCGTTTTGGACCATACGGAGTTCAGCCAGCTTTGGTTGGCCGAGGACGTCATGGCGCTGACGCCGAAAGGAGCGTAAAACGCGCCGCTGTTGTAGGAGCCGACGACGCTACCGTTCAGCTTATAACCGTCTTTGATGCTGCTTGGATTGCTGCTTGCTTTGCCTTTGATCCAGGTGTTCATTTGGTTCAGCTGATTCAGCGCGCGGTTATCCCCTGACATCAGGTAGTCGGTCGTAATCCGCCATGGCGTGCGGCAGGAATTGTATTCGTAGTTCCCGTCATTGGCGCCTTCCAGGAAGTCTGCCGGAGCCGGCTTGTACGCTCCTCCGGACAACACCACGAAATCCGGAAGCAGGCCCGTCGACGAGCTGTAGTTGTTGTAAATCGAATTGATGATCGTGTAGGTTTTATCGATGACGTTGTTCCATCTCGAATCCCCGGTTGCGGCCTGGAAAGCCTTCATATGGTTCAGCATGAAATCCGAAGGGCGCGTCGCGTCTTTATATTTGCTGTCCGTCGCCCAATCGCCGAGACGCAAGGTCCATTGGGTTTGGTTGACGTCGCTTTGCATAATCGCGCCAATGATATTTTTGGCCGCCTGGAGATAGTTGATGCTGCCGCTGCTTCCCCACTGCTTGTCCGCAAGGAGCAGCGAATAAGCGATATCCATGTCGCCGTCGGTGGCTGAATCTGCGCCTTCGATGTTCTGGAAGCTGCTGTTTTGTTTCCACGCCATCAGATACGGATTGTTGTCGCTTGGATGTTCCTTGTAATATTTATAAAGTCCGTCAAAATAGGTCTGCGCATTGCTGTCGTACCCGGCCATCAACACGGTTGCCAGCATGCCGTAGCCATGGGCCTCGGACACCGTGTCGCCGTTGGACTGGTATTTCACGTAATATTTTCCGGTTCCGGCCGGCTTCAAATAAGCCGCTTTCCAGCTGTCCCACTTCGATTGGACGGCGCTGTCCATCGCGCTTTGCGTGACGTTGCTCGGTTTGATCGTACCGGATGTATATGTCGTATGCTGCGGAAACGGCTTGTTAGGAGATGCGAAAGCGAAACTTGCGGGAATCAAGAGAAAAGCGAGACAACTCATCATAACAGCTTTGCCGCGAAGCGAAAACTTTCCGTTTTTTCTCATTTTCCTTACTCTCCTTTAAAGTCGATTTTTGGATCCGTGACATAACCTTTATGCCGGATGACATTAGGCAGCATCTTGTTGGAAAGTAATAACGGTTACATCAAAAAAGCCTGTACAAACACCTCCTTTAAGTTAAAGCGCTTTAATTTTAGCGCCTATATTCATTTTAGATGCCATGCTAATATTTGTAAATAGTTCCAGAATAGATTGAATCGAAAGTCCTGATTCGACATGTTTCTAGAAAAACGTATATCGACATGCTTTCACGGAAGACAGACCGCATTTAGCAGAGGTTATTCCTTAGTTCATAAAATTGGTCAACTTCGCTGAAAACTTATAAATTCTATGATCTCCCAAAAAAAACCCGGGGCTAACGCCCCGGTCCTCTGCCCTCATGCGAAAAAACGCTTCTTCATCCACCGTCGCTGCTCACGTCCCCGGCGGGTTCTGCCCGCTGGAAAAAAACCTTGATGCTTTGTTACTCCACCAGCACCTGTTGAATGCCAATCCGCAGCGGTTCATGCCCGGCGATGATGCCCGCGGTTCCCCATGTAAACGGCTTGCCGTCCACGTCCGACACGCTTCCGCCAGCCTCCTCGATCAGCAAGGCACCGGCCATCCAGTCGTAAATTTCACGCCCGAATTCCCAATAAGCATCCATCCGGCCGCAGGCGACATATGCCATTTGGAGCGCGACGGACCCCAGCATGCGCACGGCCGTCGATTCGGGAAGCAGCTTGCCGAGGCTCCAGGAGGTGAAGCGGACGTTTTCCGGTTCGATGTCGACTTTGTTCGGCGGAGCCGTCAGCAGCAGCGCATCCGACAGGTTCGTTTTCCGCGCCACCCCGATCCGCTCTCCGTTCAGGAAAGCCCCTTGGCCCCGCAGCGCATGAAAAAACTCGTCCTGGTTCGCATCATATACAGCGGCAAAGACGGGAGCGCCGTCTTCGATCAGACATAAGGAGGTCGACCAGAACGCCAATCCTTGGTGCAGATGCACCGCGCCGTCGACTGGATCGAGCACCCAATAGGCCCCGCCGAATTCGGGATCGGCCTGTTTGCCGGCATCCAGCTCGGCTTCCGACCAGCGCACGCCGGGATAACGGGACTCCAAAGCCTTTCGAATCTCCCGTTCGGCCCAGCCGTTCGCTTCCACGAAACGTTCGGTCAGAAGCTCCCGGGTTTGCGGCGGCTGCTCGCGGTTGTATTTTTGCAAAAGAAGCTGCCCGGTGCGGGTTAAAACGTCACGAATTTCCTCGACATTCACTTGGATCATCAAAATGCATCTCCTTCGTTTTTTTGATGGTATTTATAAATACTACTATAAAATCCGCAAAAAAGTCGGAGCCGACCCTATGTGAGCAGCTCCCGGTAAGAGGAAACGATCTTTTCGTAATCCTTGCCGTAGTTTTCCTCCAATGCAGCACCAAAGTCCCGTTCGATCCGCTCGCCGATCAAATCATGGTAAAATCCGTTTTTCAAAAGCTCGATGATCGACGGATGGTCCGTTTCCAGCGCGGACAATTTGACGGTTTTGCCAAAGCTTCCGATCAGCGCTGCCTTGCCGTCGGCTAAAATGGAAAATTTCCTGGATATATGCTCTTCCCAATCCGCACTCCGCAGATGAGTGATGACTTCCTTCAGAGGGGTTTGAACCTCGCCGATCGTAATGACGATCACGCGAACGCCCCGCCCTTCGGCATCCAGCAGCGCTTCTTCCATCGCTTGAAAATCTTCGGACCACACATCCACGATCATGCTGTGCTCGCTGTTGGCGATCACCCTCTCCATAGCCTGCCGCAGCGCTTGCTCTCCCTTCCAGGAATAAAAGGACGCCGCTTTTTTCGGAGGCGCATCCAGCTCCTGCAGCAGCAGCCTGGAGGTTTGGTCGAAACGCGTCTTCATCGTGCGGATCAGCTGGGCGATCGGAACGGCATCGTACAAAACGGGCTCGGCCTCAATCGTGCGGCATACCCCTTTGTCCGTAAGCGCGCGCAAAGCGGCATAAACGTTGGTGCGGGATACGGATACCCGTTTAGCGACTTCATATCCGGAAATCTCCGGCTCTTCCAGCAAGGCCAAATAAATTCTCGCCTCCAAATCGGACAAGCCGATGCTTCGCAGTTCCTCGATCATGGGCTGATCTCCTTTCTTTGATTTCATAGTATTATTTATAAATACTACTCACGAAGACACAGCCTGTCAACTCGAAAAAAAAGAAACAACCCGGACCGGAAAGCCGGCAGCGGGCTGTTCTTCTTATATCAAGGATTTGGCCGCCGGCGTTAACCTCAGTTGACGCGGCTGCATCAAATACGCGCCTTCGATTCGCTCGGCATGCAGCCCGATCCGGTATTCGCCCGCTTCCGGAAAATGAAGCGTGCCTGCTTCGAATTCGCGGAAATCATACGGATCTCCGGTCGGCCTGACCTCTTGGCGGAGCGTTTGACCGGAAGGGGAAACCTCTAGCCGGAAAGAACCTCCTCCATCCCCGCCGCATCCGTAAACGAGACCTGCCGTAAACGAGCAGGGACTGGAAGTGCGTATGCTCCAGAACGCAAAATCCGCCGGGTCGGACCAATCCAGCAAGTTATCGCGGTTCTTTTTGCCTGTGTCGTAACGGAGCGTGGCGCCGGATATTTCGCTTTCAAAAACCCCCAGCTCATACATCCGCGGCGCTCCGGCGCCATCCGCCAGCAATCGGATGGGGTTCCCCCGAACCTCCTCCGCGCATAGGGCTGCCAGCACGGTCGGCTTTCCGTCCGCAATCTGCGGCTTATCGTCCAGAAATACGACGATATCCTGTGCGCCCTGGCGCCGGAAAGCCAAATCCTCCCCTCCTGCGAGGGGATAGATCCGTTCGACCCGGCTGAGCAGCCCGGGCACCACCAGCTGCCCGTCCACCGGCCAATCGTAGATGTGCAGGTACAACGTTTGGCCTTTTAAGGTGCATCTTCCCCAAGACGGTTTTGCAGTCGGAGACGCGCCCGCACCGTAAATGCCATCCCCGTTCACCCGCAGCCACTGTCCCACCTCCAGCAGGATGGACTCGGAGACCGGGTCCCACTCGCCCGTGGCCGTTGGTCCAACATTGATGACGAGGTTGCCGTTTTTGCTGACCACATCGACAATCTGGCGAATGATAACATCCGGCCGCTTCCAATTGGAGTCCGATTTTTTATATCCCCAGGAATCGTTCAGCGTGATGATGTTTTCCCAGTCGCGGCGGATCGTCCGCGTTTCGAGCTGATTGTCGGAGGTGTTGGCGTAATCCCCGAGCGGGCTTTTCCAGACGCGGCTGTTCACCAGGCAGTCCTGCTGCAGGGCGTGAACGGTGGTTAGGAACAATTCCCCCTGCTCCCGGGTCAGCTTGCCGCCGCAGTCGAACCACATCAGCCCGACCTTGCCGTATTCGGTCAGCATCTCGCGCACCTGCGGCAGCGATTTGCGGTGAAGATATTGGTCGAACCGGTAACGTTTGTCATCATCGTGAATCCAGCTCTCCACCTCGTCGTAGGCGCCGATATTGCCGGGATAGTCCCATGTGTTCCCCTGCGAGTCCGGGTCATGCCAATCCATGGCATGCGAATAATAAATGCCGAGAACCAGCCCTTCCTCGCGGCACGCTTCCGCCAATTCCCTCAAGGGGTCCCGCCCGAACGGGGTATGCCTCACGATGGAGTAGTCGGAGATTTTCGAGTCGTACATCGCAAACCCGTCATGATGTTTGGCGGTAAAAATGATATATCTCAGCCCGGCCTGCTTGGCGGTTCGCACCCATCTTCCCGCATCGAAAGCGGTCGGATTAAATTGCTCCGCCATTTCCTCGTAGGCCCGCACCGGAATGCGGGCGCGCAGCATAATATGCTCGCTGTAAGAAGCCTCGACTTCTTCTCCGTTCCACTCCCCGGCAGGCATCGCATAAGGCCCCCAATGAATGAACAGGCCAAGTCTGGCTTCGCGCCACCAAGCGATCCTTCGCTCATGGGCCTCGTCCCCGGTGTCCGCGCCGTCGTTCACGGCCTGCAGAGGATCATCCAGAAGATTTTCCTCGCGGACGGCCGATGGATGCTCGTGTCCCGTTTTGTTGATGTCCGTCTGATTCCCCATGGTTCTCCAGATCCCCTTTCCATGTCCCGTGTGTTCAATAGCCGATTCGGACAACCGTTACCAAAAACTGAGCTTGGAACCGCGCAGCCTGGATACGGCCTCCACGAAGAAATAATCCCCGTAAATGAGCGGCGTATCGATATGCACTCCGCCCGGCAGATTGGAGGTGCCCGACAAAATCAAACCTTCCTCGTCCTCACGATCCCAAGCGCCGTAACGCTCATCCAAAGCACGGACAAGCCGTCCGGCGGCGTCCAAATACGTTTGGCCTTCCCCGGCGGGGACATGCGCCGCGAGCTCGATCAGCCCGCAGGCGGCGCAGGCGCCGGCGGAGGTGTCGCGCGGGGTGTCGTCGTTCCGGGGCGCCCGGAAGTCCCAATGCGGGACGTAATCCTCCGGCAGATTGGCCAAAAAGAAATGCGCGGCCCGCTTGGCGCCGGTCAGAAACGCTTCGTTGCCGGTGTACTTATAAGAAAGCGCCATCCCGTATACCGTCCAGGCGCTGCCTCTCGCCCAGGCCGAATCCGCGGCATATCCCTGCCCGGCATCCGCGCCCAGCAGCTCCCCGGTTTCGGCGTCGAAGCGCAAAATGTGATAGCTCGATCCGTCCGGGCGCATGAAATGCTCGAGGACCGTTTCCGCATGCGCGGCGGCGATATGGCGAAAGCGCGGGTCGCCCGTCGTTTCCGACGCCCAGTACAATAGCGGCAGGTTCATCATCGTGTCGATGATCGACCAGCCTGCGCGGTTGACGTTTTCCGCGTCATGCCATGCCCGGATATACCGGCCCTTCAGGTTAAAGCGGCTCGCCAGCTGCGATGCCGCCATCAGCCCGCGCTGCCGGGAGCGCTCGTTCCCCGTGATGCGGTAATCGGCCACGGCGGACAGCAGCCAGATAAACCCTGAATCATGGTGCACCGCCAGCGCGTGCAGCGGTTCGTCCAGACGTTCCTCGCACCGCTCCGCGATGTCTCTGAATTCCGGTTGTCCGCCGTCCGCGGACAGCTGCCATAAAATGCCCGGCCAGAAGCCGG
Source organism: Paenibacillus sp. VCA1 (assembly GCF_031583795.1). Classification (NCBI taxonomy): domain Bacteria; kingdom Bacillati; phylum Bacillota; class Bacilli; order Caryophanales; family Paenibacillaceae; genus Paenibacillus; species Paenibacillus sp. VCA1. The sequence continues at coordinate 271,628 of NZ_JAVLSX010000001.1, read as the reverse complement.
CCGTCCACCAGGATACGCGCATATCGTCGTATACGCCGTTTACGGAGGCATGCGGGCAACTGACGCCGATGCGGCGGCTGGTCCGACCTATTTTTACCCGAATCCGTTCCCACACGCCTTCCGCCCAGGCGTGGACGGAAGCGGGAATTTCCGCAGGTTGATGCGTATTTGCAGCGTTCTTCCGTAAAGTCTGTTCACTCATCGTGTACTCCTCCTCAAATTGCAGGCTCGGTTGATTCCGGCGGCAGGCAGGTCTGCCCGAACCGCCAGCCCGTTATACGGTAACGGCATCCCTGCCCTCCCGATTCCACGGTACCGGAAAAGCTCCCGTCCGCGGCTTTGGCCACCGTCACCTTCCGCCAGCATCCGCCGGTCCGTTCGTAATCAAAGGTTTCTCCGTCATCGTCGTACAGCAGGCTTTCGCCCGGTGCGGATCCAAAATGGATCAGCTCTACCGGAATGTCCCCTTCAGGCACATGGTCCAGGGCAGGCATCATCGGAATGACCGCACCCTCGCGCACAAAAAGCGGCAGGCGTTCCAGCGGGCACTCCGCGCGAATGACGCGCCCGCCTTCGCGGCGCACGCCGGTTTCGGCTTCATACCAAACGCCCTCCGGCAGCAGCACATCCCTTCCGGTTTCGCCCGCAAACATCGGCGCGACAAGCAGATCGCGCCCGATGCAAAACTGGTCATCCCATTCGCGCCTAAGCTGGGTTCCGTAGGCCCCCTCCGAAGTGTCGAGCACACCGAAAGCCCGGCTTGATCCTTTCGGGGAGCCGTCGTTTGCGGCTGCACCGTCCGTCTTTTCTCCGGCGGCAGATGCCGCGCTCTTCTTCGTTCGCTTTTCTTCGTCCAATACGAGCGGCATGGCCGGAAACGGCGGGATTCCCTTCGCCTCGTATTCGGCAAACACGGTGTATAGATAGGGCAGCAGGCGCATCCGCAAACGGATATAATGGCGGATCGTCGCCTCCGCTTCGGGATCGCTCCACGGCTTCACGCCGTCCCCCCAGGCGTTCAGCATCGCCAAAGGCGAGAAACAAACCGTCTGCATCCGCCGCACCCAATCTTCGGTGCCTTCGGTCCGGCGCACCTCCGGACTCCATAGCAGCCCGCAAAACGATGCATTGCACAGCGCTCTGACGAACTGCCTGTGATCGTACAAATCCGAATACAGCACGTACGGAAGCGGGGACGCGCCCGCGTTGGAGGCCCGCGCCAGCCCGTAAGTGCGCCGGTTATTTCTGCGGAAAATGCCGCTTGTCATGTCCTGCAGCAGCAACCCGTACAGCTGCCGCATCTGCTCCCCGTCATGTCCGGACGGAAAGGCGGCATGCGCCGGAAACATCCATGAATTGCGGGTTAGTTCGCTGCCGTCGCATTCGTCCAGCTTGTAGCCGGATATGCCGAGGCTGACATGCTCCCGTTCATGCTGGGCGGCGTACAGCTCCCGCGCGTTTTCCAGCGTATAGTCTGGGGCGAGGCCGCCCCAGACGGAATAATCGCCGGACAGCGCCTTCAGCCAGCCGTACAATCCCGATCGCGGCGATACGTAGGGATGCTCCCACAGATTGAGCCGGAACCCGGCCTGCCGCATGCGGGAAACGAATCCGGCCGGGTCCGGAAAACGGCCCGCATCCCATTCATACGTGACCGGGTAGCTTGCCGAATGCCAACCCGGCTCCAGCCCGATGACGTCGCAAGGAATGTCCCTTGCGCGAAATTCCATCGCCTCCCGCTCGACCTCTTCATCCCGGTACAACGTCGGGACGCGGTGCCAGAAGCCCAGCCCCCAGCGCGGGGGCAGCACGCCGCCGCCGCAGAACAGGTTGTAGCGCCGCACCGCATCCATCATGCCGGGACCGGCAAACAGATATACCGCCGCCCCTTCCGGCGGGAGCCGGATTTCCAGCCGGTCCGATACCGGCGTCGCTTTCCAGCCGCGATCCGTATTGCGGTCGCGGGCTTCGGACGCGGCGCTTTCGCGCTGCCGCAGCGTCGACCCGCAATACAAGGTGACGGCGCGCGCGGTGTCCACCAGCACGCCGTACCCCCGCCCGCTCACCAGGAAAGGGACGGGCGCATGCGTCTCCCCCGTATCCTGCCGGGGATCGCTGTTCACCCGCAGGTACCGGGTACGGCCGCGCTGATTCATCCGCATGAACTGCAGGCCGGCGCCGTACAGCTCCTCGCTTTGGTCGAGCGGAAACGACAGCAGGCTCCCGCCTGCTTTCAGCCCTGTGAATGCGATTTCCTCCCAATCTAGCGGAAGCGAAACATCCGGCATCTCGGTCATCGCTTCCGTTTTCGGCTTCCGGTTCATGCAGGTGAGCGGCGTCAGCCCCTCCGGACTGCCGATGGTCGTCTTCCATACGCCCGGCGCCGCCTGAATCCATTCCGTATGCTGCATCAGCTGTCCCTCCTACAGACCGCCCGGCGGATCTGCCGCAAGCGGTATCACCATATTCCATGTCTGCTGCGCATGACGGAAACCTCCCGGCCCGTCGGCGGTCGCCGCAAACAAATGCGTCGGCCTGCCGTCCTGAAAGAGCAGGAACGGCCGCTCGAAGCTGCCCATCACCCGCTTCCGTCCGTCATCCCATAAGATTTCCCGCGAATAAGCTTTAGGAGCATCGGCTAGCCGCCAATCCGTCCCGTTGTCCGACACGGCCAAAATGCCGCCGTGCTTTTCGCCGCAAAGATGGCCTTCCATGTCTTTGGCGATCATGGCATACCCGCTTTCGGTCCGCCACACGAACGGGTCTTCCACATGCACTTCAGGCGGAAACAACGGCTCCTCGCGGATGACGCGGTAAGGTCCCTCCGGCCCATCCGCCACCGCCGCGCCAAGCGTCATATTGCCGTACGTATGCCCTTCGTATTTCCGCGCTTTATAAATCAGGAGCACCGATCCGTCCTCTCTGATGCAAGGAGCCGGATTCGAAGTCAGGTAGCTGTCGAACTTGCCGGGGCGCACAGGCAAAATCGGAGCGTCAAGCCGCTTCCAAGGTCCGAACACGCTGTCCGATACGGCCAGGCCTACCCGTTTGTTCGCTCTCGCCGCGATCGCGCGGCAGTCGTCCAGTCCAATCGGTTCTTCGGGCGTCACTTCCGCAAACGGATGCGTCGACCCCATGTAGTAGAGAAAGTATTTGCCGCCATGTCGGATGATATGAGGATTATGCGTGCTGCGCCCGTCCCAATACTCCGCGCCCCTGGCGGGAAGCACCGTTTCGGCATAAAGATAAGGTCCCTCCGGCGTATCCGATACGGCTCTGACGACCTCCGAACGGAGCAGCCAGCCCGGATGCATCGGCAGCCAGCCGGGCCATCGGGAAGCAAACATATGATAGCGCCCGTCCTCGCCGCGTACGACCGATCCGCACCATACCCACCAGCCGTCCATCCGAAAGCCGCCGTTAAGCGGCGCGGGCAGCATCCGATCCATAAGCGAAAAATCCATCATGCTCCCTCCCGCCCCTTCAGGCCGTAACGCCTGGCCGCACTCCCATGCAGCCATTCCGCCGCGCAGTAAAGCGCAAATTCGCGGTCCATCCATCCCTTGGCTACCTGTTCATCCAAAAATCCCGCCAACAGCCGCTTCACGAGATGAATCTTTCCGTACGTCCATTCGATGCAGCGGGCATCGGATACGATCAGCGAGCTTTTGGCGGGAGCCAGCGCTTCGAGCCGATACTGCATGCTTTTCGTATAAGTGCTTGCCCGAAAGTTATACCACCACATCCCGCCGACGTGAACATTCGGGAAATTCCATGCCGCCTGCACGACGTCCAGGTTGCTCAACTCCGCGGCGGTGACCAGCTCAATCGGTATGGAGTATTTTTCAAAAAATCCGTACAACCGGACGACGCGGAGCGGATCATTTACCGGAGCCGCGGAAGTGCTGCCCCATCTGCGCTCCACGCCGAGAAACAGCTGCAAAAACATGCCGCGGCGCTCAAGCTCTGCGCACACTTCGTGCAAAAGCATAAACAGCACCTCGTCGGACCGGCTGTCTTCGCTGATTCGGTACGATTCATGCGCCGCCGCCTCAAATTCCGGGAGCGTGGTCATGATGCCGGGGCAGCCCATCTCCTGATATTCGCCCAACTGTTTGCGAACCTGTTCCTTCGCCAGCTCAAACGCTTCTTCCCGCCGATCCGACTGCAATATTTGTCCGACCCGCTTTGGCAGCCAGCCGTCGATCCGCGGAAACAGCAGCGCATCCTGCTCCATTCCTTCAAAGGAGGCATGCTGCGGATGATTGACGGCAAAACGGCGCACATGCAGCCGATCCGCCACGTTTTGCGCCCAGCCGGGACCTTTACGGTTTGCCTTGATCCGCGCATCCGCTTCCCGGACCGATGCCTCGCCCGTCAGCTCCACCTCGTACAAGTCCTTCAAAATCGTGGTGAACGCGATGTTCATCAGCGTGTTGCGCGAAGCATGGTAGGCCTTCAGGAAAGCCTCAATCCGCTTTCCCTCCGGCAAAGCTCCCGCCCCGGGCGGATAACCTGCGGTCTGAAGCTCGCGGTTCAGCCAGAAATAGTCGGCGATTTCCCAAAAGTCCTCCGCGCATAAACGGTCTCCCACCAGATGGGTATGCGTATCGATGACGTCCATCGCCATGATGTCGTCCAGCAAAGATGCCTCTTTCATCCGAAACCCTCCTTTGGTTGCCTGCTTGCTTTATCTTTTCGTCCTTAACGTCCTTCCACGATGGATTGCGGCAGCCGTGGCCGCTACCGGTGGCGCACTCCGTCCCGCACCCGCGACGCCCTTGCCTTAGACCGGCAAATGAATGCAATTCGGCCCGTTTCAACCGACAGGCGTCCCAAATGCGGCTGTAAGGATGACCGCCTTGCCGGCTTTAAGCAGCGACCGAACCTCCGGTTTCTGCTTCGGGCCCGAAGGAGCCTCCATTTTCACCGATTCCTGCCGTATCGTATCGTCCTCCGCTGCCTCACATCCCTCGGGCAAATCTATCGTCACGTGTTGATCGGCCTTTGCCGATAGCAGCTTTACCACCAGCATCTTTCGCTCCAGGTCCCAATCGATATCGACCTCAATTCCGCCGCAGGCCAGCAGCCCCTGCACGCGTCCCCTTCGCCATTTTGAAGGCAGCGCCGGAAGAATCTTCAGCCGCCCGGGCTCGGAATACAACAGCATTTCCTGCACCGCCGCCGTCCAGCCCATATTGGCATCCAGCTGCACCGGAGCCCAATCCATGGAGAGCCCGATCCCCATATGCCGCCAGTCGTTATGAAGCGTAAAAAAGTTGTTGATCACCGACGAGCGGCTCAGCAAATTGAGGCATTCCAGCGCCAAATCCCCCTCGCCCAGGCGGGCGTACAGATTTGCCATATGGGCAAGCGACCAGCCGGTCTGCTCTTTGATCCCGACGACCAGCCTTTTCCGGACAGCCGTCCAAAACGCCTCAAACAAAGCGGGGGCATTCTCCTTCGTAACCTCCTTGCCCGGAAACACCGGGTAAAGATGCGACTGATGGCGGTGATGGTATTCGTCATCGTATGCAGGGTGCATCCATTCCCGGATCGCGCCGTCTTCATTGACCTGGTAATCCGGAATCCGCCGCAGCAGTTCTTTCCACGCCGCAATTTCCCCCGGGTACAGTCCCTCGCTTTCGGCCCCGGCCACCAAACGGCCCAGCACCTCTTTGGCGATGGCAAAATCCATCGTTGCGTTCACCGTCGTCCCTTTCGGACCGCCGGCCCCGTTGCCGGGTTTGTTCTCCGGCGAATTGGACGGGCAGCTGAGCAGCCTGCCGTCCTCCCCGACCACAAAAAAGTCTTCATAAAACAAAGCGACTTCCCTTAAAAACGGCAGCGCCCGATTTCTAAGGAACTCCCGTTCCCCCGTATAAAGATAATAATCGTAATAATGCTGGGCGACCCAGCCCGCCGCACCCGTCCAATGAACGATATGCGGCGCGAGCGTTTTGATGAGCCCCGAATCCGGGGCCGTCGGCGCCGGGATAAAAATCCCCCTGCAGCCAAAGAGACGTTGAGCGTTCAAACGGAAGTCGTCCAGCAGCCGCTCCATGTAATCGAACACCGGCAGCAGCAGCTCCGGCATCCGGCCGCTCAGCGTCTGCCAATACATCATCTGCAAATTTTCATTGGCCATGTTGAACGCCCAAAAGCCCCGGTACTCGCCGCACCACAAGCCGTAGAGATGGCAAGGGCTGCCGCCTTCGCGGGAGCTCGAAATGAGCAGGTACCTGCCGTAAGCCCACATTTTTTCCAGTAAAGCTAGAGGCGCTTCGCCTTGATAGGTTTCAAGCAGCAGTTCTTCATTGGAACGATCGCGGCCTGCCGCATGCAAATCAAGCGTCATCCGGCCGAACAGCTCGCGATGTTCGCGGACATGCGCGGCCAGCAGCTCCCGGTAGCCTCTTTGCTCCGCCGCTAGCTCAGCTTTCAGCCTTGCCCATTCCGCCTCCCGGCTGCCGGAAACGAACATGCGCAGCAAAACAAGCACCTTCCCGGCGCCTTCGACCACCGCCTCTGCCTTATCGGCTATTAAGCTTTCCTCAGCCGGAATGACACGGGCCACGGCCCCGAAATCGCTGCCGTCATCGCTGCGGGCCGCGTACCATACATAAGAGCCGTCCGCCCCCGACTCCGCGTCCGTCGGCAGCGGCGCTTCGGGCCGGCCCGGCGGACGTTTAACATCGGCAGGATCATGCAGTCCGAGCGATAAGCCGACTTTTACGGCCGAAGGCTCTTCCGCCCGCAGCTCCATCACGACCATGTCATCGGAGCGGGATACGAACAGGGCCCGCTCGAAAGCGGCCCCCCTGTCCTGCCAGCGAACGGTGATTTCGCCGGTCTGCATATCCAGCTCGCGGGAATAATGTTTAAACCCTTCGCCGACTTCATAACGGATTGTCAGATCCCCCAGCGGAAGCGGAACGGCCATCACCGGATCATATCCCAGGTCTTGAAGCTCCTGAATCAGCATCGGCTCGGCCTCAGCCTCCCGGCCCGCCAGCATCAGCCGGCGCATTTCCGCAAGCCTGCCGCTGACGTCGGGCAGCTCCGGCGTGCGGCTCTGCCACCATAAGTCGCCATGCGTCAGCATGATGGTCTCTTGATGAACGCCTCCGTATACCGCCGCGCCGAGACGGCCGTTTCCGGCCGGAAGCGCTTCTCGCCATTTCGCCCCCCACCAGGAAGACGGGGTAAGGAGCTTCAGCCTCCATGCTTCCGCGGAACCCGTATCCATGCTGCACACCCCTTTCACCGCTTGCCGCGTTTGTTATTGTTTGCGGCTGGCTTGATTCAATATGCCGTCATTGTTTTTGAAGCGTTCGGTCGCTTCCTTAATGATTTCATTGCCGCCTTTTTGCTTATATTCCTCGATGACCTTCGGCCAATCGGAGATCGGCTCCTTGCCGTAAATCATTTTCACCATGTGGTCGATGATCAGCTTCGGCGCCTGGTCGGGGCGTTTGGATGCCAAATCCGGATATTGGCTGAAGGTTTCCAGGTCCGGCACGAAGCCGATGCCGCCGATGCCTTCGTGGGCCAGCGTTTCGTCCAGCGCCTTCAGCACGTCCGTTCCGCCCGGAAGCAGCTCGGTGCGCTCGCGGTTGATCGTTCCGTCGCCTACCCATCTGAGCATGGAACGGAAGCCTTGTTCGTCATTGCCTTGTTTATCCGTCGGCATCTTATAATCGATCTTGCCGTCTTTCTCGGTGTAGTTTTCCCCCTCGATGCCGAAGCTGAAAAATTTCACGGCCTCCGGCGTCTGCATCCAGTCGAACAGCTTGATGATGCGGATCGCTTTTTCCTTGCTGACCTTGCTGTTGATATACAGGGAGGTGTTGACCGAGCTGTATAGGCCGTAGCCTTTCAAGCCGTTGTCTCCTTCAGGAGACGGGATGATATCGACCTTCGCGTCCGGAACAACCTCCTGGATTTTGGTGCGGAAATCGAGCAATCCGGCCGCATTCGCCGTCCAAACGCCCGCATTTCCCGCCTGGATGTTCTCGGTGTACTGCGGCGGCTGAATCGTGGCAAAATCTTTCTGGATCAAGCCTTCGTCATACATCGTTTTATAAAAGTTGAGCGCTTTTTCCATGTTCTCGGCATTAAAGAACTTCGGAACGACCTCGCCGTCCTTCTCCATGAACTGGTAACCAAGCGCGTCGTAGGCTCCGAAGCCGATATCCGCGTATTTAAAGTTCTCGCGGGCTTGATACGGCGCCGGCACGCCCAGTTTTTTGAATGCGCGCAGAACGTTCAAGAGATCATCCATCGTTTTGGGAACCGGAAGACCCGTTTTTTCGAGCAGGTCGGTCCGAATAAACGTCGCGCGGCGGGAAGGGTTGCTCAGCCACGTCGGTACGCCGTAGATTTTTCCTTTGTAGCTGACTTCGTCCCAAGCTTCCTTCGGAACCGCTTTCATAATATTCGGCGCGTATTCCTTCAGCAGGTCATCGAGAGGCATAAACACCCCGGCTTCAATGGAACCCGACATCGATTTGTCCGTCGCGCCGCCGACGTTTTGCACCACGTCAGGGATATCTCCGCCCGCAAACATGATCGACATCTTCGAGTCGAAATCCTTGAGCGGGATCATCTGGATGTCTAGGTCGATGTTGGCCCTCTTTTCAAATTCCTTAACCCATTTGTCGTTGTTGATATCCTTTGAGCTTTCTGCATAACTGTTTCCACTTGTTGTCAGGGAGATCGAAAATTTGAGCGGCTTGGACTCGTCGGAAGCGTCTGCGGCGTTCGAGCCGCTATTTTTGCCGCAACCTGCGACGCCAACCGTCAGAAGCGCCGATGCCAAAACCAGGCTGATCCATTTCTTCATTAGACTTTTCCCCTTTCCGTTACTGTAGAGACATGCATTCTTTTCCTTGCTTATCCCATGATAAAACGAAAGCCGGGGCGCACCCATGGGGCGGATTATGCTGGTGGTGTGTTTTTTTAGGGTGAGTGTGACCGGCGAAGCGTTGAACATTTCCATGCAAAAAAACAGCCGGTCTCCCGGCTGTCCATTTCTTTCGTTCATTCCATCATCCAACCCGCCATGCGTTCCCATCAGACCGGTTTGGAGGCAGCAAAGCTTCCTCTCCGGCAGCAGCGTCCCTTTCCTGGGCGGCCGCCGCCGTACGCGGCATGCGCATGATCATTTTCGTGCCGCGCCCCGGGCTGCTTTCCACGCTAAGCCCGTATTCCTCGCCGAATACAAGCTGGATGCGCCGGTGCACGTTGGCAACGCCGATGTTGCCATGGATCTGCCCTTCCCCGCCGCCGTCGGCCAGCCGGTTTTCGCGCAGCTTGGCGCGCAGCTCCTCAAGACGTTCCGGCGCCATGCCGCAGCCGTTGTCCTCGACGCTGACCCAAAAGCAGTCCTCCTCCTCGCCCGCATCGATCGCAATCGTATGATGGTCTTCGATCCCGCCGCGGAACGCATGCTGAAACACGTTTTCCACCAGTGGCTGCAGCGTTAAGCGGACCATTTTCCTCAGCAAAAGATCGGGCGCGACCCGCAAGTCGATTTCGAACGCCCGCCCGATGCGGTGGTTGATGATCACCATAAAAAACATAACGTGCTTCAGCTCGTTGGCGACCGTAATTTCCTCCAGATGGGTCCTCACCGAATAATGCAGCATATAGGAAAGCGCCCCGACGATTTCGGAAATTTCCTCCGAGTCCTGAATGACGGCGTAACAGACGACCGTTTCCAGCGTGTTGTACAAAAAATGCGGATTGATTTGCAGCTGCAGCGACTGGAATTCCGCCTTTTGCCGTTCGGCCTGCATCTCCTTGTTTTTCAGCTCGGACTGATACACGATATCCACCAGCTCCGACAGCCGGTTGACCATCAGATTGTACCGGATGATCAGCTCCGTAATTTCGTCGTGCCGTTTCGGGAGGGGAATGAACTCCCAATTCCCTTTTTCGGTTTGGCTCATCCCTTTCATCAGCCGCCGGATCGGATTCGTGATCGCCCTTCCGAAGCGGTTCGCCAGAAACAGCGCGCACAGGAACGTGATTCCCGCCACGATGAAGATAAGCGTGCGCGTCGTTTCGAGCGGCTTTACCAGTTGACTGTCGGGAATGGACACGACCAGATTCCAGTCGGAATAATCGGCCTTGCGGCTGATATAAGCCCGCTTCTCGCCTTCCGCCGCGCTGTGGAACATCGCAACCCCCGCTTGGGAGATTTGGTCCGCCAAGCCTGCGGGGAGCACCTTTCCGGTTTTCTTCGGATCGGCATGGTATTGAATCCGGCCCCCATTATCGACGATAAAAAAATAACTGTCCGTCCCGAGGTCGATCCCTTTCCAAAGCGTCGACAGCTCTTCGGACTTGACCTCGATGCCGACGAACCCTTTCATCTCGGGGGAGCGGAGCCCGCGGATGCGGCGGACCAACGTCAGCATCGGCGCACCCTCGCCCTGAATGCTGTGATTGAGGATCGTCAGCCGCCCGGACGGGTCCGTATGCTTTTTGAAAAAATCGATTTGCTTTGCCGTTTCTTCGGGCCCGAGGGACGGTTCCGTGCCGCCGTTGAAATAATACAGCGCATTGCCGTTATACCCGATGATATACAGCGCGCTGATTTCCGGGTTGCGGATCCAGACCGGATCCACAATGGAATCGCGGATGTCCGTCAGGTAGCGGTAATTTTCGTATTCCTCGCGGTCCGAGGGCAAATCGATATATTTTTTGACGCTCACGTTGGAAAGCAGGGCCACCATCGAGCGCTGGTAGGAGGATAAATACAGGTTGGTATGATGGACGGCGTTGTTGACGATTTGCGTCATCTGATTTTCCGCGCTTTGGGACAGCTGCCTCGCCGATATCGTATAAAAGGCAATGCCGACGGTCGAAAGCGACAGCAAAATGACGACCAAAAAACCGATCAGCAGCCTGACTCGCAAGCGAATTTTCATCATGCGCATCACTCAATGCCAAAAGACGACCGGTATTCCGAAGGCGACATGCCGACGAAATTTTTGAACGTCTTCGTAAAATGGGGGTAATCCTCGTAACCGACCTGAACCGCGATGTCCGTGATGGTCAGCGTCGGGACGGCTAGCAGCTTGCGCGCTTCCTCGATCCGTTTCTTGATGCGGTAATGCACGAAGGTTTCGCCGGTCATTTTTTTAAAAAGCGCGCTGAAATAGGTCCGGGTCAATCCAACCCGCTTGGCGACTTCCTCCAGCGTCACCTCCTCCGACAGATGCAGGTCGATAAACGCCTTCGCCTCTTCGATCGGATCCTTGAATTTGCCTTTGCGCGTCAGCTGCAGCTGGGTGTACATTTGGTCAAGCGCCGCTCCGAAAGCTTCGAACGCTTCCTTTTTGCTGATGTCCGTGCCTTTTATGTCCAAACCGATTTGCGGCTTCCAGCCCCGCTGGGACAGCTTTGCCGCGATCATGCGCAGGCAGTCTTCCAGCACCGATTTCATGCCGAGCGCATGCAGTCCGGCAAACAAACCTTCCTGCCCGCTTTCCGCGAGCAGCCGGTCCATGTCGCCTTTTTGCAGCATCCAAATGCTTTGCTCCAGCTTTTCCGACCACTCCACGTATTTTTGCAGCGGAACGATGTTTTCGTTCATGCCGGCGATGATTTCGCGAAGCGCGTTGTGCACGTCCTGCTGGGTAACCGGCTTGAGCAGGTACCGTTTGACGCCGTATTCGATCGCCCGCTGGGCGTATCCGAAATCGTTGTAGCCGGAAATGACCGCGACCTGCACATGCGCATATTCCCGGTGAATCCGCTCGCACAGCTCCAGGCCGTCCATCCGCTTCATCCTCAGATCGGTCAGCACCAGATGGGGCTCCACGCTTTGGATCATTTCCAGGGCGGACGCCCCGTCGTCTGCCGTATAAATCGCCGAAAACGACGCGGGATACCGCTGCACCATTTTAACAAGCCCTTTCTGAATGACAGGTTCATCTTCCACAATCAGCACACGCATGGATCCAAAACCCCTTTTCTTTGCCGGATTTGAAAAGTAAGCTGCGGCGCTATGCGCCTGTCCGTTAAAACGACCTTTAGCGGGTGGGCAGCACCAAGACGCCCTCATGCGCTTTATAGCGCTGCGTCGCCTCGCGGATAATCGCGTCCCCGCCGCGATCCCTGTACTCCCGAATCACCTTGGGCCAATCGGATATCGGCTCTTTGCCGTAAATCATCCTCACCATATGGTCGACGATCAGCGGCGGCGGCTGGTTCGGATTGTTCGGCGCCAGCTCGGGATAGACGCTGAACGCTTCCAGGTCGGGCACAAAAACGATATTGCCAAGCCCTTCGTCCGTAAGCGTACGATCGATCGCATGAAGCACGTCCCCGCCCCCGGGAAGCAGCTTCGTCCGCTGGCGGTTGATCGTCAAATCATGGGTCAGCCACAGCAGTTCGCGGAAACCTTGCTCATCCTGCTCATCCCGGTTTTGCGGAAACCGGTATTTGATGCTGCCGTTTTCGATGGTGTACGTGTCGCCGGGAATGCCGAAGGAAAAAAAACGCTCGGCCTCGTCGCTCAGCATCCAGTCGAAAAACCGCATGATGCCGATGGCCTTTTCCTTCGATACATTTTTATTGATGTAATAAGAGTTGATGACCGAGCTGTAAAGCCCGTAGCCTTTTGAGCCGCCGGGACCCTCGGGAGAAGGAATGATGTCCACTTCGGCCTCGGGCACCGATTCCTTTACTTTCGTCCGGAACTCGAGCAGTCCTGCGGCATTCGCCGTCCAGACCCCCGCTTGGCCGCTATTGATGTTGCGGCTGTATTCGCTGATGCTGACGGTAGCGAAATTTTTCGCAATCAGGCCTTCGTCAAGCATCGTCTTATAAACGGAGAGCGCCTGCATCATGCGTTTTTCGTCGAAAAACTTCGGCACGACCTCGCCGTTTTTAAGCTCGAACTGGTATCCCAGCACGTCATACGCGCCGAAAATGACATCCGCGTACTTGAAGTTCTCCCGCATTTGGTACGGATTTTCCACGCCCAGCTTTTTGAAGGCGCGCAGCACGTTGAGAAACTCGTCCACCGTTTTCGGCGCCGGAAGCCCCGTTTTTTTCAGCAAATCGGTACGGATGTACGTGCCTCGCCGCGACGGATTGTCGAGCCAGGCCGGAATGCCGTAGATTTTTCCCTGGTAGCTCGTTTCCTGCCACGCTTCCTTCGGAATCCGGGCGAGCAGGCGTGGCGCGTACTCACGGAGCAAATCGTCCAAAGGCATAAACAAGCCGGCCTCGACGGTTCCGGCCATGGCCGCGGAGCTTGCTCCTCCGACGGTCTGGACGACATCCGGAAAATCATCGCCGGTCAGCAGCACCGGCAGCCGTTTGTCGACGTCCTTCAACGGGATCATGGTCATGCGGAGATCGGTATTTGTCAGCGCTTCCAATTGTTTGACCCATTTATCCTGCTGAATGTCGGGCGACTTGGCCGCATAAGGATTCGAGCCGGTGGAAAGAACGATGGAAAACGATAAAGCCCCCGGAGACGCGCCGCTGCCGGCCGCCTGCCCAGGGGAGGATTCGGAGGTGCCCGGAGAATGGGTCATTCCCGGAAAAGAACAGCCTGCAAGCGTCACGATCATGGTCAGGATCAAATACAACCATTTTTTCATGGCCTCCCCCTCTTTCTCATCCGGAGTATCGCTACAGGACGTGATGTCGATTTTCGCGTTGGTGTAGAGCACCTCTATATTATCATATTTCGTATATATGAAACCGCATTCATTTACAAGAAAAGTAGGGAGACTTGCGCGGCTGACAAGGATTCCTCGTCCCGCTTTATAAGCATAGGCTCCAATGACGGTCCTCAAGGTAAATCACGCCGCATTCGGCCTTGAAATCCTAGGTTTTGATCGACCCGATCAGCATCCCTTTAATGAAATACTTTTGCAGGAACGGGTAGACGATGATAATCGGCAGCACCGAAACGATGATGACCGCCATTTGCACGCCTGCGGGCGACACCTCGTTGAAGCCTTCCAGCAGGCTGCCGGCCTGGCCGAGGTCGTTGCTCAGCACGATTTCGCGCAGCCGCATTTGCAGCGGGTACAAGGCGCGGTTGTTGATGTAATACAGGGCCGTGGAATACGAGTTCCAGTGCGATACGGCGTAAAACAATCCCATCGTCGCCATCACCGGCTTGGACAGGGGCAAAATGACGCTCCACATCGTCCGCAGCTCGCCGGCTCCGTCGATTCTGGCGCTGTCGATCAGCTCGGAGGGGAGCCCCACGAAAAAGGATCTCATAATAAACAGGTTGTACGCGCTGATCGCCGAGGGAATAATGAGCGCCCATAACGTGTTCAACAGGTGCAAATTTTTGATGATCAAATAGTTCGGGATCAGCGGGGCCTGGAAAATCATCGTGATCAGGATGAAGATCAGCACCACTTTTCGCATCGTGTACTCCGGACGGGAAAGCGGGTAAGCCAGCGATGCCGTCAGGATCAGGTTGATGGCCGTGCCCCCTACCGTGATGATGACGCTGACCAGAAACGCCCTCCAGATCGAGCTGTCGGACAAGATGACCTGATAGTTGACCAAAGTCCAATCCACCGGAAACAGCTTTACGAGGCCGGCGTTGATCGCTTTGCTGCTGCTGAACGACTTGGCAAGCACATGAAGCAGCGGAAAAACCATGAGGCAGCCGACGAGCGCCAAAAATATCGAGTTGAACCAGTCGAACCAGCGTCCTTTGATGTTCATTGTCGCCATGCTCCTTTCCCTAGTAAAGTCCTTCTCCGCTTGCTTTCCTGCTGAGGGCGTTGCCGATCATGATCAGCATCAGGCCGACCACGGACTTGAACAGGCCGATCGCCGTCGTGTAGCTGTACTGCTGGTCGATCAGGCCGACCCGGTAAATGTACGTATCGAGAATGTCGCCCTTTTGCTCGTTCAGCGAATTGACGAAAACGAAAACCCGTTCGAAGCCAAAATCCAGGAAGTTGCCGATATGCAACAGGAACATGATCGTCACCGTCGGCAAAATCGCCGGGATGGTGATGGACAACGTCTGCCTCCAGCGGTTCGCCCCGTCCATCCGCGCCGCCTCATACAGCTCGGGGTTCACGCTGGCAAGCGCAGCCAGATATACGATCGTCCCCCAACCGCTGTCCTTCCAAATCCCCGTACCGACCAGAATGCTCCGGATGTAGGAATCCTCCCCGAGAAAATAAACCGACTGAAAGCCGAAAAAGTTCAGCACCTGATTGACGATCCCCGTCGTCGGCGACAAAATCCCGATCATAATCCCGCCGATGATGACCCAGGACAGGAAATGGGGCAAATAAACGACCGTCTGCAAAATGCGCTTGTACAGCACCTTTCGCAGCTCGTTAAGCAGCAGCGCAAGAATGATCGGCACCGGAAACGCAAAAATGATGTCGTACAAGCCGATCAGCACCGTGTTTTCCAAAATGCGCAAAAACTCCGTATAGGTGAACATCCGCTTAAACTGATCCAGCCCCACCCACGGGCTGCCGGCAAACCCTTTGAATATGTTGTAATTTTGAAAAGCCATGACCGAGCCCATCAGCGGCAAATATTTAAACACGATAAAATAAAGAATGCCCGGAATCGTTATCAAATAGAGCGCTTTGTATTTGCGGAAATTGCTCATTTGCCTGGCGAACCGGCTGCGTGTTTTGATGCCCGCCCGGCTGGCTGTTGGCGCCTGTCCTGACATGTCCATCGCTCCTTTTTCGCTTTTGAACCGGTTCGGAAAGCCGGGTTGCCCGCTTGGTGTGGCCGGTTCACGGATTTGTTCTGGAAAAGAAAGCGTTATCCAAACCGATCGGCCGAAACTTGCCTGCTCTCCCGTTCGATCGGTTCGGTCGGGCCGGCCCATATTGAGAACGGCCCCTTGCCTTCGTGATTATCTTAACGTTCGCGGTCCTTGCGCCGGAATGGGGATTTGTCGGCTGGCTTGTGTTTTATTATTTTCTTTCGGCCGCTGCAAGAATTTACCGCCGGTTCTGCTTGGAGACGAGCATGACGCTTTTTCCTTCGGCAGCCGCAAGGAGATAGCGGTATCCCGGCGTTTCTCCGCCGCCGCTCTCTTCGCGCCATTCGGTATGCGGATCCTGCACATGGAGCGGCACGGAGGACCAGACCCGGCAGGTTCCGCCGCGCTGCGGATGGAGGATGGCCTCCACGAGCGCTCCATCCCTCCAGTTCAGGTCGACGCTCCAGCCGCCTCTGGCACGCAATCCGCGCACATGTCCCGCGGGCCACTGCGGCGGCAGCGCCGGCAGCAGCCGCAGCTCCCCGGCATGGGATTGCAGCAGCATTTCGGCCACCCCGGCAGCGCCGCCGAAATTGCCGTCAATTTGAAACGGCGGATGGCAGTCCAGCATGTTCGGGTACGTGGAATGCGACAGCAGCTTCTCCAAATGGCCGTGCGCTTCGCCGCCCATCATCAGCCGCGCATAAAAGTTGACGATCCAGGCGCGGCTCCAGCCCGTATGCCCGCCTCCGGACGCCAGCCTGCGGGCCAGCGTCGCCCGGGCCGCTTCCGCCAGCTCCGGGGTTTCCAATGCATCGATCAGCTTGCCCGGATGGAGCGCAAACAACTGCGAGATATGACGGTGCCCGGGATCGGCCTCTTCGTGATCGATGCTCCACTCCATGATTTGCCCGTGACGCCCGACTGACGGTTTCGGTATTCGCTTGATGGCCCGCTCCAGTTCCGCGAGGAAATCGGCTTCCCCTTCCGTCTTGCCGCTGACCCGCATCCCTGCATCGGAAGACGGCTGATCGGTCTGGCCGATGATGTCCGCCGCCTCCCGGCAAGCTTCAAACAAGGTCAGCGCGATTTGCGAATCCATGGACGGCCCCATGCACAGGCTGCCGCTTTGACCGTTCGGAAGCAAGAAGCGGTTCTCCGGCGATACCGACGGGCCGGTCACGAGCATGCCCTCCTCGTCTTCCGTCATGTAATCGAGCAAGAAAAGAGCCGCCTCCTTCATGATGGGGAAGGCGCGCTTTTTCAGGAACGATACGTCCATCCCGTAGCGGTAATGCTCCCACAGATGGAGGCTGAGCCAAGCAGCGCCCATCGGCCAAACGGTGCAGGACATGAGAACGCCCTCGGGCCGGGTTTCCGCCCAAAGGTTGGTATTGTGATGGGCGACGAACCCGCGGCACCCGTACATGTCGCGGGCGGTGGCTTTCCCGTTGGGCTGCATCCGCTCAATCAGGTCGAACAACGGCTCATGGCATTCCTCAAGGTTTAAACTTTCGGCGGGCCAATAATTCATCTGTGTATTGATGTTGATCGTATATTTCGACTCCCAGGGCGGAGTAAAGCTGTCGTTCCAAATGCCCTGCAAGTTTGCGGCCAAAGAACCCGGGCGCGAACAGGATAACAGCAGGTAACGGCCGTACTGCACGTAGAGGGCCATGAGACCGGGATCGGCGGATGCTTTCGCTTGTTCCGGCGGTTCGCTGCCGGAGGCCTTCTCCGCCTCTTTCAGCCGAAGCAGCCGCTGATCGGTCGGGAGCCGTTCCATAGGGTCGCCGCCCGGCGTCAACGACAGCTCGAACCGGTCGAACCTTTGCCGGTATTCCGTTACATGGCGCTGGAACAGCTCCTCGAAAGGACGTTCCGACGCCCGCTGAAGCTGCTCAAGGCAGACAGCCTCCGGATCGTCCACGCGGAAGGACGTCTGCGCGGCCAGCAGTAGCGTCACCGAGGACGAGCCTTCCACGGATAAAAAATCCCCGATGTTCCGCACCGTCCCCCCTTCATGGACGGCGCGGAACGCGGCTCTGAAACGAACGCCGTCCGCCCCGCATTCTCCGTTCATGACGACCGTGCCGTCTGGGAGCGCCCGGCAGCCGCCGTCGAAAGGGCGGCGCATCAAATTCACGGCAAAGGTCAACGCGCCGGGGCGGTCGGCCGTCAGACGGATGACCAGCACCCCGTCCGGTTCGCTGACGAAATACTGCCGGCGGCAATTGACGCCGTCCGCATGATAGGTTACGTTGACGACGGCACGCTCCAGATCCAGTTCCCGCTCATAGTCTTCAACCTGAGCGGCGCCATTCAAAGGCTTCAGCATCAAATCGCCAAGCGGCTGATAAGGTTGCTCGTATTTGGGAGAGGCGGTCATCGCCATGCGGGCGAGATGCTCCGCCTCCGCCTGCCTGCCGTCCCGCAGCAGGCCGCGGATTTCGTCCAGATACGGCCGGGCATCCGGGTTAGCCGCCCGCAAAGGCCCGCCATACCACAGTGAATCTTCGTTCAGGCGGATCGTTTCGAGCCCAGTCGAACCGTACACCATTGCGCCGAGCCGTCCGTTGCCGATCGGCAGCGCTTCTTCCCATCGGGCCGCCGGCGCGGCATACCACAGCCGGAGCGGGCGGCCATGCCGCCCGGTTCCGCCTTTTGCTCCGCTGCCTCCGGCAAGCTCCGCCCGGCCTTCCTCCCTTGCCGCCGCTTGCCGATCCTTCCAATCCCGTTCGTTTGTCCAGCGCACCTCTTGAATCCCCCTCCTCTGCTTAAGCACTGACGCGGCTTCAATGATCAGGCTTTGCCCACCTCGAACACAATCGCCCGGATCGGCTCGCTGCCGTCATTCAGCAGGCCGTGCTTCCACCATGGCTTGTTGACGATGACGTCTCCCGGGCCTACCCGGGTTTCGGTCCCGTTAATCGTCATCAGGCCGGTGCCTTCCAAGATGATATAAACCTCTTCATCCTCGCGATGTCCGTGGTACCCGATCGATGTGCTCGGAGGCAGCACCGAATAATATAAAAACTTAAGCGGCGTCTCGAAGTCCCCTTGGCCGAACAGCCTTGCGCCTTCCACCATCCCGATGCCTCCATGGCTTTGGGACGGCTTCCGTTCGGCCCGCAAAAAATTGCGGATGTCTGCCGGTCCGTATCCCCAGCTTGCCGACGTATCCACCTGCCGCCCCTGCTGAAGAGACAAGCGGGTGTAGTGGGCAAGCGCCTGGTTTTTCAAATATTCCTTCGCATCGGTTTCGCCGCGCCGGTTTTCCGCCAGCGCCGCCAGAAATTCCTGCAGGGCGGTCGGGGCCGGTACATCGCTGAATTCGGTCCAGCGCTGCACGCCCTC
Organism: Paenibacillus sp. VCA1; assembly: GCF_031583795.1. Taxonomy (NCBI): domain Bacteria; kingdom Bacillati; phylum Bacillota; class Bacilli; order Caryophanales; family Paenibacillaceae; genus Paenibacillus; species Paenibacillus sp. VCA1. Next base: position 252,535 of record NZ_JAVLSX010000001.1, on the reverse strand, counting down.
CGGCGTCGTCAGCTCAATCTCGCCGTCCTTAAAGGTCAGGCTGCCTTTCGCCCCTTCGATTCGCCAATCGCCCGGCCACTGGGTTTCGCGCCCCGCGCTGTGCAGCGAACACCGAAAGGAGGCCTGAATGCCTTCCTGCAAATCCATCACGATATGGAACACGTGGCGTTTGACTGCATACAGCTTGCCGACCTCCCGCCCTGACAAATGGCGCAGCAGATCGAAATGATGGATGATCACTTCCTCCAGCTCGTCGTTCGGTTCTAGTGCCACCTTTTGGCGCTTCCGGAAAAACTCGCATTCCAGCGACTGCAGCTCCCCGACCGCGCCTGCCTCGATCAGCCGCTTCAGCTTGCGCAAGGGCGCGAAGGTGCGGTAATTTTCCGCGATCATGAACGGAATCCGCTCCTCCTCCGCTCTTTTTACGATTTCAAGGGCTTTCTCGTAGTTCTCGGCAATCGGCTTTTCGCACAACACAGGCAGCTTATAATCGAAAGCCAAATGGTTGATGGCCGTATGCACATGGCGCGGCGTCACGTTGATGACGAAATCGGGTTTTTCCCGTTCGATCGCTTCCTTGGCATCCGTATAAAAAGGAACCCCGTCCACCTGCAGCTGCTCCCGCCTGCTTTCGTTCGGGTCCGAAACGGCCAGCTCCAGTTCCCCGTGCATGCTCCGCACTCTGCGGTACCAGCCGCTTCCGGCTTCACCCATCCCTACTAAGAGCGCTTTCATAATACAATCTCCCCTTTCCCGCGACCCGTCTTTTCTCCATGCTACTACCGGCAGCAGCTCTCCTCCATGGCGAGGGTTGCGTACGGCTTGTGTTTTTTTATGAAACGCAAATTAGCCCGGCACCTTGCCGGGCTTTTCAAATGTGTATTCAAGCCAAGCGATATAAGCCTCCCGCTTAACCATGCATTATGTTATTCAAGCTTACCGTATTGAAACCTGTCATACCCAACGGCTTCTTGTTTGATCGGATCATACTTTACAAACACAGGAAAAAAACGGGGCGAGACGATAAATGAATATTTTTCACCGAGCTTGTTCTCATAGGTAACAAAATAATCTCCGAATTGCGGTACATACTCTATTTTCTCAAAAAATAATTTGTCATGCCCATAGGTGAAATAAACATAAATTCGAGAAACGTTTGCAGCCGTAAAACGCTGCACGCCCGGAATCTGTTCCAACACCAACAAAACAATCAGGACAATACAAACTAAGCCAAAAATCCTCCGAATCCTCACCTTAACTCCTCCTTTGTATACAAAATATCATTCGGACCAACTTCCATATAAAAATACTATTGATAAATATTGGAAAATATAGTTTAATAGGTTTATCCATAAAATACCATATTAAGGAGGCTATTTCAAAATCATGTTTAAGAAAAATTTTTTAACACTTGCTATGAGTTCATTTTTAGCATTGAGTATTATTAGTGCCCCTGCTTATGCAAGTGAAGCAAATCCACCTGTTAGTGAGGACTTAAACGACGTTACATCCATGGATAATTTGAAATTAATTAATCCATACATTGAACAATACCGCAATGAACAAAATGTGACTAATCTCTTGAATTCGAACAGAGATTACTTGGTAAATCCTGCTGAAGAAGGACATATAATTGAGGCGACGCTGGAAACATATTATAAAAAGGATCAACAAGTAGCCCAAATTCTTGAAACAATCTCTGGTGATCAAAGCATTCGTGAGAAAACGTTGTCGCTAGTAAAGGAAGACAAAATTGATATTATGCATGAAATCGAAAAGTATTACCAAAACCTGCCTACTTCGGATCAGGAAGTATTAGTAGGATATTTGGATCGATATGCCGTTTCTTCTGAGGATGGGCAGGCGCAGACTTTCTTGAAGCAAATTACTGAATCTAAGTCGGAAATTTCATTAGCTGCAGCCTACAATGGAACAGCTGCCGGAGATTGGGCATATAACAATTATAATAAGTATAATACAAACTTTCCTGCTTTTAATGCTGGGTGGGGGAGTGATTGTACAAATTTTGTTTCACAAGCCATGCACCTTGGCGGTGGAAAAGCAATGGAAGGAAAATGGTATGTTTATAAGAAAAATTCTACATACCTGTCTCCTAAAAGCGCATCCGAATTAAATTACAGTTGGACGCTTGCAGATCCTAGTCCATGGATTAGCGTACAAGAATTTAGAGACTATTGGAAACCAAAATCAACGGTTCACTCCTATTCGAGAAAAAATTATCAAGACAACCATAGCACGATCTACAACAGTACTATTTATAAGGGAGATGTTGTCGTTTTCCATAAAGGTGTGGCTGGTTGGATTACTACTCCTACACACCTTATGATTATTTCTGCTTATGATACTTCAAACAAAGATTTTAAACTTGCGGGCCATTCTAACGAGAGACAAGCCCTTCCATTGTTAGACGCAATTTCTCCCGCATACGGTGATTACGATTATTTTGAAATTCTCGAAATCCCTTAATTTAATAAGAATTTTTAAACTGCCGGCTTACAGCCGACAGTTTCTTTTTTTTTCGCCAAATAAAAAAGCCCCTTGAAATCAAGGGGCAGTACATGCAGTCACTATGAACCAGCCTCGCAAATCCTGGTGAGTCGTTCCTTATTTAAACTCCGGCAGCCAGCTGCCGTGAGCTTCGATCAAATCGTCGCACAATGCTACGATATCGTCCAGCGACAGCTCGGCGGAGGTGTGCGGATCAAGCATCGCGGCATGGTAGATATGCTCTTTTTTGCCGGTTTTGGCCGCTTCGATCGTGAGCAGCTGCGTATTGATGTTGGTACGGTTCAGCGCGGCAAGCTGCGGCGGCAAATCGCCGACATAGGTCGGAGTGACGCCGGAACGGTCCACGAGGCAAGACACTTCAACGCAAGCTTCCTTCGGCAGGTTCGTGATGAGTCCGGTGTTCATGACGTTGCCGGCAATTTTGAACGGTACGTCGGTTTCGATCGCTTCCATGATGTAGGAGGCGTACTCCCCAGAACGGGTATGCTCGATGTTTTCGCTGGCGAAAATCTTTTCGCGCATCTCTTTCCACCCGTTGATCTGGTTGACGCAGCGGCGCGGATATTCGTCGAGCGGAATATTGTATTTTTCGATCAGCTCAGGGTATGTCTTCTTGATGAAATACGGATGGTATTCGGCGTTATGCTCGGAGGATTCCGTCACGTAATAGCCGAAACGGTTCATCAGCTCGAAGCGTACCATGTCGTGATGTTTTTCCTTCTGCTTCTCGGCGGCGCGGCGTTTGATTTCCGGATACAGGTCAACCCCGTCCTTCTTCACTTCAAGCAGCCAGGCCATATGGTTGATGCCGGCGATCTTCGCTTCGACTCCGGTCGTGTCCATCCCCAGCGATCCGAACAAATGTGGGATGCAGGCCTGCACGCTGTGGCAGAGACCGACGGTGTTGATGCCGCCCGCGGTATTCATCACGTTGGTGAGCACCGCCATCGGGTTCGTATAGTTCAGGAACAGTGCGTCGGGACATACCTCCTGCATGTCTTTCGCGAAATCGAGCATCACCGGTATGGTGCGCAGGTTGCGGAAAATGCCGCCAATACCGACCGTGTCGGCAATCGTTTGGCGCAGGCCGTATTTTTTCGGAATTTCAAAATCGGTAATCGTGCATGGATCATAGCCGCCCACCTGAATGGCGTTGATGACGTATTTGGCGCCTTTCAGCGCCGCTTTGCGGTCGGAATAGGCTTTAATGACGCAAGTGCTGCCAAGTGTTGCCTTGATACTGTTCAGAAGACGCTCGGAATCCTGAAGACGCTCCGGATCGATATCGAACAAGGCAAGCTCGAAGCCCTGCAGCGCAGGCGTTGTCATGACGTCGCCGAGCACGTTTTTAACAAAGACGGTACTTCCCGCACCGATGAACGTAATTTTGGACATGAATGATTCCTCCTTAAGCTATTCGCTTCAACTTGGTTCTAACTATACCTCCCCGCCCGCGGAAGGGACATGGAGCAAACAAAGCAAAACATGTCATAATCCCATTTTCGTATCCGTTTACAATAGGGAAATATGACGATTCACCTGTTATAATATAGAGTAAGTTCCTTATGAAGTAGGAGGGGATGCCGTTTTATGGCCCGCGTTGACGAATACCTTACCGTACCTGCGATCCAGGGACAAATGGATCTAAATCTGCTTTTTTTTGGCTTTGAGGAATGTTTGCCTGGGCATACATGGGGTCCGGGGCTCCGCGATTCGTATATTTTGCATTACGTCCACAGCGGCTGCGGCGTCTTCCGCACAACCGAGAAGGCATATGAGCTGGAGGCGGGGCAGGGTTTCGTCATTTTCCCGGAAATGCTTGTCCATTACAGCGCAGACGAAGCGGACCCCTGGACGTACTCTTGGATCGGTTTCGCCGGACTGAACGCGAAATCGCTGCTGCAGCGTGCGCAAATTAACGCCGGGCATCCGGTATTTACCGAGCTTTCCGAGAACAGTTTCGGCAGCTTCTATCATGACCTGAAGGCAGCGGAAGGCGAACGGGGCAGCGATGTCGTCGGCCATAGCATTCTCTACCGGATTCTTGCCGATCTGATCCGCTGCTCTCCCGAGCCGACCGACGAGCAGAAGCCGCGGCATTCGCGTGAAGGTTATATCCGAAAGGCAATTGAATATATAGAAAGCAGCTACAGCCAAAAAATGTCCGTGCTGGACATCGCCCGTTCGGTCGGCCTCGACCGCACGTATCTGTCCGGATTATTCAAGGAACAGTACGGCGTGTCACTTCAGGCTTTTTTGCTGGAATACCGGATGAAGCGGGCCGCAGATCTGCTGCGCAATCCCGAGCTTTCCGTCAGCGACGTCTCGCGTTCCGTCGGGTATATCGATCCGTTTCTGTTTTCCAAAATGTTCAAGAAGGTCACCGGCGCCTCCCCGCGGCAGTACCGGGAAACGCGGCTGTAACGCGGACTTCCCCGGTTCATTTTTCAAATAAAAAGAGCCTTACCGGCCCGAATTCGATTTCGCTAATTTCCCCATAAACGCGGAGCGTTTAATGGATTGCGGCAGCGCGTAGCTCTGGTTTGCCGCCGTATATGCGGAAAGCTTCACTTTCTTGTCCTGCATCTTGCTTTTTTCCTGGATGCCTTTGATTTCCGGTTTATTTTGCTCGAGCTTGCTGACGTAACGAAGACGGCCTTTTTCAAGGATCTGTTCTGCCTGCTTCGTATAAAGCGACACTTCCAGCCTTGTTCTGGCATCTCTAATTTTTTGCTTCAGCCTGTTGTATTCGTTGATTTCGTCGTTCGTTAACGTGATCTTACCAAGGGTCATGTAAGCTTCTCTCCTTTACGGTCTGGGATAGCAAGTTCAAACGTCACCTCATCGGGACTATCCGTATCAGGAGCACTGGACGCAATGATCGTCGGCAGCTTATCCTGAGAGGATATTTTTTCTTCCGCCGTCAATTTGGCTTGTTTGGCGATAAAGCTGCCGCCGCCGAAGCCTGCGATCATCGCCACGTAAATATATTTCGGGAACTCAAGTCCAAGCGGTAGTGCGGAAATCAGGCCTGCGCCAGCCCCCAAAATGATATCCGAAAGAAAGCCGATGTGATAATTTTTCCTTCTGGATCCGTCGCTAAGTTCCAGTTCAATAATTTTGGGCAGTATAAGGGATCCGTCGTGGATATACAAACTAGACAAAAGACCGCCGAATGAACCTGACGCTATGATCACTGCGAAATCAGTCCAATGCATGATTGGATTCCCCCATATACCTTTCTAATATGTAATGAGAAGCCGATTTGTGATAACGACAAGTGAAAGTTGGGTGACATATCAGAAGGCGTCCTTAGTTCTGCTATTTTATGCATGCTTTTGCTTCAACTTGCAAGTTTTTTAGGTTTGTACCCATTTTTTGGATTATTTTACTAAAATGTTTAGAGTTTTCTCTACGCTTAATAAGGTAAAGGTCCTACTTACCATGCATAAAAATGCAAAATAAACCCGTCAAAAACATGTCCTTAACTACGAGACCGGATCAGGTGCTTTACGGGGGACTCCCGGTGATTTCATGCTTATAAATAAAAAAAGGCGGCTGCCATCCGCAGCCACCCTTGTCCTGGCGTATTCGTTTTTTACCAGCCGAAGTCGAGCGTGTTTCCGGTTTCCGCTACCGTCTTGATGTTGCTCAGAATCATCCACCAATGGCCTTCGGCGTTTTGATAGGATGGATGGTTGTCCGACCACTGGTCGTTCACCAGCATCAGCTTGGTGCATTGGCCTACCGTATCCAGCGTAAACGTCACCCGGGAGGTCAATTCCTCATGATTAGCATGATAAGACGGCCCCGGATGCTCGATATAACTCAGCGTTTTGTTCGGTTCATAAGCCAAAATATTTCCATACACATGCACCGTTTCAGGCCCGTCATTGCCCGGTCCGACGTAAGCGAACGGTTCTCCGGCTTTGAAGCTCGATTGAAGCACGCAGTTGAAAAAGGTTTTTTTCGTGCCTTCCGGCGCCACGAGCAGACTCCATACTTTTTCCGGCTCGGCTCCGATGTAGAACTCATATTTCAGGCTGTTCATATGTTCACGCTCCCTTTGGATTCCTATGGTTTGGTCGATTGCCGCAAAATTCCCCTATCGGAAATTGTATGCTAAACTCATGATACCTTTTGATGGATTGCGATGTATTGTAAAAACGCGACAGGAACGCCTGTTCCTTTAAAAAATTTTAGATGGATGAGGAGCTGATCGAAATGTCCGCCGGTGCAACCAAACCAAGCATGGGGATCCTGAATCTGGAGGGCGGCGAAAAAAGATTCTCGCTTTCCCGCCACGACGCCTCGGAAGCGCTGGGCTTCTTCGTTAAGCATTACTGGATCATACGCTGGGATTGCCGGGAGGAAGAGCCGTATATGCAGCACGTCGTCCCGAATCCTTGCGTCAATCTTGTCGTCGAGCCCGGAAAAACGCTGGTTTATGCGCCTTCTCCCGGGAAGTTCTCCTATCCGATTTACGGAAAAGGTATGGTTTTCGGCGTCAAATTCAAACCCGGCGGTTTTTATCCGTTCCTGCGGCGGCCTGTGTCCAGCCTGCTGGATCGTCCGCTTGAGGTAAGCGGCCTTCTGGATGTGGACGGGTCCGAACTCGAAAAAACCATCCTTACCCTGAACGTCGAACAAGACATGGTCCAAGCCATGGAAAAGCTGCTGCTGTCCAAGCTTCCCCCACAGGACGAAGAGGTGCTGCGAGTCAACCGCATCATTGACTTTATCGCAGGCAAACGGGAAGTATCCAAGGTCGATCAGGTGTGCGAGCATTTCCAAATGCATATACGAAAGCTGCAGCGGCTGTTCGACCAATACGTCGGCATCAGCCCGAAGTGGGTCATCCGCCTCTATCGCCTGCAAAACGCCGCCGAGACGATGGACCGCCGCCTTCCCGTCGATTTATCCCGGCTCGCCGCCGAGCTCGGATACCACGACCAGCCTCATTTTATTAAGGATTTTAAAGCCGTCGTCGGCTACACGCCCGATGAATACCGAAGATGGTTAGAAGAAAAGTAACCCTTGTTGGTCCTGAGCACGGGTCTGCCGCAGCTTATTTTGCAAAAATCGATCATGCCACTCCACCTGCGCATTTATTCTGCATTATGGAGCAAACGGAATCCAGCCCGTCATAAAGCCGATGAAAATCGCCAGCTTGTAAAGAAACGGAGTAAACGATAATACAAGCGCCAGCCAAAGCAGAGCCTTCTTTTCCGACCACCGAAATATTCCGGCTGCAGATAAGATAAACCCGGCCAAAGAGGATATCCCCAGAATGAGGCCACCGTAAAAGGTTCCGCGAAAAACATGCATCCATTCGCCGAACACGCTGCTGAAACAGATGACTCCGAGCGCTAAAGCGATCCAACTGACGAAGCTGTAGCGCCGGACTTGTACTTCACGTATCAACGCCAGCACATCCTTTTATCGTTTTTAGTAGGCCGATGCCACATCTTCCATTCTAACCCGTTTTTGAAGATCTGCGTTCCTTTTCTCATCATTGGAAAAAGACTGTCCTCCCAGGCGGTATATACCACCAGAACAGCCTTCCGTTTTTTTTGCGCTGCCTGCCACCCGCCGATTTATGGGTTATACGCCGGCAAATAAATATCTACGGTCGTCCCTCTTCCCGGTTCGCTGGCGATTTCCAACCGGCCGTGATGGGCGTCGATAATTTTTTTGACGATCATCATGCCAAGGCCGTTTCCTTCCGGTTTGGTCGTATGGAAGGGCTCGCCGATCCGCTGCAGCACCTGTTCGTTCATGCCGACGCCGTCATCTGCAATGCGAATGAGCTGGAAAGTCCCCCGGGCTTCGAGCAGAATACGGATATTTCCGGCATGGGGCAAAGCTTCGATCGCGTTTTTGACGATGTTCATAAACACTTGTTTAATCTGGTTCCGGTCGCATCGGACGGGAAGATCCGCATCGACGTCGCAATTGATGTTGATGAAGTTCAACGCCGCCTGAATTTCAAACAGGTTGAGCACTTCCTGAAGAATCGGGAAACAGCGTTCCTCCCGGAACTGCACCGCCTGCGGTTTGCCCAGAATCAAAAACTCGCCCACGATCATGTTCATCCGCTCCAGCTCCGACATGATCAGGTTATAATGGCGCAGACAGTTGTCTTTGCCGAGAAGCTGAAGCATGCCTTTGACCGTGGTCAACGGATTGCGGATTTCATGGGCGATGCCGACCGCGATCTGACCGGCGAACACAAGCTTCTCGGTGTTGCGGAGGATTTCCTCCGTCTTTTTCATTTCGGTAATGTCCCGGATGGTGCCAACCACGCGCACGATCGAGCGGTCGTTATCGTAAACCGGAAGCACGTCCAGCATATAACAGTGCTCATCGTCCTTCACGGCCAGATTGAGCTCCACGCCGATGCTTTCCTCATGCCGTTTGATGGCCCGTTTAAAATACGAGCCGATCAAGTCGATGTTGAAGACTGACGTCCCGGCATAATCGGTTTGACCGTCCAAATGCAGCATCGAGCGGCAGCGTTCGTTCATTTCAAGGATATTGCCCAAGCCGTTCGTGATGACAACCCCGTAAAAATTCGTGTCCAGCAAAAACTGGTTCAACATTTGAAGCTGGGTGTTTTGCCTTCGCAGCAGCAGCTCGCGCTCCACGGAGTCGGCCATCGTGCAGAGAAGCGCAAGCAAATGCGGGTGGGCAAAATCCAGTTCCGTCATGAGTGAAATCGTGCCCATGACGCGGCCGTCTTCGCTGCGGAAGCAGGTCGAATAACATGCCAGCCGATGCAAAATGGAGTGGTAATGTTCCGTTCCTATAAGCTGAAACGGCCGGCCGTAGGTCAGGCACAGGTCGATGGAGTTGGTGCCCGCATCCTTGTTGAACCGAACGCCTTCTTCGATCCCTAATTGTTTCACCGTATTGATGATCGTCGGATCGCCGGCAAATTCCAGCATATACCCCTGGTCGTCGGTTACCGTAATCGTGATGGGACTGCCTGAAATGGAGGACAAAAATTTGCCGATGAAAAAATGAATGACTTCGATATACTCCCCGTACTTCACCAGCTTGGCCGCAAGTTCCGCAGGGCAATATTTCTGATTAAACCTCGGAGGCTCATCCGGATCTATCCCCGTTTGTCTGCAATACTGTTTGGACACCTCGATGGCGTGTGCATCATTCAATTTATACAAGGGTTCGCCCATGCAGCACACCTCATTTTTGTTATATACTTTACCTAACGTTTCATGCGCTTGGAAGCGCAGCATTTTATATAGTAAGAATTGTCTGGGTCTTCCCTTATCATACCATTCAAATAGGATTCCTTCACTATCCGTTTTTGGCATTTGGAAGCAAATAATAAAACGGGAACAAAACGCGCCGGCCAGGCCGGCCGAAAGGAGAAACGATGCAGCCATTTACCCGAGCCGTGATCGAACAAATCAAATCCATACCTCCCGGAAAAGTCATGACATACGGCGGAGTCGCCGCCGCAGCCGGAAGCCCGCGCGCCGCGCGGCAGGTCGTCCGCATCCTGCATTCCATGAGCGCCAAATACGAGCTTCCTTGGCACAGGGTCGTCAACGCCAAAGGCGAAATCGCCCTTCACGATGACGAATCCCGTTTCCTGCAGCAGTCCCTGCTGGAGGATGAAGGGGTTGAAATCGGTATCGGCGGCCGGATCGACCTGGCCGTGTATGGAATATAGAATCAGCGGCAGTTTCCATCCGGCAATGAAATATAAAAAAACCCCCGCGAAGCGGACGTTTTGCTACGCCCACTTGAGACGCCTCACGGGGGAATCTTCAATAAAATTCTTTTTTATATAGAATGAACTAAAGAAATGAAGGTTATAGGGCCGCATCGGGCCCTTTTAACAGGAAGTTCGATGCAAACTTTAGTTCAATCTATATAGCTTGCAAAAATGCCAGGTTTGCCGCATGGATGCGACCCTACTCGACAGGAATGCCTTTGAGGCCATTCGAAAGGGCCGCGAGCAGGCTTCCCGACTCATCCTGGCTGTATTCCCAGAACATCACTCCGGCAAGCCCGTGATCAAGAACGTATTTCGCTTTGGCCGCTACCGATCGGGGATCGTCATAGGAAATAAAGGTGCTGCCGTTAAACAAGTAGGGCGCTTGAGCCGGATCATCCCAATAACGGACATATCCGTTTTCCTCAGTGTAATTCGTCAAAATATCCGTATAGGTCGGCGTATCGGAAGAACCCTTCGCCTTTTGCCCCAGGCCGCCGTTGTCGGCGTTTTCCACGTCCGTCCACAAATGGCCGTAAAATGCGGCCGCGATCACCAGCTTCTCTGCGGGCACGCCGCTGTTCAAGTACAGCCGGATGGACGCGTCTACGCTGAAGTTTCCGCCGTACAGGTTCGTATGATGCTCCGTGGTACCGCTCCAGCCTCCGGCGAAGTCGAACGTCATCACGTTAATATTGTCGACGTATTTGACGACTTCCCCGATTTCGACGCCGTTTAAGTAGGACTGGCCCGCCCCTGCGGCAATCGTCAGTTCATAATATTTTCCGGTTTCGGCACCCAGCCGGTCCAGCTTTTCCCGCAGCAGCTTGAGCATCAGCGTGAAGTTTTGTTTATCCTCAGGTCTGGCTTTCATCACGCCGTCTGCGCTTTGGGTCGGATATTCCCAGTCAAGGTCGATGCCGTCCAGGTCGTACCGCTTCATATAGTCGATGATGCTGGAAGCGAAGGTCTCGCGGCTTTCTTCCGTCAATACGGCATCCGAAAAGCCGTCCGCCCCCCAGCCGCCGACCGAGTTCAAAATTTTCAGATTCGGGTTTTGAGCTTTCAAGCTTTGCAGGTAAGCGTAATTCGAGTCATCGTCTTGACCTTCCATCGGAACGATTTTATTGTCCTGGATATGTGTGAATGCGTAATTGATATGCGTAAGCTTGCCCGCATTGATCGGCTTGGCGCCGGACCAGGCTACCCAGCCCGGCACGTAAGCGATCACCTTCGGTCCGGCAGGCGGCAGCTCTTTGTTCTTGACGGTAAAATGAACCGTCGTCTTCGCCGTTTTTAAGCTTTTGCCATGGGCCGCGATGACGGTCAGCGTGTAGCTTCCCGCCGCCGTAATCGGGGTGCCTTGTTCATAGACGTCCCCGTTCAGGAACGCCGCGCTGGCGGTTTCGGGCTCATCGGTCCAACTCGGCGCGATTCCCGGATCGTATTCGCCGCCTTCCGCCACCTTGCCGATAACCGGCGCGTTTGGAACGGAGGACGTATCCTTTTCAAAAGGTTTGCCTTTCAGTCCGTCCGCCAGCGCCGCAAGCAGAACGCCTGTCGTATCCTGGCTGTATTCCCAGAACATCGCTCCCCCAAGCCCGCGGTCCAGCACATATTTCGCTTTTTCCGCGAGGGATTCCGGATCGTCATAGGACAGGAACGTGCTGCCGTCGAACAGGTAAGGCGCTTTGGCGTCCTCGTCCCAGTAACGGGTAAAGCCGGTTTCTTCGTTGTAGGTTGCGATCGTCGCGCTGTAGGACGGCGTGTCGCCGCTGCCTTTGGCGCTGCGTCCCACGATCGGTCCTTCGCCGGTCACATCCGTCCACTTATGGCTGTAGAAGCCGGCGCCAAGGACGATTTTATGGGCGGGGACGCCGTTTTTCAGCAGGACGTCGACGCTTAAATCCGTGCTGATGTTTTTGCCGTACAGATGCGTATGATGAGCTGTATTCGGGACCCAGCCTCCGGCGAAATCATACGTCATGACGTTGATGTTATCCAGAAGCGGAGTAATCTTATCGATTTCCACGCCGTTCAAATATCCCCCGCCGGCTCCGGCCGCGATGGTCAGCTCGTAATATTTGTTTTTCTCCAGCCCAAGGGCGTTTAGCTTCTCGCGAATGAGCTTCAGCACCAAGGTGAAGTTTTCCTTGTCTTCCGGTCTTGCTTTCACGATTCCGCCGGCATCCTGGGTCGGGTATTCCCAATCGAGGTCGATGCCGTCCAGATCGTACTTTTTCACGTAATCGATAATGCTGTCCGCAAAAGCATTCCGCGAAGCTTCGGTCAGCGCCGCATCCGAAAATCCGTCCGCGGCCCAGCCGCCGACCGAATTCAAAATTTTCAGGTTCGGATTTTGGGCTTTCAGGCTTTGCAGGTAAGCATAATTCACGTCATCGTTCTGATTTTCGATCGGAACGATTTTATTGTCTTGGATATGCGTGAAGGCATAGTTGATATAGGTCAGCTTGGCTGCATCCACCGGATGCTCGGCGGACCAGTCCTTCCAGCCTGCCACATAGCCGATCAGCTTGGTCTCCGGCTTCATGGTGAAATGGACCGTCGTGCTTGCCGTCTTGCCGCTTTTCTTATGGACGGCGGTGACGACAAGCGCATATTGGCCGGCCTCGATAATGCCGCTGCCTTTCACGTAAGCGGCTCCGTTCAGCGTGGCGCTGCTGGTCGTATCGGCGGCATCGCTCCAGTTCGGAAGCACGCCGGAAGTATACACCGCGCCTTCGGCGACCCCCGTTACGGTCGGCGCCTGCGGAACGCTCGAATCGCCGTCCCCGCCTCCGCTGCCGCCGGAGCCCGAACCTCCGCCGGAACCTCCGGAACCTCCTCCGGAGCTGCTGCCTGAGCCGGTGTTGCCGCTGCCGGATGCCCCTGCCGAAATCGATCCGGCTTGCGGTCCGTCGACGCTAAGCGGAGCGGTTTGGAACGAGGAGCCTTTTGCTCCGTCATTGATGGTGGCTTTTTGGATTTTTCCGGTGCCAACGACCTTCGTCGCCGCATTCAGCACCAAATGGGAGATGCCGGCATCGCTGCCGAGCTGCAGCGTATTGCCCTGTCCGTCTATGACGACGGAACCAAGCTGGCTTCCTTGGATCATAAGCTCCGCGCCCGAAGCGCGAACGATCAGTTTCCCTTCCACTTTCACGTTTTTCAACGTCACGCTGCCGGCGCTGATCGCCTTTTCGACGATCAGATCTCCGCGGATGGTCACGTTCTGCAGGATCACGCCGGAAGCCGTTATAGCAGCGTCCCCGCTAACGGTTTCGGTTCCCCCCGCAGGCCCGTAGGTTCCGGCTTTGTCATAAACCTGGAGCGTCCCGGGCGACGCGTTGACGGGAAGGCGGCTGATCAGTACCGCTCCCTCGGCTCGGGTCAGCTTGGATTTGGGGCGAAGCGTGCCATCCTGATATCCGCCCAGTTTTCCTTCGTGAACCAGAAACGCAAGCGCCTGCCGGCTCCAGGAAGATACGTCCGCATAGTCCTTGAACGCCTTGAGCACGCCCGGATCGTTGTCCGTTCCCGCTTTCAGTACCTTGGCCAGCATCACGGCGGCTTCTTCGCGGGTTACGGGCTGATCCGGATGGATGGAGCCGTCGGCGTAACCTGTAACGTAACCTGCCTGCATCGCTTTGGCGGCCTCCGCATATTGCCACTGCCCGGTTTTCAGATCGGGGAAGGCGGCCGCCTTTTCGTCGGTAAATTGGAAATACCTGTTGATCATGGCCATCAGCTCGATCCGGGTCAGCGCCCGGTCCGGTTTCATGGAGCCGTCGGGGTATCCTTTAAGCAGGCCTTGATTTTCCCAACCGGCGAGAAGCTCCTCCGCCCAATGCCCTTGAAGATCGGAGGAAGCTGCTAAAGCCCGTCCCGCAAAAGCGTATGACGATACGATGATGGCTGCGCAAACGAAACAAATAAACCACTTCCATTCCTTCCTTTTGTGAAGCGCTTTCATATTACACCTCTATCCGGAGATTTTTTGGCCATGCGCCCATCATCCTTCGGCAGCGGCGATTTCACCTCCCTTTGCCCCGGATGCGGCGTATGCGCATGGTTATTAAACCCGGCCGTAAAAAAGCCGGACTTAATAGCTCATGATTCGGTCATTCGGACGAATGAAAAAGATGGATGTCTGCGACATGCAGTCAGGATGCAACAGCTTAATTATGAGGTATCTTGTATTCGGATCCATGCCATGTCGGGAAAATGATCCGTTTCGGAGAAAGGGTTCTCGGGTCAAGTCGTTGAAGGGCGATCATCCGATCGTTAACGTTAGCAGTTCCAAGAGGTGCCTGCGGGCAAACGCCGGCTGCAGCTTCCATCATATCACCCCTTTTTCCGCGCGGAAATCGGTTTTAAGATAAGTATCTTATTTCGTTGATTTGTATCTTTTTCCCGTAAAACAGCCCCCGGCGCACAAAGCCGGAGGCTGAGAACGGATGATTTTTATGGCAATGTGGCCAGGAAAGGCTTCACCGTGCCCGCAAAGTTGTAGTTGCTCGTTTTATCCCAGTTGATGGACCAAGTCATGGCGCCGCGGATCTCCGGATATTTGGCGACAGGCTTGTAGCTTCCGCAGCCGGTGCCGTTGGCGAGACAGCTTAAAGCGTTGTTTACGACGCTCGGCGATACGTACCCGCCTCCTGCGGCTGCCGGAACGGCAGGCACGCCGATGCCCAGCTGCGACGGCGACACCCACTGCAGGGACAGATCGGACAATGCCGTCAGGAAATCGACGGTGCCTTGCGAATAGCATTTGCCGTCGCGGCCCAGCATGCAGCCCGAGTTGTAATATTGAACGTTCATGACGGTCGTGATGTCTTTCAGGTTGTTGTACAGCTGCATGTAGGTCGTGCTTGCGCTCTGCATATCGATCGTCTGCGGGGCCATCGTCAAAATAAAGCCGGAGCCGACCCGCTGCTGCAGCTGCTTGACGGCTGTAGTCAGGTTCGCCACGTTCATGCCGTTCTCGAGGTCGATATCGATGCCGTCAAGGCCATACGTCGTCATAATGTTGTACATGCTGTCGACAAAGTTAGCGACGTTCGGCGATGCGCTGCCAAGGTTCACGTTCCCCTTTTCCCCGCCGATCGAGAGGATGACCTTTTTGCCTTTCGCATGTTTGGCTTGAATGTCGCTGATCAGGTTCGCATTGGTATATCCCCCGAGCGCGTTCGACAGCGAGGAATCGACGTTAAACGTCACGCCGCCGGGCTTCGAAGGATCCATATCGGCAAAAGCCAGCACGATGATATCGTATTGGTCCGGCACATCGCTCAGCTTCAAATTGGCGGAGCCGTTGATGAAGTTATGCCAATAGCCCGTCAGCACATGCTTCGGAAGCTGGCCGCCGCCACCGCCACCGCCGCCGCTGCTTTGCGTTGTGGCCGTTACGGCCGCGCTTTGCGGAGATACGTTCCCGGCCGCGTCTTTCGCCGCGACCTTGAACGTGTAGGACGTGCTTGCAGACAATCCGGCAACCGTCGCCGTCGTTCCCGTCACCGTCATGGCCAGCGTCGTTCCCTGATAGACGTTGTAGCCCGTCACGCCGACATTGTCGGTCGAAGCCGTCCAAGATAAGGACACGCTTGAGGACGTCACGCCGGTGACGGTGAGATTCGTCGGCATCGTCGGCGCCTGCGTATCGGTGCCGCCGCCCCCGCCTCCAGTGACAAGCTGCCAAAGTGCCGGCACGTTCGGCGGCTCCCATCCGACCAGGGAAGTATGCGGTTGAATCGCTTTGTACGTGCTTCCGCCGTACGTTACCGTATCATTGACGGCATATGCGACATTCGGAGCCCATGCTCCGCGGTCTGCCGCAGCGGCCATCGAAGGCACCAATCCCACCATAAGCACCACGATGATGAATAGCGGCAAAAATTTTCGAATCAGCTTGCTTTTTGGAGAAAAAGCTTTTCCCATCGATATCTCCTCCTTCATTTTTTTCATTGCCCATGCTTCTGTTTGACCGGCTTGATCCCGCCGCGCCACCTCCCTTTACTTCAATTTTGAAATTTTATGTGGAATTGCTGTAAGTAGCTATATTGGGCATGACAAACAGACTGGAAAATGAAATGAAACGAAACGAAACGAGCGTGGCCCAAAGCGGGTAACCCAGCGGAATATTGCGGATGTCGAACGCGATGACTCGAAAGCCCGGGAAGAGATAGAGATAGCTTGTCTCACACTACTGATAGCGCTTTCAACAAACCGGGGAACATCATCGCTGCGGGTGCCGTACAGATAACGAAAGCGGGTGTGGATATTTTGCAAGCAGACATGCCGGATCAGGAGCAAAAAAAAGTATCGTCGAGCCGATCGGCTCTGGAGGGAATTTACAATTTGTGGTTAAAAAGTTACATATTCATCATAACACTCCGACTCGCATCTGAAAATCGGTATCCGAGATATGTATCATATTTCGTTGAATTGTATCACCTTCAGTTGGGCGATCGCATACACTACGCTAATTACGAAAGACGGAGGTTATGTTCATGAGCCTTTCCCCGTATTCATCCGGCATGCCGGCGCAGCCCGTGCTCTATCAGGCCGAACCTCATGTTGCGCAAACGGTCAAATCCATCCGCGACCGGGTGAGTCAAATATGCAGGCAATACCGGAACCAGGCGGTCCGGGTCCAAACGCTGGACGGCCAGGTCTATGAAGGCGTTCTGACGCATTGCGAGAAAGGAATGCTGTACATCAGCATCCCTTATCCTTCCGGGCAACAGGGCCAGGCTAGGGGCCTCTACTACAACAACGTCATTTTGCCGCTTGTCCTTTATGAATTGCTGGCGATCACGCTGCTCTATACTTAAGGTCAACCAAAAGGGTCCTTTCGCCAACCGCGATCGGGACCTCTTCTTTTTGCAAGCGCGGCATGTCTACAAAGACTGCACAAACCGCCAAACAAACATGCCCCCGAAATATATCAACGCCAGACCCGCGCATACCGAAATCCGCTTCATCCACCTTCCGTTCATTAGCTTTCTCATGTACGTCACCAGCAGCATCAAGACGATATCATGAATCAAAATGCCGCAAATGACGCCGGCAGCCATAACGAGAAAGCGGTTCTTTTCCGGGCCTCCCAGCTTGTCCGCCAGCAGCGTGCCGAAAACGCTCAGCCAAAACACGATATTCCCCGGCGACACGGCGACCATAAAACCGTTTGCGTAGGATGAAAGCCACGTTTTAGGGACCGCTCCTTCCTCGACAGCGTGAATGGCCGACGCTTCCTTGATGCTGACGATTCCTACATAAAATAAAAAGGCCGCTCCGACGATCCACATCGCTTGCTGAATGACCGGGGTCATCATAAACGCCGAAGCGCCGAAATAAAGCAGGGCCATCAGAAGCACGTCGACCGTCATCCCTCCGAGACCCACGCTCCAGCCATGCAAAAAACCCCTTTTTAAACCTTGACGTATCATTTCAACCGTAATGGGCCCTACCGGAATCGCTACCGACAGCCCCAAAATGATGCTACTCAACCACAACAGTTCCATACACCCCTCGCTTATGTTTTCATGTATAGCCCATACCCTATCGGAAATTTGTCATTTTCGGAAGGTATAGTTTATACTTTTCAAAAATGTCAGATGGGGTGTCATCCTTCATGCGAGAGCTGCTGTTTCATATTGATCCCGAAAGTCCGGTACCGCGATATGTGCAAGTGTACCGGCATCTGAAAAACGAAATCATGCAGGGCAGGCTTCTTCCCGACGCCAAGCTGCCGTCCATCCGGAATTTGGCCGCATCGCTCGATCTGAGCCGGAACACGGCGCAGCTCGCCTACGAGCAATTGCTGGCCGAAGGTTTTATCCGCAGCGTAAACAAAAAGGGCTACTACGTAGAGCCGCTGCCGCTAAACCAAGCCCTGCCCCCCAACCTTCATCAAGTTCGTACTCAGGCGGAGGAGGAGGCTCCGGCCGACTTGATCGATTTTCGTCTGGGGGCCGTCGACCCAAGGCATTTTCCGATCGAAAAATGGCGTCTTTTATCCAACCGCGCGCTCAAAGATCCTTCGATTTATACCTACGGGGATCGCCAAGGGGATCCGCTGTTGAGACAATCCATCGCAGACTATTTGTTCCAATCCCGGGGCGTTCAGGCGACGGCAGCGCAAATGATCGTGGGCAGCAGCACGCAGCAGCTGATGTATTTGCTTGGGGCGATTTTGGGCCGGGAATTTGATTCGGTCGGCTTTGAAGAACCGGGGTACGCGGGGGCCAAGGACGTTTTTCGCGAGCTTTCCTACCACATCGAGCCGGTTCCCGTCGACCCGAACGGTGTGCATCTCCCCAGCCTCCGGCAGATCAAGAGCAGGCTTTTGTACGTCACGCCTTCCCACCAGTTTCCGCTCGGAATGATCATGCCCATTCAACATCGGTTGGCCCTCCTGAATTGGGCGGAAGAACATGACGGTTATATTATCGAGGACGATTACGACAGCGAGTTCCGCTATAAACAAAAGCCGGTTCCGGCCATGTTCAGCTTGAACAACAACGAACGGGTCATTTACGTGGGGACGTTCTCCAAAGCGCTTTTGCCGTCGGTACGCATCGGATATCTGATTTTGCCGCACGCCCTGCTGCCCCGCTACGAGAACAAAAAGCAGCTGTTCGAGCCCTGCGCCTCGGGGATTCATCAGCGGACGCTGCATTATTTTATGGAAGAAGGATATTTCGGAGCCCATATCAAAAAGATGCGCAGCATTTATAAAAACAAAATGGCGGCAATCAAGGAAACGGTGCGCAAGTACGCTCCCCCTTTCGTTCAAGTCAACGACATGACCATGGGGCTGCATGTCATTCTGACGATCCAAACCGACCAAACGGAAGACGAACTCATCAAAAAAGCGGCCCTCCGCCGCTTGAAAGTGTACAAAGCTTCCATGTTCTATGAAACGCCTAAAAACGATGGCTTCGTTCAGCTTCTGCTCGGTTTTGCCGGCTTGGCGGAAGAAGACATCGTGCGGGGATTAAAGATGTTGCTGCAGGAAGTGCTGTAAAAAGCGGCTACCAGCGAATGCTTCTGACGCATGCCATGATGCGTTCCCGTTCCTCCTCCGGCATTGGCCAGCGGTTTATTTCCTCCAGCACGCCCGACCGGTTGGCATATCCCTTGGCCAGACCGTTCAGCCTTGCCGCCAGCGTGGAGCGGTCCATCTCGGCGATGGAGGGATACAGCGTCAGCAATCGTTCCACGGCATGCGAATGCCGTTTCAAATAATATTTCTGGTGCCTCTCTTCCGCTGAATAAAAAACGGTAAACCGATGGATTTCCGTCGCCGGCTCCCCTTTGCCTGCAGCGCCCCGCTTTTGGAGCACACGGCCGATCATTTCCTTTTGTTCCAGGCTCCGGTACAGCAGCATCGACTGGTATTGCCTTCCTTTATAGCCGTTGATATTTTCCGGGCGGTGATGATCCCAAAATACGTTTAATAGGTCTTCGTACGACAAAACCGCCGGGTCGAAATCAACCTCGACGGTCTCGGTATGGTCGCCCATTCGGCGATAGGTAGGCTCGCTTGACGTCCCCCCGGCATAACCCGTCCTTGTCCGGACGACGCCCGGCAAGGAGCCGAAAAGCGCCTCCGGTCCCCAGAAGCAGCCCATGGCAAGCGTGGCGGTTTCAGTAAGAGTTTCGTTCATTGCAGATACCTCCCGGGCTCTTTTAGCCTTTCATTAGGTATCACTATATACCACTCGTGCCGAATCTCCAAACCCGGTCAACCCTTGATCGAACCCGCTACCATGCCTTTCATGATCCGCTCCTGCATTATTAAATAGATCACGATGGTCGGAATGACCGCGATCGCCATCGCGCCCATCGTCAGGCCGTAATCCGTGCCGAAGCCGTCGGAGAACAGGGACAGGCTGAGCGGCAGCGTTTTGAGCGACTGCGAATTGATAAATACGAGCGCGAAGGAAAAATCGTTCCAAAACCTTAAAAAGGCGAGGATGGAGATCGTGGCGACGATCGGCGTGCACAGCGGGAAAATGATCCGTCCGAAAATCCGCCACCAGCCGCTTCCGTCGATCATGGCGGCCTCCTCAATCTCGCGCGGTATGGATGCCATGAACCCGATCGCCAAAAACACCGTAATCGGCAGCTCGAACGCCGTATACGGCAGAATCAAGGCGCCGTACGTATCCAGCAGGCCGATGTTTTTCATCATAAGAAAAAGCGGGACGAGCGTGCTGTGAATCGGGATAAGCATCCCGATCAGGAATAACCCCATCACCAGCTTCTTGAGCCGGAATTCGAACCGGGACAGCACATACCCCGCCAGTATGCCGAGCAAAAGGGTCAAGATGACGGCACTGACGGTCACGAGCCCCGAATTCATCATCGCCCGTCCCATCTTCCCCAGCTCCCACGCCCGAACCATGTTCTCCTTCATCCACACGTGAGGCAAAGCGTAAGGATGCCTGAAAAAATCCTCGTTTGTCTTGAATGCGCTAATAAACAACCAATACAAAGGGTACAGGGTGAGCGCCGCGTATGCGGTCAAAATCAGCCTGCCGAACCCTGACAAGCCTTTCCGCGCCCATCCGCGTTCCCCTGTTTTCCGGCGCCCGCCGGCTGCCATCTCCATGTCCCCACTCCTTTCCCTATCCATTTCTGCGTCTTGTCACGGCATAATTCACGGCAATGAGTATGGCGCTGACCAGCATAATGACCGTGGATACGGCCGAACCGTACCCGTACCTGTAGACGTGAAAGGTATTGTTGTACATGTACGTCGCGAGCAGCTCCGTCGAATGCGCAGGCCCGCCGTTGGTCATAACGATGACATGGTCGAAGGCTTTCAGGCTGCCGGAAATGCACAAGACGAGCGTAACGACGACCGTGCTCCAGATCATGGGCAAGGTCACCGAAATCAGCTTGCGCCAGCCTTTGGCCCCGTCGATGGCGGCCGCGTCGCCGATTTCGGAAGGGATATTTTGCAGCGCGGCGATATAGATGACCATATACGGCCCGATGTTGCTCCAGTTGATCGGCACCGTGATCGCCAGCATGTTGATATGCGGCTCGGACAGCCAGGCCCGGGTCCACGACTCGAGCCCGACCGCCTTTAGGACAAAGTTGGCCAGGCCGAACTGCGGGTGATAGATATAACCCCAAATGAGGCCGACAACGACGGTGGAAAGCACCATCGGCATAAAAACCGCGGAACGGATAAACTTCGAAAATAATGTGTTGCGGCGCAGCACGAGCGCCAGCAGCAGCGCAACCGGAATTTGCCCGACGATCGCCGACGCGACCAGCAGCAGGTTGTTCAGCAGCGCGTTCCAGAAAATCCGGTCGTGAATGATTTCGTTGTAATTGCCAAACCCGATGAATTTGGCCGATCCGAGCCCTTTCCATTCGAAAAATCCGTAATAAGCCGACCAGAAAATCGGAACGATGACGAAGATCAAAAACAAGATCAGGGCAGGCAGCAGGGCAAGGGCGATAAAACCTTTGCTTCTTAGCGCGGTTGACATAGCGTTCTCCCTCCTTGTGCTTCGGTCCGTCCTCCCTTTACGGGGTCACCGATCTGGCCTGCGCCTCCTGCAGCTTTTTGGCGATGTTTTCCGGCGAAGCGCCCGTCATGATTTCCTGCAGCCCGTTGTTGATGACCTCGGCGGCATCCGCCGATAAATACGCGTCATATACCGGCGTGATCGCCGTTTTTTTCACCAGGTTAAACGCTTTGTAATACAGGGAGCTGACCTTGGACTGGTCGATATCCGTGTCGTACATGACCATGGAGTTGCTCTCCGCGATGGCTTTTTGGGCTTCCGGGCCGCTGATGGCGTAAATGAGCTTGAGTGCCGCCTCTTTGGCCGCCCCTTCCGTCCGTTTGCTTAACGCCATGCCGCCGCCCGCTCCGCCGGAGATGGTCTTCGCTTCGCCTTTTCCGCCCGGTATCGCCGGCATGACGGTCACGTCGATATTCTTCAGCTGCTCTTCGCTGGCGGAAGCCGCAAGATTGGTGAGCGTCCAGGCACCGCTGATCATCATCGCTGCATTGCCCTGGACGAAATATTGCTCTGCCTGCGTATTGTCGATGCTGTTCGCGCCATCCTGGAAAGCTTTGCTGTCGACCAGCTGCTTGAAGTAGCCGAGGGCCTTCACGAACTCCGGATCGGTAAACTTGGCGCCTTTTTGGGCGGCCGCGTTTCTGAACCATTCCGTGCCGGTCACATGGTCCGCCAAAGTGCCCAAAATCGTCGACTGCGCGACCCATGGGGCTTTATTGCCCAGAGCGATCGGGGTGATCTTGTTTTCGTTGAACACTTTCACCGCCGTCATCAGCTCGTCCCAGGTTTCCGGCACCTTCACGTTGTATTTTTGAAAGAGAGTGGTGTTATAGTACAAAATCGAAGTCGCGGACATGCCGATCGGGGCGCTGTAAATCTGGTTCGGCTCGAATTGGTAGGGTTCAAAAGCGCCGGGCAGAAACTTTTCCTTCCAGTCCTTATGCTGGTCCGCGATTTCTGTAATCGGTTGCAAAAGTCCGGCTCTGAACAGCTCCGCCGATTGGCTTCCGGCATAAACGAAAAAGATGTCCGGCAGCTCGTTGCCGGCGGCCACGGTGCTCAGACGCTGGCGGTAGCCGTCCGGCGGGATGGCCTGGGCATCCAGCTCCACGTTCGGGTTGTCCTTGGCAAACTGGTCGATGATGCCTCGGACCGTTTTGGCGCGAAGGTCGTCGCCGGAAAAATTATGCCAGATGCTGAGCTTGACCTTTTCGCCCGAGCCTTTGCCGCCTTCGGACGGGCTTGCCTTCTGGCCGCCGCTTTCTCCGCACGCCGCCAAAATCAATGTCATCAGCAGCAAAACAATGCTTAATTTCCGTACTGGTTTCATCGGTCGATCCTCCTTAGGTTTGCGGCATAGGGCGGACTTATGCCTTAGACTGAGCCCCCAACCTTCGCCGCAGCGTCGATTACCATCAGTATAAGAGGAAGGCATGACCGGACACAGGGGACAGAATTCAGCCGATACGGGGAATATTTTCAGCTGTTGTCCCGATATTCCGAAGGCGTCTGGCCCGTAAACCGCTTAAACAAACGGTTGAAATATTTAATGTCCTCGTACCCGATCCGCTTGGCCACCTCGCTGATTTTGGCAGGGGTTTCCCGGAGGAGCTCCATCGCCTTTTGCAGCCTTGCCTCCGTCACGAATTCGATGTAATTTTGCCCCGTTTCCCGTTTGAACACTTCGCTGAAATAATTCGGATTCATATGCACATGCCTCGCGACCTGCGCCAAAGAAAGGTTTTCTTCCAAATGCTCCCGGATATACGTCGCCGCACGTTCTGCGGGAGTCGTATCCGAAACGATCAGCCTGTACTCATCCATGATCGATTTCAAGCGGCGGAACAGCTCCGGCTGCGGATCCGCGGCAAGCGTCATTCGGCTGCTGCCTTCCATATCGGTCAACTGGCCGGCGTACCCGATCGAAGCCGCGGCCCGCTCCAGCCAGCGATGCCCCGCAAGAAGCAGGGATTGCAGATACGCCGCCGCCGTGGCCGGCGTGGCCTCCCCGTTGCGCCGCAGCTCCTCCAGCCGCTGCATGATCCAGTCGTTTAAGGCAGACTCGTCCCCGGATTTCAGCAACGACGCAAGCTCCGCTTCCTCCCCTTGGGTGCAAATGCCGCGGCAGCCTTTGCGGGCATGAATGTCCTCATGCCGGATGATCCGCCGGTCTTGAAGCAGCCAGGCATAGGATCGGGCCGTTTCCGCCGTTTCCAGCGCTTCCCGCAGAATATGCGCGCCGCCTACCGCCTGTCCGCAGGCGGCAAACAACGTGCAGCCGAGTTCGGTTTCCGCATTTCGCAGCAGGGCCTCCATCGGCCTTTTGCCTGGACAATCAACCCGAATAAGAACGAGCAGCAGCAAAGAGCTGTTCCAAGGCAGCCATTCGCAAGGCAGCTTTTGCATGAGCCAATCGCCCAGCGCAGCGTACAGCGCATCCCGGGGATGGGGATTCCCGGAACCGGGGACGCCGTCCGCAGCCGAAATCAGCCATACTTGCAGCCGTTGACCGTCGGCAGGCCGCAGCCGCGGGTATCGTTCGTACAGCTCGCGGACCTCCTCTTCATCCGGCTCGGAGGATGCCGCAAGCAGCCGCCCGAGAAAGCTCCGGTTCAAAAGGCGGTCCTTTTCCCTGCCAAGCTCTTCCCTTTTCCTCCGCTCCGCAAGCCTCTCCTTCGCCCGCAGCGCTGCGCGTACGATCTCGTCCGGCCGGCTCGTTTTCAGCAAATATTCGCTGACCCCTTCACGGATCGCCTGCTGGGCGTAGGAAAACTCATCATAACCGGAAATGACGATCCATTCGGTATCCGGGCAATTGGTTTTGGTTTCGCGGATCAGATCCAGGCCGCTTTTGCCGGTCATGCGGATATCCGTGAAAACAATCTCCGGGCGCTCCGCCGGGATTCGCCGCATCGCTTCCTCGGCCGATGACGCCGGTTCCAAAATGGTAAAGCCGTTTTGCTCCCAATCGATCACCCTGCAAAGGCCCGTGCGGATAATGACTTCATCGTCTACGATGAGCACTTTCATGAGCTTCTCCCCTTTCCGTCATGTGAATCTGGGTTCACCGTAAAACTCGCAGGCTCCAAGCAAATTGAATCTTCCACGTACGGAATGGCGAACGTTATCGTCGTGCCGGCGCCTTCGAGGCTTTCAATATGCAGCCCCGCCTCCTTCCCGTAATGCAGCACCAGCCGGTGTTGAACGTTGCGAAGCCCGTAACCTCCTTTGCGGACAGGCTGCGGGTTCTCCCCGGGCGCTTCCATTAGCTGACGGCGCAGCTGGTCAAGCCGTTCGGCCGGAATGCCCAGCCCGTTATCCGATACGGAAAAATGCATGCCCTGCGGGCCGTTTACGATGCGGACGGATATTTCCCCCGAGCCTTCCCGCTTTAAAATGCCGTGCAGCATGGCGTTTTCGACGAGCGGCTGCAGCAGGAGCTTCAGCATCAGCTTTTCCTGAACCTGTTCGTCCACATGGGCATAAAAAACGAATTTCTCCGGGTAACGGATGGACTGGATGTTGACGTAATGGCGGACATGCATCATTTCCTGCCCGACCTGACAGTATTCCTGGCCGTTGTTCAGGCTGAACCGGAGAAAATCGCTGAGCGAACCGACCATGTCGGCGATTTTGGCGTCCCCGTTCATCAAGGCGAGCCAGTGGATGGAAGAAAGCGTATTGTAGAGGAAATGCGGATTGATCTGCAGCTGCAGCGCCTGCATATCCGCTTCCTTTTTCAGCGATTCATTGCGTTTGACCTCATCGGTCAGCTTTACGATCCGGGAGCTGAGCCTGTTGTAGCTGACGATCAGCTGCCCCACTTCATCGATTGATTTCACGGGAATGGCAGGCAGGGGCTCCTCCGGGCTGGCGCTTTTCAAAAAGGCGGTCAGCGCGGACAGCGGCTTCGTAATCTTTTGGATCAAAAACACGACAAAAAAGATGACAAACAACATCGCGACGCTGACGGCAACGGCCGTTAAAATCAGGAAGTAATGGTTCTGCGATCGGTATGCCTCCGTCGGGATGATGCCGACCAGTTTCCAGTTTACGCTGGACAAGGTGTTATAAAGCACCGTTTTCTTCCCGGCGCCAGACCCGTAATCCAAAAAGCCGCTTTCTCCTTGGAAAGAGCCCATATTCGGGTAGTAGACGGAGAGCGGTACATTCGTCTCCATCTCATCCGGCCCTGCGATAATCCGGTTTTTGTCATCCAGCAGCAGGACGAACCCGCCCTCTTCCAGCGCCGCCTGCCTGATCTGCCGGGTTATGACCCCCTGATCCAAATTGATCTGGACCTTGCCGATCAGCTTGTATTTATCCGTGCTGCGAATCGGCCTTGCGAGCGTGATCACTTTGCGCGCCCCTTCAAACGTCCACTGCCGGTGGACGCCGGACCACCACTTCGGATGCTGCTCGTAATAATCGGGGATCGTCGCCGTAATGTCCGTGAAGTCCGAACCTGCGATCGATTTGTGGGAAATCGGGGGTTTGGTTCCCAGCGGCTCGATGATGATATTCGCAACGTAATCTTTGGAGAAAGCCAAATTCGTAAGAAAATTGATAATCGTGGTTTGCTGCAGCAAATCGCTTTCCGGCGTTTTTAAGTAGTTTTGCACCCCGTTATGGCCGATCAGGAACAACGACATGTTTTCCACGTCCTTCACCATCGTGCTGAGGTATACTTCCACCTGCCGGAGCGTGTTCATCCCCGAGCTCTTGGCTTTTTCTTCGGTTAACCCTTCCGCCGTTTTGTACGAAAACAAACCGAGAAACAGCAGCGGAACGAGCGTCGTCATGATGATCAGCAGCGAAAGCTTATGTTTCAGCGATTTCCCCAGCCATTGTTTCACAGGATCACCCCGCTTTAAGCGTTTTAATTTTTATCGAAAAAGAGAATGGAATATTTCGACATTTGTTTGATATATTACTTGACATTCGACAAGATGTAAACGCTATCAAAAAATGCCGCCTTGGAAAAAGCAAAGAAACCCGCGTCCGAAGGACGGGGTTTCCGCTATTTTACTTCCGTTCGGTGAAGCCAAATGTCTTCCACTGCATTCAGGTTGTGCTGCTTAAGAAAATCAAGCGTACCCGTTTCGATCTCATCCATTTTTTAAATCTGCCGGTACAATGCTGTATCGCTTTGAATCGTCGTCGCAAGCAGCCCCGGCCATCATTGGCCAAGGCTGCCCAAAGTTCATGTCGGACTATTTCATCGCTTCTTCCATCCGCTCTCCCAACAACCGGAAAGCTTCTTCGATTTTTTCCTTCGGCACGTTCCCATACCGATCCCCGATGCTGATCTCAAAGTAACACGCCCCCGCTTCCGTTTCGCGAAGCCACGAGGATAACCCAACCCCCGTAGTCTCGGCGACATTCGTCAGGATCGGGGCAACTTTCGCCTCCGGCAGCTTGAAATGCACATGGAACATATTCGATACCGGCACTTCCGGCCGGGTAGACACGCCCCCACAAGCATTGTACAGGGCAGCAAGCTCCTTCGCTTCCTCGTAATACCGCTTCATGTTGCCGATCCGCCGGTCGAAATAATATTCCGAGCTGACGATATACGGATACAAGCTGATCAGATCGCCGCCGTGGCGTCTTTTCCAAATTTTCGATTGCTCCGTAAACGAGGCGTCACCCGCCAAAATCGCTCCCGCGATGCCGCCGATCCCTTTATAAAAGGAAACGTACACGCTGTCGAACAACGTGCAAATTTCCGCGGCCGATTTGTTGTAATACGGCGTAATCTCGAATAGTCTTGCACCGTCCAAATGCAATCTGATCCCCTTTTCCCGGCAATAGGCCGAGATCGCCTCAAGTTCCTCGTACGGCGGCAGTTGGCCGCCGATTTCGCGCTGCGGCAGCTCCAGAAGCAGGCAGGAAATCTCGCCTTCCAGCTGCCGCACGTCATCCAGCGTAATCAACCGTTCTTTGTCCGCGAGCAGAACCGCTTCAATATGATGAAGCTCCTTCATCCCGTCCTGTTCATGGATTTCCAAATGGCAAAGCGGATGGTAGGCTACGCGCTTCAGCCCTTTCTCGTCGCACCATATGCGGAGCGCGATTTGCTGGGCCATCGTCCCGCTCGGAAAAAATACCGCAGCCTCCTTGCCCAGATAGGACGCCATCTTGCTCTGAAAATCCTCAATCGCTTTCCCCTTGCCATACATATCGCTGCTCATGGAGCCCGGAACTTCTTCAAAAGCTTGCCGGAGCACCTCAACATCGCGCGGTCCGTGGCCACCCAGCGGGTAGGCCGCCTTCTCGAATGCTTCAGTCAGTGTTGTGCTGCCGCTCATTTATTTTTCCTCCTTGGATCAACCTCGTTCTTTTAGCATACTCGATCCGCATCGTTATGAAAAACCAAATTTATGACAGCCGGATAAAAGCGCAAAGACCCCTGCTGCGCCGTGAAGGCCAAGCCAGGGGTTTTTTGCGATCTCCTTGAGTGAGTTACAACATGTATTATCTATTGAGTGGTTTCACAAAGTCTTACTTCGCCGCCGCTTCCTGCGCCGCGATCGCCTGCTTGAACTGCTTCAGCAGGTCGGCCAGCGCTGCCCGGATGGCGTCGGCATCTTTGGATTCTTCGGCTTTGGCCAAAGCGTCCCAGGCTTTCGGGAAAGCGGGGGCGGCTTCTTTGGCCTCCGCGGCCACCATCGTAACGGCCAGGGTGCCGAACTCCGCATTTTCCTTCGAAACTGCCTTCGGATCTTCTGACGACTCGTTCAGCTTGACGGCAGGAATGGCCGCTTCAAAAGCGACGTTTCCGTTTTCAACTTCTTTGATGGCGGTGGTGAGCTTTTCCATCGGAACCGCCGCCTGAAGCGAAGCCGGCTTTTCTCCCGCGTCTTCCATTTTGAATACTTCAATCGCTTTTATCACCGGCTTGCTCATCGTAACTGCCGGTTCAAATTCCCCTGCCGTTTCCCCGGCTTCATCCGCTGCGGACAGCTTTTCGATTTTGACTGCTTTGATGTCTGCCGGAACAAGGGCTTTTTTGAACTGCTCCAGCGTCTTTTGCCAGTCTTCCACCGTTTCGGGAGCATATTGCTTGGCAAGCTCTAACGGATCGGTCATTTTGGAAATGACGATTTTTTGCGATTGATCATCGCCGCCTAACGTAGCCGCAACGGCTTGAATTTTCACTGCAGTCGTTTCGGTTTTCGGCCCGTTGTCGGCGTGGGTGATCGCCGGGGCGGCAACCGCGGACAACATAACGGCGGACATGGCCGTTTTCTTAAGTATGTTTTGCATTTTCATCGTCAATCTCTCCTTCGAATTGGTTTGCAAGGTCCCGGGTAGTTACGGAATATCCAGTACCGGCCGAAACTTTTGAGACGAAACGCGATCACGGGCTATCCGCCGAACCGCTTCCATATCACGTCATAGGCCAGCATCGCGGCTTCCGAGCAGGCGAAAAACACGCACCAGCACAGCAGCATCAGACCGGTCATCCGGCATGTCTTTTTGAGAGCCGCACCTATTTTCCGATCCGGATTCCATGCATCTTTTGCCACCGTGTTTCCTCCTTCGCTTGAGACCGATCATCCGCTTGTCTTTCATGCCCATCGACGCTTGCAGATCCCAGTGTAAAAGGCGTGTGTGTCAAGCCGTTGGTGGATTTGTGGAAAAACGATGGCATTTTCCATCGGAGGTCTGCGCGTTGGTATACTGGATGAAGAGAAACAGGAGGATCTGAACATGAATAACCAATATACCATCGCCGTCGTGGATGACGATACGAATATACGCCTTTTGGTGGAGGCTTTTTTGCAAAAGGAAAACTACCGCACCGTCGGGCTGGGCAGCGCCGAAGAGGCGTGGGAGCTGTGGCGGAGCAGTCCGCCCGATTTGTGGGTACTCGATATCATGCTGCCCGGCATGGACGGATATGAGTTTTGCAGACGCATCCGCAGTGAAGCGGAGGTGCCGATCATCATGATTTCCGCAAGGGACAATGAAGTCGATAAAATTCTGGGCCTCGAGCTCGGCAGCGACGACTATATGGTCAAGCCGTTCAGCCCGCGCGAACTGGTCGCCCGCATCAAAAGACAGCTGCAGCGCTGGTACAAGCTGAACGGTCCGGAAGGGCAGCCGTCATCTTCTCCCGTCCGGATCGAGCTGGGAAACTTGCAGCTGCTGCCGGAGGAGCGACGCGCTTTTTGGGCTGGCGAAGAAGTGGATCTGACCAGCAAAGAGTTTGCCATGCTGCAGGTTTTCGCCGAAAACCCGAACCGCGCCTTTACGAGAGACGATTTGCTCAACTTTGTATGGGGCGAGGATTATTTCGGCAGCGACCGCGCCGTAGACCATTTGATCAAACGGGTGCGCAAAAAAATCGGCCGACTTCCCATCGAGGCGGTGTGGGGTCACGGCTACCGAATGAGATATGAAGGAGGCGATCCATCCCAATGAAACTCGTCCACCAAATCAATCTTGCTTTCGGCATCGCGCTGGTGTTGGTGCTTACCGTTGCCGGATTCGTCCTTCATTATGTGCTGCTGGATCATCTGATCGGCGCGCAAAAAGATGATTTGCAGGCGATGAGCGTGGAAATGACCGATACTTTAAGGCAGGAAGCGATCCCTATGACCAAAAGCATATCCCCTGCCTTGCCGATTTCGGCTTCAAAAGCAGGCATCAGCGCCATCCTGACCGACGATACGGGCAGCATCATCGCGATGTCTCCTTCATCCGATGACATCAAAAACATGAAACCGCTGGCGGCGGCGGTGACGAACGCGGAAGCTATCAGCGTGCAGAAAATCAGCGACGGCAGCGACAAAAACTACATTACGGTCGATCAACTGACGCCCCAAGGCAAATTGACGCTGTATACGCCGATGAGCAAAATCCGCACGATCGAACAGGCCCTGCTCAAGCGGCTGCTGATCATTTTTGGCGCGGCGGGGCTCGCCATGCTTATCTTCAGCCTTTTTATTACGAAAAAGTTCATCAAGCCGCTGATCCGGCTTCGCGATGAGCTGAGCAAGGTCAAGGAACGCCGCTTCGCGGACGTGACCTTTATCAAGGCCGGAGGGGAGATCGGCTCGGTCGCCAAATCGGTCTGCGACATGGCCAAGGAGCTGAACCGTTTTAACCAAGTGCAGAAGCAGTTTTTCCAAAACGCGTCCCATGAATTAAAAACGCCGCTGATGTCTATTTCCGGTTATGCCGAGGGTATCCGCGACGGCGTGTTTGAAGGGGAAAACGTCCGCAAAGGGCTGGATATTATCTTGAATGAAAGCGCCCGCCTCAAAAAGCTCGTGACCGAAATGACGCTGCTGGCCAAGCTGGACAGCGAAGAGGATGTGTTCAAAGAAGAGGAAATTTGCGTACGGGAGCTGCTGACGGAGACGGTGGAACGGATGAACCCGCTGCTTGTCAAAAAGGGCGTCACCCTGCATATGGAGTATGGGGAGCTGCAAACCACACCGTTACGGGCAGACCGCGACAAGCTGCTGCAGGCCATGCTGAACGTCGTCTCCAATGCGGCGCGTTATGCGCGGCAGCATATTGGCATTCATGCCGAGACACGCGAGGGACAAATCGTGATCCGCGTCAGCGATGACGGGCCGGGCATCCCGGAGGACCTGCTGCCCTATCTGTTCCATCGTTTCGTGAAAGGCAAAGACGGCGAATCCGGCCTGGGCCTTGCCATCTCCCGCGCGATCGTCGAGCGGTGCGGCGGCCTGATCCGGGCGGACAACGCCCGCAGGGGCGGCGCGGTGATTTCGCTGCGGTTTCCGGGCGCTTTGTAGCTGGAAGGAGGATGCGCCGGCATCCTCCTTAGTTTTTACACCAAAAGAAACCCGCCTCAGCGGCGGGCTGTCATTTCGCCTATATCGTGCAAGACCCAATCGGCCAAAATCCCGAATAACAACCACGATACAAAATGGATTCCGTATAGGACAAACCGGTATCGCCCGCTTCATCGCAGCAGCCTTACAAGCTTCAACCCGGAACGAATGCGCGGGCGTTTCAAATGCTCCTGAACGTACCGGTAATCGGTTAACTCGACATCGGCATCGCGGAGGGCATAAGCAAAGTCGTCGTCGAAAGGCAGGCGGTACTCCCACACTCTTTTTTCGTAATTCGGGATATGTTCCTGCATCCAGGGATCCGGGACGCCGGGGTGAATGTACGTTTCGCACACGCCTTCCGGCAGCCGGTACAGCTTGGCGATCATCGATTGCTTAAAGCTGTCGTACGTTTCACCGTCCTCGACTCCGAAAGGATGCGACAGCAAGTAGTCGGGAATCGGCACGCCAAAGGTGTCGGCCAAGGCGACGACCTGAGCCACCGGCCGTTCGATGTTTTTCAGGGAACCGAGCAGCGGGTCTTCCTTGTCAATATGGCGAAAAAAACGCATCGGCAGCTTCCAGCGCGATACCTTCCACAATGTCTGCGGAAGCAGGCTGCGCCCGGTCTCCATGCCGTACAGGCTCCCCATGTGATTGTCGGCATGGCTGACCGCAATGCCGGCCTTCCGCGCCAGCTCGTACTGCGCGTCGATTTCTTTCATGACCGCCCTCGTGGCCGCGCCCTGCTCGAACTCCTTCACGGTGCGGTATTGATATCCGCTGTCGTCATGCAGCGACGGGTCGCCCGTCAGGCTGCGCCAGCGCAGCGCCTCGAATTCGCTTGTCATCGTCAGGTGCAGCCCCACGTTGGACTGACGCCGCTTGGCGGTCCAGGCAGCCGCTTCTTCAAAGCCGGGAGCGACCGTCATGATCGTCGCGGAAGACACCTTCCTCTCTTCGAGCAAGGCCATAATCGCCCGGTTCAGGGCAGGGCTTTGCCCGAAATCATCACAGTTGAGGATGAGTTTTTTCCCCATGCGTTACATCCCCTCTCCGATGTGTCGTAAATTCAAACCGGGTCAGCAGCGATATCAAAATCGAGATCAGCAGCAGGCAAAACGGCACCGCGCTGATCAGCACGCGGAACGTCATTTCCGGATTCGGCCCCGGTCTATCGCCGCTTTCATAGCCGAAAAACAGCCCTACGACCAAAAATGCCAGCGCCGAGATCAATCCGCTGGACCGGGTAATAAACCCGGCAACGGCGGTGTAAATCCCTTCCCTGCGCAGCCCCGTTTTTGCCGCGTCTTCATCGATGATCCGCCCGGTAACCATGGCAGGCGTGACCAAAAAGCCCGCCAGACCGAAACCGACGGCGATGCCCGCTAACACCCCGCTGATCAGGTTGAACCCGAACCAAAGCGGCAGTACGGAAACGGCATATACGGCCAGTGATAACCTCCACACCTTCACCCCGTCCAGTTTGCGGCAGATCCAGTACCATACGAATACGAGCGGAATGACTGATACGAACACGGCAGCCATCAGGAGCGTCACTTGTTCGTCGCCGATTTTCAGGACATATTTCGCGTAAAACGGAATGATCGAACTGATCAAGCCGTTGACCGTTTGGGCAAACGAATTCGAAATGTTAAAAAGCCAAAACTTTTTGTTGCCGAGCGTCTCCCGAAACGCCGCCACCAGCTTTAGCGGTTCGCCGGCGCTATATTCCTCGCGCTCTCTTACGCCCAGCACGCAAATCAGCATGGCGATGCCGAACACAAAGGCGTAGATGATCGACATATTGGAAAAATTGAGCGCGTTAAATATGGTTGGCGTCAGCGCCGAGCCGATCAGCAGCGCAACGACCTGAAAGCTTTGCTGGATGGCGGAAGCTTTGGCGCGCAAACGATCGCCGTGATACAGCTCGGGGAACAGCGCCCCGTAATTGACCCACAGCACCGTCGAAACGGCTTCAAACAGGACCAGGGCCGTCAAAAACCAGGTAAACAAGCCGTTCTGCGACAGCCCTCCCGGCGGCGAAAACACCATAATAAACGTCAGCATGAACAGCGGCATGGCGCCGAAGATCCATGGACGCCGCCTGCCGAGCCGGGTATGGGTGCGGTCCGACCAATGCCCGAACAGCGGGTTGTTGACGGCATCCCAAACGAGAAAAATGGTGCGGGCAAGCGTTGCCAGTCCGATGCCGAGACCAAGCTTCTCCACATAAAAAAAGCTGTAATACGAGCTGAACGCCTGGCTAGGCACCATCATGGCGAACATGCCGAGGGCAAAGGTGTACGGCGAATTGACCCATTTGCGCTGCATGCGCGACTCCCCCCATACCGTAAAATAACTTGTTTTATCTTATTCAACGGAAGGGGGATTTTACCTCCCTTGCTTAAAACTCTTTATGTGCCACTAGACTTGGTGTCATGCATTCCGGAGCAAAACGGAATCTCCTTATCAAATTTTCATAAAAACGAAAAAAATGGGCGAATGTCATCAACTGTATATTGCTGGTTAAACCAACCGCGTTATAACATAAAAGTGGATTTATCATCCAGTTTTTTCATCATGAAAAATCATTCCCTGCAAGTTTTGCTGTGTATGGCTTTTCCATCAAACAAAACCATTATGGAGGGACAAATGAAGAAAACCAAAATGAAAGCCTTTTCATCGCTGCTGGCCGCCGCCGTCATGCTGGTGCCTGCCGTTCAACCGGCAGCCGCGCTCGCGAAGCCCGAAGCTCAGAACATGATGATGATTTCCGCTATGGGGTCAAAGGACCTCCCGTCCCAAGCCGGGGAAGAAAATGGCCAAAAGCCTCCAAGCGTCACCGATGCCGTGTATGGCCAGGATGCCGGGGCGCCCCCGAACGGACCGCAGGATGATGAAGCCGGCCTCAACGCGGCATCCGCATTCAGCGGAACCAATCTGGCGCTTCACAAACCCGTTTTCGCTTCCGGCAACGAAGTCGATTATCTGAATCCGGAGTTGGCCGTAGACGGAAAAGGAAACACAAGATGGTCATCCGCCTTGCAGGATGATCAATGGTTTTACGTCGATCTCGGCGAACCCCAGGAAATCGACCGCGTCGTAATCCGTTGGCAAACCCCTGCCGACTCTTATAAAATCCTCGTATCGGTCGACGGCGAAAGCTGGGAGAACGTCAAGGAAAATGACGGTATCATAACATGCAAAGGCGGTGCCGAAACGATCGACTTCTCTGTACGCCAAGCCAGGTACGTGAAGTTCCAAGGGGGCAAGCGGGCTCCCGTCGAAGGCACGCTGTACGGATATTCCTTTTATGAGTTCGAGGTTTACCAATTACATGATTTGCAAACGATTATCGACAAGGTCTCTGCGGCATTAACGATCCAGCCCGGACAAACGAAGCTCGACTGGTCGGCGGCGGGTGTGCCCGAGGGTTATCAAGTCAGTCTGTATGGAAGCGACCGCCAACCTGTCATCGACCTGGACGGCCAAATCCGCACGCCGCTGGTGGATGCCAAAGTCAATCTCATCGTACAAGTGGAAGACGGGAAAGATCCGAACCGGAGCCTGCTTTCGGGGAGCATTCCGGTAGTTGTGCCGGGACTGCATAAGCAGTCTCCGGACCGGAACGCCGAACCGGACGTCATTCCGTCCCTGCAGGAATGGTACGGGGACACCGGACGGTTTACGCTAAAGAAGTCTTCGCGTATCGTCGTGAATCCGCAGGATGAATCCGCTTTGCGGAATGCCGCCGAGCTGACCCGCGAGGATTTGCTCGATGTGACCGGATACGATCTCAAAGTCGTGACCGGCAAAGCGAAGGCCGGCGATTTGTATTTGTCCATCGATCCATCCCTGACGCGGCTCGGCGAAGAAGGCAATCGGTTCAAGGTCGGAGATTACGTTTCGATCTCTTCCGTGTCCGCCAAAGGAACGTTTTACGGCACAAGAACCGCGCTGCAAATTATCAAGCAGCATCCTGACCGGACTATTCCGAAGGGCGAAGCCATGGATTATCCGAAATACGCGCAGCGCGGACTGATGATCGACGTCGCGCGCAAGTTTTATACGATCGATTTTCTCCGCAGTTACGTAAAATTGTTGTCCTGGTACAAAATGAACACGTTCCAAATCCATCTGAACGATGATGTCGGCACGCCGTTCGCGGACGGCACGACGGCCGCTTTCCGGCTCGAAAGCACTACCTATCCGGGGCTGGCGAGTCCAAACGGCCATTATACGAAGCAGGAATTCAAGGATCTGCAGCTGCTGGGCATGGAATACGGCGTCAACGTCATTCCGGAGATCGATACGCCGGGACATTCCCGAGCATTCACTTCCTACAATCCGGCGCTTGGAAATGACCGGGGACTCGATATTACCAAGCCGGAAACCGTTCAGTTCGTTAAATCTTTATGGGATGAATATTTGGACGGGAATGATCCAACGTTTATTGGTCCGGACGTCAACATCGGCACGGACGAATACGGCGGGAATTCCGAAGTGTTTCGCGGATACATGGATACGCTGATCAAGCATATCAACAGCAAAGGCAAACATCCGCAATTATGGGGGGAACTTACGCAACATAACGGCACGACGCCGGTCAGTACCGACGCCACCATGACTATATGGCACGAACCGTACGGTTCTCCGCAGCAGGCGGTGGATCTCGGCTACGACGTTATCAACGCCCAAAACGTATACATGTATATCGTCCCTGCCCTATACGGCGACTATTTGAATTCCCAGTTCATCTACAATGAGTGGGAGCCGATCAAGTGGGAAACGACGACGCTTCCTTACGGCCATCCGCGCGTCAAAGGCGGCATGTTCTGCTTATGGAACGACGTGTCCGAGGCCAACGGCCTGTCGATGGACGATTCGCATGAACGTTTGCTTCCGGGCATTCAAGCGGTCTCGGAGAAAATGTGGACCGGAACGCGGGACGACCGCTCCTTCCACAAATTCGAGCAGCGGGCGAAGGCGATAGCCGATGCGCCAAACGCCGACATGTCCCATAAAATCACCGTAAGCAACGATGAGAACAAAGTCATTTCGTATCTTTTTGAAAACAAATTCAAGGACGAATCCGGCAACCGCTTTGACGGCAAAGGCGTCAACGTCGATATGACCGATGGAAAATACGGGAAAGGCGTGCGACTGAACGGCGGGAAAAGCTACATCCAAACGCCGATTGAATCCTTAGGTTTCGGCTGGACGGTTTCGATGTGGATCAAACCCGACAAAGACAACCCCGATAACGCTGTATTGATGGAGTCTCCGGCCGGAACGCTGAAATTGAAGCAGGGCAGCAGCGGCAAGCTTGGATTCACGAAGGAGCATTACGACAGCACGTTTAACTACGCGGTTCCGGAAGGCAAGTGGACGCATATCACGCTGAAGGGCGACAAAAAAGGCGTGACATTATTCGTGAATTTGGACGAATACGTGGAAAGGCTGGAGGAACAAGCGCCGAAACTAAACACCCTCGTCCTGCCGACGCTCGTGATCGGAAGCGAAACAAATGCGTTTAAGGGCGTACTGGATAACGTCATGATCTACAACACGCCGATCGAGCTGCTGAGCGGCGAAAATTTGGCGCTTCATCAAGCCACGGAGTCGTCCGAAACCGAATTTCCGTATTACTCTTCCGACAAAGCGGTTGACGGGGATACGTCTCCACTCTCCAGATGGTCCAGCGCATATGTTGATGACGCTTGGTTTTTGGTCGATCTTGGAGGCATCAAAGATATCAGCAAGGTGATCATCAAATGGCAAGGCGCCTATGCGGAGAAATACCAGCTGCTCGTATCCACGGACAAAACGAACTGGACCAATGTGTCCGGCGGTGACGGAACGATCGCTTCCAAGGGCACGCTGGATACGATTGCCTTCGATCCCCGGCAGGCAAAGTACGTGAAATTCCAGGGCATCAAGCGCGCCACCGTATTCGGCAACTCCTTCTTTGAATTCGAGGTGTACGGCCCCGATCGTATTCAGGAGTATAAGCAGCTGATTGCGCAGATGGAAGAACTTTTGCAGAAAACGGACAACAACGGAAAGCTGCATAAACTGCTGCTGCAGGTGCTGAACCGTTATCCGTACGATGCGACGCGTGATTTGGGGCCGATGCGGGATTTGATTGCTCAGGCGAAATAACAAGAAGGGGCTGTCCCGAAATCATCCAACAGATGTGAACTGCCCCCCCGTCAAGTAGACAATACAAATATTAAAAGCTGTGAAGCGGCCTTTGTCCTGTTTTTCATTGGACTAAGGCCTTTTAATTTTCCCTGCAGCCTTTCGTAATTGTAAAAGTGAATGTAGTCATTAACAGCCCTTAGCTTTTAATTAATTTCAATGCTTGCTGTAAATCTATATCTTCTTCAATATGTTTAGGCGTCCACTTTATATATATATGTGGCTGAATTCCTTTTCCGTGTATCGGGTCTATTTCCGTTTTCTGTTCAAGTCTTGACATTGGATAACATAGAGAAAATCGGTTGTCCCAATTGAGACAAACGATGTCGCTATAATCATTTATTCCCATGGTGGCACGTCCTACTATTGTTACTTTGGATGATTCCTTGCTCATCTCCACAAATTCCTCTCCGGCACTTGCACAATAACAGTCAGATAATATAATTACATTCTCCGGGTTGTTTTCTCCCTCGAAATTGTTTTCTAATTCTGCAATAAATTCCGAAAAGTCAAAAGCAACAAATCCTTGATTTCGATATGTTTTAAATTGATGTTCAGCGAACTCCAGCATTTTAAGCGTTTCTTCATGATCTGTTGAACTTCGAATTTTCTCGGCCTGTTCTAAAAATAGCTCCACATTGCGGTCAGAACAATTAAATTCTCGTACTTTAGGTTCAGAACTTGGTTTTTCTCCTTTTTTAAAGATATATCTCATTAATAAAGAAAAAGCATGAGAGTTCCCTCCATTATTACGCCGGACATCAACAATTACATTTTTACTTTCAAGCAGGTCATCCTTATGTTTTTCAATTAAATTCACTATGCTATTGGTATCTCCAAAATCAGAAAAGGTTAATAATAAAGTGTTTTCATTGATAAAATCAATAGCATAAGTTGACTTTTTAGGAGTTCGTCTGTATAGTCTCAAGTCCAGTTTTACCAAATCCTCATTCTCGTTCATAAGCTCAAAATACGTAGCTTTGCTTAGGATTTCATCCCATTCTTCTCTCTCAGGATGAGATTCTCTAAGCATTTCACGGTGCAGTGTTCTTATCAAAGAAATGGATTGTCCGTCGATGGAAACAATTTTTGCCCCTTTTCCAAATCTGTTCTCTTCAGAAACCTCTGTTACGTATAAGGTGTCTTCGTAATTCCTTACGGAAAAACCACAAGTTTTAGCTTCCACCTTTTCTGAATGATGTAAGTGAAAATACATATGACGATCTTGGAAACTAATAAGATATTCATTCACAATTTCAGTAAACAGTTGCGGCGTCATTAATTCATTCGTTTCAAGGTACTCTATTTTTTGGGTAAAATAATCAGGATGATCCCAGCCTTTTTTCTCCTCATATCCTGCATAATCCTGATGCATAATAGAAACTATCTCAGCAAATATATTTACGTATTCCAAAATATATTTTCCCTCCGAATCTTTATTAGCTTTAACCGAACAGTTTAGTTGCGCCCGAGTATTTTTCCTGAAAATGACCAAAGGGACCTGATCTTACCCAGCGAACAAACATGTGAAAGTCCAAATGATCTGTGGGGATTATTATTTTGTGGAGGCACTTGTCAAAGTACGCGGTCATATAGGATTGTTCTAAGAGCCGGGATATGAAAAATCCTCTTCGTTCAACAAGGTTAAGCCGATTTTAACGGTGTCTTAGTTCTCTTGTTTACTAAAAGAGGATTATTCCAGGGTTCCGTCCTTATTGAATCTTAGAGGTCTTTCATGAATTGAATGATCTTATCATTCAGCCCCGGCAGCCCCTCATGTCCAAAGTCCGGGAAAATCTCCAGTTGAACGGGCCCGGGTATTTTGTTGATGGCGGCAAACTGCGTGGAAGGCGGGCAAATGGTATCCATCAGCCCAACACCGACGAGGCAATCGGCCTTGATGCGCGGAGCCAGGTTTTGGATATCGATATATCCCAGCTTCGTAAAAATTTCGTCCTCGCGCTGATGCTGCGGATCGAACATGCGGAAATATTTCCCCAGCTCTTCATAAGCGTGTTTGCACAAGTCCATTTCCCAGGTTCTGCGGTAGTCGCTCAGGAACGGATAAACCGGCGCCGCTTTTTTGATCCGCGGTTCAAGCGCCGCGCAAGCGATTGTAAGCGCCCCGCCCTGGGACCAGCCCGTAGCGCCCACGCGATCCGCATCGACCTCCGGCATGTTCATGACGATCGAAGCCAGCTGCGCCGTATCCAGGAAGACGTCCCGGAACAGTAACCGATGCGGGTCCTCGTTGTCCAGCCCGCGGATAATGTGGCCGTGATGCGTGTTTCCGGACACACCGCCGGTATCCTCGGAGAGGCCTCCTTGCCCGCGAACATCCAGCGACGCGATCGAGAACCCGAGCGCAGGATAGACCATTTTGTCCATCCAATCGCCGCTATGTCCGGTGTACCCGTGAAAATGCAGCACGGCCGGATGAGGTTCGGCAGTTCCTTTGGGTCTTACATATTTCGCGTGCACTCTGGCACCGCTTACACCCGTGAAATACAAATGGAAGCATTCCGCGAACGGAAGCTGGAATTCAGCCGGGACCAGCTCGACCTGCGGGTCTACGGAGCGCATCTCCTTGAGCGCTTTTTCCCAATAAGCATCGAAGTCATGCGGTTTGGGATTGATTCCTTGATACTTTTTCAGCTCCGATAGGGGCATATCCACTAGCGGCATTCGTCATCACCCTTTTTTACTTGATTTAAGCAGATTCCGGCTCTCGTTGACAACCCTTTTTTCCAGCACCGACGATTGCGTCGGTATTCATCGACCCCTATTTTTTATGGAAGGCGTTTCTTCCGCAAGCAAAAGCATAATAGATGTGTCATTTCTCGCCCGAATGAATAGGCTATATCATCAAATTAGATCTGGAGGTTCTGTTACATGACGACTAGCAGCTATCCCTTCGGGCCCGGCTTCCAGCATATATATCCGGTTCCTTTCCCCTATTATCCGATGGCCTATACATTCCGCGGCCCATATGCGCCTTCGCCTTATTTCTGGCCGCTGCCGGAACGGGTAGTTCCTTATACGGGTGGATTCCCGGGGTATCCGGGGTATCCGGGGTATTCGGACTATCCAGCCTATCCGGCTTACGCGCCGTTCCCGGCAGCTCCATACCCCGGCATCGCTTATGACGCGCCTTATTCGGCGATGGACCCCACCCGGGTCGAACCGACGCCCAAAGGCTTTCAGATTAAGCTTCAGCCGACGCAGGAAAAGAAATTCGATCACGCCAATGCCGAGAGCGTCAATGTCGAAAACATCAAGGTTGAGAACATCAAAGCCGAAAACGTCAAAGCCGAAAAAAGCCAGCCGGGCGTGAAAATGAACACCGCCATCGAGGTTGGAGGCAAACATGGCGCCGGTTTTCAGGCAGAGACACAGGTAGACAAACACGGAGTAAGCAACCAGGTTGCCAGCCATGTCGGCGCGGAGCAATACGGCTTGAACGTGCAGGGCGGCGCTAGCCTCGACGGCAAAACAAAAGGGCTCCAGTTTGAAACCGAAAGCAAGCTCGGCGGCAAATACGGCATCCAGGTGCATGCCGAAGGCCATGCGGGGCTGCAGCAAGGCATTGGGCTGAACACCGAAGCTCAAGTTTTGGGCGATCACGGCATCGGCGCCCATGTGAAAGGCCAGCTCGGCGGCGGCCAAGGCGCCGCCTTCAGCACGGGAGCGCAAATCGGCGGCGATCATGGCCTTGGCGCTCATGCCGGCGCCCAAGTAGGCGGCGGTCAAGGCGTCAGCTTCAATGTCGGCGGCAACGTCGGCAGCCATGACGGCCAGGTCGGATTCCAGCTCGGTGGCAAGGAGAAGAAAAAGGCCGAGGAGTAAAGGCCGAATCCGCTGCTTCCCTCCCGCCTAACACGGTTTGCCGCCCCGATGCTCAATTAAGGAAGCAAAAAAGGTCACCGGCGTCATCCCTGAAGATGATCCGATGACCTTTTTTCGGCATAACCCGCGTCAGGCGTGCTGCAGCTCCTCTGCTGTGACCTTGGGAAGCGCGGCGATGCCTGCCGT
The DNA here is from genome assembly GCF_031583795.1 of Paenibacillus sp. VCA1. Classification (NCBI taxonomy): domain Bacteria; kingdom Bacillati; phylum Bacillota; class Bacilli; order Caryophanales; family Paenibacillaceae; genus Paenibacillus; species Paenibacillus sp. VCA1. Next base: position 210,659 of record NZ_JAVLSX010000001.1, on the reverse strand, counting down.
ATTCAAAAAGTTCCAAGGCTTGTTGAAATGAGGCTGGAAGAAGAAATCGACAAAGGCCAGCTCGTCGATCGTCATCCCGTTCTGAATGCATACCGACAAGGTGTTCATCGCTTGGGTGAGATCGACCTTGGACATAATTTGCGCCCCCAGCAAGCGGCGGGTTTCTTTGTCAAATACGACCTTCAGCATGACCGTTTCGGCCGTAGGCATGAACTCCGGACGATAAGCGTCGGTGACCAAAGCCGCCTCTGCATTCATTTTCTCTTCGGCAGCCGCTCCCTCGGTTAGTCCCGTCGAAGCCAGGTTGAGGTCATAGATTTTGAGGCCCGACGTTCCCTGCGTGCCCATATATTTCGTCGTTTGGCGCATCAGGTTGCGCGCGACCAGCAACCCCATCCGCACCGCATTGGTAGCAAGCGGAATGTAAGCCGCCTTGCCGGTCGGATTGTAGCGAACCGCGCAGCTGTCGCCGGCCGCAAACACATCCTTTTTGCTTGTTTGCATATATTGATCCACGATGATCGCGCCATTCGGCAGCATATCCACCTGGCCTTTAAGCAGTTCGGTGTTCGGGCGGAATCCGATGCAAAGAATGACCAGGTCGGTTTCGATTTCGCCCTTGTCGGTGATGACGCGGGTGACAGCTCCCTCCTTGCCTTCAAAAGCCTTCACCGTCTGTCCGAGCGCCAGCTCGATGCCTTTGCCGCGGAACGCCTCCTCGATCTGTCCACTGAACTCGGCATCCAAATACCGGTTCAAAATCCGGTCCGCGCTGTCAATGAGCGTCACACGTTTCCCGCTTTGCTCAAACGCCTCTACAAGCTCTACGCCGATGTAGCCCGCGCCGACGACCGTGATATGGTTCGCCTGTTTGGCTTTTTCGATAATCGTGTTCGAATGCTCATAGTTTTTGCATAGCAGAATGTTGCCCAGCTCCATGCCCGGAAGCTTCGGAACGACTGGCCAAGAACCTGTCGTAACAATCAATTTATCATAGCAATCCTTGAATTCCTCTCCGGTCAGCAGGTTGCGCACCTGCATCGTTTTCGCGTCGGTATCGACCGACAGAACCTCATGGCGCATGCGGGTCACGACGCCCAAATCGGCCAGTTGCTGCGGCGACGAATAAAAGAGGCCTTCCGGTTCCTTCACGACGCCGCCTACATACAATGCGATGCCGCAAGATAAAAACGAGATGTTGTCGTTGCGTTCATAAACGGTAATTCTGGCATCGGGGTAAAGCTTGGCGGCGTTAACCACCGCGGCCGTTCCGGCATGGGTACATCCAATCACTGCAATTCTCATCGTATATTCCTCCTTGGAATGTATTCGGGAAAAACCAAATGGTTTAATCTACAGAAGTTGTTCACGTTAAGGGATACTTTCATTTCAAATTTTGGATGATCATCCTTGTTTTTTGTTGTGATTTATTTCACATTTACAGTATACTGTGATTTTTTTCACAAATCAATAGGTGGGGGCATGAAGTTCATAATTTGTTCATTTTTTCACAATGTGTTGCGACGACATATTCAACTTCTCCAAAAGCAAGAAAGCCTTTTGAAAGCAAAACATCGGATATTGAGGGGCGGCGCTACAAAACTAACCTTGACCCTAACCTATAGTAGAGGGTTTAGAATGGCACCAAGGAGGGAATTTCGTATGAGATCATTAAAAAAATCAAATACCGGCATAAGATCAAAAACATGGATGGCGGCAGTCATCCTGGGATGGCTGGCCCTGACAGTCGGCTTATATGCGGCAACGGCGGCTGGCCGCCTGCTTGAGGCAGCAGGCACTCATGAAACCGTCGTCCAATTATGTAAAGGAGGAATCATAAGCTCCATTAGCCTTGCAGCCGTCTACTGCATTCAAACAAAGCTGCTTCGAGGAACTTGGAAGGATATCTTTGCCAATTCCCTGCGAAAAGGAATCATCCATTTTTTAACCGGAGCGGGTCTTGCTATCGGTCTTGCGAGCTTCGGATTTATCATTGCGGGTTGGCAAGGCTGGATCAACATAACGCAATGGCATGCCTCTCCCCAATTCACAGGGAGCCTTGCGACCAATATCATTTTTGCATTTTTTTACGAGGCGCTGCCGGAGGAAACCGTGTTAAGAGGATTTGTGTACGGTACGCTAAAATCAAAACTCCACGCCGCCTTGGCTTTCCTGTGTCAACTGGGAATGTTCCTGCTCGTTCCAATTTCGGTAGCGTGCCTGCAGCTGCTTAGCGGCATAGAAACGGGCAACCTGATAAACGCCGAATATGTCATACTCCTGTTATGTTTCGGAACAACGCTGCAGCTGCTAAGAAACGTTACGCGCAGCCTTTGGGCCCCCATCGGATTCCATCTTGCGTATCTTGAAATTTCGAGGTTCGCCGTGCTGCAGAGGGAACAAAGATTATTTACGTATCATGAATCAATTCCCGGCACAGGTGAATTGTTCGTATTATTTTTTATGACGATCGTTGTTGCTGCCATAATCCTTGCATGCCTGCTTACCGTACGCCGATTTCGTGCGAACCAGCGCAGCCGGCTGCGCCTTCTTTGACAAGCGGAATTTCAACGATAAAATATAAACCAAACGATCGGCGTGAAACTCCTATAAGGCAACATGAATGACATCTTGCAGCATCCTGATTTTAAGGGGTGAACGAAACTTGTATACAGTCGGGCAACTGTCCAAAAAAACCGGGATTTCCATTCGGACGCTCCATTATTATGAGAAGCTGAATCTTTTGAAGCCGCAACGTTCCCCGGACAATCAGTATCGGCTTTACGGACCGGGGGACGTCCTACGTTTGCAGCAAATTACGCTTCTTAAGCGAATGCGGTTTCGACTTCGCGAGATCAAGGATTTTTTTGATCAATATTTGGAGCGGCTTGCGAAAGACGATTACGAAATATGGGTCCGCGTGATAGAGCGCCAGATTGCGGAACTTCAAAGAGAAAAGGAGGAAATGCAAAAAGTCGAGAAACTGCTCCAATCATCGCTTTATGCCATGAGGGCGACAAAGGAAGTCCGGATTGAAGAAATGCTCGGTTTCATCCGCGAAATCGAAAGCCAACCGGACAGAAAGCGGCAATTTCGCAGGCTCGTCTTTACGGAAGAGGAGATAGACAGGCTGCCGTCCGATGACCCTGCCAATCCGTTGATCATGGAATGGGCCGATATACTAAACGAGGTACAGGCACAACGAAACGATTCTCCGGCTTCCGAGCGCTCCCAACGGTTAGCCGCCCGTATAGCGGCATACGCCGAACAATTATTTAAGGACGATGATGATTTGCTTCTAAAATATTGGGATTTCATCAAACCGGAACCTGGTGGACCCGCCAAAATCTACGGCATGAACAGAGAGGCCATGAACTACATTGAACAGATCCTGGAGCAATACTACACAGGAAAAAGCACAAGCTGAGCCATTAACATCCTGCGCGAATGATGGACCAACTCTCCTTACGCTCAAGGATCTTCTCGCTTGTCATATCTTTGGTCGGACACCAGATGGAGAGAAACCTATGACGAACGTAAACTTTTATAGAAACGAACATTTGCCCTTCCTGGAGGCCAAACGATGCGCGCGAAGCGATCTGGCCTATCAGAAGCATTTTCATGAAGAGTATTCGATCGGCTTGATCGACGAAGGCGAAACGGAAGCCTGGTGCGACGGACGCGCGTATCGGGTAGAGACAGTCAGAGCGATCAGTTTTCCGCCAGGCATGCTGCATGCCTGCCGCCCCGCCTCCCTCGAGTCATGGAAATACACAATGTTGTTCATTAAGCCGGAGTGGCTGGAGCAACTGGAGCCGGCAATGTCGGAACCGCTTCGCATCCCGTTTTTATTGGAAGGACGCAAAAATCAATACTGCAGGCGCTTGATCAACCGAGTGGCCGACGCTCTCGCCGGGACGGACGAACCGTTGGCCGCCGAATCCGCCGTCGAACTGATTTATGCGCTCGCCAGCCGAAATACGCTCGATCTGGAGCATCCATCAGGATCCGGGTCGAACAGCCGCACATCCGCCGAATTCAGGAATAACTTCATGCTCACTATCATGAGCGGATTACGCTCCAAAGGCTGGATGAAGCGGTGGGGGTCAGCAAATTCCATCTCATACGCCTTTTCAAGAAAGGCACGCACATGCCGCCTCACGCCTACCAAAACCTGCTGAGGATCAACCATGCCAAGGTTTGCCAACACTCAAACCCAATGACGGATACAGAAACTTGCAGAGCTTAACCCTAAATCTCGATACGATAAATCCGGCCGCCAAAAACCTCACCGAGTTGAAGGCTGCGCAACAAACGCGAAGAAGCACCGCTTAAGCCCAAACAATCGGCTTAAAGCGGTGCGTTTTTTCCAAAACCTGAATCAGGATGCGATTTTTTTAATCGGAAGTTCCCATGCTGCACATTAAGAAATGACCGCGCGGTTGCCGATATGCTCCTTGACCTTTTCGTTCATCCATTCGCGCTTGGACAAAATCCATTCGGCGCCCTTCGGATAGCTGCTGAAGGTCATCGGTTCCTCAAGGCCCTCTTCCAGCGCGGCAAGAACGGCATCACGGCCCATCCATTCTTCCAGCTGGCGCAGCAGGCGCAGGTCCTGCAGCGCTTCCTGCATGACCTCCATGCGGATGGACTCGATCGGCCCTTGCTCACCCGGATATACGAGGAAAGCATCGCCCGAAGGGAAGCCGCCGCCGGCATCGGTTACGCGGAACGGGTCGATGACTTTTTTGGAATATTGCGTGTACCAGAAATTATATCCCCACTGCAAAAATCCGGCGTTGTCGAATTTGTACAATTGGTAGCCAAGGATCCGGTTACGCGCCGAAGGCATGCAGAAAAACCGGTTGGCCACTTTTTTGTACTGCGAACAACAATAGTATGTCCATAGCGGGGTAACGTTATTTTCAAGGAAAGGTTCGATATGGTTGCTGGCCGGGATTGGCGTCTGCACCAAACCTTTTTCGTAAAAATCATAGTCCGACAGCGCATCGATCACCGGGAAACCCGACAGCAGCTCGTTGACCATCTGTTTGGCGCTGGCATAATATTCGATATGCTCCAAGCTCGGCTCGTCGGAAATATGGAAATAGCTGCGGTTTTCAATGCCGTTTTCATGAATCCAGTCTTTCAGCTGCGGCAGCAGCTGCTTCAGAAACGTATGATACTCTTCGCCAGAAGCATCGGTTTCCCAGCCGAAAATGCGTTTCGACTCACCGTTCACGACAGCCATGATTTTCGGGGCATGTTTGGCCCCCCATTGCGTGAACAGATGCGAAAATTCGAAGTGTTCGATGCCGCATTTTTGGCACAGATCCACCCAGCGTTTCAGCCGGTCAAAACTGAAGCGGTATTGGCCTTCGCCCGCCACCTCGACGTCCACCAGCTGCACCGTCGGGCGCTCCCCTCCCACCTCGGTATCAAGCGGCGGGGTAAAAATCGGGGTCAGCAGCATGTTGATGCCGTGATCGGCCGCGGTTTGTATGTACTGCTCCAGCAGTTCCCAATGCCTTTCGCTGAATGCTTCTACGCCATATTGGGTCGCCAAGCAATCGGCATGGAACCACTGCGTATGCAAAAGCTGCTGCTTCGGCAGCTCGGCCCCGATAATCTCCAGCTCGAAGCGTTCTTCCCCCAACGTCTCTCCCGTTTCCGTTGCAAAACGAACCGTGATCGGATATACGCCCGGTTTGGCCATGCCTTTTGGATCGACCGTAACCCACACGGAACGCCATTGCCCGGGATAAGCTCTCAGCTCGCCGTCTGTAAGCGGTAACAAAGGATCGGGATATAAGCCCGGCGTCGAGCGCAGCACATCGTCATCGTGGTCGGAGTAGATAGGCAGCTCGGATGGCACCAAGCCGACGCTCCGGAGGGTTACCAGGTCTCCAAGTTCCGATTCGGCTTTGACCTTCACGGCAGGGATCAGATGTTGCGAGCGATAGGCTACCTGATACGAAAACACTTCGTTCAGGAGCGCAGCGCCTTTGGCCTTGCCGGCCGCCGCTTGCAGCTCCTCGTCCGGAAACACTTTCACTAAAGAATGGAGAATGCGGGTTTCAAGCTTTTGCGTCATACAATCCTTCCTCCCTTAAATTTCTAGGATTTTGCAGATCAGGTTGTTGGAGTCTCTTAGGGGAACCATGCAAAATCCGCGCACTAATGACTTTCAGTTTACCCGATGGCAGAGGACATTCAAGCCCTAATTTGAAATATTAAAAAAATGGCTCAACGGTGTATTGCACTAATTATGCCGTTGAGCCAAATGGTCATCGCATCTACACCACCGACTCCACGGGAGCTCCCGTTTTCGGCTTCGCCATATTGCGCTGCGCGGTGATCAGGTTATAATAAATTCCTTTCCGCTCCATAAGCTCGGTATGGGTGCCGATTTCGGCGATTTTGCCTTTGTCGAGCACGATGAGCCTATCCGCGTGCCGCAAGGTCGACAGCCGGTGCGCGATCGCCAGCGTCGTGCGGTTCCGGGTGACGCGCTGCAGCGCCTCCTGAATGGCGGTTTCCGTATCGATGTCGAGCGAAGCGGTCGCTTCGTCCAAAATGAGAATCCGCGGATCGTTCAGCACCGCCCGGGCAATCGCCAGCCGCTGCCGTTCGCCGCCGGAGAGGTTGCTGCCGTTCTCCTCCAGCCGCGTATCGTATCCATCCGGCAAACGAAGGATAAAATCATGCGCATTGGCGATTTTCGCCGCCTCCAGCACCTCTTCGTACGTGGCGTCCGGCTTGGAATAACGGATATTGTCCAGAATCGTGCCGCCGAACAGGAACGTTTCCTGCAAAACGACGCCGATTTGCGAACGCAGGTGGGCTTGCTCGATCCGGCGGATGTTCACGCCGTCGATCAGAATTTCCCCTTCGTTCACGTCGTAAAAACGGGAGACCAGGTTGATCAGCGTCGATTTGCCCGAACCCGAATGCCCGACAAGGCCGATCATTTCCCCGGGTTTCACCTCGAAGTTCACGTCCTTCAATACCGGCTCATACGATTTGTACCCGAAATAAACGCCGCGGAACGTAATCGTCCCCCGGATCGAATGTTTGACGGAGCTCTCCGAATCGATCACCTCCGGCTGTTCGTCGATGACCGAAAAAATCCGGTCAATGGAAATGATGGCGTTCGATACCCATCTCGGCATAAACATGAGCCACGAGATCGGGCCGTATATCATGGCGGCATAACCGCTGAACTGCACAAGCTCGCCCAGCGTCATGTCTTTGTTCAAAATCATGCCGCAGCCGATCAGGAGCACGAGATACTGCCCCATCTGGATCAAATAGTTCGAGATCGGCGCCAGAATGCTGAACACCTTCTCGCTCTGGACCGTCGCCGCGGCAAACTCGCCGTTGTACTCCCTGAACCGTTTGACCTCCCGCTCTTCCTTGCCGAAAGCCTTCACGACGCGGATGCCGCTCAGCACATCATGCAGGAAGGAGTTGGCCTTATCGTATACCCGCCACTGCTTGCGGAACAGCTTCCACAGCACGCTCTTCCATATGTACCGCTGCAAATAGGCGACAAGCGGAGCCGGCAGCAGCACCACAAACGCAAGCCGCCAATCGGCGGAAAACAGCAGCACGCTGGCGGAGCCGAGGATGATCAGCTGAAATATCGCCGTCGTCGCCAGCTCCTGAACGAGATTGCGGATCCGTTCCGTATCCGACGTAATCCGGTTCATAATATCCCCGGCTCGCTGCGACGTCAAAAACCCGAGCGACAAGCTTTGAATCCGCTCGTACACCAGCTTGCGCAGATCCGTAGCGATTTCCGAGCTGACCCGCGCCATGATCCGGCCCTTGATGATGCCGAGCCCTTCGCCGCCGACCAGCACGAGCAAAAGGCCCGCGATGCCCAGAAGGAACATCGGAACGCTGGGCGACTGACCCGCCGGCGGCTGCAGCGCAGAATTGACCAGCAGCTTTTGAAAATAAGGCCCGGCCATCGATATCGCCGAAGCCGCGACAATGACCGCCAGCCCGATCGCGAACGTTCTGGAATGGGCCAGCGAAACCGACAGCAGCCGTTTGAGGGCTGCGGTTTTGTTCATGCATTTCGGGCACACCCTCGTCCCGGGAACAAGCGACCCGCCGCAGGTGGCGCAGACCGGCTCTTCCTCGTCGTTGTATATCCGGACTTTGCGTTTGCGGGACATGTCATTCAAAATTTGCGCGATATATCCGTATCTGGCCGCATGTTTCATCGACAGCCGGGTCAGGATAAACTTGGTTCCCGCCTCGTCCCCTTCCAGAACGGCGCTGCCGATCAGCGGAACCACCTTATACTCTTCGGCGTCGGATATCGCCCGGCTTTCGATGACAACCCCGTTTTCCAGCAGCGCCCACCGGTGTTCGCCGATGACAAAGTAATTTTCCGTCCGCCTTCCGCCAAACGTCAGATCGGCGGGGACGCAATAAAGGATGGACTCCCCGACGGCCTGCTTTGCGGCAAACAGCTCCTGCTCGGGCAGCGTAAAATTAAGATTCATGGATACCTCCGTCCTCTTGTCGGTTGTGCCGGGCCTTTCAGGCCTACATGCACACTTCGATCATCCGGTATTCCTTATCGCTCAAACGGTCCAGCTCGGGGACGATAAACCGGTTGCCGTCCACGTCGACGACCAGCAGCCGGTTTGGCGTCATCAGCTTGATGTTTCCCCCGCCTCCCCGGACCGTAAACCGGCATAGTCCCGACGTCGTTTCCGTCTCCCAATAGGAATAGCCGAATTCCTCCTTCACCGACAGCACCTTCGTGATTTCCGGGGCGAAATACCGCAGCTGAATCTGTTCCTCCAGCAGTTTTTGCGTTTCGTCCGGAAATTCGTCCAGCGAGCGGATCATGCCGATTTCTTCATTTTCTGCGGTCCGGACCGATAAGTAAATCCGTTTGTTCGTATGGGGAAAAGAGCAATGAATGTACACCCCGCTGTACATCTTGCCCCCTATGTTGACGTTCAGCATATGGCCTTCCGTCCGGGTAAACGCCGCGTCAGCCGGGGACAGGTAGCGGATTTGGGCCGCATCGGCCAGTCCGGTGCCGCTTTTTTCCCGATTCAGCACCGCTCCCGTATCATTTCGGGTCATGCCGTAATCACCTCTTTCATTTTCAGCGCTTCGTCATGTTTTTGCACCAGGCCGTAATACGCCCCTTCTTTCTGCATCAGCTGCTCATGGGATCCTTCCTCCACGATGGTCCCCTGCTCAAGCACGACCAAATAATCGGCGTTTCGCAGCGTCGACAGGCGGTGCGCGATCGCGATCGTCGTCCGGCCCTGAATAAGGGTGTCCAGCGCCTCCTGGATTTGCAACTCCGTTTTCGTATCCAGGGAAGCGGTCGCTTCATCCAGGATCAAAATTTTCGGATTATGCAAAATCGCCCGCGCAATGCTGAGCCGCTGCTTTTCGCCGCCCGACAGGTTATGCCCGCCCGTGCCGACGATCGTGTCGTAGCCTTCCGGCAGCTTTTCGATGAAATCATGCGCTCCGGCGATTTTGGCGGCATGGATCAAATCCTCCAGCGTACAGTCCGGATCGGCGTAAGCGATGTTTTCGGCGATGCTTCCCGACATGACGTACACGTCCTGGGATACGATCCCGATATGCTTGCGCAGCGAAGACATCGACAGATCCTTGATGCGGATGCCGTCGATCCGGATTTCGCCCTCATTGACGTCGTAGAGTCTTGGAATGAGATTGACGAGCGTCGATTTGCCCGCCCCCGAATGCCCTACGACACCGATCATTTGGCCTGGACGCGCATGCAGGGACACTCCCTTCAAAATCGCTTTGTTCGGCTCATAACCGAAGGTGACGTTTTTGATCTCGATTTCGCCCTTCATCTCCGCAAGCTGGATGGCATCCGGCTTTTCGGCGACATCGGGAACCGCGTCGTGGATTTCAAATATCCGCTGCGCGGCCGACATGCAATACGACCACCAGTTGACGATGTTGTTCATAAACTGGATCGGACCGTATAAAAGCAGCATGTAGTTGATAAAGGTCATCACTTTGCCGAACGTAAAATCGCCCTGCATCACCTTCCAGCCGCCAAAGGCCCAAATCATGATGCCGCCGACCTGGGTTAATATGTTTAAAACCGGAAACAACGTAACGCCCATTTTGTTGAACGACTGTTCCGCTTCGGAAAAAGCGCCGCTCGCCCGCCCGAAACGGGCATTCTCCATCTGTTCCTTTCCGAATGCCTTGACGACGCGCGTTCCGCGGACCGTATCGCTGATGATGGCGTTCATCGCAGCGACCCGCTTATGTCTTCGTATCGAGAGTCGCCACAGTCTGGGAAACGCTTTCCGAACAAGCCAAAACACAAGCGGAAGCGGAAGCAGGCACAGCACCGTCAGCTTCCAATCCATGACGAGCAACACCGTCACGATACCCACGATGTTCATCGCATTCACGACGAAATAGGATATGCCGTCCACGAAAAAATACTGCAGCTCGGTCGCGTCATTGTTGACCCGCGTCATGAGCTGCCCGGTCTGTTTTTTCTCGAAAAAGCTCAAGGAAAGCCGCTGCATCGCTTGGAACACGCTCGATTTCAGGTCAAAGGCGATGTTCGCGGCCATCTTCGCGTTAATGACCCCGTAAAGCACCCCGAACAGCAGCGACAACGTCCGAAAAACGACGATCAGTAAAATGACGAGCCCGATTTTGCCTGCAAAAGCCCCTTCTCCGCCGAGCGCCTGGTCAAACAGCAGCGTCCCCTGCAAATAAGGAATGACGAGCCCCGTGCCTGAACCGAGCAGCATAAAAAACACGATCCAGAACATGGAGGCCTTGTATCTGCCCGCAAAAGACAGCAGCCTTCCGAATACCGCATGCTTTTTCATGCATTTGGGGCATACCTTGCGTCCTTCCTCGGGGTAAATCATGCCGCATTTCGGGCAAGCGGCGCGCTCGTCGCCGTCGTCCGGCTCCTGCTCTTCCGGTTCCTCGTTGTTCTTCAGCTTGGCGAACATCCCCGCGAGCCGGGCGGCCCCTTTCATGTGGCCGTTCGTAAAAGCGGCGATTGCCCGCTCTTCCGGCGCCTTTATGACCACCATCCCGGACGCGACCAGATTGACGACCGTTAACGACTCCGTCTCCCCGATCGACACTTGTTCGAACTCCCACCTTCGCTCCCGCGAGGCTGGAGGCCGTTTCGTTCGCGTACCCGCGGCATAACCGCCGTACGTCTTCTCCTGTAAAGGTTCTTCCAAGCTGGTCAGCACCAATACATGCTCACGAGTAAGCAGTACATACGTATCCGAAAATCCTCCGTCAAGCGTTCGGTCGCACAGCATCCAGCACAGCACGCTGTCCGGATCGACATCATGCCGCCGCAGAACCTTTCCGATTTCATCTGGAAGCTTTTCCATTTGTCCTCCGTTTTTTTGGATTAATGTGGATTTCATTTGTTTTAGGTACGAAATATGATACACTCTTTGCCGATTCCAAGAAAGGGAAAATTTTCTTTAAACGAAAATTATTTAAGCAGCCGGTCAAAAGCCCAAAAAAAAGCCTCCCTCAAGCCGATGCCATTCGACTCGAGGGAAGCCTTTTATTTTAGGATTCGCGAAATCCTTACTTATAATATAGCCAGCTTATTTCGTTGCGTTTTTCCAGTCGGCGGCAAACTTCTCGATGCCTTGGTCCGTCAGAGGGTGCTTCGCAAGCTGGGCGATTACGCTGAATGGAACGGTCGCGATATGCGCACCGGCCATCGCTACGCGGGTTACATGGTCCGGATGGCGAACCGATGCGGCGATGATTTGAGAATCCAGGTTGTGAATGCGGAACAGCTCGGCGATTTTCGTTACGAGCAGCACGCCGTCTTCGGAGATGTCGTCGAGGCGGCCCAAGAACGGCGAAACGTAAGTCGCGCCTGCACGTGCAGCAAGAAGGGCTTGGTTCACGGTGAAGATCAGCGTAACGTTCGTTTTCACGCCTTTTTTAGTAAGGTAACGGCAAGCTTCAAGACCGGCAAGCGTCATTGGAAGCTTGATCGTGATATTTTTGTCTCCGCCGTTGATCTTGATCAGCTCTTCGGCTTGGGCGATCATGTCTTCCGCAGTTTCCGCATCCGGCGTTACTTCCGCCGACACGGATTCCACTTCAGGAACGGCCTTCAAAATTTCTTCGATGCGGTCTTCGAACTTCACGCCTTCTTTGGCTACCAGGGAAGGGTTGGTCGTTACGCCGGAAAGAACGCCGATTTTGTAAGCTTTTTTGATGTCCTCAAGATTGGCAGTATCGATAAAAAATTTCATGATGCATAACCTCCATATATTGTTGTTTTTTGCCCAAATTGGATTAGTTCTTCACAACAGCATGGCCGCCGAATTCGTTACGCAGGGCAGCAACGACTTTACCCGTAAACGTGTCGTTCTCCAGGGAACGGTAACGCATCAGCAGGGACATCGCGATGACCGGAGTAGCAGCCTGCAGATCCAGAGCTGTTTCCACCGTCCATTTACCTTCGCCGGAAGATTGCATAATTCCTTTAATTTCATCCAATTTTGCGTCTTTAGCGAATGCTTTTTCCGTCAATTCCATCAGCCAGGAACGGATAACGGAACCGTTGTTCCATACGCGGGCTACTTTTTCGTAGTCAAAATCGAAATCGCTCTTCTCAAGCACTTCGAAACCTTCGCCGATGGCGGCCATAAAGCCGTATTCCACGCCGTTGTGGACCATTTTCAGGAAGTGGCCGCTGCCGGATTTGCCTGCATACAGGTATCCATTTTCAACAGCCGTGTCTTTGAAGATCGGTTCTACATGGTTCCAAGCTTCTTGGTCGCCGCCGATCATGTAGCAAGCGCCGTTGCGTGCGCCTTCCATACCGCCGGAAGTGCCCACATCAAGGAAGCTCACGCCGAATTCCTTGAGCTTGTTGTATCTTGCGATCGATTCTTTATAATGGGAGTTTCCTGCTTCGATGACGATGTCGCCTTTAGCCAGCAGCGGAGTCAGTTCGTCGATGACGGAATCCACGACGGAGTGCGGCACCATGATCCACAGAATTCTTGGCGTTTCCAGAGCTTCGACTAGCTCTTTCAGGCTGGACGTGCCTTTTGCGCCTTTGCTTTCCAATTCTTTAACCGCAGCGGTATTCAGGTCGAAAGCCACGACGTTGTGGTTGTGATCCATCAAGTTTTGTCCCAAGTTCAAACCCATTTTACCTAATCCGATTAATCCGACTTTCATTTTGTATTCCCTCCACACCATGTTTTCTATTTGTTTGGGCTCATGATGAAACCAGCCAATCTTGAGCCCATTTGTTTTTTTGCCTTTTACAGTATGATTTCTAATAAATTAGCGCTGAACGGCCAGTTCTTTTTCTTCGGCTTTTTCGCCTTCGACCGGTTTATCCAGCCACCATTTGAAGCCGTCCGCGGCAACCAATTGATCCGATGCCTCCGGTCCGTTGGAGCCGGCAGGGTAATAAGACAGAGGAATCAAATCTTGTTCGAATGCGTCCAAAATCGGCTGCACATACTGCCAGGAAAGCTCAACCTCGTCCCAATGCGCAAAGAATGTGGAATCCCCGCGAACCGCATCGTGAATCAAGTTTTCGTAAGCTTCCGGCAAATCGGTGCCGCATTCGTAGAAGTTGATCCGCATCGGTTCCAGCTTTTCATTGTTCAGCGGATCTTTTTTATTCAATTGAATAAAGATGCCTTCGTTCGGATTAATTTCGATGACCAGCAGATTAGGATCATTGTTGGTATTTTGTCCTTTTAACGGCTCTTTAAATTCAATGACGATGCGCGTAGATTTTTCCTTCATGCGTTTGCCGGTACGGATGTAGAACGGCACTTCGCTCCAGAAGTAGTTGTCGATCCACAGGCGAAGCGCGATGAACGTATCGTTTTTCGATCCGGCCGGAACGCCGGGCTCGTCGATATATGCCGGAACCTGTTTTCCGTTCATTTCGCCTGCAGCGTATTGGCCGCGCACGACGTTTTGGGCGATGGTATCCATTTGAAGCGGACGCAGCGATTCCATGACGTTTCTCTTTTTCATGCGGACTTCGCTTGCATCCCCTTTGCGTGGAAGACGCATACTAATCATCATCAGGAGCTGAAGCATATGGTTTTGCACCATGTCGCGGATGGCACCGGAATGATCGTAATAACCCGCTCTTTCTTCAACGCCGACCGTTTCGCTCGCGGTGATCTGGACGTTTGCGATATGGTGGTTGGACCAAAGTGCCTTCAAAATCGGGTTTGAAGATTCGAGGATTTCAAGATTTTGTACCATCGGTTTGCCGAGGTAGTGGTCGATGCGGTAAATTTCGCTTTCGTCGAAAGCTTTGCCGAGCTGCTCGTTCAAATGGCGCGCCGATTGCAGGTCCCGTCCGAACGGTTTCTCGATGACCAGGCGCTTCCAGCCTTTTGTGGAGCCCAGGCCGCTGTCTTTAATGTTGAATGCGATCGTTTCGAAAAATTCCGGTGCTACCGAAAGGTAGAACAAACGGTTGTCCGGAATGTTCAGTTCCTGTTCGCGCTGCTCCACCAGCGTCCGCAGTTTGTTGAAATCCTCCAGATTGCCGGCATCCAGCGCCGCGTAACGGATCGTTTCAAGAAAAGCATTCAGAACCGCTTGATCGTTTGCCTTTCTTCTCGAAAAAGTTTCCAGCGATTTGGCTACGACTTGCTGAAACTCCGCATGGGATGTCTCTTTTCTTCCCAAGGCGATAATCGAGAACGTTTCAGGCATTTTTTTATCTATATACAAATTAAATAAGGCCGGATAGATTTTGCGCTTCGCCAAATCTCCCGTCCCGCCAAACAAGACAAATGTCATGTTGTCCATATTCGATTCCTCCATTCCACCCAAATCTTTGCTACCAGCAGCTCTCTCTAATTTTCTCCGTGCACAGTACAGTATGGTTACTTTTAATAACCCGTTTACTTAACATGGCTCATATTAAACCTATTTTGTCGAACTGTCAAACTTTTTTTGTCCAAATTATGAACGGCCCTCTCCCCCCTTTAATGACAGCGCTTTCCGTGATATGATGGTGTTAATTGTCAAGTCGCCACCATGTTTTCGGCTGTCTGTACGATTTGTCACAGCACTGTGAAATGTGTAACCTGATAATGTTTAGTAACCATGTGTGGATCTAAGGGGTGAAGGAGTGAGCGGACAAATGAACGATGAAAAATACGAAACTTTATGCCAAAAAATCGAAATGGCACACCAAATTACGGGGAAAAAGTGGGTTAATCTTATTGTTCATACGTTAATGGAAGAGCCCAAGCGTTTCAGCGAAATTCACGCCTATATTCCGGACCTCAGCAAACGCATGCTTAACGAACGAATCAAGGAGCTGGAGGATAACGGGATCGTCATTCGCAACGTTATATCGGACCGGCCCGTACGAATCGAATATTCCTTGACGAGAAAAGGAACCGAGCTCGGGAGAGCGCTGCAGGCGGTGGAAAAGTGGGCGGAAAAGTGGCTGTAGCGCCTCGACCATTGCAGCGGCGATTGGCAGCGGTTACATCATGCAGATATCCATTCCCGGTTGCCCTCAGAACGTTCCATCCGCGCACAAAAAACAAGCTCTGCACGCCAAGGTGCAGAGCTTTTGCTTGCTCAAGCCAATGTCATCACTTCGTAGGTTTCCGCCAGCTCCATAAAATGCCCCATGCTCGAGATCTCCCCTGCCGCCAGACGCTCCCGCACGCCGTAATAATCGACGCATGTCGCGCAGGCAAGCACCCGGACACCCCGGTCCGCCAGTTCCTTCAAATGAACGGAAGCCAGCGACTGATCGGTTAAGGCAAGCACGCCCCGGTTTGCGCAAAAAATCGCGGCTGGCAGCTGCTCCCGCTGCTTCAGCAGCGTGAAGAAAGTCTCCAAAATTTGCGTGCCCAGCTCTTTTTCCCCGTTTCCAAGGCTGTCGGTCGTCAGAAAAATCACTTTATTTTTCATGCGAATTCCATCCCTTCCGTACCTGAAATGTCGTTTGCATCTCAACGATAGCTTACGGGCATCAAAAGAGCAACTTTCCGGGCGGGATCAAGGAATTTATCCTGCCGGACACTTGCGTTTTCCGGGATCGGAGAGGCCTTCCGAAGCCGCGGCCCGACCTGACGAGACCGGCCCCGGCTTATTGACCAGATAAATGCCGATTCCCGTGCACAATGCCCCGGCCAGCACATACGCATGAAGGGGTTCGCCGAGAATGATCCATCCGGACAATAACCCGAACAACGGAATCAGAAACAGATACACATTTGCTTTCCCGGGGTCGCTGTTCATCAGCACGTAATACCAGGAAATGAACTGGGCGATCGAGCTCATCAGAATCATCCATCCGAAAACGAACAGTTCTTTGCCAAGATGATCCGGATCCCATAGGAAATGCGGCTGCTCCACGAACGGACTGGCTGCCAGCAAAAATACGCCACCAATCAGCATCTGGTAAGCGGCCATTACCCAGGTGTCGTAAGCCTTACCCCAGCGGGAAATAAGCAGCGTCGCCAATCCCCAAGCCATGCCGGCCCCGATCGCGTACCAGAAGCCGCTTTCCAGCTGAACGTGAAAGCCCTGCGCCACGGCCACGCCGAAGAAACCTATCAGCACGCCAGCCCATTGAACGATCCGATACCGGACGCGGTACAACAGGAAGCTGAATATAATAAACCAAATCGGATTCGTGGAAGATAAAATCGAGGAGCTGCCCGAGGGGATGGTCTTCATGCTCAAATAGACGCCGGCCATCACAAGAGCCGACTGCAGCAAACCGGTGACGGCGATTTTGGCCCACTCGACGGCTTTACGGGGATGCGGACGCTTCAAAATGAAGGGCAGCATCAGCAGACCGGCGGCAATGAACCGGATCGATAGCAACAAAAAAGGAGAACCGAACTCCAAAGCCATTTTGCCTATCGGAAAATTAAGGCCGGAAACCAGCATCGTAAACAGCGTAAGCAACATGATGCGCGGATTTCGCATCCGTACAACACCTTCTTTTCTTAAGGATTATGTACAGTGTATGGCAGTCATGGTATCATGTAAAATGATTAAAAAAGATATAAACCATCATAAAAAGTGATTTCATGATAACCATACATCGTGCCGCAAAAAACAGACCGAAGAAAGGAAGAGGCCTCATGGAAAGCGGGGATTTGAAAATTTTCCAAGCGGTTGCAAGGGAAGGCAGCATCACCAAAGCCGCGTTGCGGCTCGGGTACGTGCAGTCCAACGTTACGGCCCGCATCAGGCAGCTTGAAGCGGAGCTGAACACGTCACTGCTTCATCGGCAAAGCCGGGGCGTCTCCCTGACGCCGGCCGGAGAAAATTTGCTGAAGTATGCCGACAAAATCGTTTATCTGCTGGATGAGGCGTTCAAGTCCACCCGGAACTCGGAAACGCCAAGCGGCTCGCTGCGCATCGGCTCCCTTGAAACGACGGCAGCGGTCCAGCTTCCCGGCATGATGCTGGAATATCACCGGAGCTACCCCGAAGTGAAGCTGTCCCTGTCTACCGGACATACATCGGATCTTGTCAAAAAGGTGCTTGATTACGAGCTTGACGCCGCTTTCGTCAACGGGCCGCAGAACCATCCCGATCTGGAGGAGCTGTTCACGTTCGAGGAAGAAATGGTTCTGATCGCGGAGCCGGGCGAGGCTTCGCTGCAGACGGCGCTGACGAAACCGCAGCTGTTTATCGGCAAAGGCTGCTTTCACCGCAAAAAATTGGAACACTGGCTGAAGGAGGATCATCAGCGGACGCTGAACAGCATGGAATTCGGCACGCTGGAGGCGATTTTGGGAGGCGTATCGGCCGGGCTCGGCGTATCGCTGGTCACCCGCTCCTCCGTAAAAACCTGGGAAGAGGCCGGCAAAATCCGCGTCTTCTCCATTCCGGAAAAATATCGGCGCTCCGTGGTCAAATTCGTGTTCCGGCGCGATCTGTTCCGGACCACCGCGTTCGAAAAATTCGTGGAGCAAATCCGACATTTTTCGGAACGGAACGAAACGAGTAAGGCTTTGGGGTGAAAAATGGGCCGGGCTATGCTACAATACTGGCTGGCAAATCGATCAGGGGGGTTTATATTCAAGCCATGCTCATTATAGGTATCGCCGGCGGAACAGGGTCCGGCAAAACGACGGTAGCCCGCTCCGTCATTGACCGTCTGGGTTCGGGCAAAGTCACGTTCATATCCCAGGATAATTATTATAAAGACCACAAGCATCTCACGCTCGAGGAACGGGCGCATATCAATTATGACCACCCGTTCGCCTTCGACAACGAGCTTTTGATAGAACATCTTGCCCTTCTCCGCGACAGCCAGACGGCGTATGCCCCGGTATACGACTTCACCGTCCACGCCCGCTCGGAGACGGAAACGATGGAACTCAAACCGAACAACATCGTCATCATCGAAGGCCTTCATGTGTTGTCCGACGAAAAGCTTCGCGAAATGCTGGATATCAAGGTGTTCGTCGATACCGATCCGGACGTCCGCATTTTGCGCCGCGTCGTGCGCGACATCGA
Organism: Paenibacillus sp. VCA1; assembly: GCF_031583795.1. Lineage (NCBI taxonomy): Bacteria > Bacillati > Bacillota > Bacilli > Caryophanales > Paenibacillaceae > Paenibacillus > Paenibacillus sp. VCA1. The sequence goes on along the minus strand of NZ_JAVLSX010000001.1, from coordinate 192,119 downwards.
GGAGCGCGGCCGCTCCATCCAGTCGGTTCACCAGCAGTACCTGACAACGGTGAAGCCGATGCACGAGGCCTTTATCGAGCCTTCCAAAAAATACGCCGACCTGATCATCCCCGAAGGCGGGCAAAACGAAGTCGGGATCCAGCTTCTATCGATTCTAACGGAAAAATTCCTTTCGGGTGACAGGGATTGGTCCGATTATTAAACCGCTGTCTGCAAGTTCCCATAGACTTGTGAGCGACAACAGCCCCCGTGCGCTTCCTGAACGCGCCGGGGGCTGTTTGCCGTTACTTGATTTCGTCTTTGATCTTTTAATCGGCAGCCTTAAGCTTAAAGAAGCCGCTTTCGTAATCCGACTGTTTGAACTCCAGCGGCAAACCGGCCTGCATCAAGCGATCGCCTCCCAAGCAGGTCTCCAGGCCGTCTTTGCCCTGCACGACATAATCCAATCCGGGCTCCAGCCCCGCCAACCGCAGGATACTGCGGGCCGGGTTCGGCTCCGCCATTACGCGGAAATAATAAACCACAGCTTCCCGCCGGTCCGCGGAGACGAACATCCATGCCGTTTCGTTGCCTTCGAACGGGCTTTTCAGCCGGTACAGCTCACCCTGCTGCACGAGCCTTCGCACCTGTTTATACTCGTTAACCTGCCGTTTGACGGCCTCCCTCTCTTCATCGGTAAACCGGGTCAAATCCAGCTCGTATCCAAAATTGCCCGACATCGCCACATCGCCGCGGAACTCGAGCGGCGTCATGCGTCCGACCTGATGGTTCGGCACGGCCGAAACATGCGCCCCGATGGCGCTGACCGGGTATACCAGGCTTGTTCCGTATTGGATTTTAAGCCGCTCCACGGCATCGGTGTTGTCGCTTGTCCAGGTCTGGGGCATATAGTACAGCATTCCGGGATCGAAACGCCCTCCGCCGCTGGAACAGCTTTCGAACAAAATGTCCGGAAAAGAAGCGGTCAACCGATCCAACATCTCGTACAGTCCAAGCACGTAGCGGTGCGCGGTCTCTCCCTGACGTTCAGGCGGCAGTTCGGCAGAACCGATCTCGGTCAGGTTCCGGTTCATGTCCCATTTCACGTAGGAGACCGGAACGGTGGAAAAAATGCCGCTGAGCGTGCTTACGATATATTCCCGGACTTCCTTCCGGGTCAAATCCAGAACCAGCTGCCATCTGGCTTCGGTGCGTCTCCGGCCGGGCACGTGCAGGCACCAGTCCGGATGCTCCCGATATAAATCGCTGTCGGGGGACACCATTTCCGGCTCTACCCATAACCCGAATTTCAGACCCAGCTCCTTGATCCGGCCTGCCAAGTCGGCGAGGCCTCCCGGCAGCTTGCGGCGGTCTTCCACCCAATCTCCCAACGAGCAGTTGTCCGAATCCCTTTTGCCGAACCAGCCGTCATCCAGAACGAACAACTCGATGCCAAGCCGGGAGGCCTCATTGGCAATCGCCATAAGCTTCTCCGTATCGAAATTGAAATAGGTGGCTTCCCAATTGTTGACCAGGATCGGCCGCTCGGCATCCCGGTATTTCCCCCTGCACAGCCTCGTGCGGTAGAGCCGGTGATAGGTTCTGGACATTTCCCCCAATCCTTCGGAGGAAAAGACCATGACGGCCTCCGGCGTCTGAAAGGCATCCCCCGGGTTCAATTGCCAGGAGAAATCGAAAGAATTCAGGCCGATGCCAAACCGGGTCGAGCCGAAAGCATCCAATTCCGCCTCCGCTTCGAATCCTCCGCTGTAAACGAGGCTGAAGCCAAACACTTCACCCGACGTTTCCGTCGCATCCGGCCGGACCAAGGCGGCAAACGGATTCAGCTGATGACTGCTTACCCCGCGCTTGCTGTCTATCTTTGTGCCCCCCTGCCGCAGCGGCCGGCGGTTGATAACCCCTTCCCTGGCCCATGCGCCGGAAAGATAAATCAACTCGTAATCGCCCGACTGAAAATCGACGCTCGCGCTGAAGGCGCGCTTCAACTGAAGAACCCGCCCTCCTTCATTGACCAAAACGGTCGAGCGTACAACCGCATCCAGTTCCTCATAAACCGTATAGCGAAGGACGGCCTTGAGACCCGAATAAGCGTCGGACAGTTCCAGCTCCAGCGTCTGAGCCTCGTCGTCCGTCTCGGCATATACGGCCGGCAAGCCTTCGAGCGCCGGTTTTCCCGGTAAAAGCCGGTAGGTTATATAACGAAGCTCCGTAATTCTCGTTCCGTCGGCCAGTTGCACCTGATACGCCGGATTACGGAAATCGCCCGATCCGTATTGGGGATACTCCTGAGGCAGCCGGTCCAGGCCCGCCCCCTCCGGCATCCCGATCATCAAGCCTTGAAGATTGCTTTCCGATCTGAGCTTTTTGCCCCAGTACACGTGCAGCGGGAGCCCGTCGGCGATTTGTATCACGTAACTCATCCGTTTGCTTTGCAGGTGAAACCGTCCTTGCGCTTCATTCACGAAAATGCCCATGGTTTATGCTCTCCTCCTCATTCGTACGTCCCCCGGACGCTCCTGCTAACCGCGCATAGACCCGGGGTTCCCTCTTGCCATGCGATCTCCCCCAACATATCATGGTTGAATGATCATTTCATTGTCATGATATATGTTTAGTTGTACTCTGTTATTGTTTTGTTAGTTTGAATCGCATTAAAGTTATTTCGTTTTGCACAAAAACAGACAATAAATAACAAACGAGTACATTTCAAATCCAGTGAACAAACGTTAAAATAGGCTTGTAAACGCTATCAAACAAAGAAACGGGGAGAACAAGGATGAAGAAACGGTCTTATTTTTTGTTAGCTTTTGTTATTGCCCTATCAACGATTCTATCGGCCTGCGGTTCAGGAGGCGACAGCAAAACGGCCGAAAACGGAAACGGGGCCTCCACTTCTACAGAGGGAACAAAAACAAGTGAGGGGACAAACACCGGAACCGGAGCCGATATCAGCGGAAAAATCACTTTCCTGACCAACCGTACCGACATGATCGGCAAAGAGTATGACGAGTATTTGAAACGCTTCAACGAAAAATATCCGAACATCAAAGTCGAATTTGAAGCCTCCCAGACGGACTACAATCAACAAGCCAAAGTCCGCATGGCCGGCGATGAGCTGCCCGATGTGATGTTTATCCCTAACATTCCGAATTCCGATCTGCCGAAATATTTTTTGCCGCTCGACGACCTGGGTTTGAACGACAAAATGACGTTCAAGGACTTCAAAGCGTTCGAAGGAAAGGTGTACGGCCTCTCCAGCGGAAACTCCACTTCGGGAATCGTGTACAACAAAAAGGCTTTTGCCGATGCGGGGATCACCGAAATTCCAAAAACTTGGGACGAATTCCTGGCCGCTTGCGAGAAGCTGAAACAAAAAGGCATCGTGCCGCTCGCTTCGAACTTTAAAGACAAATGGCCTTTGAACAACTGGGTCTACGACCTGCCTCGCGTCATCGAAAACAATCCGGATTTCCCGAACGAAAAGCTGAACACCGATACGCCGTTTACGATGGACAACGGTTACGGCAAAGCGCTTAGCTTGATCCGGGAACTGAATGAAAAAGGCTATCTTGAAAAAGACATCAACTCCACCAACTGGGAACAGTCCAAGAAAGATATCGCTTCAGGCAAGTTCGCGATGTATTTCCTCGGAAACTGGGTCATCAATCAGGTGATCGGAGCCGGAACGACCTCCGACAACGTCGGGTTTTTCCCTCTCCCTTACGATAATTCCGGAACGGTAAGAGCCGCTCTGAGTCCGGACTTCTTCTATGCGGTCTCCAAAAACAGCAAGTCCCCGGAAGCGGCCAAAGCTTTCGTAAAATGGATGATTGAAGATTCCGGATACGAGGATTTTGCCGGTTTTATTCCGCCGCTGAAGGATAAGGAATCCAAGCTCGCCCAATTGAAAGAATTTAAGGCGACCGGCGTCGAGCTTCAAGAAGGCACTCCGGACGACATGGACGTCGCCAACATTTCAAACAAAGCCCAAATCGATTTGCCGGCCATCGCCCAGGAATTCGTGCTTGCCAAAGATCCGCAAAGCGTGCTCGACAAATGGAACAAAGCATGGGCCAAAGCCAAAAAAGACCTCGGCAAATAAGCATTCGCCAATATCAACCCTGCCCGCTTTAAATAACGGTTCGAAGCAAAATGGATTATCCGTCACGGCGATAATCCATTTTGTTTCCCGTCATTCCGGCGCGGCAGGCGTACAGCAAAAGCTTTTGCGGAAAGAAGGTATGCAAGATGTTTTCATCGCTCTCGTACAACAAACAAAAAACGATCGTGATCGTCTCTTTTCTGCTGATCCCGTTGATCCTCCTGGCGACGTTCACGTATTATCCGGCAATCAAGCTCATTTATTACAGCTTCACCAATTGGGACGGCTACAGCCCGGAAAAACCTTGGGTCGGACTGGACAATTATAAAGAGGTATTTTCCAATCCCGATATTTTTAAAGTTTTTGAACATAATTTCGCTTATTTTGCCATGGGGATCGTGCAAAACGTTATCGCCATTTATTTTGCCGTGGTCTTAAACAGCAAGCTTCGCGGGCGCAACGTGTTTCGCATTCTCCTGTTCCTGCCTTATATCATGAACGGCGTTGCCGTCGCCTTTATGTTCGGTTACGTGTTCGACACGACCAACGGTTCGCTGAACCTGTTCCTGAACGGCCTCGGGCTGAACCGTCTCGGGGAGACGAGCTGGCTCGGCACCGAAGGGCTGGTCAACTACGCGCTGGCTTCGACGGGACTATGGCGTTTTATGGGTTATAACATGGTCATCTATATCGCTTCGCTGCAGGCCATCCCGAAGGATCTGTACGAGGCGGCGAAAATCGACGGGGCCAACTCCTGGCAGACGCTCTGGAAAATTACGCTCCCGAACATGAAACCCGTGATCCAGCTGAATTTGTTCCTTACCGTCACGGGGGCGCTGGAAGTGTTCGACCTTCCGTTCGTGCTCACCAAAGGCGGTCCGGCCGGCGCCAGCCAAACCTACGTGCAGCGGGTCGTCGATACGGCCTTCTCCTACAACAATTACGGGCTTGCATCGGCCATGAGCATCATCCTGCTTGGGTTTGTGGTGGTCGTGCTAGCGGTACAGCAGTTTGTTCTCAGCAGAGGAGGCAATAAGTCATGAAGCGTTCCCCATTTCGTTTGCAGAACCTGTTCAAATACGTCACGCTACTCATCGGCGTTTTTGTCGTGTTATTTCCGCCGTATGTCGTCATCGTCAATGCATTCAAATCGAAGGATGAGTTCAACGCGAGCAGTTCCATCTCCCTGCCCCACAGCTTTTTCAATTTCGAAAATTTCAACATCGTGTTTGAACGCGGCGGACTGCTCAGCGGCTTCGGCAACATCCTATTGATCATCATTGTTTCCCTTGCCCTGAATATTTTGTTCGGCACCATGGTCGCTTACGCACTCGGCCGCTTCTCCTTCAAGCTGAAGCCCGTCGTGTTCGGCGCCTACCTGATCGCTACCATCATACCGAGCATTACGACCCAGGTCGCCACCTTCGGCATCATCAAAGGCCTGGGACTGTACAATACGCTGGCCGCGCCCATTGTGCTGTACATCGGAGCGGACGTGATCCAAATCATTTTGTACCTGCAGTTTATCCGAAACATCCCGTACGATTTGGACGAAAGCGCCATGGTGGAAGGAGCCTCCCTGTTCAAAATCTATCGGTCCATCATTTTTCCGCTCCTGACGCCGGCAACCGCCACGCTGGTCATTCTGAAAACGATCAGCATCTATAACGATATGTACATTCCGTATCTCTACATGCCGAAGCAAAGCTTGGGCGTCGTAACGACCGTCCTGATGCGGTTTCAGGGGGTCAACACGGCGGACTGGAACTTGATCTGCGCAGCCATTTTGCTTATTTTGCTGCCGACGGTCATATTGTACATTTTCCTTCAGCGGTATATCTTTGAAGGAGTCACCAGCGGCGCGGTGAAATAAACCAAAACATCAGGGGGAGAACTCGCATGACACGTTGGATCGGCCGGACGATACGCAAGGGATGGGTTTTTCTTGCCAATCTTTCTTTGGAGAAAAAACTGATTCTTATTTTCGTTTTTCTGCTGTCGCTGCCCATCACCTACGTGAGCTATCTTTCGGCGCGTTCCACCTTCAATTCGGTTCGGCAAAACGCCACGAACAATGCGATCCAGATGGCCGGCAACGCGTCGAACACGACCGACAGGTACGTGGCCGACCTGAAGCGTTCGACCGCCCTTCCCCTCTACAATTCGGACGTCCAATATTATTTGGAGCAGGAGACGACCGATTGGGGAAAAAACGTCGCCATGGGGATGTTCCTCAGCTATTTGAGCCACACCAAAAAAGAGATCGCCGCCGTCTATCTGGTCGACCGGTATGATCATATCTTTTTCGACAAAAGGCCGGATATCACGGATCTGTCCACGACGGATCAGCTGGGCACTTGGAAAAGGCTCGTCGGCCAACAGTCGGGGGCGCATCCCATTCTCATGGGAAGACATTCGATTCAGGTGAACGGCAACAAGCAAAAGGCCGTATTCAGCGTGCTGCGCACGGTCAAATCGGCGAGCACGCTTCAGGACATCGGGATCATCGTGTTCGACATCGACATCGAGCTCTTCAAAGACATCGCGGAGCCGATGGACCGGGTCACCCAAGGCTCCTCCTTAATTCTCGACGATCAGGGAAAGCTCGTTTATGCCAGCGGAGATCCCGGGACCGTCAGCGCCCGGCAATCGGATCTGATGTCGCTGAGGAAAGGCCGGCAAACCGGATATTTCGAATCGGAGATCGACGGAAAGCGCTATTTGACCGTATTTGTGGTGTCGGAACAGACGGGATGGACCACGTCGGTTTCGATTCCCCTGGCCAAAATTTTGTACAAGGTCAAGCAAAACAGCACCACGTTGATCGTCACGACGCTGCTGCTGCTTTGCATCGCCCTGATTGCCGCCACCTTTTTCTCGCATGCGCTGACCAAGCCGCTAAAATCGATGGTCCGTTATATGAGACAGGTGCAGCACGGGAATTTGAACGTTTGGATCACCACCCGGTACGAGGACGAGATCGGCATGCTCGGAAGCCATTTTAACCGGATGATTGTGCGGGTCAAAGAATTGCTGAACGAAATCAAAGCCACGGAAAAACGGAAGCAAATGGCCGACATGCGGGCGCTGCAAAGCCAGATCAACCCTCATTTCATTTACAATACGTTGGAGTCGATCCGCATGCTGGCGGAAATCAACGATGATCCGCAGGTGGCCAAGCTTACTTATCTGCTCGGCATCCAGCTGCGTTACAGCATCGTCCGGAGCGAAGAAACGGTGACCATAGCCCAGGAGCTTGAGCATGTCCAACATTATTTCGATCTGCTGGCCATTCGGTTTCCGGGCAAATTCAAGCTCACGATCGATGTTCCCGAAGCGTTTCGCGGGCTTCCGGTTTTGAAGCTGATATTTCAGCCCATCGTCGAAAACGCGGTATTTCACGGGTTGGAGCGCAAGCCGGGGACGGGCACGGTCGCCATTGACGCCTGGAAGGAACACGAGCACGTCATATTCCGGATCCAGGACGACGGCGTCGGAATGGACGGGCAAAAATTGCTGGCGCTGAATGCCAGCTTGAGAGAAACCGATGCCGGCGGAACGTTCGGAATCGGCATCCATAACGTCAACGAGCGGATCCGGCTGCATTACGGCCACGGATGCGGCCTGCAGGTTTACAGCGAACCGGGGGCCGGAACCAGCGTCTTGATCAAGATTAAGGAAAACCTGCCCGATGACAGGGAATGATCAACCGTTTTCGAGAAGAAAGGAGGGCGAAGCCGCTTGCTTAACATCATGATCGTGGACGATGAAGTGCTCATTCGCGAAGGCCTGGCCAAAATCATCGGCAAGGAAAGTCCTTGCTTTCGGGTGGTCGGCCAATTCCCGGACGGAGAAGATGCGCTTCGGCATCTTCCGGAACTCGAGGTCGATGTGGTCATTACGGACATCCGGATGCCTGTCATTGACGGCCTTGAGCTGATCAAAAGCTTGCGGGCGACCCATCCCCATATTCGTTCCATCCTAATGAGCGGATTTACGGAATTCGAATATGCCCGGGAAGCCATTCGGGTCTCCGCCGTCGATTACCTGCTCAAGCCGATCAACAAGGAGCAGCTGTTTGAACTGCTTTACCGGCTGCACGACGAACAGGAAACGTCCAGGGAAAAAGAGGCGCTTCACCGTCAAAGGCTGATCCACACCTGTCTTCATAGCGAAGCCGTCGCGGAATATGTGTGGGAGGAGCTCTCGCTTCCCCGGCCTTATTTTGTGGCGTTCGTCCAGAGAGCTGGCACGGAGGAATCGGAGCACACGCAGACATGCGGCCGAAGTTTGGACAACTTTGACCCGGAATGGTTATTCGATCGGCTTGCCGTTCAACACCGGCTGCAGGTCTTTATTTTTTATTTTGCCGAAGCTCCCGGAGCGGATGCCGTCCATCGGATCGGCAAGCTTCTGACGGGCGATGCGTTCCATGGCGGGGCCGATGGCCGGGTTCATGCGGGATCCAGCAACGTCTACAATGACGTCAAAAAACTCAAGGCAGCTTATCTGGAGGCCAAGCTTGCCTGTGATACGGGAATTTATGGGCATGCTCTCCGCCATTACGCACCCTACGGCGCAATCGGCGACCGAACATCGCCGCCGCAAGTGCAGGAAATTACCGCCGCGGAATGGGAGTTTTTTACCGAGCAGCTCCACCTCCTTCACTTGGCACCCCTGCAGGAATGGATTCAGCGGCGTTTTGAGCGGCTCAGGTCGGAAGCGGCCTCCCCAGAAGCCATCGTAGAGACTTGCACCACGATCGAAGAGGCGGCCGCTGCGGAAATTCGCGAGCTGAAGGACATCTTCGAATCGCCGGCCTACGCCGGGCGGAAGGAGCGGCTGCTTGCCTGCCTGTCCTTTTCGGAAATGAAGCAGCTGTTTTTGTCTTGTTTCATGGGCGCGTTGTCGGAATTGCAGAAGGCCCGCAAGGAAATGGGCAGCAAAGCCGTCGAAACGGTCAAGCGTTGGATCGCCGAAAACTACAGCCGGCATGTCGAGCTGAATACGCTGGCCAATCTGGTTTTCCTGACCCCGAGTTATTTAAGCAAGTTATTCAAACATGAAACGGGTCTTACGCTGACGGAGTACATCGCCGAGATCAGGTTGAAAAACGCCAAACGGCTCCTTCGCACCGAACCGGGCATGAAGGTGCACCAAATCGGAGCCGAAGTGGGTTATCCGGACCCCGCCTATTTCAATAAATTGTTCAAAAAAATGGTCGGCGTAACGCCCAATGAATATAAAAAAATGTTGTAATCACTGCGGAATGCCGCTTATCCGAGAGTCGAGCCTCTTGGAATAAGCGGCTTTTTTGTATTGTCAAACACCGTTTTCGCGTTTTTTCTCAAGTTTCGGTCGTACTCTTTTGCTTATTAGGTATTGTATTGGCAGCGGTTCCGGTATATATTTAGCATATGGTATTTATTTTGTTATTATTTTTGATAACAAATAATAACAAAACATGTGATTCGAACGATCAAGTCTGTTATTTATACGACATGAGGTGAATAAAGTGAAACTAACAGAACCATTTATCGCAGGAATGACATGGGGATTCATGGGGGTCAGGGGAACGTGGGCTACCGAATACGCCTCCGCCTCAATGGAAGCCATGTCCGAAACGACCGGCATCAATTGGACCGCCATCGCCTTTTCGGCTTATCAAGCGACTCCCTTCTCCACGGAAATCCCTTATTGGGAAGATCCGACGGTAACGGATGCCGAAGTAAAATGGGCTATCGCCAAAGCCAAGTCGTTGGGGCTCAAGGTGTGCCTGAAGCCGATCGTGAACTGCACGGACGGGACGTGGCGGGCCCACATCAACTTTTTCGACAAGGACGTGCCGTGCGAACCGAAGTGGAGCGACTGGTTTGCTTCCTATAACCGCTATATTTTGCATTTTGCGAAAATCGCCGAGGAAACCGGGTGCGAGATGTTCTGCATCGGCTGCGAAATGGTCCAAACCGATCGCCGGGAACGGGAATGGCGCGAGCTGATCTCGCAGGTCAGAGGCGTTTACAGCGGAATCGTCACATATAATTGCGATAAATATCAAGAGGATAACGTGGCTTGGTGGGACGACCTGGACGTGATCAGCTCCAGCGGATACTATCCGATTCACGATTGGGACAACCAATTGGACCGTATTGAAGCCGTCGTCCGGAAGTTCGACAAGCCGTTTATTTTTATGGAGGCCGGTTGTCCGAGCCGAACGGGCTCGGCGTCGATCCCCAATGATTGGACGCTTCAAGGCGCAGTGAATGAAACCGAACAGGCCGATTTTTACCGTACCATGTTCGGCAAGTGCAGCGAGCGGGACTGGGTGCAAGGGTTTATGTTGTGGGACTGGCCGGCCGAGCTGTACCGCCGGGACGAAGCGTCCGCGGATGACGGTTATTGCGTGTACGGCAAAGAGGCCGAGGCCGTCATTCGCGGGCATTATGCCGATCGTTTGAAAAACGAGGCGATCGCCCGTCAAGGAGGATGCTGACATGCTGGATGCCTTGCCATGGATGCGGGAGCTGGATGAAGAGCTGAAAAACAATATTTTGCGATTTTGGGCCGAAAAAGGCGTGGATACCGCGCGCGGCGGCTTTTACGGGGAGATCGATGGGCAGCTGCGCGTGAATGAACACGCCGACAAAGGGCTGGTGCTGAATGCCCGCATCTTGTGGACGTTTTCCGCTGCCTATCGCCATTACAAGGACGAACAATACCTGGAGATCGCCGGCAGAGCCTACGACTACTTGATCGGACACTTTCTCGACAGGGATCACGGAGGATTGTATTGGATGGTGGATGCCGACGGCCATCCTTCCCAGGATAAGAAGCAAATCTACGGACAAGCCTTTGCGATTTACGCTTTGTCCGAATTTTACCTTGCCGATGGGCGGCAGGAAGCCCTGGATGCCTCCATCGAGCTGTACCAGCTGATTGAGCGGCACAGCCACGATCCGATCCATCAAGGATATATCGAAGCTCTGGGACGCGATTGGAGCCATACGGACAACTTCAGCCTCAGCAACAAGGACCTGAATGAGAAAAAATCCATGAACACCCATCTTCACGTGCTGGAGGCTTATACGAACCTGTACCGGGCATGGAAGTCGCCGACGCTGGCTTCAAGTCTGACCCGATTAATCGAGGTGACGCTTGAAAAGATCGTTGACCGGGCCACCGGGCATTTCCGGTTGTTTTTTGACGAGGAATGGAACGCCAAAGGCTCGCATATTTCCTATGGTCACGATATTGAAGGCAGCTGGCTGCTGATGGAAGCCGCCGAAGTTCTTCAGGATCAAACGCTGCTTGAACGCGTGAGAGCCGTTGCCGTCCGGATGGCGGAAGCCGTTCTCGCTAAAGGGGTTGACCATGACGGCGGGATCTGGAACGAGGCGGAGCCTGACGGAGTCACCGATGCCAATAAGGACTGGTGGCCGCAGGCCGAAGCCATGGTCGGCTTTTACAATGCTTATGAACTCACCGGGGAATCCAAATTCAGGGCTGCCGCCATTCACTCCTGGAAGTTCATTCAAACGTACATCGTAGACCGCGAACATGGGGAGTGGCATTGGGGAGTCGACCCGAACGGTTCGCCGCTGCCAGGCGGCACGAAAATCAGCGCATGGAAATGCCCGTACCATAACGGCAGGGCTTGCCTGGAAATGCTGTCCCGTCTTCAAAAAGAAACGAACCTGCAGGAAGTCGATTCACTATGATCGGAGGGGAAACAATGAGCTTGTTTGAACAACGAAAACGGCAGTTGACGGAAAATTACGAATCGCTGATCAACCGAAAAAACGAAAAAATGCCGCCGGGCAACGGCGTTTACGACCGCTACCGATATCCGGTGCTGACGGCGGACCATGCGCCCCTCATCTGGAGGTACGATTTTAATCCCGAGACGAATCCTTATTTTTCGGAACGGCTTGGCGTGAACGGCGTTTTTAATCCCGGAGCCATTTATTTGAACGGCAAATTTTATTTGGTCGCCCGCGTCGAAGGCGTAGACCGCAAATCTTTTTTCGCGGTTGCGGAAAGCGACAACGGGATCGACGGCTTCCGTTTTTGGGATCATCCGGTCGTCATGCCCGAAACCGATGTTCCGGATACTAACGTCTATGACATGCGGCTGGTGCAGCATGAGGACGGCTGGATTTACGGCTTGTTCTGCACCGAGAGGAAGGACCCGAACGCTCCCCTGGGCGATTTGTCGAGCGCGATCGCTCAATGCGGAATCGCCCGCACCAAAGACCTTGTGGCTTGGGAGCGGCTTGATGACCTGAAAACGGGGTCGCCGCAGCAGCGGAACGTCGTATTGCACCCTGAATTCGTCGACGGCAAATATGCCTTCTACACCCGCCCGCAGGACGGGTTCATTGATGCCGGCTCCGGCGGAGGGATCGGTTGGGGATTGTCCGACTCCATCGAACACGCCGTCATCGATCGGGAAATCGTCATCGACGAACGCCATTACCACACCATCAAGGAAGTCAAAAACGGGCAGGGGCCCGCGCCGATCAAAACGGACCGCGGCTGGCTCCACATCGCGCACGGCGTCCGCAATACGGCTGCCGGTTTAAGGTACGTCCTGTATGCTTTCCTTTCCGACCTGGATCGTCCCGATCAAGTTACGCATCGTCCCGGAGGACATTTTATCGCGCCTGAGGGCGAAGAACGGGTGGGCGACGTATCCAATGTCGTGTTCTGCAACGGGGTCATCGCCACCGACGACGGAAACGTATATATTTATTACGCCTCCTCCGATACCCGGGTGCATGTCGCCACCACCACGGTAGACCAACTGCTGGATTACGTGCTGCACACGCCGGAAGACGCCTTGCGCTCCTACGCCTGCGTAGAACAACGAATCCAGCTGATTGACCGCAATCTGGCATTGCATAAGGCACGCATTTAAATGAGGATTTTTCAAAAAATCCTGAAATATCAAAAGGGGACCGTCTGCCGTAAACCGGCTGACCGATCCCCTTTTTTTGCTATAGTGCAAGTTATGGCTGTCGGCTGGCACGGCGGTCGTCTCCGGCGAGTGCTGTCCCCCCCGGTTCGTTTTCGCCGCTCGGCCCCTCTACTGTTTCCTTGGCCCTGACGTAGAGTCCCGGTACACGATGTCCGCAGAGACAAGGATTTTCTCGACGGTAAGCTCCGGATGCTGGATCCTTTCAAGCAGCTTCTTGACCGAGCGCTCGCCCATGGCCTCCTTCGGCACATGGACGGTCGTCAATGCAGGCTGGGACCGGTCGGCGGCATCGATGTTGTCAAAGCCGGTAACGGAGATATCTTCCGGAACCCGAATGCCATGCTTTTGCAGCGTGGACATAACCCCGAACGCGATCGAATCGTTGGCGCAAACGAGCGCCGTCGGCAGCTGCCCTTTTTCTTTCATTTTTGCAAGCCATTTCTCGAATTCACCGGCAAACTCGCCGCTGTCCACCCCATCCAGCGTGACCATCGGATCGATGGGCTTAAGCGCCTCCAGGCCGTTCTGTTCCAGCGCTTTGCGAAAACCGATCCACCGGTCCTGAAAGCTTCGGGAAAAACGAACGTCTCCGACAAATTGAAGACGCGTATGGCCAAGACCGATCAAATGGTTGCAAAGCCGGGCGATTGCGTCCGTATTGTTCACGAAAACCGTATCCGTCGGAATAAGGTCGTCTTCATGATCCACCAGGACCATGGGAATCCCCAGGCGGTGCGTCTCCAGCAGCAGCTCGGAATCGATTTGGCCGACCCCGATCATGCCGAAAATTCCGCTCGGATTCAGCACATGGACAAACGAGTCGACCCGGGATTCCGTGACGATGACCATGCCGAGCCCTTTTTGTTCCAGCTCCCGCGAAATGCCCTCCATAATCTTGCCCCAATACAGAGAGTCCTTGGTCTGAAAGCGGATGTTAGGCATCAAAACGATGACAGATTGCTTGCCGGACGTAGTGACGACGTTTGGTTCCCCTTCGTTATTTTTGATATAGGCATTCTTCTGGGCAAAATATCCGAGCTGGGAAGCGGCCTGAATGACCCGTGATTTCGTATGTTCATTGACGCCGCCCTTCCCCGAGAGCGCCTTGGATACCACGAACTTCGATACGCCCAGATGATCGGCAATCTGCTGCATCGTAACCCTTTTCAACGTAAAACTCCTCCCGCCAGCAAAAACTGTTTGCGTTTTTTATTCATTTTATTATAACAAAGGAACGCAAAGGGATAAACTGAATCGGTGAATCGGGTTACGAACCTAAGATTCGATCAAGCACGGCTTGGTTCCGGTGCCCATCCTCGATCAGAGGCAAATCCGCATCGATTTGGCTGCACTTGATATAATCATATACTTTTTCTAAAAACGGATAGAATGCCGGGTAATAGGCTTGAGCCTCCGCCGAAATGCAGGAAGGCGCCTCCTTTGGGGACGGCAAGGCGATTTCGGTAAGCTGGCCCCCCGCTTCCCCGAATCGAAGAACTGAGTCATCCGTTAACGTGATCGTACCCTTGTTTCCGAATAATTTTAGCTGAGACCCGAAACCATGATGAATCCCGGACAATAATTGAATCGAAAAGGTGAATCCGCTATTCATCATGCCGTGAGCAAAAAAGGCATCGTCTGCGTCCCTTGTTTCTCCGGCCCCGCGGGGTACATGCGTATGCACGGTTCCGTCGACGGTTCGGATTTCATCGTTCCCAAGCCATCTCAAGCAATCGATCATATGCGAGCCGAGGGCCCCGAGCATGCCTCCGAACTTGCGTTTTTCCCCCATCCAGCCTCTTGGGGTGGTTTCCAGTCCAGCATATTGCGGACTCGATATATGATATTCGAAATGAAGGATCCGCCCTATGGCATCGTTGGCGATCAGCTCCTTTATCTTCTGCCGGACGGGCAAATACCGCCATTCAAAATCAATGACCACCTTGGCTTGGCTTTTCTCCGCCAGCTCCAGCAGCTTCCAGGACTCATGGCGATTCATCGTAAAAGGTTTTTCGCAAATGACGGGCAATCCCCTCTCTATGGCTTGTTTGACCATTCGGTAATGATACACAGGCAGGGAACTTACCACTAAAAGATCGAGCTTCTCCCGATCAAGCATTTCCGCCCAGTCTTTATAATGTACCGGAGCTTGATCCCATCGAGGCCACTCATCCGGGAGTTCATGCCTCATCATGGTACTGACGGCGGCGACCTCCATCTCCGGATGAAGCCGAATCAACGGCGCTTGAACCCTTAAACCAAAACCGCCTCCAATGATTCCAACCCGCATTATGACACCTCCAAAAGTGTTTTTACGCCTCCTTCTGATCCTGAAGCGTTGGATTAAACTGGTCCCGGTATTGTCCCGGCGTCATTCCCTCCAATTTCTTGAACATCCGGTTGAAGTACGGAGGCTGGTACCCGACCGCCCGGGCAACATCGCTGATTTTCATGTCGGTCGAAACGAGCAGTTTTTTGCAGTGGCTCATTTTGATGGAAGTCAAATAATCGATGTAGTTCGATCCCGTCATTTGCCGGAATGCCTTGCTCAGTTGGGACACGCTGACCCCGGCTTCCATGGCGAACGTCTCCAGCGAAAGGTCGGCCATGTAATTTTCATGGATCGTCTCCATAATTTGATCCACGATTGCTTTCATCGACGGATGGTAACTCCGGTTCAGCGCCTCGATGTACGGCCGGATCACGTTCGCGCGGAACCACTGGATGCACGCATTGGCGTCCCGGAGCGCCTCCAGCTCCTCCTGCAGCTTGATCCCGTCATAGATGGCGTAAGGGTTATGGTTCGATTGAAGCATGGAACGGAACAGGCTGTTTTTAAGCCGCATCAAGCCTTGATGCACGACCCACTCCGGCGCCCCGTCCCTCTGCAGCGCTTCAACGAACCGGATCAAAATATCCTCGGCTTCTTTTTCCAGCCCCAGGTTGAGCGTATGCGTAAATTCCTGCTCCAGCTCGAAAGGAAATTCCACCTCGACCTTCGATTTTTCCATCACCGCTTCGGCTTCAAGCAGCTGGCTGTCGGACGTAAAGGATCGGTAGCTTAACGATCTTTTGGCCTGCTCCAGCAAATAAGGAACATCGCGCCAAGCCCCGGCGGGGCCGCTCACGGCAATCGTGGCCGGCATGCCCAGCACGTCCCGCAAGGTGTTCAGCATGTCGCCGCCCAACTGCATCAGCGGCCGTTTCAGGTTATCCCCGGACGCCGCGGAAGCGGCAGGCACGCACACGATGACGGCAAACGAGCCGTCCATAAAATCGATGGTGTGCACGTAGGAGCCGATCCGCTCGGACATTTCATGCAGCAAATTGACGGCGGCGTACGTGAGCAGCTGCACGTCTTTGGCCGTAAGCTGTCCGCGGTTCAGCGTCAGGGAATGAAGGCGGCATACCACGATAAAAAACCGATGTTCCGCCAAATCGAGCTGCAGCGCCTGCAGCTTTTCGATGATTTCGGCTTCCGTCAAATGGGCCGCCTGCCCCGTCACGAACTGGTTGATGAGCGCTTCCCGCACCTTCGGGATGGACTGGTTCAAGCTGCTTTGCAGCGTCTCGTTGACGGACCGATACTGCTTCCATTTCTCCTCGATATATTTCAGCTCGTTGTTTTCGGGAGCCGGCTCCGGTTTGCCTTCCTTGAACAAATCGACGATTTTGCGGATCGGCCGGTACATCCGGTTGGAGGCGAACCAGCTGAGGGCCAGCGCCACGCACAGGGAACCGATCCAGTAAACGATCACGACATGCCGGTACGGCCCCGTAGGCGCCGTAATGGCCGACGACGGCGTCCCCGAGACGAAGGTCCAAATGCCGCCCATTTTCTCGAAGGATAACGCGCTGACAAGCAGCTTGTCGTTTTTCATCGGCAGCTGGAAATGAAGCTGTGTATCGTAGGAACGTTTGGTTTCCTTCAGCTTCTCCAAAATGGAGGGCACGACCTCCGGATATTGTTTGCTCGCGTCGGATTGGCCGACCAGCGTGTCTTCCCCGTCCAGCACAAAGGCCACCTGCTCGGAATTGGCGCTCAGGTTCACCTTGGCGGGATTGACGTACAGCACTAGCGCCCCGTAAGATTGCTGGCTGTTGAAAGGCAGCTTCATGACGATGGCATGGGTCGACTTCCCCTTATTGAAAGGACGGGGCAGCCCGTTCGTCCAGAAGATGCTTTGGTCCGATGACATGATCTTGCTCCAGGCGTCGGCATCCGCCGGATCATCCAAGGTCCGCAAGCCGAGCATGGGCTGCATGATTTTGTTCTGTTTGGCCACATACAGGTAGGCCTGATCGACCAGCGGATCCCCGTTTTCGATAAAATAAAGCGTATCGCTTAGCTCCTGCGTTTTCTCGAATTGGTCCACAAAATTGGTGTCCGCCAGGGATGGCTTCAGGATCGGGTTGGACATCATGTGCGAGGCATACTGGACAAGCTGGGAAAACTGCTCATCGACTCGCCTTGCCGTATCCTTCAGCAGCTGCTCGTTATTCTGTTGGTACTGCCGGATCAGGTACTGATTGCCGACATGCCAGTTGATAAAACTCACGATCGAAATGGGGACGCATGTGAGCATGATGACCAGCGCGATGGTTTTCCAGTACATGATTCCTTTTGAAGCCAATTTCCTCGTCCATTCCTTACCCAAATCCCTCACTCCTGACGGTATCTGTTCGAATCGATCTTCACCCGTGCGTTGGTGTTGTACCATTCATCATAACGAAACCAACCCCATATGAAAAGGCTTTCAACGCGAAAAATCATCCCATTTTATTGGGAAACGGCCGCAAATCCCTTTGAGTAAAAAAAGTGCAACGCCATGAAATAAGCATCAGGAAAAGCCCCGCCAAAACAAAAACGGATTTTCCCTTTTCGGCCAATTGGCGGCGCCACGTTTGCAGGCTCAAAGCAATGGCTCAAACGTCAAATTTTCAGGGCAAAAAAGATATGCCGTGTACCGCCGAAAATAAAATCAAATTGCCGGAAATGCCGCGAGCCACTACATTGGGTTATGACAAGCGCGATGCCAAGGTCGCGGGCTAAAGGTTTGAGAGTGAAGGTCCATGTTTGTGAAACGAAATTTTCCATAGACAAAAGAAAGCGAGGTAAACAGATGCGGAAACGATCATCCCAATCCGGTGCCGCAAGGCTGCGGGAATCCAAACGGCCGCTGTGGCCCGATCTGAAACGGGACCGGTATTTGTACGTGCTGGCGCTGCCGGGCATTTTGTTTTTCATTATTTTCAAATATATTCCGATCACCAACCTGGTCATCGGTTTTCAGGACTACTCCCCTTATTTGGGGATTGCCGGAAGCCCATGGGTCGGATTCGAGCATTTTGCCCGGTTTTTCTCGAACCCCGACTTCTGGATGCTGCTGCGCAACACGCTTGGGATTAGCTTGATGAATCTGGTTTTCTTTTTCCCGGCGCCGATCATCCTCGCCTTGATGCTGAACGAAGTCCGCCATCAGCTGATGAAACGCACCGTACAATCGCTGATTTATATCCCCCACTTTTTGTCGTGGGTGCTCATTTACGGCTTGACCTACTTGATGTTCTCCCAATCCGAAGGGTTGTTCAACAAGCTGCTGACGGCGCTGGACAAAAATACGGTCGACATTTTATCGAACCCGAAGCTGTTTTGGGGCATGTTGACGGCGCAATCCATCTGGAAAGAAGTCGGCTGGGGCACGATTATCTTCCTCGCCGCCATCGCCGGCGTCGATCCGCAGCAGTACGAAGCGGCCGTTATCGACGGAGCCGGGCGTTTCCGGCGGATGTGGCATATCACGCTGCCCGCGATGCGGAACGTCATCATGATTCTGCTCATTTTGCGGCTCGGAACGATCATGGACACGGGCTTCGAACAGGTCTACCTGATGATGAACGCCGCCGTGACCGAGGTCGCCGAAGTGTTCGATACGTACGTTTACCGCGTCGGCATCCGGCAGGGGGAATTCAGCTACAGCACCGCCATCGGCCTCTTCAAATCGATCGTGGGCGTCATTTTGGTCGTCGGCGCGAACAGGGCCGCCAAACGTTTCGGCCAGGAAAGCCTGTATTAACGCAAAAGACCCCACCGAAAGGAGAGACACCCGATGATTATGGAAGTCAATACGTCCTGGAAAGACCGGCTGTTTACGTACGCCAACGGCGGCCTCCTGGTTTTGTTCAGCCTGGCCATGGTTTTCCCGATCTATTACACGATCGTGCTATCCTTTACCGATTCGACGGAATATTACACCCGGGATTTGATCCTGTGGCCGCATCAATGGTCGCTGGACGCCTACAAATATTTGCTCGGCAACGGCTTGTTCGTCAATTCCTTGATGGTCAGCGTGTTTCTGGCCACGGTCGGCACCGCTTTAAGCCTGATTGTGACGGGAGGACTCGCTTACGCCATCTCCTGCCGACGGCTGCGGTTCCGCAAAACGATGATGTTTATGATCCTGCTGACCTTTTTATTCACGCCGGGGCTTGTCCCGGTCTACTTGATCGTCCGGAATCTGGGCTTGATCGACAGCGTCTGGTCCTTGATTTTGCCTTCGCTTACCAGCGGATGGTACGTGCTGCTCATGAAGGGCTTTTTCGACGGCATCCCGGACAGTCTGGACGAAGCCGCCCGGATCGACGGCTGCACCGAAATCAGCGTCTTTTGGCGGATCATCATCCCGCTGTCGCTGCCCGCGATCGTCGCTTTCGGCCTGTTTTTCGCCGTCGGCTATTGGAACACGTATTTTAACGGCATCATGTTCATCAACCAGCAGGCGAAATGGCCGCTGCAGGTGCTGCTGCAAAACATGCTCGTCGACCCGACCACCATGGGCGGCGGCGAACAAAACGTCTCCCTGCAGATGAACCGGCAGCTGCCGACGGAAACGCTCAAAATGGCTGCGGTCGTCATTGCCACCATCCCCATCATGCTCGTGTATCCGTTCCTTCAGAAGCATTTTGCGACAGGGGCCATGGTCGGCTCCGTGAAGGAATGAGCCATACAGGTTTGCCAAATCGAAGGAGGTTATGTAATGAGTCCATCCGGAACAAAGGTACAGAAAAAGATGCTGATGAAATCCATGCTGGTCGTCCTGGGAGCGAGCGTGCTGCTGACGGCCTGCAGCGGCTCCAAAGGGGCATCGAAAGAAGGGGACGGCCCGACGCCGATCCAAATGCAGACGCTGAATTACGCCACCGAATTTATCGACAATACCAACCCGATCTGGAAGGAGTTCGAGAAGCGCACCAACACCAAGCTCGACATCACCTGGCTGTCCCCGTCGACGTCGGAGGAAAAAATCAACGTCATGCTCGCTTCCGGCGACCTGCCCGAGGTGACGTTCGTGGAGTCGCTGATCAACCCGCAGCTGCAGAAAATGATCAAGCAAGGGGTCTTCTGGGATTTGACGCCGTACATCAAGGATTATCCGAACCTGAGCGCTTCCAACCTAGCCGAGATGTGGACCGCATCCAAGGTGGACGGCAAAAACTACGTGATTCCGCGCTATTACCCAAGTTACGGCGGCGGCGCCTTCCCGATTCTCCGCAAAGACTGGATGGATAAGCTCGGGCTGCAAACGCCGACAAACATGGACCAGTTGTTCGAAGTGCTGAAAGCATTCAAGGAAAAAGACCCGAACGGCAACGGACAGGCGGACGAAGTGCCGTACGCGGCGAACCCGGACACGATGGGCTTCGTGTACGGCGTGTTCAACGGAACGCAAGGGCAATGGAAGCTGAAAGACGACAAACTCGTTCCCGTCATCACCGAGGACGCCTCCCGCGATGCCGTGCTGTGGCTGAAAAAGGCCTTTGATGCGGGCTTATTCCCGAAAGATTTTGCCATCATGAAATATTCCCAGACGGTGGACCTGATCCGCGGCGGCAATGCAGGAGGCACCTCCCAATCGATGAACCACGCGTGGGTCACGGGTTCCAAAATCCGCGAGGTCGTGCCGACGGCAGACTATATGCCGATCACGTACCTGGAAAACGCGAGCGGGGAAAAATACACGCCGTCCGGCACGCCATATTACGGAGTATACTTGATTCCGAAAAAGGTGCCTGAAGCGAAAGTGAAAAAAATTCTCGGGTTTTTCGACTATGCTTACGGCAAAGAAGGCAACGAGCTGGCGACCTACGGCATCGAAGGCGTGCATTACACGGTGCAGAACGGCCGAAAAATTCCGACGCCGCAAAGCGAAAAAGACCATCTGGGCGACGGCAACATGAACAACCTGATCCACCTGATCAGCGACGATATGTCCATCGGCGCGGTCGGCATGCCGGACGATGTGTACAACCGGAACGTCGAGATCGTTAATGAACGCAAAAAGATCAAAACGCCGAACCCGGGCAGCGAGCTGTACTCCGAGGCTTACAACAAATACTATCCGGAAATTTCGAAAAAAGTGAGCGACATGCGCACCAAGGTCATCATCGGCAAAGATACCATCGAAAACTACGACAAATTCATCGAGCAGCTGCGCAACGACCCGACCTTGAAGCAGGTGGCGGATGAAATGACGGAAGCGTATCATAAAAAGATGAGCAGCCAGTAAGCCGGAAAATCGTTGGGCGGCCCATCGGCCTGCCGGAACCGTACACAAAACAAGGGGATGTTTCCAAGGTCGGCCGACCTTGAAGCATCCCCTTACGTTTTGGGCTTTCCACTATGTATCCATGCTAATATCGTCCCATGCTTCGTCCCGGTAACCGATCATCCAGAACAGCGCCCGGCGACGCTCCATCACGACGCTTTCGTTCAGGCCGGCCGCAGGCTCCCTGCCACGAATCCGGTCATTGACGCAGGCCCAGTGCAAGCGGTAGATTTTGTCCGCTTCGTCCAACATGTCTTCCGCGCGCCGAAGTGCCGTCCGCTCCAAAAACTCTTCAAAACCGCTGCAGCTCGATACCGCCTCAATCGCCGCTTTGGACTCGCATGGATGATCCGGAAAATCAAGCGAATCCACCACCCCAAGCGCCCAGAGCAGCGCCCAATAAGCCTCGTATTGCCAGACCAGATTGACCGCATCCTGATATTCGGGCTCCGCCTGCTCCAGCAAATCTTTTTCGGCTTCGGTCAATGCATCCTTGACCCCGAATCGATCGAGCAGACCGGTCACAAAAGCTTTCGATTCCGCCAAATCCCCCTCCTGCGCGACGTCGCACGCGTATTGGATGACGATCAGCAGCGCCGCGGCCCGGCGGGCGATCTCCCCTCTTGATCTGACCTTCAATTCGCTAAGAGGAGGCAGTTCAGGCAGGTGCTCCACGTACGGAACTTGCTTTTCCTTCAGATAAGCCAAACTTCTTTGCTTTCGCTCCGCGCCCTCCGGCGTCGTACGGTCCTCGCCCCGGATTTTTCTCGTGCATGCCCGCGGACTGAAATCGGCAGCATCGGAGCTTCCGTCGGGATACACGATGACCCGCCCATCCCGGTCCAGCAGCGTGCCGTCGGGAATAAACCCGATGCCGTCCACTTTTGCGGCAAGCTTGATAAAGCGTTCCAAGTCGTCTTTGCCGTATTCTTTTTCCGTTTCGATCGCCAGCATCGTATTGATCACGGAAATCTGAATCATGACGCGGCGTTTTAAATCCTCGTCCGTGAACGGAATACGGTCGTAAAACCCCATCATCCCCGGAATATTGTTCGCGAAATAATCCGGATCGGTATCTTCCGAGGCGACGCGAATCGTTATTTTGTTGTTTTTAAACCAGCCTTTCGGATGAACCGTCATCTCCTTTTCTCCCGGAGCCCCGCCCGTTACTTTAAAGCCGTCGGCAAAAACCTCATGAACCAGCCCGCCGATATCCTTGATATCGTTTCGGGATGCAAATATCGTAAAATAAGCCAAAAACGTTCCCCCTCCTGTCAGCGACGGTTCGTCCATCCCTTAACCGTTTATGCCGTGAAAATTAAACTCCCGACTAGTTGGCGGCACCCTTTTTGCGGTTTTGCGCCTAACCATCCTCGAAGCCCAACCTCTCCTATCTTAACAAAACCTTCTATTTCCTGGAAGAATCCGCGCCGGCTGCTTAATCAGATGCCATCCCAAATGCAGCTTGGAGCGATGCGATGTGTCCGTTCTCCGCCCGATATTCTCCCGGCGCTTTTCCCGTCCATTTTTTGAAAGCCGCGTGAAACGAACTCGGTTCGGAAAAATGCAGCAAATAGGCAATTTCCGTTACCGTGTGTTCCGGCCGCGCCAAATAGCGGATCGCCAATTCCCTTCGCACTTCGTTTGCGAGCCGGTTATACGTCGTCCCTTCTTCCTTCAGCCGGGCTTGGAGCGTTCTTGCGCTCATCCGCATTTCCTTGGCTGCGTCCTGGAGACTCGGGAAAAAGAATGACATAGATGACAAAATCCATTCCCGCAAACGCGATGACAGCACCAAACCTTGGACCAGCGTCTTCCGCACGTCCTCCACCACGCCCTCAAAAACCGCAAACAGCCGGGAATCCGCGCCTAATACGGGGTAGTCCAGCACTTCCTTGCGGAATGCAAGCGCGTTATGTTCCTGCCCAAAAAGAGGGATTACACCGCCAAACGCTGCGGCATAAGCCTCGACAGGCGCCTGGCGGGCATGCGAGAAGCTTGCTTCGGTAAGATTAACCGGTTTGCCGCTCAACTGAAGGATGATTTGGACAAGGGAAGCCGTCATGTCTTCGATGCAGTGCCGGCTGAAACCGCGCCCGGACTGCCGAGGGACCATACGGACAACCGCCTCATCCCCCGCAATTTCAACCTCGGCGTTATATTGGCCGCAGACGACGTCATTGTATTTTTGATAAGCCGCCAATGCATCGCCGATCGTCTTGGAATGCAGCATCGCGTATCCAAGCACCCCGAGATCGGAAAGCTGCATCGCTTGTCCTTGGCGAAGTCCAAACGCCGAATCTTTCGTATAATCCGCCGCCGATTGCATGATCCGTTCGAGCTCTTCCGTTTCGATTCTCGCATCAGGGTATGAAAGCAGCCCGTTATCTACATCGGCATAAGCGCAAAACGCTTCCCAGTCGAGCCCTTTCGCGGCCATCGATTTGCGAATCGGCCACAGCAGCGTGACCGGTACATCCATTGTCTTCAATCCGTTTCCTCCCGACCAGCGCAAATGATCAAGTTTTTCGCGCGTTTCCTCATGTCGTTTGCGACACGTTTCCCGTTATGATGACTTTGGTTTTATTTTATCACGGGTATCGTTTCTATGAAGGAGGACTTTAACATGCAAAAAAACATTGCGGTCATCATCGGCCATCCCGATCCCGAAAGCTACTGCCACGCCCTTGCGCATGCATACATCAAAGGGGCGGAGGCTGGCGGCGCTAACGTCCGCCTTTTGGATCTCGCCGCCATGAAGTTCGGTCCTATTTTGCAGTACGGCTACCGCAAGCGGACAGAGCTCGAACCGGATCTTGTTCAGGCGCGGGAAATCATTTCATGCGCCGACCATCTGGTATGGGTGTACCCGACCTGGTGGGGGACGATGCCTGCTCTCATGAAAGGTTTTATCGACCGCGTATTCCTGCCGGGTTTTGCGTTTTCGTCCGCGCCGGACTCACTGGTGGTCAAAAAACTCCTCAAAGGAAAAACGGCCCGGCTGCTCGTCACGATGGACTCCCCATCCTGGTATTACCGCCTTGCGCTCAGGCAGGCCGGACATGTCCTCATGAAGCGCGGCATTTTGCAGTTCAGCGGCATTCGGCCGGTGCGGATTACCGAAATCAGCAAGGTGAAAATGCTGTCCGCAGAAAAGCGCAAACACTGGCTGGAAAAGGCGGAGTCGCTTGGGGCGAAGCAGGCTTAGCATAATCGGGCCACCCTTCTTCTGCGCAAATCGGATGTTTCAGATCCCGATGCACGGGTAAGTAAAGAGTGCACACGCAATACTCAATACCCTAGAAGGAGTGATTCGAAATGGCAAACAATAAGGATGACCGTAAGATGACACTCGAAGAAGCCGGACGCAAGGGTGGCGAGACAACCGCCAAAACGCATGACCGTGATTTTTATCAGGAAATTGGCCGTAAAGGCGGAGAGGCAACGTCGGAATCCCATGGCCGTGAATTTTATCAGGAAATCGGCCGCAAGGGCGGCGAGGCGACAGCGGATTCCCATGATCGTGACTTTTATAAGGAAATCGGCCGCAAAGGCGGCGAAGCGACGTCGGATTCCCACGACCGTGATTTTTATCAGGAAATCGGCCATAAGGGCGGCGAAGCAACGTCGGATTCCCATGACCGCGATTTCTACCAGGAAATCGGCCGCAAGGGCGGCGAAGCGAGAAGTGGTAACGACGGAGGCGGCGATGGCAAAATGAGCCGCGAGGAAGCGGGCCGCAAAGGCGGGGAAGCCCGGGCCCGACAAAGAGACGACTCCTAATGTAGATGAATAAAAGAAATGCCGGCACAGGAAACTCCGCAAAAAGAGAGCCTTCCTGCCGGCAACCTTTGAAACTTGAAAAGGACAGCACGCCGCTGTCCTTTTCACATTTCTGAAGCGGCTATCGCAGCGTGAAGCAAGCGCGGCTCGGTATTGGTCCGGAACCGAAAAACAGTCCGTAACCGCAGGCCGTCTCCCCGCTTCATGCCTCACTCCGGATTTTCATTGCTCATCCAGCCATCGACTTTAAGCGGCTCGAAGTAATCCTCTCTGGCGGATAATTTGCGGAGCAGCTCCTCGGCTTCGCCGCGGGAAGCAAAACCGCCGATGACAACGGCAAATTTGCCGCTTTTTGTTTTGATGACGCTGCTGCCGTCTCCGGCATACTGCTCCTCAAGGATCGCCAGCGTTTCTCCCTGCTCCATTTCCTGGCTGCGGACAAAATAGACCTCATGCGCTTTTTCCTGTTTCGCTGCGCCAAACAGCTTCAGCTGAATATAGCCCGGCTGCCGGTATTCCGATACGGAATAATCGATGTTGTCGCCCAGCTCGACGACAAACCGGACCGCGGAGTCGTCCAAAATCACGTTGCTGTAAACGTCCTTTACATTGGAGAGCCCGCGAATGTCCCGCTCCAGCTTTTCCATATCCAGGTTCCGGACGCCGTTAAAGGTAAATATCAGGCGGTTTGGCGCTTCCTTGCGTTCGACCGTATAAGCCGGCGCGCTCGCCGTCCGTTCGCCATCGATCGTGAAATGGATGTTCAGCGAATTTTCCTCCGCCGTCGTGGTCACGGACACCCCGTCGGTGCGCTCGCCGCCGCTTCCCACCTGCAGCACTTTGACGATCGACCCGATGACCGGTACATCCGACAATGCCATGGCCACGCCGGGCACGTTCACCGTAATGATGAAAGCGGCGCAGGCCGCCACGAGAGCGGACGAACCGCGGAGCCATGTCATGTTTCGTTTATGGGCGCGTCCCCGCTTCATGGCGTCCTGAATGACCCCGGAAAGGCGGGATGGAATCTCGATGTCGTCATAGCGTTCTTTCCCCGTCATTGTACATCCACCTCTTCCTTGATCAAATGTTTTTTGAGTTTGCCCAAAATCCGGTACAGCTTCGTTTTGACGGTGTTTTCGGGCAGGGAAAGCACTTCCGCTATATCCTTGAACCGTTTGTCCTCAAAATATTTCAATATGATAAAAGCCTTGTCTTCCGGCTTCAGCTGATCCAGCGCGTCATACAGATCCCATTTCTCCTCCAAAGAAACCGGGTCTTCCTTCGCCGCAAATTCCGCCGCGCCGTCTTCCGTGTACGTATATTTTTTCTTTCTTTTGATATGGTCGAGCGCGCAGTGGATGACGATCCGGCTGATCCACGTTTCAAAATATTCAGGGTTTTTCAATTTCCCGAATGATAGATATGCTTTGTACGTTGCTTCGGAGACGATTTCCAAAGCTTCCTGTTCATTTTTCACGTAGCAGTACGCAAAGCGGTAGAGCTTTTCCTTGCAGGCTTCGATCCGCTCGCCAAACTGCCGCTCCGTGAATGCTCCCTTCTTGCTGTTCAGTTGATTCACCCCCCTGACGACTTCAAAGGCGCGTTTCGCCCCGCGGTTCTCATCCCGGGCCCGGGTCTTTGAGTGCCGCTTATGCCCGTTTGACTGGGGAAACACCAAAAAAGTTTCAAATACGTCTTTGCAAATAAAAGGAAACCATCGAAAACGGATCGGAATCAGTCGCAGCTCCGTCGATTTCGGTCGTAACTTTGGAGACCTATTTTATGTTATATACAATAAACGAATCCCTGAGCCAAGAGGGGAAAGGACGGGGTGACTCATGACGGAGGAAATTAAGGAAAACAAGCGGCTGGAGGAGCTGCGGAAAAAACATGCGGAGCTATGGCAGGCATTGTCGGCGCTCCGGGAGGATCAAGCGGAACGTTTGCTGGACAGCTTCTCGAAGCAGATTCGAAAAGCGGAAGCCGACGGCAACCGGCAGGTCCGCAACGAAGCGGATGGCGAACCAAGCATCGGGCATGCGCTGCGCTCCCCGTGGTTTTACGTATCGCTGTTCATCGGACTGAGCCTGCCGGTCGCTGCCTATATTGCATTCATTTATATGTCATTGTCGCTGGAGTAACTTATGATTTGGCAAATGCCTGTACCTTCGGCCTTCTGGACGCATACCTTAATCCAGAAGGGAGATGAAGGCCATGACCGTCCAGAACCATACGTTGGCCGCGGGCACTTCCCATGCCACACCTTATTACATCGTTCCGGGAGGGAGAAACGGTCCCGTCATGATGATTGTTGCGGGAATCCACGGCAATGAAACGGCAAGCATCCATTCCGCGCGCCAGCTGGTGGGACAGCTTCAGAATTGGCGGCTCCGCATTGCCCGAGGCAAGCTGATCATCGTGCCCATCGCCAATCCCCAAGCCTACCGCAAACGAAACCGCGGCGTTCCCGACCTGAACCGGACTTTTCCGAAAGGGCCGAAACGTCCGGCTACCCATCCGATGTCCCAAGCGATCGTTCAGCTAATGAAAACCTACAAACCTTCCTGGTATTTGGATCTCCATGAAGCCAACGGGCTGTCGAAGCACGACGCCAAGGTGCTTGGGCAGACGCTCGTCACCAACGCCGCCAATCCGGTCGTCCCGGCCGCCCGGCGTGTCATCCAACGGGTGAACTCTGCCCTGCAATCCCCTTCCCATCAATTCCACCTGCGCCTGCATCCGTTGTCGGGCTCGTCCCGAACGGCGGCGGCCCGCCTGATTCATGCCAAAACCGTTACCGTCGAAACGTGCTGGAGCCTTCCATTTCATGTCCGCAAATCTTACCAGATTCGGATAATCAAACATTTTCTCAGGGAGGCTGAAATGGTTTGATCCCGAATCGAAACCCAAAAAGACCCCTGATAAGTGACAAGTCAGGGGTCTTTTTTATACATTCTTATTTTCCTGTTATCAAACGGTAAATGACCTGGGCGCTTTCCGCGCGGGTCGCCTGGCCTTGCGGAAGGAACCGGCGGTTTTCGTTCCCTTCCAGCAATCCCAGCTTGGCTGCCGTTTGCACGGCATCGCGCGCCCATGGGCTGATCCGGTCGGCGTCCGCAAATACGGCATCTACGCCGGAATTTGCCGGGTGCTTCGCATGGTACGCTTTGACAAGCATCACGGCCATTTCCTCGCGGGTGATCACCGCGTTTGGTTCAAAGACGGCTTCGGAACGTCCTTGCACGATGCCTGCTTCATGCACGGCGGCAACGGACGCCGCATACCAAGCATCTTCAGGCACGTCGGAAAATGCCGCCGCCTGTTTCGCTTCAAGCCCCAAAGCGCGCGCGATCAGGGCGGCGAATTCAGCACGCGTCACGCTGCGCTGCGGCTCGAACCGGTTTGAGCTCGTTCCCGTTGCGATTTGGCGCAAAGCGAGGTAGGAAACGGCGTCAGACGCCCAGTGGCCTGCAGGCAGATCGGCAAATCCCTTCCGCCATTCCAAAGCCGCATACGTGCCAGGCTTCCGAATGTCTGCCGTCAGGGCTCCCCCGGCGTTCGAAGCGTCGCCGACCCATTCAACGGCGCCGTCGTCCGACACCCGATACATCGCCGTCATGTTCCGTTTTGCCTGGTCTTGAGTTTTGAGGCTCAGGCGCAAGGCCGGATGAAACGACGACAGTTCTTTCACCGTTTTTCCGCTTCCATCGATCAGCAGCAGCTTCAGATCATACCACTCCGATTGCTTCGCAAGCTGCGCCCCGGACTTCGCGCCCGCCTTCGACAGAAGCTGCTGCACGGACGAATCGTCCAGTGCCGCGAGCTGGAGACAGATTTGCTGTCCGGACGCTGCCGTTTCGGCAGCCGCCCCAAGCTGTTCCAAAACGGCGGCCGGAACGGTTACCGTATCGGCACCGCGCTTCACTTGGAGCGCCACGCCTTGCAGCAGGCTTCCCGTTTGAACCGGGAGCAGCACGCGATCGGCGCTTCCCGCATCAATTTCGGCAGGGCTGCCATTGCCGTGGTGGCTCGCTGCCGTTTTGATCTGTTCGACGGTGAACGCGGCGGTTTTGGCATCCTTTTCGCTAGGGCTGCCGCCCGCGCTTGACGGGATGCCGGAAGAGCTGCCCGGCGCACTGCCGCCTGCTCCGCCCGAACCTCCGCCTTCTTGGCCGCCGTTGCCGCCATCCCCGCCTTTGTTGGACACGGTGACGGTGCTTTGTGCCTGATAACCGCCGTCGTGGGTCGTGACGGTTATCGTTGCGGTACCTGCTTTCAGCGGCGTTACGGTGCCGTTGGCATCGACTTTGGCGACCGTTTCGTCGCTCGAAGCGAACGACACCGCCTTGTCGGCCGCATCCTCCGGTTGAACGCGGGCGGTCAACGTTCCGACGGAGCCGCCTTCCGTCAAACGCAGCTCGTTCGGAGCAAGCGTCACGCCGGTCACGCGAACGGGATTCGGTTCGCCTTCTTTGTCCTTGCGCGTAATGGCGAGCTCAATCGTTTTGGTTGCCTTTGCGGCCCGCCCTTTATCCTCGTACCACGGCAAGTTCAACGTTTCAGCGCTTGGCTCGGTATGGACGGAGAAGCGGTTCATGCCCGGAAGCAACGGAATGTCCCGGACCTCCACGTTCCCTTTGGCATCCAGCGCATCCGCCGGAATCGGCTGCCCGTTGATGGTCACGGCCGAACCGTATGGAACGTTGGCTTTTAACGTAAAGCGGTCCTCGTTCGTTTCGTAGGCGATCGCCTCTCCGTAGGAAGTCCGCGGAAGCATAACGATCATCGGCATATCCACCCAGCGCAGGACGTAATCGTTGACGGTCATCTTGTTGCCGCCCTCGTTTTTGATCGTCAGCTTCATGTTGGTATTTTCGGAGGAATACGCATAGTTGCTCATGTCGGAAGGATCGTCGGCCATGCGGGAATGGGAGGTCAGCGCTTCGGTATCCCAGGTTCCCCGCGTATATTTGTATTCGATCTGTTTTCCGGCCATCATTTTGAAATCGTATTCCACGATGTCCCGGGTGGTTGCCCCGCTTGGCACGTTCAGCTTCCCTCCGGCCTGGTTCCAGCCGTTGATCGTACCCGCGATGTAAATATCGTCCTCTACCGGCGTGTAGCTCGGCAAATGCAAGCGGAGCTTGACGTCGACCATGACGAGCTTCGGCGTCACCGCCTGCTCATTCGAGAAAGCCCGATTATAAAACGCATCGATCGCTGCGACCCGGTACGTGTACGTCGTGTCGTTGGTTACCGTAAAATCGGTGTAGCCCCGCGCCGAAGCATCGAGAACGGCCAGCTTTTTGAAATTGCCCCCGTCCTGCTTGCGGTAAACCTCGAATTTGAACGCGCCGCCCGCGTGGGTCCATGCCAACTGGGCGCGGCTCGATTCGGTGCCAATCGAAGCCAGGACCGGTGCTTCCGGCGGCGTCGTATTCACCGGATCGGCATAGACGTCGACATATGCGGACGCAGATTCCGTATATGTCTGTCCGTTGTCGGTGGACACCTTGGCGAAATAATGGAAGGTTCCGGCTTCCGTCGGTTCAAACGCAGCCCAGTACACCTTCCGCCCGTCCGGCGTATCTTCCAAATAATGCAGCTTGGTTTCGCCCGCATCCTCCTTGTTTTCGCCTTCTTTGTAAAAAGCCAGCTTGGCGGCAGCCCCCGGCATTTCTTTTCCGGCGTAAGCAGGATGATCCGATAATCCCGGAATGTGGATCGTGACTTGGATTTGCGAAGTCGTATGCCCCGCCCCCAAGGTCACGGGCGTCGAGGTGCCTGTGATTTCCACCGATTGCACCGGATAAAAAGGCGTAGCGGATGCGTAATCGCTCAAACCGCTCTCCCCATCCGGCGTGACCGCCGTCACGGCATAATAATATTTCGTTCCGTTCTGTACGTTCGTATCCGTCCAGTCCGTTCCGTTCACCGTTGCGGCTTGCTCGAGCGCCCCGCCTTCGATCGGCGCGCGGTAAATGCGGTAAGACGCCGCTTCCGGAACGGCATTCCACGACAGCGCGACAAAGCCGTTGCCTCCGATTGCCTGCAGTCCGCTCACTTTAGGCACGGCCTTCAGGCTTGCGTCCGAAGTCATCATCATGCCGCTCATCGCCTTGACCGTCACACTGGCTTTTCCGTCTTTGAATCGAACCGTCGTGCCGCTTCCCAGCCGGTCGATGAGGCTGATATCGGATGGCAGGAAACCAGCGGTGTCGAGGCTGATCGTCGCGTCGCTGCCGCCGCGGTTTACGATGACGAGACCCGCCTGGGCATCGGTTTTGCGCGCATATGCGATGACGTCGCCTTCGTCATAGGCCACTTTCATATCGCCCGTACGGAATACCTCGTTGTCGTTTCGGATTTCAGCCGCCCTTTGGTAGGTTGCCAGCAGATCCGCGTATTTTCCCGTTCCCGCATAACCTCCCCCGGTTTCGCTTACCCGTTCCCACGGGAACGTCCGGCGGGAGTCCGGATCTTTTGTGCCTTCCAAGCCTACCTCATCCCCATAGTAGATCGTGGGCGCTCCCGGGTAACCCATCTGGAAAACGGCCGTCAGCGCCTGCATGCCAAGCGCCCGGTCCGACGGGCTTGGAGCGATCTGCAAATGCTCTTCTTCCCAGGACGGTTTGTCGTATTTGGTGATGGAGCGGATCGTGTCATGCGAATCCACCAAATTCAGCATGACTTCCCACGCCTCTTGCGGATAATCCTCGCGGATCGATTCCAGGGATTCATGGAACTGGGCGGCGTTCCCGTTCAGGACAAACGTTTGCAAAGCGCTGCGGAAACGGTAGTTCATCACCGAATCGAACTGGTCGCCAAGCAAAAACCTCGTCGCCACGCCCCACTCTTCGCCCAAAATGATCGGGTCGTCGATGGGTTCGCCGTTGGCGTCGGTCCGTCCCTCCGTCGATTTAACGGCTTTGCGGAACTGCTGCCACGTGCCCGAGGACACGTCAGGCGCAACATCCAGCCGCCAGCCGCGGGCGCCGAGCCATTCCCAACGCTGGGAGTTGGCCTCCTGCATCCGCTGCGCCGCCTGGTCATCCGATAGGCCCGTCAAGTCATGGCCGACCACCTGATCCCGGTACCCTTGAACGTTCCATTCGTGGTTGCCGGACAGACCGTCCGCATCGCCGGCAGCCGGTTCAGGCGCATCAATGACGGGCAGGGAGTCGAACCCCCACCAGCCTTCGTATTTGTAATGGCCGTCGACCTTTTCGTTCAATACCTTGAACCACGTCGTAAAGTCAAAGTCTTCCGGATAAGCGTAATGCTTGCCCGTCGCCGGATTGATTTGGGACGTAAACGAATCAACCACCTGCCGCTTGGCTTTCTCCAACGTCAGGCTTGAATCCGCATTCATTTTGTCGTAAACCTTCGACCAAAATTCGTAAGCCCCGATCTCCGGATATTTCTCATAACGGTCAAAATAAATGGAGTCGTCGCCGACATGGTTAAACACGCCGTCCACGATCAGCCGGATGCCTTTGGCGCGAGCCTGTTTGGCAAACTCGGCAAAGACGCGGTCGGATGCGGTCCTCGTCGCTTCATAGTTCAAACCGGAGGTCGGGTCGCCCGGCTTGTTATACACCGGCTCGCCGAACATCGGATCCAGATGCTTGTAGTCGGTGGCGTCGTACTTATGGTTGGAAGCCGCCCAAGCGACCGGATTGAAATAAATGACGGTAACGCCAAGCGATTTCAAATAATCCAGCTTTTTCGCCACGCCTTGGATATCCCCGCCGTAAAATTCGTTCGTCCACACGCCGTCGGACTTGGCATCCGGGAAATAAGGCTTGTTTTGCGGGAGCACGCGGTCCGGGTTTTCCGGCACGTCGCTCCACGAGCCTGCAACATCCTCCGGCACGGGGTCGCCCGGGACGCCGCCATCGAAAAATTGGAGTTTATGCCCGTTTTTCGCCGTCATCGTTTCGCCCGGCATGGCGCCGCCGCGGTAACCGTCCACGATTTTCGCCCGGTTGTTGTCCGGGTTGCCGTCGAGGAACCGGTCCGGGAAAATCTGATACACGACCGCGTTTTTCATCCAGTCCGGCGTTTTAAAATCCTTTTTGTACACGGTCAGCTCGTACGGAAGCACCCCGTCGTCAGCCGTCGTGCCTGCTCCGCCGCGGTTGTTGTCGTCCCCGTACTCCACTTTGGCCATCCCGTCGACGAGAATGAATTTATAATTCCATACGCCGATGCCTTGAAAAGCCGTCTTCGGAATCGTGGCCTCCCAATAGTCCAGCCCGCCAAAAGAAGTCGCCACATGCATATCGTAAGCGGAAGACATCCCCTCGGGATTCGTCAGCTCCACGCGCGCGACCTGGACGTCCCCCGCCTCGGCGGCGATCCGCAGCGTAACGTCTTCCGTTTGCTCCTTGACGGCTCCGAAAGGCTTTTTATAAGTAATCTGGCGTGAATCGAAATACAGCTTGCCCTTGTTGATTTTGCCGTCGTAGGCGGCGTCGGAAGGCATGTAGTTGGTCGTCAGCACCGGTTTCGGCTGGCTGAGGTCAATGGAAAATATGACGTCGGACGGATCCAGAACGTTCAAAAGGAAATTGTTTCCGTTTTCGTCCCCATAATTCGGCGTTCCATCCCACCGGTCCCCCAGCACCACCTTCATCTCGTATTTGCCTGCAGGCACCGGGCGCTGCAGCTCATACACCGAACCGTCAAACCGGGTATCGACGAACATCTGCTTCGCTTCGCCCGGAGCCCACTCGTTTTCGCCAAACAGCTTTTGGATATTGCCTACCAGCCTTGGCCATTCGGCTTCGGTCAGCTTGGGCGCATATTGCGGCAGGCCCTGCACGTTCGGCAGATTGATGCGCGCCTGGCCAAGCTGTTCGTTGACGTAAATATTCACCTTTGCGGGCGCATCCAAATCGAACGCAAAATTGTTGCCGTTGTTCGAAAACCCGTCCCAGGTGCCGCTTTTGACGATTTTGAACTCATGGTGGCCCGCATCGAGGACCGTCGAATATTGATAAAAATCTCCCGTCAAATGCTTCATCCGCGTCTCTTCGGAGCTGTTGTTCCAGCCCTGGAAGCTGCCGGCGATCACCCATTTGGACGCGCCTCCCGGTTGATCAACCAGCGGGTCGGGCGTCAGCCCGGAGAGACCCGTCTTCGCCGCAGGTTCTGCGGACGGCTGTGCCGAAGCTGCGGCCTCCACCGTTATTTTGCTGTCAGGGCCGTCCGCCGGAGGGTTGCCCGGGTCGGAAAAGCGGATGTCTCCCGTCCCTTCGGAGGAAGCGACAAACGCATACGTATATTCCCCAACCGGAAGCGTCTCCGTCGCATAACGATACGTGCCGCTTTCGAGCGCAAGCGGGTGTTGGTCCGCTCCCCCGGAAGCGTCAAAGCTTCCCGTCGCCTTCAACACAGGGGTATAAGACAGGCGCAAAATGCCTTGATCATCGGAGGTAGCCGTCAGGGGCGAACCGCTTTGCTGCACGCCGTTGACGGCAATCGCGTAGGCGTATTGCTCTCCGGCTTGCAGCCCCGGGACTTCAGCCGTGTATGTACCGTCGTTGTCCGGATCGGTTAGTTCCGCCGTCTCATTCCATCCTGGGGATGCGCCTGAAGCCGTGACCTGAATCAGCGTTTGCGGCAGCTGGAAATAAATTTTTCCTTCATCCGCGTACGTGCTTTTCGGCTCCGCCTCCGCCGCCTCGGCCAAAACCGGGCGGAAGACGCCGGCAATCAGTTCGATTGTCATCATGAACGCCAATAGCAAAGACAACGCGCGGATTGGTTTTTTTCTGCGATAGCTCATATAAGGCCTCCTTGATAAAAATGATGATCAAAATCTGCTTCATTCATTGAGCAAACGTTTGCACAAACGCAAATAAACCTCCTTTATTCATTTTGTATGTCAAACCCTGATGCTTGAAATCAAAACTGATTTCATCTTATTATGAAAACGCTTACTAGTCAATCGGCGCCAAGTTTTTTTCTTCCTGCATTTTATCGGCATTTCGCCATCCTTTTTTGCATCTTTCGGGCAATTGGTATTTTCGGGGAATTCCCATATAATAGCGTAAGTATTCATTTTTGATCGCAAATTGGATTCGAAAAGGGGGACCCTGTTTGAAGAACCGGACCGCATTTACGATTTTGCTTATTTTAAATATTTTATACGGACTCACCCTGCTGCTTTACCCTTTCATGCTGATCGTCGTCGCCTTTTCGTTCGACGACCCCGCCGCGGCCCACAATGGGTTTGTCTACACTTACGTTGCGATCCTGTTGAGTTATCCGCTGGGTCCTCTGCTTTCGTTTATATGCTGGTTTTTTTACCATCGTTTTGCCTTCAAATGGGCTTATGCGACGGCGAATCTGACCCTGCTGTGGGTCATTGCGTTCTGTCTGTGCTTGCCGTTTTTCGATTAACAAAACCATCACTCCCCAAGGTGGGGCTTTGGCTTCGAAGGCAGATTGAGATACGCTTTCGGGCCCCCGGAAACATTATACATTCTTGCAGATCAAAAAAAGCTTCCGAAAGAACCGGCAGCCGCCGACTTTCTGGAAGCTTTTGATCTATAGGTAACCCCGTTCTTTCTACTCTTGCTGCGATCTCGTATACTCGTTTTTCGCTTTATACGCAAAAGCGGCATACACGAGAATCATGATCGGAATGACCGCCCAGCTAAACCCTCTCATGACGGCGAACGGCGTTTCAAACAGGAAGGACCTCCAAAATTGCGATCCGCTCATCTCCCATAACCCCGGTGTATAGTACAGCAGCTTGGGCTTCACAAAAGCGGTCACTTGAATCGCGCCCGTCGAAATCAAAACCGCAAAAAGCGGAATGAAGCTGCAAGCCAGCGACAGCCACATATCCGAGATGCGTTTGTACCGCGCCGCCTTCGAATTGACGTCGGAAAAAATGTCTTCGTCTCCCCAGTCGCCCGTTTGCTTAAAATATTGGGCTCCGGATTTTTTCGTACCCGCAACGTGGGTCCAGCCGCAGTCCTCGAACAATGCCTTGTAGTCCTCAAAATCCCGACGGGTTTTAAAGGTCCGGTAATCGATGCGGTAATTGGCCTCCTCCGGTTTTGCAGGCTCAAATTCATAAGTCATCGATTT
The DNA here is from genome assembly GCF_031583795.1 of Paenibacillus sp. VCA1. NCBI lineage: Bacteria > Bacillati > Bacillota > Bacilli > Caryophanales > Paenibacillaceae > Paenibacillus > Paenibacillus sp. VCA1. The sequence continues at coordinate 155,542 of NZ_JAVLSX010000001.1, read as the reverse complement.
ATTAACCAATCGGTACCCCTGACGGGCCATCTCGTTTAACCACTGTTCCTCACGGTCGAAATTCGTAAAAAATTTCATCTTTTTCATGGCGGTTCCTCCTTTCTTACGATCCCATGATCGCGTTTGTCACTTCAATCATATGTTTCATCCGTTCAAAGTCCTGGCGCAAAATGGCAAGCCCCTGGTCGGTAATGGCGTATACCTTGCGTCGGCTGTCCTCGCTTTGGACCGGCTGGATCCATTTCTGCTTCAACAGGTTTTCCACGGCCCCGTAAAGCGTCCCGGCAGCCATCCGCACCTGACCGGCGCTCATCTCCTCCACCTTTTGCATGATCAAATACCCGTGTGCCGGTTCGCGCAAAGCGAGCAATATATAATAAACCGTTTCCGTCAGCGGCAAATGTTTGTCTCTGCTCAACAAAAGTCCCCCTTTTATTCAGTTCCTCTTTATATCGCATAACTGTATAGTTACACTATATATAGTTCGACTGTATATTGCAACTGTTTTTTTATCGGGAAAACAACGTATTCGAAGGAAAGGGGTAAAAGTGTTTCATGCCCGATAAAAAAAGCGTGCAGGGAAGCGTAACACGCGAAGGACCTCGTATAGCCGGAATGCCCAATGGGAACGACCTAAGCGGTAAATGCTCACGGCATGCGCAGGCGACGATATTTTGCAACGGCTCAAGCCTCAGCTTTCTTCCTTCAGGGAAGGGGCTGAGGCTGCTTGACGTGCCGCCGCTTCTTCTAACACAAGCTCGTAGATTTGATCGATTGCATATTTGATAGTATATTTTAAAGTATTGAATCTCGTTTATTTTGGTAGAATTTGCGACTTTATGCCGATTTTAAGGCGAAAATTAATGAACATGAACTGGAGGAATTATGGCCCGTCCCAAGAAACAAAAAAGCGTTTACCGTAAAATCGTGCTTAGCCTGATCGGCGTGATCGGAGTCTGTCTTTTGATCGCAGGATCGTACGCCGGATATTTACATCAAAAAGCCATGTCAGCCCTACATAAAATTTCGGCCGCCGAATACCAGGCCCCGCAGCGGCAGGAAACGGAGCACCAGGTGCCTAAAGAAGAGTTCGAAATCGAAAACATCAGCGAAAATGATTTGAAGCCGGTGACGTTTTTGTTTGCCGGCGTCGACAACCGCGAGGGAAGCGGCGGAACGATGAATACCGACGTCATGATGATAGCGACGCTGAACCCGAAGACCAGATCGGCAAGTCTGCTGTCCATTCCCCGCGATCTTAAAATTACGCCGGCCGGCCAATCGAGCCATAAGGCAAATTATTTCTATGCGCATAACTACATCCAAAACAAGGCGACGGCGATGGCCGAAACCAAGCAATTGTTCGGGGACTTGTTTCACATCCCGATCGATTACATGGTTCTCATCAATTTTGACGGCTTCCGCCAGGCGGTAGACGCCGTAGGCGGACTCGACATCGATGTCGACATGGACATGCGGTACAACGATACGGCGGACGGGACCCATATTAACCTGAACAAAGGGCCGCAGCATCTCGACGGCAAACAAACGCTCGATTTCGTCAGATACCGCAAATCGAACGACGGAACCGGACCGTCTTCCGATTTCGACCGCAACAGACGCCAGCAGCAGGTGCTGAGCCAAATGCTCGACAAGCTCACTTCCCTGAACGGCATCGGCCAATGGGGAGACATGCTGGACATTATCGGAAACAACGTAAAAACGGATATTCCGGAGGACCAGTTAAAACGCTGGCTGCTTAATTTCAAACAAATGAAGCCCGACGCGACCAACATGCTGACCGTGGAGGGCGACTGGAAAAGTCCGTTCGTGTATTGGAACAAGGAAGAGTTGACGCAGGCGATGGACGCCCTGTATTCCAATTTGAATTTAAAGCCCAAACATAAAATCGATCTGGGCAAACATTTAGGACTGTATACGAAACCATCGAACTGACCTATCGGCAGGCATCACGACATCCACAACCGCGCCCGGTTGTGGATTGTTCGTATGGGCCGGATGAAACGGACGCTTCGGCCATCCGCCGGTTTCGCCCGCCGCTGAACCGGTTCGGCCGTCACGCATCTCGAAACCAAACCGGCGCGTTCCGTTTACATGCCCTCAATCACTTCCTTAAGAATAATCGCCTGGTTCATCTTTTCATCCTTTGCGCCGTACACCAGCGTTACGGCATCGGTTTCCGACCATTCCTTGATTTGGTCCAGGAGCTTCCGGGCTTCCTCGTGCTGAAGCTCTTGTAAATAGTTTTGTTTGAATGTTTCATAATTCTCGGGCTTATGGGCGAACCACTTGCGAAGCTCATGGCTGGGCGCAATCTCTTTCATCCATATGAAGATCGATGCCTGTTCCTTTGTCAGTCCCCTCGGCCAAATCCGGTCGACCAGGATTCGTTTGCCGTCGGACTTGCCGGGAGGTTCGTAGACGCGTTTGATTTGAATAGACATGATGACACCCTTTCTCGTTCCGCCTTATGTGTAAAATTATAGACCTTCACAGGGGGGTTTTACACTTCAGGCTGCCGGTTCTCTATTCCGGCCGTCGACGACAAAACGAAAAAATGAGGGTATCCCCAAGCCAAAAGGCCTTAGGGATACCCTCATTTTTTTCAACGCTATTAGATCCTGGATCCGATCCTGCCGAATTACATGCAGCCGGCTTACCGGACACAGCCTGGTCTTTTCCCTTCCGCGAGAAGCCCGTTAATGCGTTCGATCAATGCCGGAAGCTCGGCCATCGTACGGATCGTAAAATCGGCTCCGTGCTCCATAAATACCTGCTTCGTTCGGGCGATCGCCGCTTCTTTTTCCGACGCGGACAAGCCATGGTACTCCTCTTCTCCCAGTCCCATTTCGGAGCTTCCGACTGCGACGCCTACCGACCATACGCCGGCTTGCACGCCCTCCTTTATATCCGAAGTCGTGTCCCCTACCTTGACGACTTTCCAAGCTGCGGACAATTTGAGGTGCTCCATATTGCGGTAGATCATGTAAGGGTAGGGTCTTCCGTACGACCCGGTATCATCAGGTGTCACGACATGATCCGGAGCGTATCCTTTTTCCCTGGCGCCCGCTACGACCACTTCCATCATGGAGCTTGTGTAGCCGGTCGTCGAACCGATCTTCAAGCCTTGGGAACGCAGCGCCTCCACCGTGTCGATGACGCCCGGGATCGGATTCGTGTATTCGGACAAGGAAACCATCAGTGCCGGTTCGAATTCGGCGTACAGACGCTGCACGTCTTCCTCGTTAAAAGCTCTGCCGTAAGCTTCTTCCCACAGGGCCGATACTCTCGGCATGGACAACATGGCGCGGATGTGGTCGATTTTCAGCATCCCCATCGGTCCCCGTGCTTCTTCCATCGTTACTTCAATGCCTGCATGCTTAAAAATGTCCACGAATACATTCACCGGCGCGAAACATCCGAAATCCACCGCCGTTCCGGCCCAGTCCAAAATAACGCCTTCGATGTTGCTCATCGTCCCATTCCTCCCATGTATTCTTTAATGATGCCGCATAAGCGCTCGATGTCTTCCGGATAAATCTCGCCGATATTTCCGATCCGGAACGTGTCGACGTCCGTCAGTTTGCCCGGGTAAATAACGTATCCCCGTTCTTTTACGAAACCATAGAAGTCTCCAAAGTCAAAGCTTTCGTTCGGGAACAAAAAAGTCGTAATGATCGGCGACTGCTTCTCTTCCGAAATATAGGCATGAATGCCGATCTCCGCAAGCTTTTGGCGGAGCAGGCGGTTATTCTCGCGATATCGCGCATGCCGTGCAGGTACCCCTCCCTCCTCGAACAACTCATCCAACGCTTTCGCAAAAGCCGCCACGACGTGGGTCGGAGAAGTGAACCGCCATTTGCCGTCCTTGTCCATCCCCTTCCACTGGTCGTACAAATCCAGGGACAAGCTGCGGGCGACGCCTTGGCGGGTGTTCAGTTTTTCCAGCTTGGCGATCGCGAACCCGAAACCCGGAACGCCCTGAATGCATTTGTTTGCGCTGCTGATCAGATAGTCGATGCCCAGCCCCGCCACATCGATGCCGATGCCGCCGAAGCTGCTCATCGCGTCGATGATGAGGGTTTTCCCGTATTCCTTGGACAGCCTCGCTACCATCTCCAGCGGATTCAAAATGCCTGTCGTCGTCTCGCAGTGAACCATCGCGATATGCGTAATTTCCGGATCGGCCGCCAGCATCGCTCGGAGCTCCGCTTCCTCCGGCTGCGCATCATAACTGACTTGGTACGGCTTGTAGTTGAGGCCGATATATTCCGCCATCTGCACGATTCGCTCGCCGTAAGCCCCGTTCGTTACGATCAATATCTTGTCGTCATCCGAAACGGCCGTGGTCATCACCGATTCCACCGCAAACGTTCCGCTGCCCTGCATCAGCACGGCGGTATATTCATCCGAACCGGCGCCGGCAAGCGCCAGCAGCTGCGATCGGATTTTTTGCGTAATCGATTTATAGTCGTCGTCCCACGTGCACCGGTCAAACAGCATTTCTTCCTTCACCGCGGCGGTCGTGGTAAGAGGTCCCGGGGTTAACAGCTTGTAGTCGTTCATTTTTCTTGGCTCCCTTGTTCTGGTTTATTTCTTCGGCAAAATCGTTATTGGGCTGCTTTGAAAAATTCCTGGTGTTTCTTCAACAATTCGACGGTCAACGGTTCGACGAACTTCATCGGATGCGCAGGCTGATTGGCGTTTTCCACCGTCTCGCCTTTGTACAGCGCCACCGGATAATTGGTGATGAGATCCTTCCGCGCGTCTTTGATGATCGTTTCCGCCATTTTCATGGCCAGGTCGGTCACGGCATTTTTCTTGTCCACTACCGCCACGGATTCGGTGAGCGAAAAGTTGCCTTCAGCAGGGTCCACGTAGTCGATCGGCGCGCCGGATGCTTTCGCTTTGACGGCCTGGTGACGCAAACCAAAGCCTGCTGCGACCTCGCCCGCCTGCACCTTTTTGATCGGGCCGGAGCCGGAGCTTTCCAGATGCGGGCCGACGTTGGCGATCAGATCGTGAAGGACGGTTTTGCCTTCTTCCTGGCCGTATTGGCTAATGATGGCTTGAACGAGCAGCCAGCCGGTCGAGGAATCCATAATGTTCGGGATTGAAACCAGGCCTTTGAATTCGGGTTTGGTCAGGTCCTTGATCGACGTCGGCATCGGCAGGCCTTTTTGCTTCAGCACTTCGGTATTGACGAAAATCGAACCGGTGTTGGCCAAAATCGGCGTATAATAAGACGGGTAGGATTCCAGCGCATCCGTTGTAAACGACAGGTCCTTGTACATGGAATACTGGCTTTGCGAGCTTTCGATAAAATAAGAGCTCATCGTGATCAGATCGGCTTCAATCTTTCCGCCTTCGGCCATCAGCTTGCCGCCAAGCTCCGAGGTGCCGAGCGATTGCAGCACGTATTTGCCGTCATATCCGGCGTTTTTGAGCGCGGCTTCCATGGAGGCGACGGCCTCTTCGTCCGCGTTTGTGTAAATGACCACTTTTTTCGATTCTTCCGCTTTGCCGCTGCCGCAGGCTGTCATGGCAAGCACGAAGCCGATGGCGAATAGCGTAAGCAGCATACTTTTGATCGTTTTGGACATCGTAAATCCCTCGCTTTTAATGATGATAAGTGCGGTAAAGGCCGCTGCGGGAATGATCGGGCTTTCGATTGCTGCCCGCATTTTGGAATTAAAATTAGTTTACTGACTTCGTGCGAAGTGGCCGCTCCGCGTACGGATCGTGCTTCCGATCGCTGTTGCCTTTGGATTTTCTTGATTGAACTATTCATTGTTAAAATCCAAAGACAAAGCGGATGCTTCCGATGCTAGCTTTCTTTCAGAAAAGCTTTTAGGCGACCGCTTCCGCTTCTTCACCACGATTCCGTCCCCTCCGCTACTTTCGCTTTTTGCTGGTACTATTTTGCCGATCGAAATTCAAATCGGACGTTGGTCTTCCATCGGCGAACTCTTATTTTCTTTAGTTCGATCCGTCCCCTCCGCTGGATTTTCCGCATAAGTGGATGGGTAGTCTTTAAACTGAAATTCAACCAATCGAATTAGAGTAGTTTGCTTATCCAGCCCCTGCTCAAGCTAGCTTATCCACGCACCGCCCTCCTCCTCTGCATCCAATCGCACGCGACCTTAACCACCAGATTGGTGAAAAAGATCAGCAGCGACAGCACGAAAATTTCGTTGAACTTGGCGAAATGCTGCAGCTCCTTGATTTTGCTCGCCACAACCGAGGTTTGCGCCGACACCAGGAAAATGATCCCGCTGATCGTCACCATCGAATTGACGAAGTAATAACCGAACATTTCGATGACCGCGGACGCCGAGTTCGGCAGCACCACCCGGTACACCGTCTTGAACCAGCTGTCCCCGAGCAGTTCGCCCGTCGTCTCCCAGGACGGATTCATCTTGGAGAGGGCGTTTTTGGCCATCATGTACGGCGTCGTAAACAGATGCACGATGTTGCACACCACGAGGATGGTAAACGTGCCTTTCAGGCTGCTCCCGTTAAACAAAAGCAGGTACGAAATCCCGAGCACCATTCCCGGCACCGTATTGGTGACCATCGACACGATGTCGGTGGCAGCTTTCGCTTTAAGCCGGGTGCGCACGTTCAGCAGCGCGGCTCCGTATGCGGCCAGTGTCCCCAGCAGCGCAGTCAGCAGCGCGACCCAGAGCGAATTTTTGTACACGCCCGTCAAATCGCCGGATGCGAATACATCGGAAAAATGTTTGAACGTAAAAGCTGTATCGTAAGGGAAGCCGTTCATGAACGGCGCCACGAACATCACCGCAAAAACAGAAAGTATACCGACCACGATGGCGGACGACAGAATGCCCAATCCCGCATCCCGAACCCGATGTTTCGGCAGCTCGATGGCGTCGATTTTGTCGTAGTGAAAATTCAGCTTGTCCAGGTACCGCAGCAGCCAAATCCCAAACGCAGCCGGAATCAGCATCACGACCGCGATGACCGCCCCCTGGTTGAAATCCGGAATGGAACCAAGCATCACCTGGTAAAGCTGGGCCGCAATGACCGGATACGTTCCGCCTACCGAAGCGGGGATGCCGAAATCGGTGAAGCTGAGGATAAAAGCGAGCACGAATGCTCCGCCCAACGCGCCCACGAGCGGCCGCAAAACCGCATTAAAAAAGCTCCTTACCGTCCCGTCGCCCATCAGCTTGGACACGATGATGAATTTTTTGTCGACATAGCCGAAAGCGTTATGGATCAGCAGAAAAGCCGGCGGCAACGTGTAAATGACGTATCCCGTCAGCAAGCCGTTAAAGCCGTATATTTCAAACAGATTGCGCCCGATCAGCTTCGTGATCAGCCCTTGATTGCCAAACGAATACATGATGGCAAACCCGTAAGTGATCGTCGGCAGCAGCATCGGCACGAGGATGGCGGTTTTGAGAACGCCTTTGATCGGGCGAAAGATCCGGGTACAGTGAATGGCATAAGCCAAAATAAATGCAAGCGTCGTTGCGATCACAGCCGAAACCGCCGACACTTTGACGCTGTTCAGGGCCGCTCCGACCATGTCCCGCCCTTTCCACACCGCCGCATAGTTTGCAAGCGAAAAACCCTCGCCCGTTTCAAAGGAACGGATCAGAAGAACGAGCAAAGGCAAGAACAAAAACCCGGCGAAAAAAAGCAGCAGCAGAGCGAATACGACGCGCATTTCGGTTTTGACTTTATGCATACATCTCACCGAACAGGTTAAAAATGTTTTGCCGTTTGATTCTCAGCTGCTTAATGATGAACTGCTCGACGAATTCGTTGGCCGGTCTGCCGATGATGTCCTGCGGTGCGCCGAACTGGGCGATCCGGCCCTGATTGATGATCAGGATTTTGTCGGACATCGTTAAAGCCTCCTCGGGATCATGCGTTACGATCAGCGTCGTCAACTTGAATTCCCTCGCGATCGATTGAATCCGCTGCTTGATCGACTCCTTGATCACCCCGTCCAGCGCGCTGAGCGGCTCGTCGAGCAACAGCAGCTTCGGTTTCGCGACGAGCGTTCTCGCCAAGGCCACCCGCTGCTTTTGTCCGCCGGACAGCTCGCCGATTTTTTTGTTCAAATGCGGAGTCAGCTCCAAAAAATCGATATATTCCTGAACCTCCTTGGGGCTCACCAGACCTTTTTTATTCCGCAGCCCATATACGATGTTCTCGTAGGCGTTCAGGTTCGGAAACAGGGCGAAATCCTGAAACACGATGTTGAAGCCGCGCTTTTTCATGGGGACGCGGGTCAGGTCTTCATCGCCGAAAACGATGCTTCCGCGGTCCGCCCCGGTCAAGCCCAAAATCAGGTGAAGCAGCGTCGTCTTCCCGCTTCCGCTCGGACCGAGGAGCGACATAATTTCCCCCGTGCCGATCTCGAAGCTGATGTCGTCCAGGACGGTTTTACCGTCGAATTGTTTGCCAATATGCTGCAGCTTCAGCAAGCCGCCCACCTCCTTAAACACAACCCCAGTATAAAAACCGTATGTCAACCCGAATACGCGAGTGTGTAAATTTTGCGTAAATTATGCATAACTTCTTCATAACTTTTGACTAACTTAATCCGTGATCCAACGGTAAAACATGACGATCTATGTAAAATCTATTGAATCCCCGGAAGGCTGAAAGTACACTGGAATTGTTTCGGTTCGAAACGCCAACGTCATATATTAGCGGGTGAAAGCGATGCTGCCACTGGAGAGGCAAAAGAAAATTCTCGACCTATTAACCGTCAAAAAAGTGCTTAAAATGACGGAGCTTACCGAGGAACTCGGCATTTCCGTCGATACGCTCCGCCGGGACATTAACCTGCTCGCCAGCGCGGGGAAAATCGAAAAAATTTATGGGGGCATCAAGCTCGCGGACCGGTTCGGGGAATCCTCGATGGACGAGCGGATGGTCAACCATTTGGAGGAAAAAGAGCGGATCGCCCGCAAATGCAGCGAATGGATCCAGGACGGCGACTGCATCTATATCGACAGCGGCTCGACGACTTACCAGATTGCCAAATACATCAAGGATAAAAAGAACCTGACCGTGATCACGTGCTCCGTTCCGGTCATCCAGGAGCTGATGGACACCGATGCCGAGCTGATTATCATCGGGGGCAAAATCCGGAAGGAAGAGCAGTCCGTCGTTGCGTTTGATTATATTTTCAATTTTCACGAGCTGAACGTCCGGAAAGCTTTTGTCTGCTGCAGCGGCATCACGGTCGAAAGAGGGATTTCGGATTATAATCTGGAGGAAGCCGTCACGCGCAAAAAAATGATCGAGCTCTCCAAAGAGGTCATCGTCGCGGCCGACAGCACCAAATTCGGCAAAGACGTCACGGTTGCCATCGCGCCCCTGGAGCGGATCGACACGATCGTGACGGATGCCCATGTGGACCGCGGCTTCCTGACCAAATTCAAAAAAACGGGGACGAATCTTGTCATCGCGGACTGAACATAAAGCCTGCTGTTCGAGGTATGGGACTCATATAGCGGGGCCTTCGCTGCCCGTTCATGCCGACATCAAGCGATGCAAAGCTGCCTTTCAAAGAAGCGGCCAACGAAAAAGCAAAATCCGATTCCGCGTTTAGTCAACGAAGGAATCGGATTTTTGTTTTACTTATAGGGATTATGGGCTCCGAAAAAAACGCTGGATCATAAATGGGATCCACCCGTAGCATCGATCATCTGCCCCGTAACCCATCTCCCGTCGAAAGATGCGAGGAACGCAACAACGTCGGCAATATCCGACGGTTCCCCAATTCGCCCCAGTGCGGATATTTCCGTAGCATACCGTTGTCCTTCGGGAGTATACAGCCAGGATGCGTTAACATCCGTATCGACGATACCGGGAAGAACCGCATTTACTGTTATGCCTCGCGGACCAAGCTGCTTTGCAAGTTGAAAGGTGAACGTATTGATCGCTCCCTTGGTAAGGTTATAAGCCATCAATTCCGGCATGGCAATTTTAGTCACTCCAGAGGATATATTAATGATCCGTCCTTCATCACGCAGACGGGACAACGATTTCTGCACGAGAAAAAACGGGGCTTTGACATTTACGGCAAATAGTTCGTCAAAAGATTCTTCCGTTGTTTCTTCAAGATTTTTTGAGGTACCGATTCCGGCATTGTTGACCAAAATATCAAAATGATGACTGCCTGTTCGCTCTACAAGCTGCTCGTCTAACGATTGAATCAATTCTTCAACACCTAGAGCGGAGTTCAGGTTTGCGCCCAGAGCAAATGCTTGCCCCCCGTTTGCTTCAATGGTGCTAACCACTTCCTCCGCTGCAGCAAAACGATTGCCGTAATGGACCGCAACCAAAGCCCCTTCTTCTGCCAGCCGCAGCGCGATTCCCCTGCCAATGCCCCGACTTCCTCCGGTTACCAATGCCACTTTTCCTTCCAAACGTTTCATTTGTACCCCCCTTATAGTTTGATTAATGACACTCTATACCCTCCACCATAGGGGAGAGTCAACACGTCCAAAAAAAAATCTTCCATCATTCCTTTCGCACGGAACGATGAAAGACTCGGCTTTTTATATTTTTTCAATCGGAATGAGCAATTCAGCCCTCCGGAGCTTCCCATACAGATCTTGATCTGCCGTCAAATAAATTTCCCGGATCGGTTCGGCTTCGTTTGGCCGATATCCGTTTGACGATATCCATGCTGCAAGTTCAGTTAAACCCGAGCAGGAAGAATGATACGGGTCACACCAGTGAACCAGCGAGGCAGCTTGTTTTAATTCCGGCCAAAAGTGGACGTTCACTCTGTCACTGCCCGGAATATGCTTTGCAACGGGTAAAGCGACCTCTACATCGATCAAATCCTCTTCGAAATCGTTGCTGTGCCATTGAACGGTTAAAGAGCGGTTGTCATCCTCCCGATGCTCACGCGCATATTGTTTAATTTCATCCAATAGGAGACATAAGTGCGAGCGCGGGATCGTATCACGAATGGATGCGACAAGCTGGGATTTTACGTTTCGAATGACGATCGGGACTGTTGATGGTTGTTCGTCTAAGTCTTTAATACGCTCTAGCCCCGAATTGATCTCCTTCAACCGGCTTTGTGCTTCCTCGATGAATTGCTGCAGTTCCAGCTGCTTGGCAATCAAAGATTTTTTTACTTCGGCCGGCGATACATCCTCAACCAATAACGACTTAATCTCTTCCAGAGTAAAACCCCGGTTCTTTAAATCGATGATTCGTTGTATGACTAACAGTTGTTCCGCTGAATAATATCGATAGCCGGAATCTTCATCGATCGTGTCCGGTGTTAACAAGCCCCGCTGATCGTAATATCGTAATGTTTTGACAGAAACCCGGCTTAATTTAGAAAATGTACCGATCTTAAAAATCTTAAACTCTCCCCTTTCTTAGGTCGTTTACTTCACTAAAATTTTTATTTCCTGAAAGTGGAATGAGGTGACCGCTTGTATTCAAGTTATGTTCATTACTTCGATCTTTGGTTCAGTAAACCCTCTAACCAATCATTCGTCCCCTTTCGCAGAGCAACGTTTCTAACCTGATCGAATCCGATGCTCCTGTCATTGGAAATAAAGGTAGACAAAAAGGTTGAAAACAATTAAGTTAATACTTATTAAAAGTATTATAAAAAGGCGGATCGGGGTGATTTCTCTAACTCATGAGTCCTATTCCCAACAATACGACGCGAGTCAAAAAAATGAACCGGGAGCTGGTGCGCCAGGCTCTTAAAACGATGAAACAGGGCACGAAAGCCATGGTGGCACAGGCTACGGGTTTAAGCGTCGCCACCTGCGGCAGCATTCTGAATGAGCTTTTGGACGCCGGGGAACTGCTGGAGCTGGATATGGAGGAATCAAGCGGCGGCCGTCCGGCCAGGGTATACCGGTATAATATGAACTTCTCTTATATTGCCTGCATCATCATCAAAGCCGGAGTGAACACGCACTCGCTCACGTTTACGGTAGCCAACCTGGCCGGGGAACCCGTGGAAGAAGGATACCTGGAATCCAGACGGGTGGACGCTGCAGTGATTGAACAGCTGATTGATCAGCTCATCACTAAATATCCGCACATCCGGGCGGTTGGCATCGGCGTTCCGGGTGCCGTACATAAGGGAGTCATCAATCTCGGCGACATTCCGGAGCTCGTTCAGGTCCCGCTGGAGGCCCTCATTCGCGAGAAACATGGGGTCGAGGTCATCGTCGAGAACGACATGAATTCAACCGTGTACGGATTTTATCAAAAGCAGGAATACGATGAAGAAAAGTCCGTTGCCGTTGCCACTTTTATCGAAGGTTATTTTCCGGGGGCCGGCTTGATGGTGGACGGGCATATTCACCGGGGGAACACCCGGTTCGCGGGGGAGATCTCCTTTTTGCCGTTTGGCATCACCCGCGAGGAGCAGCTGCGGCGGCTGCACGACCGCAAGACATTTCATCCGCTGGCAGCACATACGGTTTCGAGTCTGATCGCAGTGATGAACCCGGCGACGGTAGCTTTAACGGGAAGTTTGGTACAGCCCGCTGATTTGGAGCCGATCCGGCAGGAATGTTTGAAATATATCCCGGAAATGCACATGCCTCAGCTGACGCTGCTGGAGCATCCGGACGAAGACTACATGTATGGGTTAATCACCATGACGTTGGAAAGCCTCTCCTATTCGTTAAAGCTGGTGGAGAAACGGAGGTAGGGCGGAGTCGGAGACGTGGGCAAATATTTCGCATCATGACAAGAGAGGAATGGATGGATAACATGAAGACGGAAAAACAAAAGATGCTGGACGGCGAACTGTACATCGCTGCAGACCCCGAATTGACGCGCGACCGGGAATATGCCAGAAAAATGGCACGATTGTATAACCAGTCGACGGAAACGGAAACGGAACGGCGGGTACAAATCCTTAAGGAGCTGCTCGGATCGACGGGGGAAAACCTGAGCATGGAACCGAACATCCGATTTGACTACGGGTACAATATTCACGTCGGAGAAAACTTCTATGCAAACTTTGACTGTACCATCCTGGATGTATGCGAGGTGCGCATCGGGGACAATTGCATGTTCGGACCCGGCGTTCACGTCTATACCGCTACGCATCCGGTGGATCCTTATGAAAGAATCAAAGGGCCCGAGTACGGCAAACCGGTCACGATTGGAAACAATGTATGGATCGGCGGAAGAGCCGTCATTAATCCGGGCGTAACGATCGGCAATAACGTCGTCGTGGCTTCCGGAGCCGTGGTCACGAAAGATGTTCCGGACAACACGATCGTCGGCGGCAACCCGGCAAAAGCGATTAAAAAGATCCATGCCACAGGCGTGAATTCTTTAGCCCTTAATCCATAGCCGGAAAATATACAGACATGCAAACAAAACGGACCTTTCCCCAAGCCGCATGCGGCAAGGAAAGATCCGTTTTGTTCATAGCGAACCCTAAAATGAATTAGATTTAGTGCATTCAATCGTATCTATATACCCTTTCGATTCTGCTGCCCAGGCGGCTTAAAATCTCGTTCGCCACCGTGCCGCACCGTGCGGCGATTTGGCCGGCCGTGATCTTCTCCGCCCCGTCTTGTCCGATCAGCGTGACCGCATCCCCCTGCCGGACCCCCTCGATGGAGGTGACGTTCACCGTCAGCTGGTCCATGCAAATGCTGCCGACGATGCGCGCCCGCTGCCCTCGTATAAGCACATAACCGCCATGTTCGGAGAGCGACCTCGGAATCCCGTCGGCGTAGCCGATGGACACGGTGGCGATCCGGATGTCCTGGGAAGGAATGAAGTTCCGCCCGTATCCGACAGGATCGCCGGCTTTCACCTCTTTCACCTGCGTTACGACGGCTTTCAAGGAAAGGACGGGCCGCAAATCGGCCTTCGTCCGCACCTCGTCCCCCTCGCGGCTTAGCAGTCCGTACAACGCGATGCCGGGACGAACCAGATCGCAGCACACCTCCGGGTAATTCAAGATGCCGTAGCTGCTCTGGATATGCACAAGACCCGGATCGATTCCCGCCTCCCTCAGCTGTCCGATCACCAGTTCAAAGCGGCTCAGCTGCTGCTGCGTAAAACGGGTCTCGGCCTGCCCCAAGCTGTCCGACATGGATAAATGGCTGAACGTGCCCGTTACGTGCAGGTGCGAAAACCGGTAACATGCCATCATCGAATCCAGCTCCGGAAAAGGCACGCCCAAACGGTTCATGCCGGTATCGATTTTGACGTGCACGTTCAGCTTTGCTCCATACGCATTCAGCGCCTCGCCGTATTCCCTGCTGACCACGGTTTGGGTCAGGCGGTAGCGGGCAAGTTCGGGGGCGCGCTCCGGAGACGTATAACCCAAAATGAGAATGTCGCCGCGTATCCCGTGCTTGCGCAAGGCGATCCCCTCCCCGATCTCGGCGACGGCAAAATGGGCAACGCCTGCCCGGCTCAGCTCCCGCGCGGATTCAATGCTTCCGTGGCCGTAAGCATTTGCCTTGACGACGGCCATGATCCGGGATTTGGAGGGAAGCACCCGCTGCAATTCAGCCGCGTTATGACTTAGATTGGACAGATTAACCTCCGCCCATGCCCGATCCCCTAGCCTTGCAGCTTCCTTTTTTCTCGCCATCGGCAAGAGCAGCATGAGCAGCCGGTCCATGTAAGCCGAGGTCTTCATCGGATGGCCTGCTCCATCCCGGAAACGAGGCTTGTTCCATGTCCCGCTTCGGATGCGCCGCTTGAACCCTGGCATCCATGATAGATCGTGACGACGCATCCGTTGACGTTGTTGCCTGAGATCTCCACCCGGACGCCCGGCTCCGTGCGGATGGCGATCTCTTTGTCTTCCTCCCCGATCTCCACAACATACATTTCGATCAGATGATTTTTGTATTTCTTGAACAAATGCGGCCCTTCGGGCGTAAACTGCCGCATGTATTCGGTATACTCCTCAAGGCACATGCCGTATTGCTCCATGATGACCGCATGCGGTATGCCGACATAACGGAAATGCCAAGGCTCGCAGGCGATGTGGGTCAAATGTTCTTTTCCTTCCTGGTAGCGCTGGATGAAGCCATGCTCCGCCGCCCTCCGGCGGAACTCCTTATACACGCCGTGGTCCGGAAACGACGGACAGATGTAGTCCACTCCCGCGTTCAGCTCTCCGACATCGACAGCCAGACCTGTCTGATGTTCGCTTTCCCCCGGCCGCGCAACATAACTGGCCGTGAAAATCGGCCCGTTTTCGACGTAAGACCGGTCATAAATGCGCTGCTGCTCCATGCGCGTCCGATAACCGCTGACAATGCCGATCCGCTCTTTGCCTCCGCATGCCGCGAGCAAGGCATCCAGCTGCCGCAGGCATGTCCGTTCGAGCCGCATCTGCTTTTCTTCCGTGCTGGCCAGCGGTATATCCTGAACCGGCTCCAAATAACCGGAATGGATCGGCTGCCGCAGCGGGTGCTCCCTGTTTATCAGCGCCAAAGGCCCGCGGCGGACCATTTTCGGTTGCAGACGAATCAATTGCTTCACCATCATGCTCTTGCCTCCTTGGATAACGCAAGCTGAATCAGCCGGTCCATCAGCTCCGGATATGCGATATGGCTTGCGCGCATCATATTCGGGTATCGGCTGGCCGACGTAAATCCCGGCATGGTGTTGACCTCGTTAAACACGATGCGGCCGTCGGGGCAGACAAACATGTCCACCCGGGCCAGTCCTGTGCAGCCCAATGTGCGGTAAATGAGCTTAGCCGCCTCCCTGATTCTTGCCGCCGTATCCCCTGAAATTCTCGCAGGGAGATGGATCGTGGAGGTGGCGAGGGAATATTTTTCGTCATAATCGAAAAACTCGCCCTGAAGCTCGATTTCGTCGATTTCGGCAATCATCGGATCCGTGTTCCCGAGAACGGCGCAGCCGACCTCGAAACCGGAAACGTTTTGTTCGACGACGACCTTGTTGTCATGCAAAAAGGCTGACCGGATGCCTCCCATCAGCTCCAGCTTGTCGTAAGCTTTGACGATGCCGAAGGACGAGCCGGAACGTGCAGGCTTTACGTATAGCGGAAATCCGAGCTCCTCGGCTTCCTTAACCGCGCTGTATAGATCATCTTCGGCGTAGACGACGATCGATGGGGCCGTATTCACCCCTGCCATCCTCACGAGCTTGCTTGTGATCGACTTGTCCATACATACCGCGGAGGACAACGTATCGCAGCCGACAAAAGGAATGCCGGACAACTCAAGCAGCCCCTGCACCGTGCCGTCTTCGCCGTTTTTGCCATGCAGCACCGGAAACACGACATCCACCGGCGTCACACGGTATTCCGTGCCAACCAGCTCTACTAGGCCAGAAATGTCCCGGCTCGGCGGCAAAAACGCCGGAATGCAGCTGGGATGCTCCTGCCAGCGATCCTCGCGGATATTATCCGTGCCGCCGCCATAGCGGAACCAAGCCCCTTCTCTCGTTATTCCTACCAAAACCAAATCGTATTGATCCTTGTCCAAATGATCGATCACCGAAGCCGCAGACTGCAGCGATACGCCGTATTCCGTGGAACAGCCGCCAAACAGCACCGCGACCGTCGTTTTCTGCGTCAATTGCATCATGTTCTCCCCCGTTCATTCATTCTGGACATCAAGCCGTACGCCCTTCGCCCGTTTATGATGTTTTTATTGTAGGGGGACGAAATTAAGCGTTTCGAAACGAAAAATAAACGTTGGTAAAGGAAAGCTTAAGAAATATAAAGAAAGGGAGCCGGCTCGAATCACCGCTCCCGTAAGCTTATTTCTCCCAATAAAAAGGCCCTTTGTTTCTAAGGCGCGCCAGCCCCTCCACGTAAAAATAATCGCCGTAGATCAGCGGCACGCCGACGTTCTGTCCCTGCGGCAGGTTGCCCGTGCCGTGTAAAATCATTCCTTCTTCCTCCGGGTCATCCCACGTTCCGTAGTTCCGGAAGAGTGACTCCAACATCCGGACGGCCGGCTTTCGGTACACAGGCGCCTCCATCCCGCCCGACAGATCAGCCAGCAGCAGCATTCCGCTGGCCGCGCAGGCACCGGCGGAAGAATCCCTCGGCACATCCTCGCCCGTAGGAGCGCGGAAATCCCAATGCGGCACGCCGTCCTCCGGCAGCCTGGCAAGAAAAAACTGCGCCGCCTTCTGTGCCGCGTGCAGGTAAGCCGCTTTGCCGGTATGATGGTAAGCAAGCGCCAAACCGTAAATCGCCCAGGCGTTGCCGCGGGACCAGGCTGAATTGGCATCGTATCCCTGCCCGCCGATCCCCTCTATAAACGCGCCCGTATCCGGATCGAACCGCACGATATGGTAAATGGAACCGTCCGGGCGGATAAAATGCTCCAGCACCGTGTCCATATGCGCTTCAGCGATATGGCGGTAACGCGGGTCTCCCGTCGCGTTGGAAGCCCAGAACAGCAGCGGCACGTTCATCGCGCAGTCGATGATCGCATATCCGCGGTTATCCTCGCCTTCAAACCACGGATTCCATGCCCGAATGAAGCGGCCTTTCAGGTTGAAGCGCGCCGCCAGGTAGTTCGCCGCTTTCAGCGCACGGATTTTGGAGATGTCCTTGCCCGTCAGCTTATGCGAAGCGACGCTGGTCAGCGTCCACATAAAGCCGAGGTCGTGGTCGAGCCGCGTGAATCCGTCCAGCACTTCGTCAAGCCGATCCTCGCACGCCTCGGCAATCTCCTTGAATTGATCGTCTCCGCCGCCGTTGTACAGGAGCCAAAGCAGCCCCGGCCAGAAGCCGGCCGTCCACCAATAGGGCTGCTCCCGGGTATATTTGCCGCGATGGCTTGCATGCGGAAATGCCGCCCCGATCCGGCCTGCGTTCAACCGGGTTTTGTCCAGCGCCTTCGCCCACGCTTCCTCCAGCCAATCCGGCGTTTTCTCCACTCCCATGTTCATCCCCCAATCCGTTTTGGTTTCACAGAATGACGCCCTCAAAAACTCATCTAAACTGAAAAACAAACGCAAGCCGCTGGTTCCGTTCCGGCTGCAGCACATGAAAATCGATGCTGTACCACGTCTCATATCCCCCAAAATGGTTTGCGAAGCTGCGCTCGGCGACCTCCACCCGGTATAAACCGTGATCAAAGCTGATCCTTAACGAGCGCCTGCCCGCTCCCTTCAGCGTCACGCTGCCGTCCTCGTGAACCTGCGGCTTGATCTGCGTCACGAAGCGTTCCGTAATCGATTCCGGCGGAACCGTAAAACGGAATTCGTCCACCAGCTTCAAGCAGGGCAGATCTCCTTTATCCCACGCCAAATGGCGTTCGAGCGACGCAAGGCCCTGATCCGGGTAAGCCCGGGAAATGTCCATACACAGCCGGTCCTGATCCGGGTTCGCCGCTGCTTCCAGAACAACCGCAACTCTTTCCGCGCCCGGCGCCTGGCAGCTTCCGTTAACAATGGGAACCGAGTGCCCCTGCGAACCGTTGCAATCATACGTATATCGCTCATCCCCGAAATAACCCTTGCGGTATTCCCCTGCGCCAAGATCGCATAAAAAGGCCGTCTCCTCCGCGACCAGCATAAAATGCCCGAGATCGTTATGATTATGCGGCTCGTCGTTGCTCCCGCCTTTGGCGGCAAAGCCGAAGGCGCAGCTGCCGCTCCGATGCCTTGCCACAAGCCACTTCGCATCAGGCAAAAAGAAGCTGCCGCCCTCCCAATCGCCTGCGCCGATCCCGCCCCGTGTCCACAGCAGATTGCGCAGCGCCGGAGCCAAGCGGCTGCAGTGGTCTTCCGTATACGGCGCACGGAGCTTCGCCGGCGGCGGCGTCACGCCGGGAAACCGCTCCGCCAGTTTGTGCGACAGCCCCATATGTACGTAGCTTTGCGCATGGGAATCGGAAAAGTTCGCGACCCGGTCTCCGCACAGGAAGCATTTTTGCTGGAACTCGGCGATTCGCTCCACCTTCTCGAGGGAGAACCAGTTCATCCTTCCCCGGCTTCTTGTCAGCAGCAAATCCGCATAATACACGAAATAACCAAATCCGTATTTCCAATACCCGATCCCTTCCAGGCATGCCCCGTCTTCGCCAAAGCCGGACAAATAATGCTCCATGCTTTGCTCCGTCCGGGCCAAAATATCCGCGAGCCTTCGGGCATCCTCCTCCAGCAGTAGCGCAGCCGCCCCTACCGAACCGGCGCAGACCGCCGACCAGTTATGGATGGCCGTTTCCCAAGCGTACGGACCGTGCTCGAGAAAAGGCGTCAGCACCCGCCCCTCCACCTCGCGCCGGATTCGATCCTGCACGAGCTGCGGGAGCTGCTGTCGCAATAGAACGAAAATTTCGGATAGCGCAAACCCGGTTTCCGCCGCAAACAGGTCGATCTCGTTGTCTGCCAGACGGTCGGGCAGGTGAGCCGGAATACACCAGGTGTACTCATCGCATATGGCCCACAGAATATCCAAGAGGGGGGCTACATATGTCTCCGGGGACCGGAGTGACAGAAGCGCGAACGTGTTCAGCCTCCGGCGCCGTTCGAAATAAGCCCGCTCATACTCCAGCCGCGAGCCCGTCTTCGCGTACAAATCGAACAGCGCATAGGTCAGCTCCGGCGTTCGGGCCTGCAGCAGACGCACCCCTTCCGCCTCGATCTCATCCCATTGTTCCCGCAGCCAATTCGCTCCGGAAAGATAACTCCGCACATCGGCGGCGTTCGGAATTTGGACGTACAGCCGCTCATCGACAGGCGCCATGTTTTCTACGATTCCCCGTAAATCCGTCACTTTCGTGCCCCCTTATTCATCCGCGGTATCCGATCGGCGTCTGCCCCGTATGCAATTTGAACGTTTTGATAAAATAGCTTTGATTGTCATACCCCAGCTGCTCGCAGATATCGCCGACGGTGAAACGGGTTCCGTCCAGCAGCTCTTTCGCCCGTTCCATCTTTTGTTTCGTTACGTATTCGATAAACGTAAGCCCGGTTTCCTTCTTGAACAACCGGCTGAAATAGCTCGGATTCAGGTGCAGATGCTCCGCCACTTCATCCAAGGTGATCCTGCTGCCGAGCCTCAGCGCCACGTATTTGCAGGCCTCGGTCACTTCCGGCCGTACGGATCCGGCCTGGGCACCGGCAAGGGATTCCAAATGCCCGATCAACCAGCCGCGAAGATCATGAAGGGAATCAAGGTCGGCTGCTTCTTTATGCAGCATGTCCGCGGTGTTGGACGGCGTCAGATGGGGAATCGCATGCAGCTTCAGCTTCACGTCGAGCAGGAGCTTCAGCGTCCAGTCTTTGACGGTCTCGGCAGGATATTTCTCCCGGCGGATCCGTTCCATCCACCCGTCGACCAGCTTGCGGAACTGCTCCGAATTTTTTCGCAAAAGCGCGTCCCGAAACCCGGAACAGGCCTCATCATAATAAGCGAACAAATGGTTGTCATGGGGTTTCTCCGCTGTCCGGGCTTTCTTCGCGATCTCGCCCCGTTCCAGGTAAAAACGCTGTTCCCGGCCTTCCAGCAGTTCGTTCAGCTCCTGCTTCAGTTCTGCGGGACCGGGGCTGCAGCCGCCGCAAATAAAAGACATCGAAATCTTCAAGACGCGCATGACAGTCTCCCGAATCATCCGCAGGCAAGCCGCAGCTTCATCATGAATATTCACCTTCAAACCAGGCCGGTACGAAAACAGCAGCAGCGAAGTGCGAACGTCATAGCTTACATGCAGGCCGGAAAGCGGACCGTCCCGCAGCATTTCGTTCATGACGTTGCCGATCGCAAATTGCAGCGTCTGGTCCGAGGCAAACCGGTATTTCACCTGCCGGTAATCCTCCACGAAGCCGATGACGGGCAAACACGACTCCCCTTGCTTGAACAAGCCGTATTCCTCCGTTTCCCGCCGCCATTTTTCCGGAGCAAGCAGCGGCTGATGAATGAGATTTTTGAAACATCGCTCCTTGCGCAGTTCCCGGGTTTCGTCCATGAGATGCTTCAGCCGCGAATGCTCCCAGCCCGCCCGGCGTTCGCCGTCCATCATCTGCTTGAAGCGGTTCATCAGCCGGTTTAGCTCCTGCGGATCCAATACGTCTTTGATCAAATAATCCTGCACGTTCAGGCGCACCGCTTGCTGCGCATATTGGAACTCGCTGTGGCAGGACAAAATGACGACCTTCAGTTCCGGTTTGATTTCCTTGATTCTGGCGATGAGCTCCAGTCCGTTCATGCGGGGCATGCCGATGTCGGTAATCAGCACGTCCGGAGGCTGCTTCCGCGCTACCTCCCATGCCTCTTCCCCGTTCTCATAGGCTCCCGACAGCGTAAAACCGTGTCCATCCCAATCAATCGTCTCGGACAGCAGCTCGATGACGGGGTAATCGTCATCCACCAGCATGGCTTGATACATCCCGGAATCCCTCCCTAAACGGTATATGCATTTCTATGACCGTGCCTCTGCCAAGGCTGCTGAACACGTCGGCCCGAAAAGCTTCCCCGAAAAGCAGCCGCATCCGTTCCGCCACGTTTTCGAGGCCGATCCCGGAAAAATTGCCGCTGGTTTCCCGATCCGACGCCGTCTCCCGGTTCCGCAGCTTGCCCTGGAGGCGGATGCGCTCGGCTTCCGTCATGCCTTGGCCGTTATCCTCGATCGACAGCTTGACGAATCCCGCTTCGGCCTTGGCCCGGACGGCAATTTCTCCGTTTTTCTGCATCAGCCCGTGAATGATCGCGTTTTCCACGATCGGCTGCAACACGAAACGCGGGACTTTGATTAGAAAAGCTTCGGGGTCCATGTCCGTCACAAGCTTGACTTCCGCCTTTTGCCTCATGTTCATTAGCGCCACATAATGAGAGACGAGATCGATTTCTTCATGCAGGGAGATTTCGTCCTCATGGCGGCTGATCGTCATCCGCAGCAGGATGGACAACGATCCGATCATTTTGGCGCTTTCCGGGTCGCCGCGCCGCATGACGTTCATCCGGATCGAATTGAGCACGTTAAACAGAAAATGCGGATTGATTTGGGCTTGGAGCATTTTCAGCTCGGCCCTTCTTTTTCGCGCCTGCGTCTCCGATATTTCGTTGATCATGTCCTTGACGCGGTCCAGCATTTGGTCGAACAGAAGCCCAAGGCGCCCGATTTCGTCATTGCCGCGCACGCCGGAACGCACGAGCAGATTGCCCCGCTGTACCGCCGAGGTCACCTTCCCGAGCCGGACGAGCGGTTTCGTAAACGCCCGGATCAGCGCAACGAACAGCAATGTGAATGCCACAAATGAAATCAA
Organism: Paenibacillus sp. VCA1; assembly: GCF_031583795.1. Taxonomy (NCBI): domain Bacteria; kingdom Bacillati; phylum Bacillota; class Bacilli; order Caryophanales; family Paenibacillaceae; genus Paenibacillus; species Paenibacillus sp. VCA1. Next base: position 133,297 of record NZ_JAVLSX010000001.1, on the reverse strand, counting down.
CTGAAAGAGAAATACTCTGTTAAAAATCGAACTAATGTCGACGATGGCGTCCTGATAAGGCTGAACAAGCACCAGCCTCCAGCCCGTAAACAGCACGTTCCGCTGGGAGACAAGATGCTTTTGCCCGCCGATCGTCCGGATCGACGTCGATTTCCGGCTGCCGTCCCCATCGGCGTACGGGAACACGGTCCCCACCTGTTTGGGATCGGTGCTGGAGATAATGACGTCATTCCCATCCAGAAGCAGCACTCTCTGATCGGCGGACAAGTCGCCATAGATTTGATGCAGCTGGTCTTCCATCATCGTCACCACGACGTATCCGTAAATCTCCGTGCCGTCAAGGCGCAGCGTCCGGGCCACGGAAATTTGATACGGATGGTCGAATTTGTCGTAGTTGTACGCGGTTGGCTCCGGGCCGATCCAATAGGATTCCACGCCGTTCAGTTCCTTCAAGCGCTCAAACCAGGGCGCTTTTAATATGTTTAAGGGATTGTAATCGCTTACGGAATAATTCATGAAATAGGACCCGTTCGACAGAAGGACCGTCACATAGCTTTTTTCCCCGGCAGCCGTCAAGCTGTCGAGCTGTTCCAGCACCCGGTTCCATTCCGTAAACTTCTCGTATTCGGTGCCTTCGTCGTTTCCGGAAGCGACCAGCTTGAAATACGATTTGAGCCCGGAATTGATTTGAATGTAGTTGGCGATGTTCAGCATGCTCTTCAGGCGGTTGCTCACGGAGCCGTGTACCAGCATCAGCGAATCCTCCACGTTGGCGATGGCCTGCTTTTTGACGGCTTGCTGCGTCAGCGAGTTGTAGATCAAAAGCGTCAGCGATGCCGGAACGAGGACGCAAACGACCATCGCCAATATCAGCTTGCGGCGGATCGACACCGGCGCCAGTCCCCGGATGAGTTTCATCAAGGCGCTCCCCCCAAATATGCAAAAGCGGGGGCGGGAAAGCGCCCCCTTTTCGGGTTATTATATCTTATTTTTTGTTGGAGTCGATGATTTTTTGGACCCGTTCCTGCGCGCTTTTCACGGTCGCGTCGATGTCCTGCTTGCCGAGGATCAGCTTTTCGTATTCTTCGTTGATCGCCTTGTACACTTCGCTTTGATAGGTTGCCGGAGGAATGATGGCCGAAGCCTTGGACGCGATCAGCGTATCTACCAACGCTTTTTTGTCGACCTTTTCCGGATTTTTCGTGCCGGACAGAATCGTGTCGATGATGCCCGCCACCTGGTCATTGGTCACCTTGCTCCATGCCGGAATGTTTTTCCCCTGCACGACTTGTCCTTCCGTCGTATACCAGCGGACGAATTTGTAGGCTTCCTCTTTATGCTTCGATTTGGCCGCCACCGCGACATAGTCCGTCGTCACGGGTGTCAGACCCTTTTCGTCCCCGGGGTTGTTTTTCGGAAAAGGCGCCACGGTGACGTTGAAGTTGAGCGGTACCTTTTCGGTGCCGCCAAGCTCCGTGTTCATCCAGCTGCCGATCAGCAGCATGCTTGCCGATTGATTAAAAAACTGCGTCCGGTAAGCCAGCTTCTGCGAAATCATGTCGGTATAAGGCACCGAGGACTGGTCTTCTTTTTCCATTTTTACGCGCAGCTCCAGCGTTGCCTTGAAGTTGGGATCGTCCAGGTTGGAGGTGCCGTCGGCCTTCAAAAACTCGGAGTTTTGCGGCTGGTTCTCCATTTTCAGCTTCAAAAATTCCATCCAGCCTCCGCCCTGAGGTCCGTGGAAGTAAGTGCCGTAACGTTTTTGGGCCCCTTCGCCTTTGGTCAGCTTTTTGGCGTAGTCCGCAAAATCGTCCCAAGTCCAATCGGTCGGAACGGCAAGTCCGGCTTCATCCAAATGGTCTTTGTTCAGGATGACGTACCATGGATTGAATTTACCGGGCAGAGCGTATACTTTGTCGCCCAAGTGAGTGTCGACCTTATAGTCCTCTTCCACCTTGAATCCGTCTTTGGCAATGTAGTCGTCGAGCGGTTCCGCCATGCCGAGGGCCACACGCTGGGCGTAACCGGCCGCGTCGCTGAACATGAGGATGTCCATCTGGGCCGAAGAGGCGGCTTCCAGATCCAGCTTTTTCATCGCTTCCTGCGTGTCGCCTTTTTCGCTCAGCTGCACCAGCTCGATCTTCACGCCCGGGTTCTTTTCTTCGTAAGCCTGCAGCGTTTTGTTCCAGTTATACGCTTCTTCCGTGCCGTACGTATAGAGACGGAGATTCACCTTGTCGGTCCCTTCCGTCTTCTCTCCCGCCGCCTTTTGATCCGGTTCGGTCCCGGTTTCCGCCGTATTCGAACCGCCTCCTCCGCAGCCTGCAAGCAGTCCAAGCAGCAGCATGCCGGAAACGGCTCCGGCCCACACTTTTTTTCTCATGCCAGATAACCCTCCTTTATGGTCAGGATTTTGCAAAACTCCACCTGGTCGTCCCGGGGTGCAATCATACTCGGTCTCAACCGACTCGGATCCGCTGTGATCTTGCCCCAAGCCGCTTCGTGAATTTTTGCAAATCCTTTGGTGCAGCGCTTTCATATACCTTTATTATAAATTCGGCTTTTTTCCGGTAATGGAATTATATTGACCGGTTTTTCAACTATTTTGACTTTTTGGCCCTATCCTTTGACCCCGCCCAGAGCGATACCCGCAATGACGTTTTTCTGGCCGATGATAAACACGATCAGCAACGGCAAAATCGCCGAAACGGCCGCCGCCATGATCAAGGAGTAAAATTCTCCGCTCAAGGACGTAAATTTTTGCATCGCCAGCGGCAAAGTGAACAGCTTGTCGGTCCGGAGGAAAATAAGCGGATTCTGATAGTCGTTCCACGTCCAGATGAACCGCAAGATCGCGTAGGTCGCCACTGCCGGCTTCACGAGCGGAAGGGCGATCGACCGGAAAATGCGCGCATGCCCGGCGCCGTCCATTTTGGCCGACTCGATGTAGTCCTGATGCAGACCCATAAAAAACTGCCGCAGCATAAAAGTGCCGAGCACGCTGAAACTGCCGAGGATGATCATCCCGATATGGCTGTCGAACAGCCCGATATTGCGGTACAAAATAAACTGCGGAATGAGAATCGCCTGACCCGGGATCATGTAGGTCACAAGCACGATCATAAACAGCCAGGAGCTTGCCGCAAATTGGATTTTGGAAAAACCGTAAGCGGCCAATGCTGAGATCGTACATGAGGTGAGCGTGGTGAGCACGCTGATTTTGATGGAATTCCAGTAATACAGGTAAAACGGATAATCGCCGAACCAGACCTCCTTATAATTGGCGACGGCATTCCATTGCCTCGGAATCCACTGGATCGGATAAGTGAAAACGTCCGTCTCCATTTTGAAGGAAGTGACAAGCATCCAGACGAAAGGCAGAAGAAACAGGATGCTTCCCGCAAACATAAGCACGGTGACGACGGCTCGGCTCCACGGAAACTCGCGAGATATTGGCATAACCTTTCTCCTTCCCTAGTAATTGACCCATTTTTTCTGGACGGCCCATTGGCCGAGCGTAATCAGCAGCACGAAAGCGAACAACACGCCGGCGATGGAAGAGGCATAGCCGACCTTCAAATTAATAAAAGCCGTGTCGTACAAATACCACACCATCATCGTCGTCGACCCGATCGGACCGCCTTGCGTCATCACCGCGATAATGTCGAACACTTTGAACGTCGAGATGATGCCCGTCACCAGCAAAAAAAACGAGGTCGAAGAAAGGAGCGGAAACGTGATCCTACGGAACTTCGTCCAGCCGTTCGCGCCGTCGATATCCGCGGCTTCGTACAAATCCTTCGGGATCGACTGCAGCCCGGCGATGTAAATGATCATGTTAAATCCGATCGAAATCCAAACCGAAATCATCATGATCGAAATGAGGGCGTAGTTCGGGTCGGCGATCCACTGGGGCGGATTCGCGATGCCGATCGATTTCAGCAGCTCATTGATCGGCCCGTAGGAAGGCTGGAACAGCACCTGCCATACGACTGCGACCGCAACGGTCATCGAAATGTAGGGAACAAAATAAGCAACCTTAAAATATCCCTTAAAATACACATAGCGGTCGATGAGTATGGCCAAAACCATGGAAATCAGCATATAAACGGGCACCGTCAGCAGAAAAACGAAGTTGTTCAGCACCGACTTTTTGAACATATCGTCCTGCAGCAGGCTTTTGAAATTATCCAGACCAACCCACCGAATCCCGTCCCAGCCCTGCACGAAATTCCAATCGGCAAATCCGAGGACCAACGTCGCGATGATCGGGATCAGCACCATAACGGTGACGCCGATCAGCATCGGGCTGACGAATAAAAAGCCGGAAATCGTTTCACTGCGCCGCAGCGTGCGTAATTTGCGTCCCCGGACGGAAAGAGGCCTTGGGTCCGCAAGTATTTCCCTCGTTTGATCCAATGCTTTACACCTCGCATTCCTGATAGATTCAACTTTTTCCTTGTACATCAAGTATAAAAAAACACCGCCCTTCACTTTGACGGTATTTTGATCAGATTCGCTCCGATTTTGACTTTTCTTAAATGAGGATTTTGCAAAAATCCAAGGACGACTATCAATCAGCAATAAATAGAGCGAAACGGTTTGGTTCGTTTATAAATTGTACCCGAGAGCGGCCGGAATCGAATTGTGCAAAATCCTGAAATGAAAAAGGGATGACCCCGGCAACCGAAGCGAAGAAGAATGTTTTCACACAACCTCCCGATGCTCCATAATAAGCGCTAAGCCGCCATATTTCGCCACGCAAGCCTGGGAAAAAGAGGCTAATCGCTCTTATGATCCATAGTTCTAGCGAATTAGACTTTTTTCTTGACTATTAAATCAGGCGGATTTAATATATTGGTAGATTATAGATTTATGAACCATCCAAAAAAATGATAAAGGCAAACCCATTGAAAAATGGGGACGCAAAGCTACAGGGGCTAACGCGATTCTTCGCCATGCCAGCCAGTTACCGACATAAGACAGCGTCATTTACGGTGCACTCAGCCCTTCTTATTTCGGTAAGAAGGGCTTTTTGGCGCTTGATGACGCCCAGGCAGATACATATGTTCAACTCCGTATTGAAAAAAGGCAAACCCATTGAAAAATGGGGGCGCAAAGCTTTAGGAGCTAACGCGATTTACCGTCGCCATGCTAGCCAGCTACCAATATCTAGCCTCGTATCCTCGCGGATCGCAGGCTATGGAGGAATGTTCGGGATGAAATGGACAAAGCAAATACTCGCTCTGCTTATTATTTTCACATTGGCGGGCGCGTTCCTAAAAACCGAGGCCGCCTATGCGCAAGAATCGGTCGTAAACCAGCTGGTCGTTCTTCCAACGGGCAATTATAATTCGAAAGAAGCCAAGGCCATGATGGGCCGTCTGGAAAGAATTCCTGCATCCGTTCTCAAAGCATTAAACGATAAAGGGGTCAAAATCATTCTGACGAACGACGCCATCACGAACGTACCCGAGCTCAGCTATTTGAAAGGGAAAACCCCCAGAGGTTGGGAAGGAACGGGGTTAACCTGGGATGACGTGCCTGGCGTCAGCGAGAAAAACGTTGTCGTCCGGATCGGTTACAGCAAAAAAGGCGAAGGACATAACTCGTTTAATCTCGAAATCCATGAAACGATGCATGCCGTGGACCGTTTCGTTTTTGGCAACGCCAGCCAAAGCCAGGAATTTAAAAATATATTTAATCAAGAAGCCGCTGCCGAATACGGCAACGACGGCTACTTTTCGGCTTATTCCGAAGAATACTTTGCGGAAGCGGCCAGCATGTATGTATATAACGAAACCATGCGCAGCGAGCTGAAAGCAAACGCGCCGTTAACCTATCAATATTTGGACAAGCTGTTTAATCAATAAAGCAAAAGACCCCTCAGGCGAGGGGTCTTTCTGATGAATATAGCTTAAGGATAAACGCGATCCGGCTTGACTTGTTCCCAAGTTTCAGCACCATCGGCATTTCTGCTGTAATCATGATTGTTGGTCGCTTCGATCACGTCCGCGTAATACCACTTGTTCGGCGTATTATCCGGCCATGCTTTTGCAGCCTTATGAATGCCTTCGGCTTTGACCTTGCGGTTCAATACACTGTTGATGAAAGCCATCGCTTCCGCACGAGTGATGTATTGATCCGGTTTAAACGTGCCGTCCGGGTAACCTTTGATCCAGCCTTTGTTGGCGGCAGATACGATGTACTTTTCAGCCCAATGGCCTTTAATATCCGAGAACGTCGTATTTTCCTGCTGATCCAAATCGTCAAATCTGGATGCAATCGCCGCAAACTCCGCTCTAGTGATCGAACGGCCCGGTTTAAAGGTTCCGTCCGGATAGCCGGTGATGATGCCCGCATTTTCCATCGTTGCGATGTTTTTGCTGGACCAACGCGTAGCAGCCACATCTTTGTAAGAGCTGGTGCTCTTCATGTAATCGCTGCGCGTTGCGTCATCCATCAATCGGTAGAAGATGGCCGCAACCTCTTCGCGGCTAATGTTGTTTTCCGGTTTGACCATGCCGTCGGGATACCCGTTGATGTAGTTGAAATGGTTGGCCGTATCCAGCTTCGGAGGCGCCGGCGGCAATGGCGGCACAACAGGCGGTGCCGGTGGCAGCGGCGTTACGCTGCCGGAATTGCCCGAAGACGATCCCGGATTGCTCGGGCTCGGATTACTTGGACCCGGATCGACTGGCGGCGTTACCGGACTGTTTTTCGTATAGTAGAAAATAAATTCCTGTCCGTCTTTATCTTCAAACTGATATACGACGGAAGACTGCACTGGCGTATAGCCGGATACAGGGACAGCCGTCAAAGTTACGGTACTGCCGGCTTTTCCTGTCAGAACGGTCGAAGCTGCCAGTTCGGCGCCTGTTCCTTGTTCCAGATACTTCACGGTAACCGCTTGGTCTTTTTCAACCGGAGCTGTATCCGGGATGAAATAAACGATCAATTCCTGGAGCGCTTCTCCGGTGAATCGGTACGGATACTCGGCTTGCTCCGGTTTGTAAACCGCTCCGCTGACAGTGATCGGATCCGGTTTGATCGTGATGGCTTCGTCAGGTTTTCCCGAATACGTCTTTTGCCCCAATTCCTCATTCGTTAACTTGTTCAGGAATCTGACCAGAAGCTGCACAATCGTCTCGTCTTGGCCCTTTTTGTAATATACGGTATATTCCTGCTCCGGAGCGTCGGTAATGAGATACTCATGGTTGATTTCCAAAGGCGAATATACGGCGTCGACAACAGTGATCGGTTCTTCGCTCCACCGCAGCGTTTCTCCAACTTTGCCGGTCAGCGTCGTTGTTTCTGCGATCCGATCGTTCGTCTCTTGATCGACATGGTGGATAGATACGGTGCGTTCCTCAGGTTCAGAAACTTGTTTCTTGTAATAGAACACATATTCCTGGTTGTTCTGGGACGACACCGGATATGAAACCTCAGGTTTTTCCGTTACGTAACCCTCGATGTTCGGAGCTTTGAGCAGCACTTCCTTGCCTACCTCGCCTTGCAAGCTGGCAGGTTCCAGCAGCTGCCGATTCGTTCCTTCTTCAAGGTATTTCACGGTAATCGTGCGCATTTCAGGTGCCGGTTGGTCTGCTGTGTAGTAGATGACCACTTCTTGTTTTTCGTCGGCAGTGAATTTGTACGCAACTTCCGGTTTCACTGGCGTATAGCCTGTGATCGAAGGCGATGTCAGCGTAATTTCCTGATCCGTCACGCCTTCTTGCGTTGTTGCATCTTTAATATCCTTGTTCGTATCCTGGTCTACGTAACGGATGGTTACCGTCTGCTTATCGGCCGTGTAGTACACGGTGTGCGACTGGTCTTTATCCGCCGTGAAGGTATACGTTTCGGTTCCTTCTACTGGCGTGTAGCCTTCAATCTCTTTAGCCACGTTGACTTTTTCGCCTTTATGGCCTTTGTGAGTTGTCGGGTCTGCGAGTTCTTTCTCCGTGCCTTGTACCAGATGTTTCACCGTTACCTGCTGCTCAATTGCTTTATAGTAGATGGTGACTACTTGTTTTTCGTCAGCAGTGAATTTGTACTCGACTTCCGGATCTACTGGCGTATAGCCCGTGATAGCAGGCGCTTCGATCGTGATAGACTGATCCGTCACGCCTTCCTGCGTTGTTGGCTCTGAAATTTCCTGATTCGTATCCTGGTCCACATAGCGGATCGTTACCGTTTGCTTATCGGCTGTATAGTACACGGTATGGGATTGGTCCTTATCCGTCGTGAAGGTATACGTTTCGGTTCCTTCTACTGGCGTGTAGCCTTCAATCTCCTTAGCCACGTTGACTTTTTCGCCTTTATGGCCTTTGTGAGTTGTCGGGTCTGCGAGTTCTTTCTCCGTGCCTTTCACCACATGTTTAACCGTTACCTGCTGCTCAATTGCTTTATAGTAGAGGGTGACTACTTGTTTTTCGTCAGCAGTGAATTTGTACGAAACTTCCGATGCTACTGGCGTGTAGCCATCAATCGCAGGTGCAGTCAGCTTGATCTCCTGATCCGTCACGCCGTCCTGCGTTGTTGGAAGCTGAATTTCTTTCTTCGTATCCTGGTCCACATAGCGGATCGTTACCGTTTGCTTATCGGCTGTATAATACACGGTATGGGATTGCTTTTCATCCCCGTTGAACGTATACGTCTCGGTTCCTTTGACCGGCGTGTAGCCTGGAATCTCCAGAGCAACGTTGACTTCCTCGCCAGTATGGCCGCCTTTGATCGTTGGCTGAACCAATTCTTTGTTCGTGCCTTCTACCAAATGCTGCACCGTGACCTGTTGTTCGGTGGCATTATAGTAAAGGACGACTTCCTGGTTTTTCTCAGCCGTAAATTTGTACGTCAGGCTTGGCTGTTCCGGGGCATAACCCGGAATGGCAGGAGCAACGATCGTGATGGCTTTGTCCGTCGCGCCTTCCTCGGTTGCGGGAGCTTTAAGTTCCTTGTCCGTGCCTCTTTCCAGATACTTTACGGTTACCGTCTGCTTATCTGCCGTGTAATAGAATGTGTACTCTTGGCCTTCTTTGCCCGTAAAGGTATACTTGTCGCTTGCCTTTTCAGGGGTATACCCAAGCACTTTCTTCGCTTCAAGCTCAATCTGCTTGCCTTTGAGTCCCGTTACGTCGGTTGGCTCAGCCAGCGCTTTATTCGTCTCTTTGTCCAAATACTTGACCGTTACGTGCTGCGCTACCGCCTCCATGAATCCGAACCATACCGTCGGGGTCGGCTCTTTCATGGTCAGTTTCACGCTGGTAGGGTCGTCACCTGCTTCGAGCTGGTAACCTTCAATAGTCGGTGCATCCACAGAATACGTATTGCCGATGTCCAGCGCTTCTTTGCCATCCTGCGCGAAAGCACCGCTATAAAGCTGCTGTGCAAGCTCCGGTCTTTCGACCACCACACCCTCGGCATTAACCGGCTGACCGTCCGCATTTACCCGATAACCTTTGACGGTGATCGAGCCCTTGCCGTAACTTACTTGGGGAACCACGAAGTTCTTCTTCACGTTGTTCCCATGGATGTCGGTATAGTCAATCGTTGTTGTTCCATTCGTTGGATACAGCGTATTTGGATCTGGATGTTTCGATTGATCCATTTTGACCCTGTAGGTCAGCGTAGCCGGAGAGCCTTCAATGATGTTTCCGGCGTCCCATTTAAAGGTTTCGGTCTTGTCGTCCCATGTAATGGTTCCTTGCGAAACCGTCGGTTTGCCGACCAAGTCGAACATGTCGCCCATAGGGTCGGTAACGATTGCTTTCTGGGCAGCGTAAGCGATCTGTCCGGACAGCTCGGAGAACACCTTGCCCAAATCCGCGCTGTTGGATGAATAATAGCCTTTATTTTGAACATTATTCAGCACGTATTTGGCATCTGGATCATTCCCGACTTCAAGGCCGATCGAATAAATGCCGATGCCGCCGTCCCAAGCGAGTTTTGCTTCGGATAAAGCGGCGATGCCGTTGTCTTCCACTTTCTTGCCGTCGACGGTATATACCTCGCCGCCCCAGCCCAAAAAGCCTTTATCCAGCGCATATTTCGAGCCGTTTCCGAGAACATCACCGTTATAGCCGAAATCATACAAAGTAAAGTTGTACTTCTTTTCCGGCCAATTGTATGCTGCGGCATGCGATGCCTTGTAGCTGTAAGTTGGTGCGCCGTCGCTCAACAACACGATGACTTTGTTTTGCGCCTGACTTCCGGCCAACATCCCGCGCGCTTTATTTAAACCCGCCTGGATGTTGGTGCCTTCATTGCTGACTGTGATTGCATCGATCACTTTCTTTAAGCTGTCTTTCTGACCATATCCTGCGAAAGAGGATTTCTCGCTTGCCGTCTTATCGAAAGTCACAACCGCGATTCTCGTCGTCGAATCTTTAATCAGCAGATTGTCGACGAACTTGTTCGCCGCAGTCTTTGCATTGGTCATCCGCTTTGATTGATCCATACTTCCGGAGCGGTCGATGACCAGCACGACATCCGAAGTCGTTTTAATGTTCTTCCCTTCGACGGTCAGCGTAATGTCCCACTGACCTTGCCCTGCTGGATCAGCCTTCTTAGTCAAATTGACTGCTCCGGGGTTGGGCCATATGAGATCGTTCGCTGCTGCGTATGTGGAGTTCAGGAATAGATTGCCCGGCAGGAATCCCAGGAACATCGACAATATGCACAGCCACGATACTACGAGTTTTAAGCCCCGCTTCATTTTCTCCTCCTTGGCTCTATTTGGATTGGTTCCCCGGAACACGAAAAAGCCCGGCTGCATCAACGAATGTGAAATGCAACCGGACGATCATAAGTCACGTGGACTGTTAGACTCCAAGGCTTTGCGACCTAATCTTTCGATTAGTGTGCCAAAGATATAAAATTGTCGTCATTGCAGATATACATAACGAACGGCGCCCATGTCCTTGGATTTGCCAAAAGTTAGTATATTAGAACTATTGACCAATATATACCTAACGAAATTACGTTGTCAATTACTTGGATGTGCACTTTCAAAAAATATTTTTTCAGGCCCCCTTCGCGTTCATTGATTTGGCACTCAAAGCGAGTCTAACTTCCGGGTATCGAAATTCGGGCATAAAAACCAGCATCGACTCGTTCATTGTAGCATGGACTTCTTTCATCCCCGTCTCAAATCCGTCTCATTTTTTTCAAACGACAAGTTTTGCCTTTTTGCGCATCTTACCCCGGCTCCGGACCTCCGTTCCGAAGCTGTGCCGCCAGCACGCGCGCAAAATTGGCAACGGCTTTTTTCAAATGGCGGTAAAAGGTGGCCCGGCTCATGCTGCATTCGAACGCCGCGGCTTCCGGATTGCCGGCATGCTGCCAATAAGCGGCGTACAAAAGGAAGACGTACTCCTTGGTCGACCCGTATTCGTCGGGCGTTTTCAAGAACCGGAGCATCCATCGCTGGAGCTCGACTCCGCTATCCACGCCGGGAAACATGCCGATATAATTCTCCAGTTCGACCGGATCATGAAGCGACAGAAGGATTTTTCGCAATTGCCTTTCTTGATCCTCCGGGTTTAATGCGTGAAATACTTCCGCAAAAAGGGGCCCTCTTTCCGCGCTCCCTTTAAAAAACGAAAGCACCCAATCCCCGAAATTATCCGCGCGGAAGTCAAGCTCCAATATATGCGCCTCCGCCCAGGATACGTCGCAATTCCGGGTTGCCGTCGGCCGCATGCGGAATCCGATGCCGCGCAGCTGCTGTTTCAGAACATCGTTCGTGGCTATAAGAACGGCGCGGCTGCCGTCGCCAAGCAGGGACAAATGGCCGAGCATAAGAAGCCCGATAATCTCTTCCCGTGAATACCCCGGTATGGCATTCGTGGCAGCGGCCAGCACAGGGTAATACGTATCCGCTTTGTCAGGCTCGCAGTTCCATTCCTCTTCCGGAAAGCATTCCGACAATTCGTGGGGAAAATAACGTTGGAGAAGCGTCCCCGTTTCATCATAAACGAGCATGATGATAAACATGCCCGCAGGCTTTCCCCGGTCGTCGCGCACGATCGCGATGCTCTCGGGAAAACGGACGGCCAGCTCGTCCAAAAACTCGTGATAGGTTCTGTGCATCGGCGGATCGATGCTGTAGGCGCACCATTCTTCAAGCATCTTGTGGAGATCAGGCAGGTCGGCGGCCGCAGGCTGCTCAAGAGGGGGGATCGAATCGCCCGAAAAATCGGCGTACCCCCTATCCGGCGACAACAAATCTTTGCTCAGCAGAAGCATTTGCGACGCGATGCCGCGGCGCTGCTTGCGGTCCGCCTGCTGAAGCCTCCGATGCAGCAGCTGCGCCGCGGAGCATTGCAACTCCCGCAGCCGCTCCGGTTCACGTTGGCGAAAATCCCTTAGCAGATGCATTCTCGCCACGTCGTGCAGCCCGAGTCCCCCTGTCCCGGAACGGATGAAGGATAACCCCGCGAGCTCGCGGAACTGCTGCAAAGTAACTTCCCTGCCCGTCAAACGGGACAGCATTTCCTGGTTGGCTTCGGGCAGAACCGTTAGGACGTCCACCATCGGCTGCAGCTTCTCCGAAGCCAGCTCGCGAAGCACGCGGGCGCTGATGGACTGCGATATGATTTGCTTCTCGGGACCGAAGGCATGATCTTTGATGGCCGCTTCCACGGACAAAGCCAAAGCCAGCGGATGGCCATCGCTAATCCTCGCCAGCCTCCCGATCGCTTCATCCGGAAAAGTCCCGAAAGATTGGATATAGTCGATCATTTCCTCGTTCGTAAAATGCGAAAGCTGGAACTCCGTCAGTCTCGGCCCCCATACGGGATGGGTAATCCATGACAAAGGCAAGCGCGGCCGCGACGCGAGCAGAACCGCCACGCCCGCCGAAGGCAGTTTGGGCAAAAAAGCCTCCAGCAGCCAGCCTTCCAGCAGTGAAAGTTCCTCGAAGTTGTCTATAAACAACATAACCCGGCTGAGGACTCCGGATTTCGACAATATTTGCAGAGGGTTGGAACCGGCCGGCTCCAGCTGTTCCAGCGAGACGGCGGCCGACAAATTTTCCAAAAAGGACGCCGGCGTAGGCGTAAACGAGCGGCCATCCAACCACAGGCATGCACAACCTGCATCCTTGCCGAGCCCGGATAACCGGGACATTAAGGAGGATTTCCCGATCCCTCCCATGCCCGTTATGGAAAACATCCGGGTCGCCGCCGCTTCATCCTGAAGCCATAACGACAACCGCGACAGCTCCTCCGCCCTTCCTACAAAGCGTCCACCATCATCCGTCACCATTTGACGCGTTTTTCGCTCCATGATTTCCTCCGCAGGTTCCGATCTTATTTTGTTTTATTATATCGATGGGAGAAAATCCGGAATAGCCCCATTTCATCAAAAAAAGGAAAATAATTCATTGGGGAATTGGTATTTAGATTTTTGGGGCAGCCGAAGAGTAGAACCTTTAAAACCTGATCCAAATCCCCGTTTTATCGTCCGATCGCTTAAAACGAGGGTAACGGATGCACTCCGGATCGTCTTGTTCCAAATCCAGCAGCCACTTTGCATAACCCTCCAAGCCTTCCGCAACGACACGCCGCAGCAACCTTTCTTCCGGGCTTCCGGTCTCGTCCTCCTGTACCGGCCACGGCTGCGGATAAAACAATCCGTCCGTCGCAAGCAGCAGACCCGCAAGTCCAATCCGGTTGATTTTGCCGTATTCCAAATAGTTATCCGCATCCGGTAAACCGTTAATCACGGAATATCCCTCGGGGGTGTTCATTTTCTCCTTGTTTTGAAGCAGCCTGGATTTGACCGTGTCCCAAAGCTCCTCTTTCGTATGTATGCCCTGCTCGATTCCTTGCTTCCAAATCGCCAGCGATTCCTCTCCGATATGGGCAACCTGATCCCGCGTAAGGACCCGTACGGAGCCGTCCCTGTACGTGGCGATCACCATGCAGTCTCCCGCCTGAACGTATTCGATATGATGCTCATGAATACGGATCGCCGCCAGCGCGGCGGTCCACAGCTCGCTTTTGCGGTCCGTCCGGATGCCGCATGCCCGCATTTCCTCGCCCAGCTTGGCGTTCGCCTTTTTCGCATGAGTCTCGAGGTCATGGCCATCTTCTACCCCCAGTTGATCAAAATACTTCTTGATCAGCTGCGAGGCAAGCCTGCCGCCGGTTTCGCCGTTTGCACTCCGGTAAGGAATGAGCGACGTCGCCCCATCGACAACCCCGTATATTTGCAAGTCTTGACGAAAAATGACGGCGTCTTCGTTCCACTCCCCCACGCCTTGAATCGAAATATGCCGAAAGTCCATGAGAATTTCACCCTCCATCCTCGTTGTTTATTGACCGGGTTGCTGCAGCGATTCGAACAACCTTTTCGTCTGCTCCGGATCCTTTTCGTTATAGTAAATCGTAACATCTTCAAGCTGGATTCGGATACAATTGCTTAAGCGGAATTACGAAAATATTCAGAAAACATTCAGAAGCATCATTTACATTTAGGGTTATGCAATAAATCTTCGAGAAAAAGGATCATTGCGTTCATAGAATGATAATTCCAATAACCTGCCAGAGATCGAAAAAATGCTGTGCCGCAATGACCGGACCCGAAGGCACAAAAAAAATCATAAGGAGGAAAGAGAACACCATGTTTCAGGCAGTCAAAATAAGGCCGCTTTTTCTCGTCATCTGCATGCTGGTTGCGACGCTGCAGCCGATGACGGCGGCGGTTCACGCCAGCCCCGTCGACAAATGGGTCACCTATAAGTTCGACGATTTCGGCAATGCAAAACAGGTCGGTTTATTTGAATTGAACGGGAAAGCGCAAATTACAAAAGACTCGAAAAACCGGCAAATACTTCGCCTAACTGAGGCTAAAAGCAACCAATTCGGCACCGCCTTCAACAAAAACCTCATTGCGGCCGGCAATCATTATTCCTTCAGCACGTTCTTCAAGTTCCGCTTAAACGGAGACGATCACAAAACTTCACCGGCAGACGGCATTACGTTTACGGTTCAAGCCCAATCGAACAAAGCCGGCGCAGTCGGCCAAGGCATCGGTTACGGAGGAATTGAGCCAAGCTTCGCCATCAAATACGACACCTACCAAAATGGCGGCAAACCAACTTACGATCCTTCCGACAACTACATCGGCCTTGCCGTAAACGGCAGCGTGAACAACACCAACCCTAAATGGTATACAACCCAGCTGAACAACATCAGACTCTCGGGCGGTCAGGATTTGTATTCCTGGATCGACTACGACGGCGTGAACAAGGTCGTCAAGGTCTACCTCAGCCAAGGAGAAACCCGGCCTTCGACTCCTGTCCTCGAGACGCATGATATTGACCTCGATGACATTTTCAAGGGATACCCCGGCGTATATGCCGGATTCACGTCGGCGACGGGCGGATCCATGGAAACCCATGATATCATTTCCTGGTATTTCACCAACTCGCTCGATCCGGTCGACGTAGGAAATACCGATTATGTGTACAAGCAGGCGCCTACGGACGTCAAAATTCAGTTGATCCCAACAGGCGATCCCGGAAAATATGAGGTCATCGGAACAGCGCTCGACGTCAACGGCGATCCGGTCGAAGGAGCTCCGATGCAATTCTATTCCGAAGAGGGCGTTCTGGCCTCGCCTTCCCAGTCGACCGACGCGTCCGGAAAAGGCAGGACGATTTTGGACTTCGGCACCGCTGTTCCAGGCGGGGAAATCAAGGTCACCACGGTCGGAGGAGCTTATGCCTCCATTCCGAAACCTCCTGTCCTGGAAGCAGGAAAATCACCGGATACGGCTACGACCTTAACATGGAGCACCGTCACGGGCGCCACCTATTACAACGTGTATAAAGACGGCAGCCTGCTCAGTTCAAACATCCATGTTCCGACCTACACCCTAACCGGTACGGATTTGGACGACAAATCCACCTATACGGTTTCCGCCGTTTTCCAGAACAGCAACGGACAATATACCGAAACCCTTCCGTCCAATCCGGTCGTCATCGGCCTGTATTTGAATCAAAAAAATTATGAGCTGAACACCAATCCCGCCAAACCGAATTACCAGCAGCAGACGGTAGTCACTTCGGTATATACGGGCGGTACGCTCGACGTAACTTTGGACGGTACGACTTTTAAAATCAAGGATTCTTCCATAGCGTCCGTTGATAACGAAGGCAAGATCACGGCCGTCGGTGCAGGAACAACGGTCATCGAAGCCACGTATAAGGACAAAACCGTACAAGCCGTCATCAACGTCACGATCGACGCCCCGGTCATGAAAGCCGAAAACGTCACTTCCACGGGCGCCGAGCTCATCTGGAATGAGGTTCCGGGCGCACAATCCTACAATATCTATGACGACAGCGGCAAACTTGTAGCCAAAGGCATTAAAGACAACCAATACGCATTGACGGGATTGCAGCCTGGATCGACGCAGTCTTACACCGTTAAGGCGGTCAGCAACGGAATCGAATCCGGGCCTTCCGCCCCCGTACAAGTCCAAACACTGGCTTCGGGCCTGCGCGATCTGCTGATCGATCCGGCAAGCGTCACCCTGCAACCCGGAGATAAACATACGCCCAAAGTAACCGCGATTGCATCGAGTGACGAAAGCATTCGAGATGTCACCGGAAAAGCGATCTACGTTTCTTCCGATGAGAAGGTTGCAATCGTCGACGCAAACGGCGTCGTTACGGCGGTCGCGCCTGGAACGGCTGTCATCACGGCAACCTATGACGGTAAAAGCGTCACCGAAACCGTCTATGTGCAAAACGAAAAACCGGCTTATACGCTGGATCTCGGCGTGTCTCCGGACCATGTGCTGGCAGACGGAAAAACATCCGTGACCGTGTCGGCCAAAGTGACGGATTCCGAAGGCAAGCCTGCCGCCAATGTGCCGGTTGAAATTACCCTTGAATCCGGAAAAACCGATACAGTGATAACGAACGACGAAGGCATTGCCGTTTGGAAGTATACTCCGGATCCATTAACCGGTAATACGCCTAAACACGACACGATCACTGCGAAAATTTCGGATAACGGCAAAGATATTCAAAAAAGCGCAGCCATCGATTATTTCCCTGCCGCAATTGACGGATTCATTACCGATCAGGTAACCGGCAAACCGATAGCAGGGGCGACGATCGTCGTCAAAGCCGATTTCAACCAAGACGGTGTGATCGATTTTGCGACGGAAGTGACAACAGGCAGCAACGGTTCATACCAAATTGCTGTACCGCGCGGAAATTATGCGTATACGCTGGAGATCAAAACGCCGGTTCAGGTTGGTAACCAGCAAGTCACGTTGACTCAGACAAAAACGGTCAATGTGGGCCCGATTCAGCCGGGGCAAATCGTTAAACCGGACAACGCGCTGAACGGACAGCTGTTTGTCGCTCAGGCAGCCAACGCCTCTTCGGCTACGACCCTTGGCGCTCTTCTCGGAGACGGCGAAGGCTACGCGATCATGAAAAGCTTGGACGGCAGCGGCAACGAGCAAAAGGTTCGCATCAACGAAGACGGAGCGTTCTCTCTGAACCATGTGGCGCCGGGCAAATACGAAGTGTCCTATCAGCTGAAGCTTGCGGACGGCACCATACTCGCCGGTCCTTCCGCCATTGTGAACGTGGATATGACCAAAGAAGGACAAACAGGCATCGTGTACTCCCTGATCGACCCGTACGGCGTCGTTACCGATGCCTCGACAGGCAAAGTGCTGGGCGGCGCGGAGGTACAGTTGTACTGGGCGGATACGCCTGCCAATCAACGTAAGGGGCGGGTGCCGAATACGCCTGTATCCTTTCCGGCATTGGCGGGATTAACCCCGAACCAAAACGCCAACCCGCAGTCTACCGACAGCGCAGGCCAATATGCCTGGATGGTATATCCGGAAGGCGATTATTACATCATTGCAAAAAAACCGGGCTACTACACGTACGATTCCAGACAGGCCAAACCTAACGTGCCTGCGAACGGATCGGACAGCTACATTCAAGACGGCATTATTTACGTAGGCCAAAGCATCGTCGCTTTCGATTTTGCCATGCAGCCGCTGCCTTCAACCGGAACAAGCTCCGGATCGGGTTCAGGTTCAGGTTCGGGTTCTGGTACAAGCACGCGAAACCCAAGCCCTTCGCAGGGCGAAGTATCCCTGAACTTGTCCGTTGACCAAAAACAGGTTAAAGAAGGCGGCCAATCGACCATTACCGTTGACTATAACAACTCGACGGCATCTGCCGTTAACGGGGCGGTCATTCAGGTGACTATTCCCGAGGGAGCCGAGCTTGTCGACGCGGGCGGCGGAAAGGTTGACGGCAAAACCGTAACCTGGAACCTTGCCAGCTTACCGGCCGGCGGCAAGGGAAGCTTCAAAATTGCAGTTAAATGGGGAACGATCAACTCCGAGCAGGCGCAATATGAAATTGCCGGCCAGCTCTTGTTCGGCGGCAACAGCAAAAAAGCTTCAGCTCAAGTCCAAGTGTTTTCGGACCGGTTCGGGCAGCTGAAGCATCAACGCTACATTCTCGGTTATCCGGACGGCAAATTCCATCCTGCCGGCTCCCTGAGCAGAGCGGAGCTTGCAGCGATCGTCGCCCGGCTGTCGGATCAAACGACAGGCAGCCCGGCAACGTTCAAGGATATCCGAAAAGGACACTGGGCGACAAACTACATTCAGATCGCCGTATCCCAAGGCTACTTCAAAGGGTACGCGGACAACACGTTCCGGCCGGATGCTCCTGTGACGCGCGGCGAACTTGCTTCCGTGCTGGCGCGTTTCCTGAAGCTTGACCAAGCGACGGCCGTCAACCGCCACTTCTCGGATCTTGACGGCAGCTGGGCCGCTTCGTCCATCGAAGCGCTGTACCGGAACAATTTGCTCTCCGGTTACCCGGACGGCACGTTCCGGCCGAACCAAAAGATTACGCGGGCAGAAGCCGTAACCTTGATCAACAAAGCATTGTATCGCGGACCGCTCACAGGCCTTGATCCGCTATTCCCTGACGTAAGCCAAAGCTTCTGGGGCTTTGGGGATGTGCAGGAAGCGACCGTATCCCATGCATCCGTCCGTGACGAGCATGGCGCGGAGGTTTGGAAAAAAAACCTTACGGATAACGTGAAATAAAGGATTTGCGAGCAGTCCGATCTCACGGCTCAAGGAGGCGGCATTGCGCCAGCTCTGCGTAGCCGTCAAATTACACACTACAAGCCCTCCCGCTTCCGGTAACGGAGGTCGGGAGGGCTTGTCTATGTTCAAAAGCACCCCGTGTCAGTGCCTTGGCAACGCTCCTTCGGCCGCCCTCGGGATCATATTTTTCCGCCGGAAGACCGACAGCAGCAGCCCAACGGCTGCAAAATCAAAGACTTGCATCATATTGCTGTATCCCATAAAGGGCAGCACTTCACCGACAATAGGGACGATGCCAAGGGACATGAGGATCGGCCACAACATCCGGATGGCGAAAAGGCTCGTGAACCCGATCAGGATTCTCTTCGCATATTCATCTTGGATGAGGGCGTTCATTTTCCAGAACCGGGCGATAAACCAAACGACCAGTCCCGCGATGAGTATGCCGAATCCCCAGCCGAAGCAATAAATCAGATACGGGAACAAGGAGTCGCCGTACGCATAAGGGAGCGTGTCAAGCCGCGCGGCAAAACCATGTCCGAACCAGCCTGCGGAATGAATCGCCGCTTTGGTTTGTATCAATTGATAGCTGTCTTCCCACACCGGATATAGGTAGGCGTGAAGACGATGATATAATTGCCCGACTTGGGTAAGGGCAAATATGTATAAGGACAACAGCGGAAGGGCCAGCAATAGAAACTGGATACCGTTCCTTTTGGTCATCCAAGTCAGCACGAAAAAGGACGCCAGATAGATGCACCCATAAAACCAGGAAAACCCTTGGCAGAACAATAAGACGGGAATCACTCCCCTGCCGATCAGCTGAAAAAGATGTTCCACTCCGCGCCACTCTTTGGCCTGCTTCATCCCCGCCAGCGCCAAGATAAGAATCGGAAGCGAGATCGCCATCATATTGACGCCAAAATTACCGAACGCAAGAAATACTTTCCTTCCATTAAGATCGATTCCTTCATATAAAGTAAACAACATCAGAAGTAACATCCCGTAAAACAGCGTTGCGGAGTGTTTTTGTATTTTTCGGTAATCGACAAAATAAAAGGCCATCAGGCAAACCATGCCCATAAGGGTAAACAGTACTTTTCTCTCGAAAAGCGCACCGCCGAATTGAGGGTACATTCCCGATTGCTGGACGGTAAATACTCCGAAGATGCCTATGAGCGCCATAACCGCTATAATAACAAGGATCTTCCATTCTACTGCCGGCTTGTGCGCCCGGTGCAAGTTGCGTCCAATCTCATTCGGGTCCCCCATCTGGCGGACCGCCTCCGCGGCAGCTTCTTCTTCCGGCATTCCTTTCCCAAGCAGAATCTCCATTCGGTCAGCTACATGGGACGAAAGCTCCTCGCGGATATCCGCATGCAGTTCCTTGGCGCGAACGTGTTTGCATACTTGGTTCAAAAAGGCGGCAATAACCGCATGTTCTTCAAGCTGACGCACTTATGTTCCCTCCCCTATGACCCGGTCCACCGCGGTCCGGAATTGTACCCACTCTTGCGTTTTTTCTTTTAATTGACCCCGGCCCTGATCCGTAATCCGGTAATACTTGCGCTTGCGCCCCTCATGCGTGCTCCAATAGGCATCCAACCAGCCTTCGGCCTCCAACGTATGCAGGATAGGGTATAACGTTCCTTCCTTCATGGAAAATACCCCTTCCGAACTTCGTTCGATCTCTTTGATCAGCTCATAGCCGTACATCTCTTTCTTGTTCAACACCGTGAGCACTAAAATAGCCGTGCTGCCTTTCAGCAGCTCTTTATTGATTGTCATGGCAGTCTCCTCAATACATAGATTTACGATGTATCGTAATGCTATGTATATGAGTATATGAAAATCACATTCGGAAATCAAGAGCTTTTGAAGTTTTTTAAGTACTGCTGGCGGCAAGGATGTACTTATGCCAACTCGTATTACCTGATCTTTATTGCAAGAGGCGGCGGAGATTTTCGTCGTAGTCCGAACGATCGGATCAAGTTCAGAAAATATTCAGATGCTTCCTATATACTGTCTCTTGTTGCTCACTTCTTCCTCAAATATATGCTCGCACGATCATGGCAAACCCGCTTGAAAAACGGGGACGCAAAGCTATAGGGGCTAAAGGATTTGCCATTGAAGCAAATGTCCATGCCAGCCAGCTGCCGAATGCGACGGAAATCTCCGTCTTATTCAGCATGCCATGCTGCTTGACGGAGTTTTTTTTCTTTTTCCTTCAATCCGGAAGGAAGGCAATACGAATAAAGGTGGAATCAGGATGAGGGCTTTACTAGTCGACGACGAGCCGTTAGCTCTGGAATATCTTAAAAAGAAGCTCGAATACGATATTGGCGGCGTGAACATCGTAGGTTTATGTTCCAACCCGTATGATGTGGTCGAAACAGCGGTAAAAGAGCGGCCGGACGTCGTGTTTCTCGACATCCATATGCCGGAGATGAACGGCCTCGAGCTCGGCGAACAATTGCAGGCGGCCGTTCCCGGCGCTGAAATCGTTTTTGTGACGGGTTACGACCAGTATGCCGTACGCGCTTTTGAGCTTTATGCGCTGGACTACATTATGAAACCGGTGCGAATGGACCGTTTGCGCCAAACGGTTCAGCGCCTGCGGGAAAGGCTGCAGCAAGACCCTGAAATTTCCGAAAAAAACAAACCGCCGCTTTTCCTGTGCTTCAACCAGCTTCGGTTCAAAATGCCCGGCAGGGAGCCGCAGGCATTGAGATGGCGCACAAGCAAAGCTCAGGAGTTGTTCGCTTATTTGCTTCACCACCGCGAGCGAACGGTCGATCGCGGCACGCTGACCGAGCTCCTGTGGCCCGATTTTGATGTGCCCCGGGCGACGCAGCAGCTGTACACGACCATCTATCACATCCGCCAAACCCTGTCCAAGGCAGGTCTGACGATGATCCGCATCATCAAAGGAGAACTCGAATCCGGATATCGCCTGACCATCGGGGGAGCCCGAGTGGATACCGAGGAATGGGAGCAGCGGCTCAAGCAATTGGATGCCGTAGACGTCACGAACGTGGATGAACACGAGCAGGTCATGGAGCTGTTCGAAGGGAACTACTTTGGAGAGTATGAATACCTGTGGGCCGAATACGAACGGGAAAGGATCCGGCTCTTATGGCTGCAGCACGCCCAACATCTGGCCGAGTTTTATATCGATCACGACAATGCGAAAGCGGCGATTCATGTCAATCTTCGCATCCAAAGAAAGCTGCCCGACCGCGAGGAAACCTATCTGACCCTGATGAAACTATACGATGCCTCCGGCGACCAGGCCGGCGTGGAAGAACAATATTGGCTCCTTGCGAAAAGGGTGCAGGAGCTGGAGCTCGCCATTCCCCCAAAAATCCTGGAATGGCATGCACGATGGAAGCAGCGGCATGTTCATTAATTGCAGCAAACCCCCGAACGCTTCGTTCAGGGGTTCATGCCGAGCCTGTTTTCATCGCTCCAGCCAGGAGGGAACAAAAGAGGTGTTTGGCGGACATGCGGAGAACTTTTCATGTAAGATCCACCTTCTAGCGTTGGCGATCAAATAAAACATTTGAGGTGCATATCCATGAGTTGTGTTTCTAAAGCATGCAATCGACGCGACATCGCCCATTCCATCCAAAAATACGTCGGGGCGCTAAGCTCTCCGATCGATTCCTTTTTGGAACAACGAATCCTGGATTCCGATTTTTATGAAATCAGCCATCTTGCCGCGCCCGCAGGATATTACGCCGTGAATAGCGACCACTGCCTGACGCAGTTTTATTTGGACCCTCCGTACATTGCCGAATCCCAAGAGATTTTCAACAACGTTATACGCCATCATCACGTGCAATCCATGCTGGTTCCCACATGCGACGAGCTGTTTTTAAGTTTGGCCCTGGACCTTGAGGTCAAGATCGAAAAACAGGCTTATTTTTTCCAGGACGCCAAAACGAACATCCCGGCCGACAAATTATATCCCCACGGGGAATTTAAAGCTGCCGTTGGCCGGGATGCTGCTAACATCGCAACAATGTGCCAGGACTTCATTGGTAAAGTGGAGGAGCGCATTGAAAACGGGGAGCTGTTCACGTTTACCCAAGGGGGGGTTTTGCTTGGAATCGGCATTGTGGAACGCAACAAACTGCTTGACGGGTATGGGAGTCTAGGAATGTTTACGAACCCGTCGCACCGAAACCAAGGAATCGGCAGAACGATCATCCATCACTTGAAGGCATGGTGTTATGACCACAACCTGGTCCCGGTCTGCGGGTGCTCGTATGATAATGCGCCTTCCAAACAAACCTTGGAAAGCGCCGGGATGGCGTCCAAAACCCGATTATTGAACATCAACATCCTTTAAAGCCGCGGATCGATTTCCCGTTCCTGAAGGGGTTACGTTAAAAGGCGGATGGCGGAAGCTTCGACGAAGGCGCTGGAGCGGTACGGGAAAGCGAGTAAGAGAGAAGAAGTTTAAGTAGCAAAATTTTGAAAGACAGGGGGAACTCGTGCGTGTCCAAAGCAGAGAAACGTTTACGCGAGATTGAAAGCCAACTTGATGAGGCGATGTACAATTTGCCGATTTATAAAATCAACAGAGATAAAGCGCTGCAGTTAGTTGCTTCCCTATATGAATCTTTGGAAATGGCACTCCAATTGCAAGTGGTACGAAGTCAAGATCACCCGGAGGCGTTATCCGAAGCAGAAAAAAAATCAGAAAGTTTAAAGGGTGCCTTGGCCACAGCTATTCAGCATATCAATAACATCTGCCCTGAAACGGAAGGTGAGAATGGAGTAGGGCAGCCGGCAATAGATCAATGTATTGAACTGCTGGGTACTTCTAGCCTATACCAATATGTGGAGGTGAATTATAAAGGGATTCGCCCCGGAATATTATCCCCCTCTATCGAAGAAGACTCGCCAGATCAGATTACGATTGCTTTTCGCCCCGTTGACGATAAAGTCCAACGTTATGAAATTATGAATGAGATACTGATCGAAGAAAACTCGAGGTTGTATCAAGATAGAATGTCAGCCATTAAACAAGCACTACATAAAAAGTATCCTAAACTAACGAACTGGCGCTTGAAAGATGCCTACTATTCAGCTATTGCGGATAGCCAAACAGACTTGTTATTTCATCTGCCGGATGAAATGGATTTGGCCGGATATAAAGTGAAGGATATCAAGCACGTATGGAGCAAGCTTTTGTATAAAGCCTATATGGCATCACATGCCGCTCGTAAGGATTGTCTGCCGATCTTGGACAAGATCGGTGTTTTGCCGGAGCATATGCTGCCAAATCTTCTATACTTTATTGATGTTGACGAGTTCGATGGCGTAGACCGGCACGTTGTGGAGTCAATACTTGATGATCTTACTTTCGGCACCATGAAAGGCAAACAGAAGTATGGAAGTTTAATGACGGAACCCCTTATTCAATTGACTGATGGAGCACGATTCGTAAGTCCGACATTCATTAGCCATAATCTAGCTGGAAGAAATATAAATGCGACACTCAACCGAATATACGCCGGGACGGTAGATAAAGATACCGTGTCAAAAGAGGCCTATTTCGTGCATGAATTAGAATCAATATTAAAGCTGTTTCCTGCACTGAAAGGAGGCGGCCCAACTCAACTTCCCGGAGATCTGCCGGATGTTGATTATGCAATTTACGATCCGATCTCAAAAACAATGGTTGCTCTAGAAATGAAGTGGATAACAGAACCTGTTACAGCTCAGGAAATTGTATCTCGTGACGAAGACCTATACAAAGGGCTTCACGTCCAAATACCTAATTATAAAGCGGGAATTACAGCAAATCTTGAATCTTTCATGAAGAAGACCTTTGAAGAAATCGATCCCGTCGATCATATCGATTATTTTGTTTTAACAAAGATTTCGATTGGAAGCGGAAAAATCAACGACGATTCCAACCGAATCATTAACATTCGCATGCTAAAAAAAGCGCTGTTCGATCATGGAGGCAATCTTTATGAAGCGACCCAAGCCCTTAGGACGGGAGCTTATCTTCCTCAAGAAAATGTTCATTATAAAATAGTTGAAAACCGCTACCCATTTGCCGGGGTGAATTTTATAACCTGCGGAAAGGAAGTTCTCGAGCCATTTTCCCTCCAAACACCGGATGATCTTAAGTTTTTCCCAGGAAAGATAGAGTAAAGCCCAGGATACTCGGCGCTGGTTACATACGAGCCATCCCCCGTTCCGAAAATCCTGCGTTTCTTCCGAAGCGTAATGCAGCGTTCAAGGAAAGATCCCGAGTCGGCGGAGGTACTTCGTCATCTGATCCCCGGGCTGCATGCGGCCGTTCGGAGTCACTTTTCAGAAATCATACCGCCCGCCTGCATTTCAATACAATACGCTTTCGAGCGCTCTTTATTTTTGACGACGGTCCCTTCCGCCCCGTTTAGGATAAAGAAAGAGGCGAGCAAGCCCATCCCTCCGACTTACCACGACGAAAGCTCCGTCCTTTTCCAGCTGTCTTTGGCAACGCAAACATAAACGTATTGATCGTCCCAAGCCATTTGCCCCTGACTGCAAGGTTCTTTGGAAGAAGCAGGCGTATGCTTTTCGCGGATGCGGAGCTTGTCCCCGTTCACGTCAAGTTTGGTGTCGGGCTCGTCCGTGCCGATCCCGATATTTCCGTCGCTGCGCTGCATGGTGAGTGCGGGATCAACCGCGTTGCCTTTGTCGTCATAACGGACGAACTGCAAATTGGCTCCCGTATTATCTCCCGCTTCTTTCGAGCTGTCCGCGCGGACGGCCCATCGTGGCGTCGTTTCATTATCTTGGCCGGCTACGCTGAACTGAAGGTCACGGTTCGACCCGGTTTCCCCTGCCACCCTCAAAATGCCGTTCATCACATTGAAGTTGGACGAATGGGTGCGGATTTCGCTGACGTCGGTGTCGTAGGGGATTTCCAACCGGGTGAACAGCTGATTCGCATATTGTCCCGTAGGCGACATTGTCGTCTCGAACGACATATGCTTATGATCATGCTGCTCCGGATTGTTCGCTTTGTCGTGGGAGATGATCGCAGTCTTGTCCATGCCTTTCTCATCGGCCCATACGATCGCGGGCTTGGCTCGATCCGCCGTCCATTGCAACCGGATCAGGTCGGACAGATGCCCCTCCTTCTTGATCCATTTCTGGTCGGTCGACAGAAGCAGATGCTCATTGTGCGGTATACGGATTTCGCTGCCGTTCTGCTCGGATTGCCCCAGCGTCACAGCTTTGTCCGATTCCTGGTTCGAAAAACCGGTGCCCAACAAACAAATGCCTCCCAACATCACCGCTGCCATCATGGCCTTTGACAATTTCATGTTTTCCCTCCGTTTTCCGTATGTTCTTATGCTCAGTCGTTTTAACGAAAAAAGACTTGGCCTGATCGTATATAAACATCACCCGGCGCACAACCCATTTCGCGGAATGTCCCGGAAAAACGATTCTTTTCGCCTAGCGTTTTGCCGCACAGGCTGCCGCAGCGGTTCCTACCAAAGTTGTGCCGTACTTTTGGCCCCCTGCTATTTGAAAAGACGCCGAAATATATTTTCGGACTCCGATGCGCAATGCTTTCATTTTTGGCGATTTTCAGATAACCTCTTATTATCGAGAAATGATATCGTCTTCCCCATAAGGAGGTCGCCCGCCTTGAAAATCAGCGAACTTGCCAGCTTGAGCCAAGTCAGCATCCGGTCGATTCGGCATTATGAAAATAAAGGCCTGCTAAAGGCCGACAGGTTGGAAAACGACTACAGGGATTTCAGCGAATCGGCCGTAGAACGGGTCAAAGCCATTCGGCTATATTTGCGTTTAGGACTCACGACCGAAGAAATCGGGACATTGTTTAAGACGGAGGTAGCCGACCCCGACGAATATGAATATTGCGAGGAAATGTTGGCGACCTATCACGTGAAGCTCAGCAACGTAAACGGTCAAATCGAAGCTCTGCAGCAATTGAAGGGGCTTTTGGAAAAACAGATCGCAAATACGGTGCGCCGAAAAAAATAACCTATTCAGGACGTCCAAGGATCAGTGAACACGCTCCGAAGACGTCCTTTTGCTATTTTGGGCGTTGACTTTACCACTAGCGTCATCCTTTACGATGGATGTGAATTCATTTCGAAAGGGGTTTTGACGTTGGAAGCTAGACATCACAAAGGGGTAACCGTCATCGGTCTGGGGCCGATGGGTCAAGCGATGGCGGGCGCGTTCCTTAAGCAAGGCTACGAGGTGACCGTATGGAACCGAACCTTAAGCAAAGCCGACGAATTGGCGGCACAAGGCGCGTTCAAGGCAACTACGCCCGAGGAGGCGTTGGCCGCGAACCCGCTGGTCATCCTCAGCCTGACCGATTATGACGCCATGTATGCCATCCTGGAGTCGGCGCAAGGGAGCTTAAACGGCAAAGTCATCGTAAACTTAAGCTCGGACACCCCGGCAAAAGCGAGACAAGCGGCAGCATGGCTGGCGGGTTATGGGGCCGTGCTTCTCGCCGGTGGCGTGCAGGTTCCGCCTTCCGGAATCGGCAACCCGGGGTCATCTACCTTCTACAGCGGCCCAATAAGCGTTTTCGAGGCTCATAGAGAAACGTTAAACGTGCTGACAAGCACCGATTACCGCGGCGAAGACCCCGGACTTGCCATGCTGTATTACCAAATGCAGATGGTCATCTTTTGGACGTCGATGCTCAGCTACCTGCAGGCGCTTGCCCTTGCCAGCGCAAACGGAATTACGGCGGAGCAGTACCTGAATTACGCCCAAGAAAATATATCGTCTTTGCCCGGCTTCATTGAATTTTACACGCCGCGGCTGAACGCCGGAGAACATCCCGGGGACGTGGACCGGCTGGCCATGGGGGCCGCAAGCGTCGAACACGTCGTGCAAACATTCGAAGACGCGGGGCTCGATCCTTCCTTGCCGGCCGCCGTCCTGAATCTCTTCCGTCGCGGCATGGAAAAAGGGCATGCTGCCGACAGCTTCACAAGTTTGATCGAAATCATTAAACAGCCGATTGCATAACACTTGGGGCTCCTGATCTTCGATCGGGAGCTTCTTTTGTCGCTCAAGCGCACACCCTATTTCCAATAAGTTCTGGCATGAGTTAACGATCCTTTTACAAACGGAATGTATACTGTACGTACAGCAACATATAAACCATATTCAAAGAAAGGAATGCAAAAAACATGGGTATTCATGCGTATTTCCAATCGCTGACCGATCTGGAGCGGATCATTCGGTGTCCGGGCAGATTCAAATTTCAGGAACACAGCGTCTCCGCGCATTCCTGGAAGGTCGTCCAATACGCCAAAACATTGGCGGACATTGAAGAAAGCAACGGGGTAACGGTGGACTGGAAGAAGTTATACGAAATTACAAGCAGCCATGATTACGGTGAAATTTTTATCGGGGATATCAAAACGCCCGTGAAGCACCACTCGCTCGAATTGCGCGCCATGCTGCAGCAGGTCGAAGAAGGAATGGTCGCCCATTTCATTGACGAGCATATTCCCGCCGAGTTTCAGCCCATCTTTCGCAGACAGCTGCGCGAAGGCAAAGACGATTCCGTGGAAGGGCTCATTCTTGAGGTTGCGGATAAAATGGACCAGATCTATGAAGCCTTTGCCGAGCTTCAGCGGGGAAATACCGAAAAGGAATTTATTACGATGTACCGCAGCGCCCTCATCAAAATCAAACAAATCAAGCTGCATTGCGTCGATTATTTTCTCCGTGAAATTTTGCCTGATTTGGTTCGCGAGGGATCCCAATCTCCAATCGATATCGAATTGATTACGAATGAAGCATTAGCCTCTGAAACCCGCCCCTGATCCCTCACGTTCCATGATTTGATGATGGCCGCAATGGGGTTCAAGCCCTGATGGGGCTTTTTGATTTGCAGATGAGCACCCTAGGCTGCCTAAAGATCACAGGACTTACCCAGTCGTTAAGTTCAAGATTCCGGAGGAAGGCTTTCAACGGCAGTAAAAAACACGTCGAGCAGTTCTTTACCGAACTCGGTTTTGACGTAAGCGGATATGCGGTCCAGCTCCTCTCTGCTGCCGTACTCCAAACATGGGCGCCCTTCGCACCACAACACCCTGCACGCAAAAGCCTCCCTTACGCGCTCGATCATATAATCCTGCTCACAGCCGACTGACATTGACTCCCCTCCTCTGCACTACTTCAATTTGCTTCTTTTGCTAAGCAGCTCTCCTTATTATTCAAAATCTAATTTCCCGCTTCCTATGACATACATCACAATATGTTAGAGAAAACAAGCGCTTGATCAAGCTTTCACGCCGCAATCTATGAATTTGAATTAAGCTCCTGCGGTTGGTAGAATGTACCTTTAAAGACTATATTTCGATAAAGGAGCGGAAATAATGACGACCCAACGGCAAGCAGCCATGCAGTCCATGATCGACTGGCTGGCGGATGAACGCGAACTTGGACGGGAGCCTAGCAAAATCGAACTTGCGGGAGAATTTGATTTGCACGGTATGCACTACTACATATTTAAGTATAAAAAGACCCTGCTCGGAAAATGGCTCCTCGGCGTGTGCGGTGGCTACGAACATGACTTGGATACCGAACATTGCGGCCATGTTTTCAGCGAAATGCAGCCTTATGATCCTGCCACGGCTCAGCAGGAGGCCATAGCCATGGTAGAAATGATCCGCGAGTTCTGGATGAAGCAGGCAGCGGCGCTCGAGGCGGAGCAAAACGAAGAATCCCAGGAAGCACCTCAAAATGACAATGGGGGTCTGTTCAACGGATTCGTGCTGCTGGATTCGCCGGAATGCGACATGGAACAAATCAAAAAGAATCTATTGGAGGATTGGAATATCTCCTGCTCGCAAGAAGGCGAAGAAAATTCCAAGGAAGAAAAAGAGGGCACTCTCGTGTTCGAAACGGAAGGCTTCACCGTGGCGTTAAGCTTCGTCGATGCTCCCGTCCCGGATGAAGAAGCCGAACGGAACGCTCAATGGAACTACCTTTGGAAAGACGCGGTGGAAAAAACGAAAACCCATGTGGCTCAAATCATCTTGGCCGTATTTACCCGGTCCGGCTCCCCGCTGGACAGCGGCAAATTATACGCAAAGCTCGCAGCCAGCTGCTTGAAGCTCCCGAACGCAGTCGGTTTATATTCCTCCGGCACCGTCTTCCAGCCTGAAATTTTCGTGGAATTCGCGGAACTGATGAAAACGGATGAAGACTTTTTCCCGCTGCTGAACCTGGTTCATTTCGGCCTTGTCCGTTCGGAGAATGGCATCAACGGCTATACCTTGGGATTGAAGTCCTTCGGCAAGGACGAAATCGAAGTGTTGGACAGTCAGGTCTCCCCATCCGAGCTGCGCGATTTCCTGATCGACATCTCCAGTTATATCGTGGAACAAAACGTCACGTTAAGAGACGGGGAAACGATCGGCTTCAGCGCCGAACAGAAGCTGCCGATCAATCGTTCGGAAGGCGTGTACGTCGAAGGCGACAGCCTTAAAATCAAATTTTAAGCCAGGCTCCGGCATCCAACCATGTTGGCTCCACACGCTCCACATTTCATTTGGTTCTCCCAATGCATAGAGGTACGTTGGAAATTGCATCCTAAGGCGGAAGGGATCTTTAACACAGGAGGTAACTTAGCCGAATGAATAAGGAACAAAACAGAGCAGAACAAGCCGAAGGGCTGGATCGGACCACGAAAATAAACCGCAGCAAGGGCCCTGAAGCCGAAGATACGGAATTTGCCGAAGAACCCGGCAGCGAATTCCGTTCCGCATTTAAAAATCCGGTTACCGGCGAAGAACGTCTATACTAATCGCACTTGATCCGGACAGCATAGGAAACTTCATATCGGCCGTTCACAAAGGTTAATTTTAGGTCGCTTTAACGACTTGAGATTAACCTTTTGTGTTGAATGCAGCCGCAAAATCCCTCGAAAAAAATTGAATCGCCGCGACATAAAGCGGAAAAACCACCATTTCGCCAAGCGCGATCAATCCGACGGCGGGCAGAGGTACCTCCTGAGGGTTCGTGATCGGGTACAGCGCCGCAAAGCTGCGGATGAGTGCATATAAATAAGGAAACCAGAGGATTGTCGTGACATACCGCCATTTTTGCTTCCCTATCCACCGTCTGTTAATGATGAATAGAAGAACCGTGAAACAGATGAAAATCAGCACTTGCGCCGCATCGATCAGCTTGCCGGCATCCGTCCATCCGGTGAGCCGTTCGATTCGGTATACATTCATCATGAGTTCAATATGAACGAAAAGAACAAACGCATATAGCAGGCTCATCCCGTTCAACTTCAGCAAGTATCCCATGCGAACCTCCTATTAAGGATAACCGGGTAATATAGAACGCTACCAACTGTCATTTCGCTTTATCTCCTCGGCAATTCCTCGTATACCCTCATCGATTTGCTCCAGCCGGGTCCGGGAAATGCTGATCCGAATAAATTTTTCCCGCGTCCGGAAATGCGATAGATAATGTTTTTTTCCGGATATGACTTTAATGCCCCGATCTTCAAGCCGTGCCACTAGGCGCTCCAAGTTTACCGTATGCGGCACCTTCAGCTGGATGTAGATGCCCGAGGCGACGTGCGCAGCCTCAATCACCCCATCCTTATTATGCCTTTGAATGGCTTCGTTTGCTGCCCGGATGCGGGCCGCGTATTGATTGCAAATGGCATGCTTATGGCGCTCATACATGCCGTTTTTGATATAGATCTCAAGCGCGGCCTGGGAGAGGAGCGAAGTGTCCGGGTACCTTTTGTAATGGCGAAACGTCTCTACAAGATGCCCGGGCATAACTGCAGCCCCCAAACGCAGGCCGGGGAAAATGATTTTCGAAAAGCTTTTTACGTAAATGACATGTTCTTTCCTGCTATATGCAAAAATCGGATCAAAACCGCGCTCATTCCCCAGATCCGCCATATAGTCGTCCTCAACGACGTACACGCCATATTTGTCCGCCAGCCTGGCAATCGCTTTACGCTCCTGAACCGTATACGAGGTACCCAGCGGATTATGGTAACGCGTCATCGTATAAAAAAATTTGATCCCGCCGCTTCGAAACGTTTCCTCCAGCTCCGCAAGGTCAATGCCGTCCGAGGTGCGAACAATTCCTTTGACCGGCAGGTTTTCCGTTTCTAAAAAACGCAAATAGATGTCATAGCTGGGCTGTTCGACCAGAATAACCTCATTTCCGTTCGGAAACGGCATTTTTGCCAGCATTTCAAGCACCTGCTGCGCGCCCGATGTGATGAAAATCTGTTCGCTTTTGGCAAACACCTGGTCACCGGCCAAATGGGAGACGAGCGTATGGCGCAAACTCTCCATTCCCTGATTGCTGCCGTAGGTAAAGAGGTGATGTTTGTAGGTGTCGATCGCCTTGTTCAGGCAGTGCTGAAAATCGAGATACGGAAACAGATTGATATCCGGCAATGCCGATGCAAAATCAATGACCCCATTCTCCTGTCCGTCCCCTTCTTCCATCGGTTTGTCTACGACATAATAACCGCTTTGGGGAATCGCATAAATGGCATGCCGTCTTTCGAGTTCAGCATAAGCGCGGGTGACCGTACTGACGCTGCACCGGTAATGCGCGGCTGCATCGCGAACGGAAGGAAGCTTTTGGCCTGGAGCAAACTTTCCCTGCTGGATTTTCTGTTCCATGTCCGACAAAATGGCAGCATATTTTTTCATGTACGGTTCTCCCTTCCATTTTCAAATGGCGGTATTCTTTTTCATATTATACCTGACCTTCAAACTGTATCGATACAGTTGCTTCAAAACGGCATTGTTGGTCGCTTCGTTTTAACATACCTTGGAGATATAAGATTTCACCGAGTCCTGTTGATTCATCATGACGGGCAGGCCAGAGAAAGAAGGAGGCAGTGATCCATGAATGTTAATGGATATTTGAAACGATTAGACGTAAAGGAACAGAGACAGGCGTCGCTGGATTTTCTCCGGCTTCTCCAGAACGGTCATGTCACCCGCATCCCGTTTGAAAATTTGGATATCGTAGGCGGCATCCCCCTTTCCCTAAACGCCGAAGATCAGTACGACAAAATCGTCGCGCGCGAAAGAGGCGGCGTCTGTTACGAATTAAACGGCTTGTTTCACGAGCTGCTGCGCGAGCTTGGTTTTTCCGTATCGCTGACAGCGGCTACCGTCAAAACAGAGGATGGATGGTTTGTGACAGGCTCCCATGCCATCAACATGGTACGGGTCGACGGCTCCGATTATTTGGTCGACGTCGGTTTCGGCGGGAGAACTCCAAGGCAGCCGGTTCCGATAACCGGCGAAGAGGTGCATGATGCGGACGGCGGCTCCTACCGGATTCGTCCTTGGGGTGGCCAGGAGGGTAAGCTTGTCCTTGAGAGACGTGAAGGATCGGTCTGGGATACCTTATATAAATTCGATCCGGCCGAAACGAAGCGGTTGAAAGATTTTTACGATGTATTTATGATGACCCAATGCGGCGAACAGTCCAAATTCAACAAGATGCCGGTCGCGATGATCCTGACCGAAGAAGGGCGCATCACGCTTAATGATCACTCTTTGACGATGGTGATGGAAAACCGGAAAGCGAAAGAAGTGATAAAGCCTGGAGATTTCGAAAAAGTTTTAGCCGATATTTTCAACATTAAGTCTTCGCCCATACAGATTGAGCGCTGAACAGGTACCATGTACCAGGATGAATAATCCACGAAAAGGGCCGATTGAGGAGTTATTTCCTTCCGGCCCTGTTCCTGCATGCAAATCCGGCCATGACGCATCATCCTCCCGTTTCCAGCGAATACTAACGGCGAAATGATCAATTTTGTCGTTAGGAGATCAGAAAACGATGAACAGTCATGAAAAGCATAAATGGCCGCTGATCGGCAAACGTTCGAAGCCCAAGCTGCATAAAGACGACATCACGATCGTCGATGCAAAAATGGCGAAAAAAGCCGTCATCGCAACGGCTCTCGGGAACGCGATGGAATGGTTCGATTTCGGGATTTATTCTTATCTTGCGGTCGTGATCGGGAAAGTGTTTTTTCCGGAAATGACCGGTTCGGTGCAGCTGATTTATACCTTCGCCACATTTTCCATCGCGTTTATCGTGAGGCCTTTTGGCGGATTGTTTTTCGGACGTCTCGGAGACCGCTGGGGCCGAAAAAAAGTGCTGACCATCACGCTGTTGATGATGGCGATTTCTACACTGTGCATCGGACTGATCCCGAGTTACGCCTCCATCGGAACGACGGCTTCGGTTCTGCTCTTGCTTGCCCGATTGGTCCAGGGTTTTTCCACGGGCGGGGAGTATTCGGGAGCGATGACCTTTATCGCCGAATCGACGCCCGATAAAAAAAGGGGCTTTTTATCCAGCGGACTTGAAGTAGGAACCTTGGTCGGTTATATTGCCGGGTCCGGTTTGGTCACGCTGCTGACCTATCTTCTCGGTTCCGAGCAGATGCTTGCTTGGGGCTGGAGAGTTCCTTTTTTTATCGCGGCTCCCATCGGTTTGGTCGGGCTGTATCTTCGCGGCCATTTGGAGGAAACGCCTGCTTTTGAAGCGATGGAGCAAGCCAAGGACGAGGATAAGCCGAAAACGCCGCTCCGGGAACTGTTCTCGAGGCATTTGAAAGTCATTCTGATCTGTACCGTGCTCGTCTTTTTCTTTAACGTCGTCGATTACATGGTCCTGTCCTATATGCCGTCACACCTGACCGCCGTACTCGGCTACGGGGAGGCCGAAGGGTTGCTTCTGATTCTGATCGTCATGTTCATCATGATTCCGATCGTGCTGGCCATGGGTTATTTCAGCGACCGGATCGGCAACAAACGCATTATGCAGATAGGCCTGGCCGGGCTGCTTATCCTGTCTCTCCCGGCTTTTCTGTGGATCAGCAGCGGGAAACTCGGGCTCGTATTTCTGGGACTGCTCATTCTGGCGGTATTCCTGACCTGCTTTGAAGGGACGATGCCTTCCGTGCTGCCCGCCCTGTTTTTTACCGATGTCAGGTATGGCTTACTGGCGGTCACGTACAATATCTCGGCCTCCTTGTTCGGCGGCACGACGCCTCTCGTTATGGCTTGGCTCATTAATTTGACCAAAAACAATCTCGTCCCGGCCTATTTTTTGATGGCGACGTCCATCATCGGTTTGGTTGTCGTCACGTTTTGGTTTACCGACACCTCGGGCAAAGCGCTGCGCGGCTCCCCGCCGGCCGTCGAGGAGAAACATGAAATCAAGGAGCTGCTGAAGGAACCGGAAGAAGCGCTGTGGTGGCATGAAGAGCACGCGATGATCCATGAATCGGGGACGGATTCGGAGCAGAGGAGATAGACGGCGGGAGAGTATTTTCTGTAGGCTCATTGTTCAATTGACATGGAAATAGGTTAGGAAGCACCCTCAAGCAGACGGATGAAGCGGTATTCCCTGTCTGCGTGAGGGCTTTTTCATTGATCCGTGGGTGGCATTATCCTTGGGCTGCGGTGCCGCGGATCTGGCTCCACGTCGTAACCATATCGATCCAGCCGCGATGTTCGGCAATTCGCCCATCCGACACGCGATACTGACGGTACAACGTCACATCGATCTGACGGCCTGTCGGCGCTGTGCCAAAAAACATGCCCTCATGCGTGCCTTTCACGGTCATTCGAACGAGAACTTTGTCGCCTTGGGCGACCATTTCCTCCACCGTGTAGCGTTTATCCGGGAAAGCACCAAGGATTTTCATCGCAAACTGCTTCAATCCCTCCCTGGATTGGTAGCTGAGTTCACGATAATCGTCCGACAAAAACCGGTCCACGCTTTCCATATCGCTCCGATTCCAAAAGGATTCAATGAATTCGCTGACGAGAGCCGCATTTTTCTGCTCCAGGGTTTGCATGTAAACATCTCCTCTATCCTGTTTTCACGAATGCCTGAGCAAACCGGGGGGCAGACACAGGCTCGGCAAAATGGAGCAAGCACAAAAAAACCACAACCTTCGTGAACTGCACCTCCAATGTTAGATGGTGTCTAACAATTGGGGGGCAGTTCATCGCGGCTGTGGCTTTTGGCATTACGCCGACCCGTTCGTTTTGCTCAGGGTACCCTTATCATTTGAAACCGGGTAGGCGTAAACGACATACCGGTCGGGAGCGGCCCCTACGTAACGGAAAGGATAGCAAGTCGAAACGACGAGTACCTCTTCTCCCATCGGGCGAATGACGGAAGTATCGTTTTTATCGACGATTTTCGTACTCGCAATTTCGTATTCGAATGAACCGTAAGGCATTTTGACGATGAAGCGGTCTCCGATCCCGAGCTCGCCGAATTTGCGGAACACCGTATCGCGGTGCCCGGATAACAAGATTTGTTCCCCATCCGACGGGAACACGGTTCCGCTGTAATGCCCAACGCCTTTTTCCAGCATCTCTTCATCCGTACCTTCAATGATCGGCAATTCCGCCTTGATCTTTGGTATTTCCAGCAATCCAATGACGTCATTGTCGGCGGGATGAAATTGCTGCCGGGTTACCGAAGGATCGGGATCGGATGCGGGCGTGGTCAATGGCTTCGTTTGGGGAAGGTCAGTGGATTTTTCGCCAACCAAAACTTCGGCCTGAGCCAAGGCCTTTTTTAACTGGATCTGATGTTCGGCATATTGGAAAATGGCAATGGATATCAAGACGACTCCAAGGACCATAATCAAGGCTCCTGCTTTCCTCCGCAAACCATCCACTCCCCTGCATGTTGAATATAAGGCGAAGAAAACACCTTTCACGCAGAAAAGTGTTTTCTTCTTAAAAGATACAACGATTATACCTTACGTTTTCTCCAGATAAACAATCCTGCAAGCAGAATGATCATTCCGAGGAGTCCTAAGTTATAAACATTCGTTGCCGTGTTAGGCAGCTTGTTGCCGGATTGTCCGCCCGTTTGGTCCGCTGGCGAAGGAGCTTTTCCAGACTCCCCTGCGACCGATCCGTTATCTTCCAACGAAGAGCCCGAGCCATTGCCCGCATCCGGAGCTGTTCCGTTTCCAGGTTTGGTTGGAGTCGTACCGCCTCCAGGGTTTGTAGACGTTGTTCCGTTCCCTGGATTGGTCGGTGTCGTTCCATTTCCGGGATTCGTCGGCTCAGGGGTGGTTCCTGGAACCGTCGTTCCCGGTCCAGTACCGGTTCCCTTCACGTTGACCGTCACCACGGACGTCGTGGTGCCGCCGCGGCCGTCGCTCACTATCACCGTAAAGCTGTCCGTTCCGGTATAATCCCGGTCCGGTACATATGTCCACGTTCCGTCCGGATTCACCGTCACCGTTCCATGCTTCGGATCGCTTCCTTTCGCATACGTCAGCGGGTCGCCATCGGCGTCCGTTCCGGTTACTTTTCCGGTGGCCGGCGTATTTATTGGCGTTTCTGTCACGTAGGAAGGCACGTTTGGCACCTGATTCGGTTTTACCGGGTCCGTGCCCGTTCCTGGATTCGGCGTGGTTCCTGGACTTGTTCCAGGATCCGTACCTGGGTTCGTCGCAGGTTCCTTCACGTCAACCGTGATCGTAACCGTGGTTTTTCCACCCTTGCCATCATCCACAATTACCGTAAAGCTATCCCCGCCTACATAGCCCGGATCCGGCGTATAGGTCCACGTTCCATCCGGATTCACCGTAACCGTACCGTGTTCCGGATCTTTGCCTGGGGTATACGTCAAAGGATCGCCATCCGGGTCGGTGCCATAGACGGTGCCCGTTACGGAAGTTCCTTTTTCCGTCGTTACAGAATCATTCGGCGCGGTTGGTGGTTGATTAGTTGGCGGTGTCGGCGTATTTGGCTCCGTCACACCGACGGTAATTTTCGACTCCGTTTTGCCTCCTCTACCGTCATCCACGATTACCGTGAAGCTGTCTTCGCCAACATAACCCGGCTCCGGTACATAGATCCACGATCCATCCGGATTTACCGTAACCGAACCGTGTTTCGGCTCGCTTCCTTTGGTGAAATTCAGCGGGTCCCCGTCCGGGTCTTCAGCATCTACTCTGCCGGTGACCGGCGAATCATTCGTTGTCGTTACGTTGTCATCCTGCGCGACCGGCGGACGGTTTGGCTTGTCCGTTACATCCACCGTAATGGTCGATGTCGTGAATCCGCCGTTACCGTCGCTTACGATGACCGTAAAGATATCCGGGCCGCTATATCCCGGATCCGGGTTATACTCCCATGTTCCATCCGGATTTACGGTCACCGTGCCGTGTTTCGGATTGGTTTCGATATCAAACGTCAGCTTATCCCCATCCGGGTCTGTACCATACACGCTACCGGTTACCGATTTGTCCTTCTCTGTCGTCACATTGTAATTATCGGTTACCGGCGGGTGGTTTGGCGGATCTTTTACGTGCACCGTCACCGTCGAGGTGGAGGTTCCGCCTTTGCCGTCGTCTACGATGACCGTGAAGCTATCTTCTCCGACAAAAGTTGGATCAGGTATATACTCCCACGTTCCGTCCGGATGAACGGTCACCGTACCGTTTGTCGGACCGCTTCCTTCTTTGAACGTCAGTGAATCGCCGTTTGCGTCAACGCCATATACGCTTCCGGTTACGGTTGTGCCCTTCCATGTCGTTTCTTCGAAATCCGGCGAAATCGGCGGACGGTTCACATCAACCGTAACGCCGTTGGAATTCCGGGTTTCATGATCTCCCGACAGCAAATTGTCGTATTCTACGGTCGCCTGATTGGCTACCGTTGTCGTTTTGTACTTCGAGAGCACTTTAACTTTGAATTGGACTGTCGTTCCTCCAGGCAGAACGTCGACGTTCGGGATTCTGCCTGCCTGGCTTCCGTTCGCTCCGTTTCCTAAACGAACGACTACCCGCTTTTCGCTTGCAAGAAACTCCCCTTGGTCATCGCCGCTCACATCTGTCAGCTTCCCGGCATTCGGGCCCGATACAATCTCCAAGGATCCAGGCACGTATTCGGTTCCGTCAGGAATATTGTCCGTAAATACAGTGTTGGCTGATTCGTCTCCACCATCATTTTTAAAGTTGACCGAATACGTTAAAGTATCTCCTTCTTGTACATTGTCAACTGGGGAAACGGACTTTGTGACGACTCCGTAAGGTTCCGTTCCAAGGAAGATATCGTCCAGAAAATTACCGGCTGCTGTATCACCGTCGGCACTAGAAATCGCTTCAAAACCAAATCTTGTTTTGTATTGTCCTGCAGGAACAACATATTTGCCTGAATAGTAATACCATCTATCGTTATCACTTGTCATGGTTTGAATAGTTTTAAGGTTTTTAGGATCAACATTAGCTGAATCGATCTTTAATGCCATTGTATCTTTTCCACTTCGACCTCTATGAGCCAATCTCCAATAAATGGTTTGCCCTGGGGTCGTATCTACGTCTTGATATAGCTGAGCAGCTTCCCTGCTGTTCAGCTCGGCAAATTGCTGACCTTCTGCTGGAGGAACCTTTAGAGATTTATAATAATGATCGGGTGGAATCTCATCCCCCAATCTCTTATTCATTATTTCAAATAGGCCTGATGGATCTGTTGTTTTCCAGCCAGGAACGACACTTTGAGGAGCATCAAACCACCCTATTTGTTTGTAAATATTGGGGTTGGTATCCGAATAAGGAGGTTCCTCAAATCCACCGTTGATTAGCGCCACCCTTTTCACGGGAGAGCCAGCTTGTGCAGCATATGCTTTTTGTCCATCGATAAAAGAAGTAGCTGATAATAAGTTACTTGCGACTAAGGCAGTCGCAACTGTGATGGCGGCCCGTTTCATATACCGCATTTTCATTTCTCGTCCTCCCTTGAGATCAAGTACAAAGCCTTTTATTTATTTCAACGAATATTCCTCTTCAATTCAGCTTGAGTCCTATCAAATTTCTGAACTGAACTATAGGTGGATTGAAGCGTTTCTAGAACGTTTAAATGCAAGCCGTCCCAACTGACATTCGAACCTTAGTTTTTTTAGCATCGCCTCCCATAATGCATATTTTTTCGCCGAATGTACCTTAAAAATAAAAACGCCGTCCTATAGCAAACGCTAATAGACGGAGTTCTCCGTCGTATTCGGCAGCTGGCTGGCAGTAGCATTTGTAGTTCCCTACAAATCCGTTAGCCCCTATAGCTTTGCGTCCCCATTTTTCAATGGGTTTGCCATGATCGTACGAGCTTGTATGTAGTTAAAATTTTTAATATTTACTTAAAAATATAATATATGCGAATCTTAAGTTAGGGACTAAAGCCCCATTTTTACAGTATTTTCTTCCCTTTTGTCGTTTTTAGGAAAATGTTTTTCTTTCTTGAAGATATAACGAGTTCGAATTTGCCGTATTATGAGCAGTCAATAGTGAAAGCAACAAATCATGTCTATGGCTTCATTGCCTATGAAAGATGATAAGAATCAGCCATATAAGGCATATAGCCGGTTCTTCTACATCGTTCCTGACAACGTAAAATGTCGTGTTGTATCATATGGACATAGAAAAGGCTGTCGAGAATGTCTCGACAGCCTGAACCCTTTTCGTGCAGTTTGTTTCTTTAAAAATCCAACGATTATACCTTACGTTTTCTCCAGATAAACAATCCTGCAAGCAGAATAATCATTCCGAGGAGCCCTAAGTTATAAACATTCGTTGCCGTGTTAGGCAGCTTGTTGCCGGACTGTCCGCCCGTTTGGTCCGCTGGTGAAGGAGCTTTTCCAGACTCCCCTGCGACCGATCCGTTATCTTCCAAAGAAGAGCCTGAGCCATCCCCCGAATCCGGAGCCGTTCCTTTCCCAGGTTTGGTTGGAGTCGTACCGCCTTCAGGGTTTGTAGGCGTTGTTCCGTTCCCTGGATTGGTCGGTGTCGTTCCATTTCCGGGATTCGTCGGCTCAGGGGTGGTTCCTGGAACCGTCGTTCCCGGTCCAGTACCGGTTCCCTTCACGTTGACCGTCACCACGGACGTCGTGGTGCCGCCGCGGCCGTCGCTCACTATCACCGTAAAGCTGTCCGTTCCGGTATAATCCCGGTCCGGTACATATGTCCACGTTCCGTCCGGATTCACCGTCACCGTTCCATGCTTCGGATCGCTTCCTTTCGCATACGTCAGCGGGTCGCCATCGGCGTCCGTTCCGGTTACTTTTCCGGTGGCCGGCGTATTTATTGGCGTTTCTGTCACGTAGGAAGGCACGTTTGGCACCTGATTCGGTTTTACCGGGTCCGTGCCCGTTCCTGGATTCGGCGTGGTTCCTGGACTTGTTCCAGGATCCGTACCTGGGCCTGGATTCGTGCTTGTTCCAGAATCAGTCACGTTGACCGTCACTGTCGAAGTGGTCTTTCCACCCTTCCCATCATCCACGATCACCGTAAAGCTGTCTTCGCCAACATAACCAGGCTCTGGCGTATAGGTCCAGGTGCCATCCGGATTCACCGTGACTGAGCCGTGCTTCGGATCGCTACCTTTGGTAAATGTAAGCTGGTCACCGTCCGGATCTATTCCATAAACGCTTCCGGTTACCGACGTATTATTTGGTGTCGTTACGTTTTCATCTCGCGTGACCGGTGGTTGGTTCGGTTTGTCTGTTACGTTAACTGTTATCGTGGATGTCGTTTTTCCACCCTTCCCATCATCCACGATTACAGTGAAGATATCTGGGCCTACATAGCCCGGATCCGGTTCATACTTCCACGTTCCGTCCGGACTTACCGTCACGGTCCCATGCTTTGGATCGCTTCCTTTGGTGAATGTAAGCTGATCACCGTCCGGATCGGTTGCATACACGCTGCCGGTTACTGTCGTATCCCGCTGCGTCGTTACGTTTTCATTGCGGCTCACTGGCGGCAGATTTGGCGGCTCCGTTACGTTGACCGTCACCGTGGAGGTGGAGGTTCCGCCCTTGCCGTCGCTCACCGTAACCTCAAAGCTATCGGTTCCGGTAAAATCGGGATCTGGAACGTACTTCCATGTTCCATCCGGGTTCACCGTCACTGTGCCATGCGTCGGATCGCTACCTTTGGTAAATGTAAGCTGGTCACCGTCCGGATCTATTCCATAAAC
This sequence comes from Paenibacillus sp. VCA1, assembly GCF_031583795.1. Lineage (NCBI taxonomy): Bacteria > Bacillati > Bacillota > Bacilli > Caryophanales > Paenibacillaceae > Paenibacillus > Paenibacillus sp. VCA1. Next base: position 91,133 of record NZ_JAVLSX010000001.1, on the reverse strand, counting down.
GCTTCCGGTTACCGACGTATTTTTCCATGTAGTTTCTTCGGTATTCGATGTCATTGGCGGTCGGTTAGCCGGTGGGTAAACATTCACTTCCACGTCCGGCTTGCCCGGAGTGTCGATATTGTCGCCAGTCACTTCGGCCACGTTGCGAATGCTTTGGCCAGCTTGGCCTGGTTGGATGATTGCTTTGAATTGGACCGTGTGCCAATTGGTGTCCGAAATGACTCCGAACTGACCGACAACCTGACCTGCAGTATAATGTCCTTGGTCATCACCTTCGGCATCCGTCACCGCTGTGCCGTCTACGCGAAGCGTGCCCGGAACATATTCCAGCCCTGCCGGAATCGCGTCGGAGATCACCAGATTCGTGACCTGACTATCTGCTGCCGCGTTTCGGGTTTGAATCGTATATAAAAGCGTATCTCCTACTTCCGGATGGGCCGAATCCATGTTTCCAGCCGCTTTTTCCTGAAGCGCAGCCTTTTTATTCGATTCAAGCACGGGAACCCGCGGATAAATGTTGATCGTCGTCGTCGGCTTGTCCGGAACGTCGATATTGTCCCCGACTACCGCTGCCGTATTTGCAATATCCTTGCCTGCCTGGCCCGGCAGCACTGTCACTTGAAACGTGACGGTGTGCAATGCGGTATCTTTAATGACACCAAACTGACCGACTACCTTGCCTGAGGCATAATGCCCTTTGTCGTCCCCTTCAGCATCAGTGACAGACACGCCGTCCACCTTTAAACTGCCCGGGACATACTGTAGCCCTGATGGAATTGTATCCGAGATAACAAGATTACTAATGAAGCTGTTAACCACTTTGTTCCGGCTCTGAATCGTGTATAGAAGCGTATCTCCTACTTCCGGGTGGGCCGTATCCGTGTTACCTGTCGCTTTTTGTTGAATGGTTGCCTTTTTCTGAGATTCAAGTTCAGGAGGATTAGGATCGAACTTCGGCGTAACTTCCGATGCCAGATCATAAATCAATCCCCCTGTCATTTCTCCGATGTAAGTGGTGCTCAAAGTATCACGGTTAAGTATATAGAATTTCGGATTACTCAGCCCACCGACGATTAATATATTTCCGTTAGGTAAAAAGCTCATTCCTCTGAACCCATTCTCTACAGGGACACCATCTGCAGAAGATATGGCGATACTGCGAACCATGGTAGACGTTCTTGGGTCCAACTGAACTAATGAACTGTCTTCGTAAAACCATAGATAACCATTACTATCAAAAACCAAATCGCCACCCATATCCTGGTATGACGGGAGACTATAATTCGTTATTTCATTTGATTCCTTTTGTCCCGTAGATAAATCATAGGTTCCTATATAAACCTTACCGTTATGTCCATATACATAATAATATTTCCCATCAAAAATGACAGAACTCCCGGCTATACCCTCCACTTGTGATACAAACTGGGCTGTTCCGTTTTCATTAATTCTGTAAAGTTTAGAAACAGGATTACTGCTGTAAGAATAAGTAGCCGCATAAAAAGCTTTCTCATTCATTGCTACTGCCAATCCGTTTAAACCGGTATTTTCGGTAACACCTGTTATAGTAACACTAGCCTTTGGAGTAGCAGTTGGATTATTGCCATCAAATTGATGGAGTGTCATCCCCTGGATACCATACGAATCAATTTTATTAATCGTTAATGTCCCTGCTGCATGAATTGCACCTGGCGATAAAGGGAGTCCCACGCTAAGGATAAGCAAAAGTACAGAAAACTGAATAAAGAGACGCTTTAATAAATTGGTTCGCTTCATAGAGCGGTCATTGTGCAATTGTCTCCCCCCAAATCATACTTAATTCGAAAGCTCTGATCGTTGATAGAGCGATCATTCCTTCGCCGTCAATCTTTCCAATTTCAGAAAATTACCTTATAGAACTCCTTCCCTCCTCTTTCTTTCGTCTTTTTTATAGACAGGGCTCGAAACCCCAGCTATCAAAATAGTTAAAATTTTAAATATTCAGAAAAAGAAAACCCCCGTCCATAACAGACGGAGGCTTCCGTCGTATTCGGCAGCTGGCTGGCAGTAGCATTTGCGTTTTACAGCAAATCCGTTAGCCCCTATAGCTTTGCGTCCCCATTTTTCAATGGGTTTGCCATGATCGTACGAGCTTATATGTAGTTGAAAAATTTAACATTTACTTAAAAATATAATATATGCGAATCGTAAGTTAGGGACTAGAGTCTCATTTTGCAATATTTCCTTCGTTTTTGTCGTTTCTACTCACCGCTCTATTAGAAAAAACGGTCTGCTTTTGGAAAAATAAAGAGAACCGGCCAATTGGCCGGCTCTCCGGTTATTTTCTCAAGTACATCGATAACGTCCTTTACGTACAGTGCCTCGCCGTCTTCGGCGGCATCAACCCGGAAAAGACAACGCATTCTCGGCGTACGGATCAAAGCGGTTTATCGACATCGTAAGCCCGTTATAAAAGGTATACACATCTCCCGTATACTTATCGACCCAAAAATCATACATCATAGGGATGACGTAATACCTGTCGTTCTCCGATTCGATTTTCAAATGTGTAATGACATTCCTCAAAATGGCCTTGTCATCTTCCCTACCCGGTTTCTCGTTCGCGGCAAGCGGAACAAATGGGCCGAATTTTGATTCATAAGCGATAACGAATTCCTTTTTGGCTTTGTCGATGGCAGCCTCTTTGGAAAGGATCTTGGCATCGCTTGGATACCGGCTGATCATTACATGCGGCAGTCTGGGAACCATATGCGGCTGCGAGAGATCTTTTCCATTAAAATAATCCACTTTGGCGCGCAAAGCTTCGGCCACAAATCTCGCAGGCACGTAGGTGCTACGGTGTATGATTTTTGGCGCGACAGTCATATCGACTTTTTTGCCGTTTACCTTGGCATGCGTGGAGTGCATGAATAATTCGACCGTTTGGCCGCCATCGGCAATCGTGACTTTTTGGGCTTTGGAATCCCACTTGATTTGAGCCCCCAAATGTTCGGCCACGATTCGGACCGGCAGCAGCGTCCTGTTATTTTCCGTCACCACATTCGCATTTTTGATGATGGAGCCGTTGATAAATAATCCTACAAAATCTTTGCCGATGGACTCTTGGCCCGAATCACCATAGCGGATATAAAATTCGGCATCGACTCCTTTTTCATACGGATAAATGGAGATTCCGGCGACATTCGTCGGGGGCACGGCCCCCTCAGCCGATGCATACGCAGAACAAGCCGACCATAACACCGATGATAACAGCATGGATAGAACCAAACGTTTGAGCACCACCATCGCACCTCTTTTTCCTATTTTTAGATGAAATGACTCCCCGCATCGTCATGACTAAAAATGAACTGCCCTGATTGATAAGCTCCTAATGGAAAGTCTTCATCTAAGAGACGGTTTAGCACCCGTTTGGGTTACGAATGGAAGTGCGCAGGACTGTACCAATTTCATGGATCCGGTCGGAAGCATCAGAGCCGCTGCTTGTGCGCCATACGCCAAGCGTCGAGCTGTTTTTGCACTTCGGCACGAACCTCGTCCAGACCGGCCTGCTTCAGTTCCTGATTGAACTTCGGCAGTTCGGTATCGATATCCACGCTGCCTGTCATCAGGCTCGGGTAATATTTTTGCCATACCATCTCGATGTTCTGCATCTGGATCGGCATCATGGATAGATCGGGCGTAAAACCCAGCATGCTGGATTTAACGACTCTTGCGTTGGAAGAACGGAACTGATCCCATTTATTCAAAGGGTCCGGAAACGCGCCGCCCATCGTCTTCAAAATGAACCAGTTGCCCTGAGTATACGTGACCCCCGTGTAACCGGGCGTTTCATCCGGGATGGGATTCCCGCTGGCGTCCTTCGGAGGAATAGGCACGACTTGGCCATTCTCGTCCAAGCTGTAATGCACGCCCTCTATCCCATAATTGAACAAATTGCGGACTTCGGGGTCCGTATTGAGCAAATTCAAAAATTTAATGGACTCTACGGGGTGCTTGGTTTCCGCGCTGACCGCCATAATGCCGCCCCGCAAAGATTCCGTCGTGACGAGCTCGGGCGTTACGGCGTTCGCCACCACCTTGTAGCCGCGGTCCTTGCTCCAGCTGTTTACCGCAAGTGGGCCGCCGTCGGAGGCTTTCCAGAACAACTTCGAACCTATCTTCAGCTTTTGATTCTCCCGTAAAGCAGCATCTTCGTTGATGTAGCCCGCCTTATAATAGCGCCGCAGCGTATTCAGCACTTTCCGTGCTTCTTTCGTTTCGAATATATTCACCACGGGAGCGTTTGGATCTAAGGACTTCACCATCAAAGGCAGCTTCTTGTCTATGACGTATTCGTAGCCGTCCAAGGCGAAGAAGTTCTGCGAGTCCTTGTCCAGCTCCATGGGCAAATAATCCGGTTCCTTTTGTTTGATCATCCGCAGCAAAGGTTCAAGCGATTCCAGCGTGTTGTATTTTGTAATATCGATCTCGTACTTCTTCACCAGTTCATCCGGATACGTCCACTGTTGGCGCACCGCGAGTTCTTTATTGGTAGGGATGCCGTAAATGCCGCCGTCGTCCATACGCACCCCCTGCCAAAAAACGGGATCGATGGCCTCGTACATTTCCTTGCCTACGGTAGAGAGATAGTCATCCAGCCGCAACCATGCGCCACGTTTGGCATAACCCGTGAAGTCCTGGGCAAAAGCGACATCAAAAGGGGTTCCCGCCGATATCATCGTGTTCAACCGGTCTTCATACTCTTGCCATCCTACCTTGACGTAGGTGATGGTAACGCCGATCTTTTTGGCCAGGATCTCATTGATTTTGTCGTTCACCAGCTTCAGATCCTTGTCCGGCTCGCCGATCGTGTAGTAGATGAGATTCACCGTGGCGCCGCCGGGCTTCCCCTCATCTTCGCCGGAAGACGAGGAGCACCCCGTCCCCGACAGCGCTAACATGACGGTTAATGCAACATATAGAATGATACGACCCCAAAAAGAGGGTTGCTGCATACAAAGGCCTCCTTTGTCACGTTAAACCTAGCTCTGTTTTCTCATTTCCGATGGCGACTTGCCGAAATAACTTTGAAAATGGGTGTAAAAATAATTCAGATTGGGGTATCCCACGGAAAGCGCAATGCTGGAAATTTTTTCGCTGGTCGTTAAAATGAGTTCCCGCGCGTGAAGCATTCGATAGGCCATCAAATATTCCGAAAACTTCATATGCGCTTCCTTCAGAAACAGCTGTCCAAGGTACGTACTGTTCATCCGAAAACGCTCCGCCACTGATTTCAGAGTGATGTTCTGGGCATATTCCGCCTTCACCATCATCAAGATGCGGTTGGTCAACTTGGATAATTGATCGTACGGAATTCCCAAAATCGGATCGGCGTTCAGGTCCTCGCCGCTTGCGCCGTCCAGGGTGCCGTGCAAATCTTCCACGATGATTTTTTCGATCACCTGCTGCAGCTTGGAACGTTCGACGGGCTTAAGCAAATAATCCTTCACCCCGCATCGGATCGCCTCCCGGGCGTATTCGAATTCGCTATAGCCGCTCATGATAATATATTGGGTGGGAAGGCGCATCTCTTTAAGCTTGCCGATGATTTCATAGCCGCGCTCCGTCCCTATGCACACATCGAAAATGGCGATATCCGGCAGCAGCTCTACCGCCTTGGACAAAGCGCCCTCTCCGGTTTCGCTCGTCTCGATCCGGTGAAAACCGTATCTTGCCCAATCCAAACTCCGCTTCATGCCCTCCAGAATCTGCGGTTCATCATCCACGATAAGAAGTTTGTACATGCCTGATCACTCCTTTGCGATCGTAACGGTAATCTTGACGCCTGCCTCCTCGTTGTTATCGACCTCCATGGAAAAGCCCTCTCCATAGAAAAAATGCAGCCGGGTATACACGTTGCGCAGGCCAATGCTCTTGACAGGAGCATCGTCACGGCTTGAAAGATTCCGCTTCACTTCGTCCAAACGCTCCCTGGAGATTCCTTTTCCGTTGTCGACAAATTCGAGCACGAAGCGCTGATCCGTTTCCCAGCCGTTGACGACCAGCAAATTAAATTCGTTGCCCGGATCGAAGCCATGAACGAAAAAATTCTCCGCCAGCGGCTGCATCCAAAATTTTACGGTAGATACGTTCCAAAGCGCCTCATCCACATTCAGCTGATAATAAAACCGCCCCGGGTATTTCAGCTCCATGATTTTCAAATATTTTTGCAAAAGTTCCAGCTCGCTGATGATGGATATGATGTTTTCTTTCTTCACGATATCCCGATATAAAGCGCCTAAGGTTGCAATGGCATCGGCGGTGTCGACGTCGCGGTTCACCAAAGCGGTAGAGCGAATGGCCTCTAACGTGTTGTACAGGAAGTGGGGATTAATCTGATGTTGAAGCGCCTTCATTTCCGTTTCCTGCTGCTTCAGCTTCAGCAAATATTCGGTGCGAATGTGTTTGTCGAGCTGGAGGACCATGTCATCCAACTCCCGGGCAATCATGCCGTATTCGTTCCGCCTGTAACGTGCCGGAGAATTCGACGTAAAGTCCGCGGTTTTCACGCGTTTGATGGAATAGATAATGCGCTGAAGGAATCGCGCGTCGTCACGCAGATTGTACACAATGATGAGCAATACGCTGATCATCGCCATCAATACAATGAATAACACCGCCGCAATAATGCCGGTATTTTGACGCATAAGCATCGGCAGATCGACAAGAACGACGAAGCGGAAATCGAACTTGGTGGAAGAAAAGGTCATAAAATACGTGCTTTTCAACCCGCCTAATGAAAGATAGCCGCTGGTTCGTCCGTCATCCGCCGCTTGAAGTACCAGCTTCCCGGCATGGCGGTTCCCGCCTAAGATCATGTATACCTCGCCGGAAGCGCTTACGGCTGCAGCCGTGTCCAATTTGTAGCTGTTTATTTTTTTGAACAGCTGCTCGCTGCTGATCAAGAAACGGAACTCCCCGATCTGGCGGGAAATCTGGTTCGGGTCGGATAACTTTTTGCGGTATACGAATCCCTTTTGGATCGTCTCGCGAAAGGTTTCATCCGTGTTCGGCAGGCGGAACGCGAAGCTGTCATTGCCGCTGCTGTCAAAGCGAACCGCATTGCCCCGCGACGCGGTATGAAGGCTGATTTGCGTAATGTCTCCCTGCCCTGAGCTGTACAAAAAAGCTTTCATATCGTCGGGAAAGGAGACGAGCGGTTCGTTAAATTGGCTGTTTTTCAGCCTGTTCGTCAGATACCCCTCCGCGCTATTGCCCAAAAAGTACCTGGCATCGGTCATCAGCCGATTGTTGGAGTATATTCGCTGCATGTATGCCTCGATGCGATCCGCATCATACTGAAGCTCGTTTTCGATGCGGGCAAAGGCGCTGACAGCCTCGGTTCGGGCGTTTTCGATCCATTGATACAGCAGTATCGCACAAGTCAGAATGCCAAGCGCCAACCCTAAAGTCACCACAAATACCGTATACGCAATGAATTTGCCGCGGTATATCTTAATCTGCAGAAAAGAACCCATGCGACGCCTCCTTTGCATCAGGTTGTTAACGGAGGATTTTGCAAAATCCAGAACGATGAGCATTCCATTTCATGAAAGCAATTTCATTATATCTTGTTTTCCTATATCAGGAGGATGCAAAATTCGATCCGGATCGACATTGGGATTTTGGCAAAGCCCTCATACAGGAAAAACGTCTATCGACGTACTTCTTCAGTAGACAGACCGCGTTTATATTATAAGGAAGCCCGAACGGGCAAGTGATCCTTCCGTTCGGGCTTCCAAGTCGGGCGTTGGCTTTTATGACTCACTTAAAGAAAGCATCAATCTGCTCTTGGGCGGCTTTCATGAGGGTATCCATGCCTGCCGCTTTGAGTTCGGACACGATCTTCGGAACCATTTTCTCCGGATCGGATGCGCCCGTGAGCAATTCATAACGGTATTTGTCCCACACCGCCTTGGTATTCGCCACCTCTGTAGAGAGATTGGAAATATCCATGGAGAAGCCCAGCAGCGAAGACGCAAACGCTTGTTCATTCAGCTTTTTAACCTGTTCCCACTGATCTGCAGGGGCATCCTTCTGTGTTGCCATGTCAAAGAATGTGCCTTGCGTGTAGGCAGCGAGCGGCCATGTATCTGTCGTGCGCTCAACAACCTTCTCGCCATCCACTTTCTTGTAATCCACACCCTCTTCACCAAAAGCGAGCATGTTGCGCAGCTTCGGATCGGTATTGACCAGTTCCAGGTATTTCAGAGCTTCTTTTTTATATTTCGAGTTGGCGGAAATTGCATTCAAAGAACCTTGGATCGTCGTCGTCGTGTAGATCGGTCCGTAATTTTGCACCATATCGTACTTTTCAACGCCATTGTTGACTTGCCAGCCCACTTCTGCACCAGGGAAACCTTGAGCGCTCATGAATGGTTTGCCTTTATCCGGTTCAGGCTTGGTTGGCGCGTCCGGATTGATAATGCCGTCTTGATACCATTTATGCAGCATTTTCAAATTCTCCATCACGTCCGGCTGCTCCAGAACAGATACGACCTTACGCGAAGCATCGTCCGCCTTTACGCCGATAGGAGCGAGTCCAAGGGCCATATCGTCGTATTCGTTAAAGAATCCGTTCAAGCCTTCGCTTTGCGTCATCGGAAGCGGATAGAAGCTTTTTCCTTCTCCTGCTTTCATGTCATGGAAAGGTTTATCGAGATCCTTCAGCGTTTTCATGTTTGGCACGTCAATGCCGTATTTCTCAACATACTTATGATCGAATACCCAATACTGGGTCAGGGACGAGTCCTTGTACGTAGGTACGGAGTAAATTTTGCCGCCGACTTTTGAGCCATCCCATACCTTCTCGGGAATAAGCTTATACAGATCCGGCGTTTCGCTTTGCACGAGATCCGTGAGATCGGCAAAGGCGCCCATGGCAACTTGCTGATTGTACTTGGAACCGTTCGTGAACATGATATCGAAAGGTTCGCCCGTATTTACGATCGTGTTGATCTTCGTATCCCATTCGCCCCAGCTGGCCACTTTGATATCCACTTTGACGCCGATTTTCTCGGCTGTGTATTCATTCATCGCTGCGACAGCCTTGTCAAAGTTGTTCGGAACCTGGCCGCCGATCGTCCACCATACCAAAGTAGGCACATCAGTGGAAGATGAAGAAGTTTTGGAAGCATCGGAAGCCTTCGGATCGGAAGCGGATGTATCCGACTTCGAGCCGCAAGCTGCAAGCGCTGACATCAGAAGCGTCAGAACGCAAGCAGTAGAAAGGAGCTTCAAAGGCTTTTTCATAAGTATTTCCCCCTTATAAATGTTGTTCTTGCGCCGTTTTGAAATTTTTGTATAAAAGTTGATGATGATCAGAACGGCGATGTATAAAAGAAAACGTCTTTCGACGGATTCTCTAAGTAGACAGACCGCTTTTAGCGGAACCTTTTCCCCATTGCTCGGCCTTCGGGGACCGCCTTATCCCTTGACGGCGCCGATCGTCAGGCCGGAAATGAAATACCGCTGGAAGAACGGGTAAGCAAAGGCTACAGGGAGCACGATAATGATCGCCACCGCCATCCGCGCGGATTCTTTCGGCATCGTTGCCGCAAGCATCGCGTAGCTGACGCCCATGCTGGCGGCATTTTTCGCAAGAGCATCCACGTTGCTCATCAAGTTGTTCAGCAGCGCCTGCAAGGAATACAGATCCTGGTTGTTGATGTACAGCATCGATTGGAACCAGTCATTCCAGTAAGCAAAGCACAGGAACAGTCCGATGGTTGCGATAACCGGCAAGGAAATCGGCAAAACGATTGAGAAGAAAATACGCAGCTGGCCCGCGCCGTCGATTTCCGCGGATTCGATCAGGCCGTCCGGAATCGTGCTCTTAAAGAATGTTTTGCAAATAATGACGTTGAAGGACGAAACGGCCAGCGGTAAAATCAGCGCCCAAACCGTATCCTTAAGTCCAAGCAAATTTGCGTTGATGTAATAGCTGGAAACCAAACCTCCATTGAAAATCATCGGAATAAATACGATCCAGGTCAGCAGCCCTTTGAGCTTGTAATTCGGCCGGGAGATGACGTAACCCATAGAGGCGGTCAGCAGCACGCCCAGTACCGTGCCCACAATCGTGACCAATGCCGATATGCCGAGCGCACGCAGAATCATCGTCCCTTGCTGTGCTATATAACTGTAAGCATCGCCGGATAGTGCGGTTGGAATGATGTGATATCCCGTCTGACGGATGGAGTCCTCGCTGGATAAGGATATGGAAAGCACAACCAGCATCGGCACCACGCATACTAACGCGAGCAAAATAAATATGAGATTGAAGACGATGTTGACGCCTTTGCTCGGGCGATTGAATTTATCCAAACCGCTTTCATAAACCGTTCTTGCTGCCATAAACGCACCCCCTACATCATCGCGCTATCCGGATCTATTCTGCGAACGATCCAGTTTGCCGTTAGAATCGTGATACAACCCAGCACGGATTGCACGAATGCGGCCGCGGAAGCCATGCCGACGGTTGCCGTTTTGAGTTGCTTATAAACCAATACATCAATGGTGGTGGTCACGTTAAACAAGGAGTTCGAATCCCGCGGTACCTGGAAGAACAATCCGAAATCCGTGTAGAAGATGCGGCCCACGGCCAAGATAAACATCATGACGATAACCAGTTTCATCAACGGCAGGGTAATGAATCGTGTCTGCTGCCAGATGGAAGCGCCATCAATGACGGCCGCCTCATAGTAGGTTTTATCAATGCCGGTGATTGTCGCCAAGTAAACGACCATACCGTAACCTACGCTTTTCCAAACATGCATGAAAATCAAAAGGTAAGGCCAGTATTTCGACTCCATATACCAGTTGATCGGCTCGCCGCCCATATTCACCAGCATTTGATTGACAATCCCTTTGTCAAAGCTCAAAAATGCCCAGCCTACCGCCGAAACGACGACCCAGGACAGAAAGTAGGGCAAAAACATCATGGTTTGATACACTTTGCCAGCTCTCCGATTGTGCAGCATGCCGACCATCAGGGCTAAAGCAACGGGAATGACAATGCCGAGGACGATAAAAATGATATTGTATCCCAGCGTATTTCGAATAATGATCCATGCATCGTTCGATTTGAACAAAAATTCGAAGTTCTTGAACCCCGCCCATGGACTGTTAATGACGTTACTTAGAAATCCGCCGCTTATTCTAAAGTTTTTAAAGGCGATAATGATGCCGAACATGGGTAAGAAGCAGAAAAGAATGTACCATATGGTCGTCGGCAGCGCCAAAAGCGTCAGCTCGGCATCTTGCTTGCGCCATCGCGTTCGTAAGCGCTTACCTTTTGTCTTAGTGCTCATGCCTGTCACCTCTTCCGTCATCCTATATTGCTTGTGTAAGTCAATTTTAAAGGAAATAGAGCGCTTTCATCCAGATAACAAACATGATAAAGTAGTCAACAAACGTTAGGTTTTGCAAGGAAATCGTCAAGGAAATCGCAAGATGACGATGGCCGGTTCATTTTGAACAAGAAAAAAGGTCACCCCGTGGATGACCGCTTTGTCTTTACAAATCCGTCAATTGGATATGAATCAAATACCTCATCATGCCGGATACTTCGTATCGGCCACTTATAGGTTCAAAAAGGTGACGCGGCTTGTTTAAAATCACTTTGATTTCTTCCATTGCCACATTACCTAGCATTTGAATGTTTTTCAAGTATTTGAGCAATCGATTCGAGTTCGTACTTCCCTTGTGCAATGTCAACCATAAACTCCACCGCTTCATTACGCTCCATTTTCAAATGAAAGCCGTTTAACAATAAAAATGATTTTGTCACAAGATAAGCTGTCCGTTTATTTCCATTGTGAAAACAATAATTTTTGACCAAAGACTCCACTAATGCAGCTGCTTTGTCATATAAAGTTGGGTATGCATCTTCCCCAAACAGGCTTTGTTGCGGTCTATGTACCGCAGATTCAAGCAGACCATGGTCTTTGACGCCTGCTTGACCTGCATCGTTCATTCTTGTCATTATAACTAAGGAGCGAACCGTGGCTATACAAAACCACCATTGCCACCGCTTCACGTTACCTAGACTTCACGGTAGACTCACTGTGACTTACCTTCAACTAAGGCTTGGTCCATAGGTTCCTTCAGACGTGAATCTGCCCATGCCCTGTAATGTAGAATCAGAGAACTGAAGTATAAGCTGACTCTCCTGTTCAATACAATTATATGGGTCAATATCCGGTTTGCCGCATGCTTGGATTTGCCGCCAAGCTGCTTCCACACATCACCCGGATAACCGATCTTATTCAGTATTGAATACGTCTCTTTTCACGCTGCCCCTTCTCTTCCCCATTCTCTTTATACGCGATATGCATAACTGTACTGATACAGTTCTGAAAATTCGTTATTGTTGGCATCTGCATTTCGTTTTACCATTTCATGTATCAGTTCCAAGTTCGCGATCATGAATCTATGATGAACACTCAAAGTTAAGGGGGCGCTTAATCGATGAATCCATCTCCATCCGGATTGAAATTTGCTTATTTATGCGCGGTTATCAATGCTATCATTATAGGATTTTCATTTTTATTCACTAAAATTGCGCTCGAATTCGGCACACCCCTGGATCTCCTCACATTCCGGTTCGCCGCATCCTTCGCCGTCATGTCCATTCCCGTCCTGCTGGGCCGGGTCCGTTTGAACTACCGCGGGAAGAAGTTTTACAAGCTGCTGCTCTTGGCCACCTTGTATCCGCTGTCGTTTTTTACGCTCCAATCCTACGGCCTGCAGCATGCCACATCCAGCGAAGGGGGTATTCTGTTTGCTTTCACGCCGATTTTAACGGTGCTGCTGGCGTTCCTGTTTTTGAAAGAAACGACCACGCTCTTGCAAAAGCTATCCATCTGTCTGTCGGTCGGCGGAGTCCTGTTCATCTTTATGATGAAGGGCAGCCGCATCGATTGGTCCAACATGACGGGGATTGTTCTCTTGTTCCTGTCTTGCCTGGTCATGGCAGGGTACAGCGTACTCGCGAAGCGGCTGCTTAAATCGTTCAGTCCTGCAGAGATAACGTATGTGATGCTGGGTATCGCCTTTCTTTTCTTTTCAGCCGTGTCGCTCACCGGGCATACAGCCGCGGGAACGCTCGATCAATTGTTCTCTCCGCTTGCCAGCGGTACGTTTACCATGGCCGTCCTCTATCTTGGCATTTTGTCCACACTGGTTACGGCGCTTAGTTCAAACTACGCCCTATCCAAAATCGAAGCATCCAAAGTGAGCGTATTCTCCAATCTATCGACGATTGTGTCGATCGCTGCCGGAGCGTTTTTGCTTGGAGAGGATGTCAGCTTGTACCATATTGTCGGTTCTGCGCTTATTATTGCCGGCGTCATAGGAACCAATCTGCTCGGAAAGAAAGGCGTGAAACAAGTTCCCAATCAGGCGAAAGCCGGATAAGGCTGGAACAAAAAAAGGACCGGACAGCCTATACCCCCATAAAAAACGGCCCGGCAGACGATACTGCCGGACCTAGAACGGTTACGCCGTTTCTATTAATTTTGGCGCACTTGGTTGTTAATAAATCTTCTTCAACAGCTCAACCACTTCATCGATGGTGAGGCCAAAAGATTTGTAATACGAAGTGTCGTTAACCATTTGCTTCAGGATCATTTCGTTGCGTAATCGCAGCTTCTCATCGGGTGAAAAGTCGGCGACAAAACACCCTTTTCCCGTAACTGTATTGATCAAACCGCATCGTTCCAGTTCTTCCCAAGCTTTCTTGACGGTGATGATGCTCACGCGCAGCTCCTGGGCTGCTTGCCGGATCGGCGGTAAAATATAGCCGCTTTCCAGTTCCCCTTTCAAAATTTGGGCGCTGATTTGTTCGAAAAGCTGCTGATAAATCGGTTTTTCGGATGTATTCGAAATCGCTACGTTCATTGGAGCTCCACTTTCAGAAATCTCTTTACCGCCATTCGATAAGCAATCATCGTGAGTGCAACAAAGATAACGATTCCTGCGATCAGGATGGATGTTTGAAGCGCCATATCGTGGGCGCCGCTGCCATTAAAAACGTCGGATACAAAAGAACTCTGGATTCCGATCCATTGCGCGATTCCGGCAAAAAGCATTGCTCCCGCAACACCGGCAAACGTCGCTCCGCCATATTTATACGCCGTCTTGTAATACATCGGGATAAAAATCACGTTGAAGATCGCCAGCATGACAAAACATAGCCCCCAAAAACCCAAATACGGTCCGAAGAAATAATAAGTCGGGTCCGGATATAAGCGGAGATTGATCGCACCAAAGATCATGGCCGCTACCATATGCAATAATTCCAGGATGACAATGACGAGCACCCTTGCTTTCACCATGTCATTTTTGGTCACGGGCATCATCGTGGTAAACATCAAATCGTTCTGTGCTCTGAATTGGCCGAACATATTAGGTACCGTGATCCAGCAAAAATATAAAATGACAATAAAATATAACCAACCGGGAACGAGCATTAAGGCCCCTAAAACAACCGGCATGATAAAAAATAAAGGGTTTATTCCCAGTTTTAAATCCTTCATCACCAAATTATACATACATATCCTCCTTTTTCGCGAAATAAACCATGATTTCCTCAAGATTCGGTCTGGTCGCTTTCACCTCTACAGAGGGGTCGAAGTCTTCGGAGTGGATCAATCCCGTAAAGCCGAAGGAATTGGTTTTGTATGATATCATCCGATCTTTCACCTGATTTAGCTGGATTGCCGATCCATTGAGCAAACGATAGGATTCAATAAATTCTTCTTTCTCCGCACTGTTGATGATTTGTCCGTTATGGATATAGGTGATGTAATCCGCGCACTTTTCCAAGTCGGACGTAATATGAGTCGAGAAAAGAATGCTGATTTCGCCATCCGCGACGAGCGATTGAAAAATATCGAGCAAATCTTCTCTGGCAACCGGATCAAGCCCGCTTGTCGGTTCATCGAGAATGAGAAGCTTCGCGCCATGGGATAAGGCAAGCGCCAAGCTGTACTTTACTCTCATACCCGTCGACAATTCAACAACTTTTTTGTTTTCCTCCAATTTGAATCTTCTCAAATAGTTGTAATAAGTTTCGTCATCCCAATTCGTATAAAACTTCTTAACCACATCGGTCAACGTTTTTATTTTGCTTCGCGTATAAAAATCAATCCCGCCAAAAGTATATCCGATTTCCTGTTTCAATTCGGTTTCGTGCTCGGCAACGTTTTTGCCCAAAATGTGTACCTCGCCGCGATCCAAATGAATCATATTCAAAATCGATTTGATTGTGGTTGTTTTCCCCGCGCCATTGGCACCGATAAATCCCATAATATACCCCTGTTCCAGCTGAAACGATACATCCTTTAACTGAAAATTTGGATAGGTTTTATTTAAATGCCTAACGTCTAATGCCAGCATAAAGTTCCTCCTCATTAAATTGTGTATATCGTGTATGCACAATATAACATCAGGGGGATGATGAAGTCAATGGATGGATAAGTGAAATTGGAAAAGTTTTTTCTTAAGGACTACAATCAATGAGTTCTGTTAATGAAAGTTCCCTATATAAAAAGGACCTAGCACTCGGCTAGATCCTAGGATGTGTTATTTTTGAAATCAATGATAATCCTATCTTAATTGCCAAATTTAGATCCTGATAGCCTGAATGGTTGTTTGGCTTGATTGTTTACTATGCTTTTACCAAGGTCAATGAACATTTCCAACCAAGGTTAGTCTATTTCCTTGTACTTCACGTCAAATCCTACCATTTCAGGCAACCCTAACTTAATGTCAAAAAAAGTACCTAAACAGACAAATTACCATAATCATCTTTCTCCCTATATACTTTATTATTTATGTTAAACTGAGAACAATCTAGTTCAGAGTCTTGATTAATATCAATCATCATCTGTGAGAAAAAGTATGACTAGATGAACAATTAATTTCTCAATTTAGAACTCAGCACTTCCCTAAGCCTTTGTTCTTCCCCGCTCCCGGTTGTTGGAAATCTTATTAATTCCTTTTCAAACTTTTTAAATATCCGTTCTTTTATTTCATCTCGTTTTAATTGCTCGGGCTTATTTTCATGAAACTCAAAACCATCCACCTCAATAGCCAGCGCGAGCGATCTGTCAAGTTTGTGATAAATAACGAAATCGACGGAGGATCGATTTTTCACGAGTCGACGCTCCTCTTCATCTAATCGTTCAAGATCTGTAAACAGATTCAACAACAAGATTTGATTACCCAGTTCGAAGTCCTTAAACAAAGACTCCTGCAACACCTGATCGATCAAAGCATGCATAATATTCTCACTTTTGTGCCTTGATTTATTAAAGAAACGCACGCGTTCCCGAAAATCCCTTAGTTTTTCCGAGTATTCTTGGTATAACAAGTCGAACACAGAATGAACCTTACTTTCAACTACATTGTTATCCAGTGTACTATATTCCATATAGCGCATGAGGTCTCCCACTTCATTCCCATATTTGCGGAACGCAGAATGATCGGTCACCAGAATAAATTGGTTTTGTGCACGGGATACAGCCACATTGATCATGCATGGATCATTCACAAATTTCATCCCCATGCTTCCGGATTTCGTACGGTCCAGTACGGTAGACATAATCATAACCGATTTTTCCCGCCCCTGATATTTATGAATGGTGTCGCTCTCAATATCCGAAGTAAATTGCTGAGCCGCTTTCTCCACCTGCTTGCGGTAAGGCGTCACAAAACCGATGTCAACATGACCGGCTGCCACTTCGTGATACCCCAAAAGAACCTCCTGTTCAATGACATCAAGTTCCCTTGCATTAAACTTCCCTTTCTTGCCATGCGTCACTTCTCTCATGTGATTTCCTAATGATGTTCTGTAGATTAATAAAGGGGATTCTGACATCCCCGAATCGGTAAAAGCGATTAATTCGCCGTCGTAATATTTTCTGTTACAGAACTCAATAATTCGGGGGTGGCAACGGTAATGCTCTCGCAACATCACTTTTGGAATGGAATCCCCGTACAAAGCCAACATAGACGATAAAAGATTATGCCTAAAATAGTCGAAAGCCTCATCCAAGCCAGGAGCAGCTTGGTCCTGAATCTTCTGCTCAATACTTTTATTAACGATCTGCGGCAGTTGTTTGGTATCACCTACGATAATGGCCTGCCTGCAGCAGGACAAGGCAAGAGCCCCTGTTAGCAAATCAACCTGTGATGACTCGTCAATGATACAATAGTCAAACAAATAATTTGCCGGGATACAATTCCGCAAAGAATGGGTCGTGCTAAGCACTATAGGATAATGCTCGATAAAACCTTTAAAATTATTGCCGCGAGTATATGTTTTCTCATTGCATTCCACAACTGAAATGCCGTGATATTTCTTATGTAATCTGTGCCGGAAAAGCGTTTCGGACTGCTGTTGATGCTGATCCATTAAGGCTTCATAGTCATGAGATTCCAGTTCTTTCTCAATTTCCTGAATTCGATCTGATATCTCATTGACCCTCAAAACGTAAAATTTTCGCTGAAAATTCAGGATGACATCAAGCTCCTGTTCTTTCAATAATTTGAAGTCCGTGAAGCCATATTTAAAGAACAATTTGAAACGGTATCGAAGCTTGTGTTCCTTTTTCATTTCTACGGCCAGAAAACTGTCTTTCATAAACTCTAGAATCTTCTCCGGTGTCTGCCGGTAAAATGACAGTTTCTCTATAGGCAGAATATCCTGTCTGGCATAATAATGCTCAAAGTGCTCCTGCTCGAGCAAGTAGGCTGATAGCTTTTGTTTAAGACGCGCTTTTTCCCGATCCAGTTCCATCAAGCGGTGAATACGTTGATCCAGATCTTTTATATTTGCGATCAATTCGTCTTCTGGCACATCGCTTGACCAACCCGATACGTCCCACTTCGGCAAATTAGCAAAAAATTTCTTCTTGTTCTCTTGGTTTCCCAAACTGGCAACAAAAAAGTGATAGCCTTGCCGTTCCATCTTTTCCTGCACATTCATAACTGCAGCATTGTTACCGGAAACAACGGCCACCTTTTTGCCTTGCATAATCGCCAGATTCGCCAGAATGTTTAAGATCGTCTGGGTTTTGCCTGTGCCAGGAGGACCTTCGACAATACTGATGGTGCTTTTTAAAGCTTGGTCAAGCGCGGTCTTTTGACTCAAATTATATCTGAAAGGAAAAATCGGTTCGCTTGTCACAGGCATATCGCTCTTTATAGGACGCCTCAAAAGATAGTGGCTTAAAGCACTGTCCGGATCTATATAATCCAATTTCGTAAATTCCTTGGCTAAAAAAGCTCCCTTGTTTTCCTGTACATCATCATTCTCCACATGTTTTGAAATGGCTCGCCAATAGTTCAAAATTCGGGTTGCTTCGGAGTTTCGTGCACTGCTGTGTTTAATTTGAATACGCTCCCGATCATATGTACGAATACCCCCATTTTCAAAGCACACCCGAATCTTAGGTCCGAAATCTAAAATCCGTTGTACATTATAAAAAGGGTATCCATCGTGAAAAACAGCCATATCCCGCGTAATATCCAGAATGTTCGGCTCCAAAATACAAACGTCATTGAGCTGATAAGTATAATCCTTGCCAGAACCTTTATACACAATCCTTACAATAGGAGGATCGATTTCGTACGAGGATACATCTTTTGTCTTGTCTTCACCTTTAATGATGATCATAAATTTCTCTTCATTCATACAAGCCTCTCATTAATTTTTAGTCGATGTTATATACAGAGATTTCTATGAATTGGGTAAATATTCCTGCCTTTTAAGAACTATCATTCGATAATCTAATCCAAATGATTGTACGGTACTTTTTTTGTATATAACCGCTGCCTTAAAAGTTTCCCATCGCTAGTTATTCTCGAAACTTTATAATTTCTTTCATCCGTTCCCCTTCTAGGGACACCCAGTCTATTACCCCGTATATACTATCTTTATTTAAAAAGGTAATTTTTTCGCGTTCGTTATTCATAGGCACTTTTAATTCCGCTTTACCTGTATCTTGCTTATTGAAATTTTTTCCCGGACTTACGATTTTCATTTCTTGTAAAACAATTTCTTTATCATCAATTGCTGCAATCATCCTAAATGAAATATGATCAGTTATTTTTTCATCCAATTTATAGTGTAATTCACCATCTCCGGCAAAAAGTGTGTCCCCTTCAATTTTCAATTTATATCCTTGCAGCTGCCAATGCTCGCTTTCACCATTTAATGTTGAACGTCGGGTTACTTTGTCGGAAGATGTTTTTTCAGAAAAACATCCTGTAGTTAATAGCAATATCAACGACATGATAACTAATAATTTTGAGCCTTTCAAACAAAACGCTCCCTTTCAAATTTTCCTTTTTGATTATGTGATATATTTTTAAAGATGATTTTTTATAACTATTAATCCAATCCTTTCCTGTTTATTATACAGCTCATAACATTTCCTTGAATATAGAAAAAAGGCTGCCATCCGATGGATTCGGAAAGCAGCCTTTCTTAAAGACTACATATTATGTTAAAAAATTGTAGGCACCATGCCCCCGTCCATACGGATCGGAGAACCTTTAAATGCGGATGCATAGGGGCTGCAGACGAATGCAACCAGTCTTCCTATTTCAAAAGGCTTGATAAATCGCTGTATTTCGGATTGGGGCAGGTTTGCAGCCATAAATTTTTTCTCTTTTTCCGAAAATGCCATATCATCGGGAAACATACTTTCAATGATTTGATATACGTTTTCGGAAAGCGTTGGTCCCGGCATGATCGTATTGGATGTGACTTCCGTTCCTGCGGTTAGCTTAGATAAGCTTTTTGACAGCGATAATAACATGGATTTGGTCATGCAATACTGGGGCATTTGCCCTGATGGCATAATGGCTTCTTCACTTGCAATAAAGATGATTCGCCCGTCATTGTTATCCAACATTTTAGGCAAATAAAATTTAGATAATCCATTCGCGGCTAGGACATTCGTGCGGAAGTATTTTTCCCATATTTCATCGTCAACGTCCTCATAAGACATGATTTCATAAATACCCATATTGTTAACTAGAATATCGACGTGGGGATATTTCTCGAGCAACGCTTCTCTTTGCTGCAAATCCACAATATCGGCCGCAGCATTCTGGGGAGAAGTATCCGGGAACTCCGACTTCAATTCATTTACGGTTCGTTCTACCTCTTCATGCTTCCGTCCGTTTACGAGGACATTGACGCCTTCTCTGGCAAGTTCAATGGCAATGGCTTTCCCTATACCTTTCGTCGATCCGGTTACCAAAGCCGTTTTGTTCTTTAATCCCATATCCATAACTTAGATGTCTCCTTTGTTGTCATTCACAGCAAGCTGATTAGAAATTATTCTTGGAACATCCTTGTGCTCCGGATAGGGATTATGTTACTTTGTCTGTACCGTTCGGTAACTAGCGTGCAACGCCAAATTTCTTGTTTGACCCGCCAAATATAATGAAACCCGGAAAATGCTAGCCCTGTAAGAAACGAATTAGGCCGGGATTCTATGACGTTGGGTTTGTCCTTAAATATTCGGAACGCCAATTTGAAGGAGTATCGCCCTCCCAAAGGCGAAAGGCGCGGTAAAACGAGTTCTGGTCTTCAAATCCAGTTAAAAAAGCAACTTCTTTTATATTGAACTTGGGGTCTGCCAAGTATTTTCGTGCCTGTTCATGCCGGGCCTGTGTCAACAACTGCTTGAAAGTTGTACCTTCGCCAGTAAGACGGCGCTGCAAGGTACGATCGCTCATGCAGAGCTCGTTCGCCACAGCCCGAATGTCAACGCCCCCTTCGATTAAGCTGCGCTTCAAGATCCGTTTGACGATCTCAGAAATTGAACGGTTGCGCTCTTCCTCCAATGATCGGTCCAATACAGGAGTCAAGATCTCCAGCAACTCTTTATTATGCGATATAAAAGGGCGATCCAGGTCTCTTCGATACAGCGTCAAACGGTTAGCCGTTGTACCAGTCCGGATAGAACACCCGAAGTAATCTTCGAGGGCCTTTACATCCCCCATCGAGCGAGAAAATTCTACAGACCGTGCAGTTAAAGGCAAGCCTGTGCCCCGTCGCCCAAGCTCCAGAAGAAAGGCCAGTGTAGCTCCAACCAGCACGGGCGGTACGGGTTGCTGTTGCTCTCTGTGCGTCCATTCCAATTCGATCGTACTGGCCTCGCCCTCTTCGGTTATACGCAAGCTTTCCGGAGGGCACAGTTGTTTGTACCGGGCCATTCGGTTCAGGGCGTCGCGATAATCATGTGCATGATAGGTCGCCAAGACAGGCGGCGGGTACTGTGCCGTTTCAAAGACGGTTGCTA
Source organism: Paenibacillus sp. VCA1 (assembly GCF_031583795.1). Taxonomy (NCBI): domain Bacteria; kingdom Bacillati; phylum Bacillota; class Bacilli; order Caryophanales; family Paenibacillaceae; genus Paenibacillus; species Paenibacillus sp. VCA1. The sequence continues at coordinate 69,768 of NZ_JAVLSX010000001.1, read as the reverse complement.
GTTTGATGATTCCAATGGCAATGTCACCAACGAGATCAGCGTAAGCTTGCCAGATCCTGAAATATTGGGCGGAGGTAACTGCAGCCGATTCTGTAATATTCGTTAGTGGCAGCCGCGCTTTGCTCGCTATGTCGTGCGGCGCAATTCCTAGTTGTTGTAATCCCGCCCAAAATCCCGGCGGCAATTTTATACGGTCAGATTTCATAACCTACAACTCCTTTAGATGCTAACCTAAAAAAATAAAAGGTCAGCCAAGATAAATCCTGACTGCCCTTTTATTCTGTTTTATACTTTTTAAATGGAGGGGAGTCGAACCCCTGCCTGAAGATAACGCCACATAGGCTACTTACCTTCTGCATCTTCACGAACTCGTTTGTTATTCTTTATATAGTAAATAGATGCACCTGACTCTTTCGCTTTAGTCACATGCATATTGATTTGCTTTTTTCAAAATTTCTTGGAGTTGTTCTCGATTTACAAACATCCTGAGTCCCCCTCCAGTTTTTAAAATTATCCCCATTATAACATAAAATGAAATACCACCAACCCAGGCAACTGGTTGATGGTCCTTACGTGCTTTAAGGGAGGCGAAGGGAGTCCAACCCTATCCAAAGACAACGCCACATAGTTTTCCAACGGGTGTCAGATGGTGACTATTGTAATGTCCTGGTCCTCGCTTTATTTAGTCTTGGTCTGATTAGGACTTGTATTTTCTAAAATAGGCAGCATTTTCTCGCTCTTTTCCATGAAGGAATGGCATTGGACACAGGTCGGTTGAATCAAAAAAACAAAGTTATCCCTCATCCATCCGTTGCACTTTTCATTGGTGCATGACCATATCGTTGTCATTTCCTCTGGAAGATCCATCATCGGTCTTTTCCGTGAATGGTACAAGCAGCATCCCTCTTCTCCTCTGGAATCATGAGCGAAAAAAAGGCCCCAACACTATGTGCGGGACCTTCTAACTACAGCTTTACAGTTTAACAACATTCTCAGCCTGTGGGCCTCGATTGCCTTGTACGACATTAAATTCGACTCTTTGACCTTCGTCCAAAGATTTGAAGCCGTCGCCAACGATTGCACTGAAGTGCACAAATACGTCGTCTCCGCCTTCAACCTCGATAAAACCAAAGCCTTTGTCTGCATTAAACCACTTTACTGTTCCTTTTGTCATGGCCAATTACCTCCATATTTTCATTTTTACATGATCTTCGAATTTAAAAAAAATCACATATTGTACAAGGCTACATAATCAAAATCTAACCCTCTACAATATGTGATCTCAGGTTCAAATTCTAATAAACTAACTATAACACAACTGGAGTTGATTTACAAGTTTGTTTTGCTTTTGTTTCCATTTATTTGTAACTAATGATCTTGAACTTATTACCTTCTACGAACGCGCATGTTATTCTTTATACAGTAAATAGATACACCTGACTCTTCGCTTTCTCGTGCATAATTAAAATGAAATGCTACCAACCAGAACACTGGTTGATGGTTCGGGTTATGATGTTAATACACTACGAAACTCTCCAATCACCAGACTAAATTCCTGTCAAAAAAACTGCATCTTTGGCCAACTCCAATCTATAAATAATTTAATCATCCTTTGAAAACTTCATCCAGTGTATAGATCTTTACCTTCTCAAATTGAATGAAAGCTAGTTGTATTTCCTCACCTTTTTTCCATTGTTTTATTAACCCTTTTGAGTAGACCCAGTAATTCTTCACTTCCTCCGCCTCAAAAATCTGATAGCCATTAATCCATAATTCAGGACGCACCTCTTTATTATCATATATATAAAGAAGTGCTTTCTTAGGTGCAAAACTAAGTCGATAACTTATCGTGAACCCACTAGACCTTTTCCTTAAATTTTCTACTTCTCTCCAAGCCTTGAAATTAAAATATGTTACATGACTTCTCTTCTCCGAATGAGTAAAACAATCACCACACCCCTTACAAGTTAGTTCAATTGCATTATTTTTTATATAACTTAGCCCAGTGCAAATCCTAAAATTATATGGTTCTTGGCATTTCGCGCATGTTAAGCAATCATCGGTCACCTCTTTTAATATGCTCAAAAAGTCAACAATTCTTTTTTGTGTGAAGTCTGGTTCATCATCAACAGTTAACTCTCGTATCATCTTAGTTTGAAATTTGAATAATGCAAATAAAGATCCCCGTTTAATTAGTTTTCTGATTAAATTTTTGTATTCTATAATCCGAAGATGGTTTTTATCCCCAATGGCTATCAAGCTCATTTATCCTCACTCCAAATCTAGTATTGTAGTATCAGTTTTACCAGGCCAATAGATTTGTATACAAAAAACACACTATGATAGTGTCATTTTTTTAGATATTTTGAGGAGAGTCGTACCCCTGCTCGAAGACAAAACGTATTCGAATTATTTGAAAGACCAATATACGTTGCATTTCGTAAGTGTCCACAATTATGCAAGGCTAAGAGGTTTGTCGTATTAGCTCATCCATTGTAATATATTGGTATGTAGCTAGATTTATGAAGGAGGGGATTGAAAAATTGAATGACATTTTGGTAGTTATATCCATTATAGTCTTGGTTATACTTGCTTCTCTTCTTGTTATTGATAAATACAAACAATACAAGAAGTTAAAGAGTTACTTTAAAAGAGAGTTGCAGAAATTGGAACTTATATCTCCTGAATTATACAGACATAAAAATTCCATGATTGCAATTGATATTGAAAATGCCATGATAGCTTTAATTTGCTTTAATAGGTCGACTGAATTGCATACTTTTAAAACAGATTACATTCTTCCTAGCTCAACAAACAAAGTAATTCTTATATTTAACGAAACTGACTATGAATTCATGATAATTATCTCTCAAGAGAACGGTGGTATAGTACGAAGATATCATTTTTTAGCTATCCGAGATATCGAAATTATCGAAGAAAATGAACTAATTGAGCAAAAAGAATTTATAACACATATTTATATGAAGATATATGTAGATGACATGGAAAATCCTTATTTTCTGATAGATTTTTTGAGATTCAGAGTTAGAGCCAATAGCAAGAATCATTTTAATATCCGTGATATTGCGGAAGAAAGTATGGAAAAAATTAAGATATTAATTTTAAGAGCAACAAAAAATAATTCAGCCAAAAATAGAAGGGATGAAGTTATGATGTCGAATGTTTCCTTTAATATAAGTGGCAATGTCTATGGAGCGATGATGGCAACTCAAGGAACAGCAACAATGAATAACAACATATATATTAATGAAATAGAAAAAATGATTGAAGACAACGGTGGTAATGACAAAGAAGAGCTCCGAATAATGGTAAATGAAATTAGAGAATTACTTGAAGACAAGGAAGAAATAAAAAAGGGAATCTTACTAAAATACTCCGAGCAACTTGAAAAACATAGTTGGATAACAGGTGCTATTGCTCAGTTGACATTAGGATGGCTGATAGGGAAATAACATTGTCACGGATGTATTTTACAATTATTATGTTTCCTAGGTCAGTCTTGATGACTGTTATAAAATAAACTGACTAGCACCGGGAACAAAACTGCCACAAGGTATATCCCAATACAACGACCAAAATACTTCTAGAGCCAAAGCAGTTTACCCCACCCCCTCGAGTCCAAACAAGCAAAAACAGACACCGAATGGTGTCCGTCCAGGCTGTCGAGAAAGTCTCGACAGCCTTCTCTATGTTCATTTAATTTATAACGACACCGCGTTAATGTTTTGTAATATAAATAACTACTTATGAACGGACGGTGTTTTGAATGCTAAGATCTAACCGGGAAAAACAACAAAGCTACGAATTCGTTTCGATTGAAGAGTTGGTTCCGCAGGATCATTTGCTGCGGAAAGTGGACAAGTATATCGACTTCTCCTTTATTGATGATAAGGTTCGTCCTCTTTACTGCGCAGATAACGGGCGGGCAGCCATTGATCCGGTCGTTCTGTTTAAGATGATTTTTCTCGGTTATTTTTATGGCATTCGCTCCGAACGTCAGTTGGAACGCGAGATTCAAACGAATTTGGCTTACCGCTGGTTTTTGGGTCTTGGTCTTACTGACAAAGTTCCAGATCACTCCACCATTAGCTGGAACCGGCGAACTCGGTTTAAAGATACTGACATTTTTCAGGAGATCTTTGACGAAATCGTCCTCCAAGCGATCTCGCACAAAATGGTGGGCGGGCGTGTGCTCATTACGGATTCGACTCACGTAAAAGCCAATGCCAACAAGCACCGCTATACCAAGCAGGAAGTTCTACAAAACACCAAGGACTATATTGACGAACTCAATGAGGCTGTGACGGAGGACCGCAAAGCGCACGGAAAAAAGCTCTGAAAGTACGAGAGGAAGTGAATGGAACCAAAGAAATTAAAGTGAGCACCACCGATCCGGAAAGCGGCTATATGATTCGCGACGGTAAGCCGGAGGGTTCTTTTATCTCGACCACCGGACGGTGAATCTTAAATACAATCTCATTACCGACGTCCACGTCACGCCGGGAAATGTTCATGATTCATTTGTCGCGATTAGACCGTCAGCGAAAACGGTTTGGATTTAAGGTTGAGGCTGTAGCGCTGGATTCCGGTTATTTAACAACACCGATTTGCCGAGGTTTACAGAAGCGAAAGATTTTTGCCGTCATTGCCCACCGGAGATTTCACCCCAAGCAAGGTTTGTTTGCCAAGTGGAAGTTTATTTACGACGCCGAGAGTAACACCTATATCTGTCCGGAGAAGCACCGTCTGACGTACCGGACAACCGACCGGAAGGGGTACCGGCAGTATGCGTCCGACTCGGAGCATTGCCAGGTTTGCCCAATGCTTGCGCAATGCACTCATTCCAAGAACCACCGGAAGGTACTGACCCGACATGTCTGGGAAGACAGCAAAGATTGGGTGCGAAACAACCGGCTAAGCCGGGATGGCAAGCAGTTGTACCGCAAACGAAAAGAAACGATTGAGCGAAGCTTCGCGGATGCCAAAGAGCTCCATGGGTTTCGCTATTGCCGTTTGCGCGGACTCTCGAACTTCACGGAACAAGCGTTGATGACGGCCGCCGTGCAGAACATGAAGAAGATGGCGATCCACCTGGATCGCCTGAAAAAGAGGGGATAACCCCATCTTTTTTAGGCTTTTTAGCAACTGCAAATGAAAAAAGAGAAACCCAACGTCTCAAAGACGTGGGTTTCTCGACAATCTGAACGGACACCGAATGGTGTCCGTCACTGGTACTACGTATGGAGGCGAGGGGAGTCGAACCCTGTCCGAAGACAACGCCGCATAAGCTTCTACGGGGTATTCACAGTTTTGATGTCACCTTAGCAAACGCCCACATTCCCCATCCTTTTCTAACGCCATCAATAATCTTCTTCATACAACATGAATGAAACATCTTGATCTTCATTTACTTTACAGCTTACCACTTCTAGGTATGTTTCATCAGATATTTTATATCCTATTTGAACTGATACCGGTATTAAAACATCATTTTCTACTTCTAACTCGATCTCTTCTTCAAGAAGATACTTTCCTTCCTCCTTATCATAAACAGAGTTTGCATAGTCAGTATATGTTACCTCAGCTTCAAAATTAACTCTAACTTCAAATTGGAGAGTTGCCGTGTCTTCTTGCAGTTCAATAACATTAATATCATCTTCTAACTCAACGCTCAGCACTTTCACATTTTCAACATAGCCATCCTCATTTTCTAAGGAAAAACCCAGCCATTTAAAATTCTCACTAATTATCTCTTCGACCTCTTCAAAACGTGCTTCAGTAAGCTTTGTAACAAAAGTATGCCTGTATTCATCACTACTGGTAACTAAATTTAGAAAGGCATCCACACTATCTAAGTAATGTAGATTTGAGCTAATTGCACAATAATTAGCTAAGTCATTATCTGAAGAAATCACATACATCTGCTCACAATTATCTTTACACCAATTATCAAGTGCCATCAAATTAATAGCATCAGGAAATTCAGACTTTTTTGTGCTGCTAAAAGGAGCGGTACCTTGAAAATAGCTATGCAGCAGTTTGCTCATCAAGACTGTATCAACTGAAACTATAGTTACTCTCGAATATTGCAAAAACTCTTCAAAATTATTTAATAAGACTGGGTTGATCGAGTTACTAAATTCAATGTTAAAAACCGAATTATAGTGGGAAACATGACGAAGAACCATACCTTTCTTACGAAGGGTATCTAACGCTGACTTTGCTTCTTTCGATTTTTCATCAATTTTATTTCTAACTTCATTGATTACAATTTCAGAAATAAAAAGTTTGATATGACTACTATTAGCTAACTTTGCTACCTGTCCTAGTAAGTGATCTCTAAAAGCAAAGTTACGACCAATGTAAATAGATGAATCTATAAAAACATTACTGGTTAATAAGCGACTCACTTCAATCCCCCCGCTTAAAACAAATACTCGATCAATTTGGGCTAATTTTTATAATTTAATCCTTGGGATCGTTGCATTAAGCACTGACGCCAGCCACAACAATTCATCAGCACCGAACATAATCTGAGCTAACGGAAGCTTTCCGCCGTAGGTTCTCTGGTGTACTGCCACTACATCCAAATATGCCTTTGCAACACTTTCGGGTACATCCTTGGATTGCATCATCGTTACTACAACAATCTGATCTAAAATTCTATTATTCTCAGCTATAATCTGTTCAGCATTGAGTTCAATCTCTTCCCAGTCAATATCGAGCCCAGATATGCGAAGAGTCCTTCCCTCCAACTTCGCTACCCATTGCTCCCCATGTTCGTTTTGATAATATGAAAAGTATGTACCGCTTTGATCTCCAGTTGCCCATGATGGCGGATTTTTGCCTTGAATACTGATACGAAGTTCAGCCGACAACTTCAACAACTCCTTCAAGATACTGGAATATGATAAATCTATATTCCCATAACGTGAATTCACTGTCAAAAAAATTGTCGGCCGTTTAGTATTTGGTTTAACTACAATTCAGTTACAGTATATTTCTCATACAAAACCTCATCTGTATTTGTAAATTGCACAGCCAGATGAACCTGCTTCGGCCTAAGGGGAAGCCAGTTACGGGGAGTTCTTGGGTGACATCAAAACTGCTACAGAGAGAGGTACCGCCATACATCATCAGAAATATGTCGTATTCGACGACAGAGAAGCCCGTAGCCCTAGAGCTGAAGCGGTTCCCCCCTTCGAGTACGAGCAAGCAAAAACGGACACCAAATGGTGTCCGTCACTGGTACTGCATATGGAGGCGAGGGGAGTCGAACCCCTGTCCGAAGACAACGCCACATAAGCTTCTACGGGTGTAGTGACAGTTTTGATGTCACCCTAGAGACTCCCCGTCACCGGATTCCCTTCGGGTCAGCCTGTTTGTCTTCTTCAGCTAGCCGCAGGCGGAGACTAGACAGCGTATCCCACTAAGAGTGAGCCCTCATCCCGGCACATGGGCGATGCAGAGCGAGAGCACGTCTGCAGGTTATTAAGCTGCGAGAGCGTAGTTGTTTTGTTGTTTGCCAGTTATTATTGGCGTTAGCGTTGATGAAGCGGACGCGTCCCCACTACCCGCTACTCATGCTCGAACTGTCCCCGTCGAATCCAAGAACGCCCCCTTGTTATAAAGGGCTTCTTCGGATTAGATGAGCTGCTCTGCAGCACAAGAAGCAATCTAATTCCGCATCCTTTCCCTCCATAAAGAAAGGACGATCAGAAGCAATTCGTTGATTCTGTAAAAGATCGCGGCCTGCGCGTCTCTTACATCATTTATTATATCACACCATCCGGCCAAAATGACACAGATGATGCAAGGAAACGCAGGTGAAACTTGCTAAGATTTCGCGTAACAGGCCATTAACGCGCAATTTTCTGCTTTTCGCGCAAAGCACGCTGGATATCGCGCTGCGCATCGCGTTTGGCTGCGGATTCGCGTTTGTCGTACTGCTTCTTACCGCGGCCGAGGCCTAACAGCAGCTTGGCGTAGCCATTGCGAATGTAAATTTTGAGCGGAACGATCGTGTAGCCTTCCTGTTTCGTCTGACCCAGCAGCTTGTGGATCTGTTCCTTATGCAGCAGCAGCTTGCGCGCCCGCGTCGGATCGGTTGGATTGTACCGGTTGCCCTGCTCGAACGGGCTGATGTGCATGTTGTGAATATGAATTTCCCCATTGCGGATCGTCGCAAATGCATCGCCGATGTTCGCTTTTCCGTTCCGGATCGACTTGATCTCGGTCCCGGTCAGCACGATGCCGGCTTCGTACGTATCCTCGATGAAATAATCATGGGAAGCTTTCTTGTTCTGGGCCAGTACCTTCCCGTCACTCTTCTTACCACCCATGTCTTTCACTCCTCACCCATTACAAAATAGCGGACTTCCGGCGACAAACGCCACTCATCATGACGAACGTACCAGAAGTCCATTGTATCAACTGATTTCGGCAAAATCAAGGTAAAGACTGAGCTTGTCTAGACCCAATCGAAACCGCCTCGATAAATCCCTAGTGCCCCAAACATGCACCCGCCGAACGATCTTACACAAATTCCAGAAAAGAGCTCAACACCAGTTGAAGCTCATTCAAACGGTCCTCACCGGCGTACCGAACTTACTTTTTCTTCTTCCGCACAAAAGCCGCCGTGCCGTTTTTGCCGGCTCCCTTTTTCTTCTTGCCTTTGCGGAATTGCCAAAAAGCTTCGCCGTTGCCCTGCTCGGAGCCGCCGCCTTTGCGTTTGCCTTCCCCTGAACCGGCGCCTTCGCCGATAAAAATGCCGCTGCCCGACGTTTTCTTCCGGCGTCCGTCGCTGGCTTGCTCGCCCTGTGTCGGCGTTGAGCTGTAGCCGCCTTTGCCGGAGCCGAAGCTGAACGTCTTCGGCCGGTTGGCCTCGACGCTCTCGCCCGCCGCCGGCCCGCTTCCGCCGGCGGCGCCTGCGCCGCGCTTGCGCTTCCCTGCCCCCGCAGCCTCACCGGCTGCGGCTGCCCCGCGCTCGCGCTTGCCCGGCCGGGCGGCTTTGCCGCCCCCGGCCTTTTTCCCGCGCCCGCCGCGCTCGCCGCCGCGGGCGCCAAAACCGCCGCCGAAGCTGCGCTCGCGGCGCGGCTTCATGTCCACCATCTCAAAATCGATGGTGTGATCGTCCATGTTCACCCGTGCCACACGGATTTTCACTTCATCGCCGATGCGGAACACTTTGGAGGTCCGCTCGCCGATCAGCGACATTGAAGCCTCGTCGAAGTGGTAATAATCGTCCGTCAGCCCGGCCAGACGGATGAGCCCTTCCACCGTATTCGGCAGCTCGACGAACATACCGAAGCCGGTCACGCTGCTGATCAGGCCGTCGAACTCTTCGCCGACCTTATCCAGCATGTATTCCGCTTTCTTCAGCTGGTCGGTATCGCGCTCCGCCTCAACGGCAACGCGCTCCCGCTCGGACGAATGCTGGGCGATGTCCGGCATCCGCGATGCCAGATACTCCTGCCGCTTCTCCGGCAGAATGTTGTTGTTTTCGAGCACTTCGCGAATGACCCGGTGGATGACAAGGTCCGGATAACGGCGGATCGGCGACGTGAAATGCGTATAGAACTCCGCCGCGAGGCCAAAATGGCCCGACATGTCGGCATCGTATTTCGCCTGCTTCATCGACCGCAGCATCATCGTGCTGATGACGGTCTGCTCTTTCGTATCTTTAATTTCCTCCAAGAGCGTCTGCAGCGCACGCGGATGAACGGAATTGCCCCGGCCCTTCACGTGGTACCCGAGATTTTCGGCAAAAGCGAGGAAGTTTTGCATTTTTTCCGGATCCGGATTATCGTGCACCCGGTAAATGAACGGCACCTTCAGCCAGTGGAAATGCTCCGCCACGGTTTCGTTGGCCGCCAGCATAAACTCCTCGATGATTTGTTCGGCGATCGAGCGTTCCCGTTTCACGATATCGACCGGCTTGCCGTTTTCGTCCACGATCACCTTCGACTCCACAAAATCGAAATCGACCGCGCCGCGGTTCATCCGTCGTGAACGAAGCTTTAAGGCCAGCTCCTTCATCAACCGGAAATCGTCTACAAGATCCTTGTAGCGTTCCATCAGCTCGGGATCCTCTTCCTCGAGGATTTTGCGCACATTGTTGTAGGTCATCCGTTCTTTCGTCTTAATGACGCTGGTGAACACGTCATGTTTGACGACCTTCATATGCTCGTCGAATTCCATTTCGCAAGACAGGGTCAGACGGTCCACCTTCGGATTCAAGCTGCAAATCCCGTTCGAAAGGCGGTGCGGCAGCATCGGAATGACGCGGTCCACGAGATAAACGCTGCAGCCTCTGTTATAGGCTTCCTTGTCCAACTCGGACTTCTCCCGCACATAATAGCCGACATCCGCGATGTGGACGCCCAAGCGGTAATGTCCGTTTTCCAAACGCTCCACGTTGACGGCATCGTCAAGGTCTTTGGCGTCCTCGCCGTCGATGGTGACGATGTTTTTGCCGCGCAAATCGCGCCGCCCCTGCTTCAGAATCTCTTCTTCGGTGATCGAATCCGGGGCGTTTTCCGCTTCGGCCATGACCTCCTCCGGAAAAGCCTCCGGCAGCTGATGCTTGCGGATGATGGACAAAATGTCCACACCAGGATCGTCTTTATGCCCAAGCACCTCGACGACTTCCCCTTCGGCGGCAGTACGGCCCTCGGGGTAGCTTACGATGCTCACGACAACCTTGTCGCCGTCCACCGCGCCTTTCATCGCTTCCTTCGGGATGAAAATATCCCGGACGATCCGCTTATCATCCGGCAGCACGAAACCGTACGCTTCATGGCCCTGGAACACGCCCACGACCTGATTCACCGCGCGGTTGACGATTTTGACGACCTCGCCTTCGAGCTTGCCTCCGGCCGGTCCGCGGGTCGTGATGCGTACCAGTACCGTATCGCCGTTCATGCCGCTTGAAAGGTCATGCGCCCCGATGTAAACATCCGGATGTTCTTTATCCTCAGGAATCAGGAACGCAAAGCCTTTGGCGTGTACCTGAAGCCGTCCGCGCAGAAAATCCAGCCGTTCCGGCAGGCCGTAGCGCTCCGAACGCGTCATCATAATTCGGCCTTCCTGTTCCAGCTTGTTCAGCATCTTGAGGAATTCCCTGAATTCGGCGCTGTCCGTAATGCCAAAATGCTTTTCCAGCTCCTGATAGGTCATCGGTTTATAGTCAGGGTCCTGCATCAATTCCAATATCGTTTGTTCCGTTATCATCGATTATCTCCTCGGTTCGCCTGCAGGAAGGCGTTCCTTCCGCAAGCCTCTGTATGTAATCATTTCAAATCATTTTCCGTATTTATATACACATACCCTAGTATACACGGAATTAATCGTTTGCATCCCTGGGCGGCCATGATATATACGCGCGAATCAAGCCTTGGGAAACTTTCGTTCCGGAAAACATTCCCATGGTTCGGGGATATTAAAAAACCCCCGCTCTTCTTCTGAAAGAGCGAAGGGTTTCCAAAGTCCGGCTATATCATTTCGCGAATATCGCCACAAGAATGGCCAAGATCATGAAGCACGCCGCCACGACGACCGTCACGCGCTGCAGGATCAAGTCCATGCCGCGGGCTTTCGTTTTTCCGAAAAGATGTTCTGCGCCACCGGAGATGGCACCGGCCAGTCCTGCGCTTTTCCCTTTTTGCAAAAGAACGATTGCGATCAAAGCGATCGAGAAAATGACGAGCAGTACCTTCAACAAAGTTTCCATTCGATCCACCTCCCAGTGAGCTAAACATCATAAACATCATTCTATATAGGGTGCTGCAAATTTGCTTCTCAAACATTAATTATCGTTCATAAAACAGCATTTTTATTGTACCATAGCCCATTTCCTAAAACAAGGACTCGTATTAAATCAGCTATAATCTAACTTAAAGGGTAGTGGAATCAAAATATAACTGAGGGGATGTGTAGTGAAAATGTCATTACAAAGCCGTTAAGAATACATGCAAGCTATGCAGCAACGGTACCGCGAAGCGAAGAAACGCGAGGAAAAGTCAATGATGATTGTTGAGATTGTCAGCGTCAGCGTCACTTCGTTTAACCGCAAGTACGTGTTGCAGCAGCTCAATGGCATTGTACGGCCGCCGAAAGCGAAACTTGACAAGGGAGCCGCGGCACAAGTACCAAGAGGCCGCAGCCGCGATTCAGATTGTCTAGCGAGCGCTCGACACCCTCTGCTTACCGGCGGATTTTAATGACACTCATTCTAAATCATATCCCCTCTGATGGCTTTTTGATAGTTATGAAGAAGCCGGCTATCATCAATGGATCCATGGTGATGAACTTGCCTCCAACCGCCCTTGGAGTCGATATATTGAAAACAACGGGTAGTACGAATATTCAGCGGATATATATTTGTACCGATCCGGTAGGTCCCTCTTTCGCGACCGGCAAATACGGCATACTCGAAGGACGAATATAGAACGATGTCGTGAAACTCGACCTCCACAAACACATTGCCTTGGAAGACTTTTCTATACAACTCTTCTATATCTCCTGCCCCCCTCATTATACCGCCTAACGGATTATTAAGCTGAATCAAAGGATGGTCAAGCCACACTTGGGTAAACAAACTTAGATTACGAGTATTAAACGCATGGTAAAATGTCTCCAGTACCGCCTTAGCGCCTTCTATCGAAGGAATGTTTCCTTCATCTAGGCGATTTCGGCTTCCGGCAAACACGATAGAATCTAAAGACTCAATATGGAAAGCAGACATGGTTATAACCTCCGTTCCATGAACTCAATCATTGACAGTATTCCACTTGTGGCAATTTCCATCTGTTTAGGATCATTCAGTGCCCTGGAAAGAACGTATCCTCCTTGTACAGCAGCCGAAATCGCTGCTGCCAGTTGTGTTGCATCCGCCTCAAGCGGAAACACTCCTTCCTGCTGAGCACATTGCAGCAACAAGGCCAGTTCTTGTTGTAAACGGGCGAAGTATTCGGAGATAGGAGGCAACAAAGAATTCTGAGGTACCGATACCTCTTGCACGAGTTTACCAATACGGCAACCGCGAAGCGCTTCTCTCGGCTGCTTTAAATAATCCTTAACGCGTTCGAGCGGGGGCTTATCTGTCTCAAACACGGCACTCAGCGTATTTTGCATGTCGTCTGATATTTCGCGTACTGCTTGAGCTGCCAAGCTTTCTTTACTTTCAAAATGGTGATAAAAACTCCCTTGCCCAACGTCGGCTTTCTTCTGAATATCTTTCGGACTCGTCTTCTCATACCCATAGTCCCACAGCAAATCCTTGGCAGCCGATAACAGGCGTTCCTTTGCGGTCATGAATCATTCCTCCTTTTTTTGATTATACATACTAGTAGGTACAATTTCAAGCCCTCACTCTGGACACAAGCTTGGAATTCCTCTTTGCATAATCGTGATAATAATGTCTCTCCATCTTGGGTAATCCGGTTGATCCCCAACCTCCAAACAATCATTACTGAAACCGATCAATTGAATCGGAATCTCGTGATTGTTGGTTCGCGGAGCGAAAGGTACACTTTGGATGTAAGGGTTCAACACTTATTTATTATAGTAGGAGGCGTTTCAACCATGGCTAATTCGATTATTACAACCGGAAAAGTTTTGCATCAGATCGTGATCGGGCAGCTCCAGGGAATTTCGGAGGATCAATTCGATATTCAAGCGAATGGCTTTAATAACACGATTCGCTGGAATGTCGGTCATATCGTGTACTGGATGGATCGATACTCCACGTTATCTTTCGGACTCCCGACCGCAATTCCGCCTGTATACGAAACGTTGTTCGGCACCGGAACGAAACCGTCGGAATGGACGATTGCTCCGCCTTCAAAGGCAGAACTGACCGAACTGTTAATGGCGCAGCTTTCCCGTATTTCCGAGCTGACGCCCGAAATGTTGAACATGAATTTGCATTCGCCGTTTATCATGGGCCCGTTCGAATTCGTTACCTCCGGCGAGCTATTCAACTTCGCTTTGATGCACGAAGCCATACACCTTGGTATCTTTACGAGCCAGCATAAAACCATGCAATTATAGTGGAGAGGAGATCGATGCTATATGAAACCGGATCAAGTGCTGCTTCAATACTTTCACAGTTTAGGGGATATGGATAAGGCCCTCGGTTATATACACAGAGATGCCAAATTTATCGCGGCATTCGAGAAGGAGTCTGACAGACACCACTTTTACGGGACTTATTACGGAATAGAGGGCGTAAGGACGCTACTGACCAAGTTCCAGAAAGATCTCGAAACCCAAGAATTCGAGATCTTTAATATACTTGCTGATGAAACAAAAGCTTTCGCTTGGGGAAGATTTAAGCATCGGATTCGGCCTACCGGTAACATGTTCGAAAGCTACTGGGCGGTGGTTTGCGAAGTGGAAGACGGCAAGATTAAGTATTTCCGGGGCTTTGAAGATACAGGTGCCCTGGAGGCCGCTTTCAGGTGACCGCGGAGCCTACGACGAGGTGCTTCAGGAATAAAGTTTATGTGCATGTCTGGTGCGCTTCGGCAGTCCGTTTGCCCGGCTGAAGGGCAGATAACCCGAGCGGGAACTTGTTTAAGGACGGTTCTGCCCTTATGCTACCGCTTACTTTAGCCAAACGGGCCGGCCCCCAGACAATAATCAAGCAGAGTCCGACCAGTACCCATAACGATTCGCAGAAGGCCAGGGCGTCGTCATGGTTTAGGTGTTAAGTACGCACATTTCTGTAGTTCAGGATACATTTGTATAATATTGGGGGAAACCGATGGGCAAAAAGTACCCGGATCCTCATGTAATTCAACCGGACTATATCCGCGGCTGTTCCATCGAAGTAGCGCTTACGGTCATTGGGGGCAAGTGGAAAGGCATGATTCTGTACGCGCGAGTCATACCAAACGATTCGGATAGATGCGTAAAATTATTCCGAGCGTAACGCTAGCTACGTCTTTACATAATCAAATTTTTTCACCAGTTAACCCACCGCATCCACTAGACATATTTCCTTGTTATCCCAAGATACTGTCCCTCGAAGATTGGATTCGTTTTTAAGATGTTCGAATCGAACCAGATCGTTCCGTGTTTCCGAAAGTTCTTGTGAAATGATCTTAACCTAGCGGGCTGACTTTGTTATCATTTCGCCCTTTTCGATCTGCACGACAGCAACACGTTCTCTCCTCTTTAGCAAGTTCATTAATCCTAATCCTGACTAATTTAATTCGTTTCCCGTGAAAAATCGGACAAAAAGAAAGGGAATTCAGGGACTCAAATGGAAATTGTTATTGTCGAGATAACAACCCAAAATGAGGGGACTGAATTCCGTAGGTTATGAATTCGGCGTCGCCCCTCGAAATCATTTTGAGGTGAACTTGGATACGAAACGCTCGTGCAAAACGAGTTTAGCTGCGTGTCGCTGCCGGCTTCAAGACCGACGGTATTAGGTTAAGAATAAGAGCCCTATACGGAGAGTTCCATGCTGCCTGGAACCATTTCCGTCCAAGGAACGCATGGTTTGAAATGATCGCATCGAGGTGAGTTCTATGATAATTCGGGAGCAGTGTACCTGCCCATTAGAGGTTGTTCATGACATTATAAAAGGCAAATGGAAAACAATGATTATCTTTCAATTGAAAGATGGGAATACGTCCTTAGCTCAACTGGAGCGGGATATCGACCAGATCACCCAAAAGATGTTGCTACAGCATTTAAGAGAACTACAATCTTGCGGTATCGTGGATAAAGTCAAAACGGAAGGTTATCCGCTGCATGTAGAATACTTTCTTACTGAACGTGGGAGAAAGCTGCTAGACGCGGTACTGATCATGCAAGAGATAGGCATCGAATACATGGTGGAATGGGGTCAAACTGAACTTCTTGACCGAAAAGGCATCAGATACAAAATTTGAGTTCAATGCACCCATACCCACAAAAAAGTGGGTAATTCACGGCGCCATTACATCGAGACTACAATACTTTTAGAAACTCATTAACTGCATGTAAAAGGAGCCGTGTATCATGAATACAGCGTTACTATTGGTAGACATTCAAAAAGATTATTTCCAGGGAGGCAGAAATGAATTAGTCGATACCGAACAAGCGGCAATCCATGCTCAAGAAGCATTGGCACTGTTCCGGGATAAAAGGTTGCCTATCGTTCATATTCAGTGCATTCTTTTGGAAAAAAACGCAACGTTTTTTCTTCCCGATACGGAAGGGATTATAATTCATGAACGGGTAAAACCCCAATCTGACGAAAAAGTTATCGTTAAACATACTCCGGATAGCTTTTTTCAAACTGAATTGCATCAGCATTTTGAATCTATTAAAGTGTCGCGACTTGTCATTTGCGGGATGATGAGCCACATATGTATCGATTCGACTGTGCGAACTGCGCACCGCTTGGGCTATGAAGTCATATTGCTCGACGATGCGTGTACCACCAGGGATTTGGTATGGAACGATACGGTGATTTCTGCAAAAACCGTCCATGACACTTTTATGGCATCATTGCAAGGTACCTTTGCTCAAGTAACGAACGCCGGCAGCCTTCACAAGATGATTTAATTTTTTCATTGAAGTAACTCTGGCAGCAACTGATAAGAGGCTGCCTCGTATGAACGGGTACCCACAGTCTGAACACTTTAAAAGGTGCGGGCTATGGGTACCTTTTGTATACCGGGGAACGCAACGGAAGAATGCATAACTCAGCCGTATGATGAATGCTCGTCGACCGCCGCCCCCTCGGGGGCAGGGACATGTCTAAAAGGTTAGATTTTTTAATGAGTGTTCCATCCATCTTCGGTTAGATTTTTATTTGAGTTGACACGGGTTCCCTTGACCTTTGTATTAAAAAAACCGCCCCGGCAGGATGCCGGGACGGCTTTCGTGCAGCTGGAAAAGCTGCTTCTTATCTATTCAGGTTGTAGAAGGACTTCAGTCCGTTGTATTGAGCCATTTCGCTCAGTTCGTCCTCGATGCGGAGCAATTGGTTGTACTTCGCGATTCGGTCGGTACGGGAAGGTGCGCCCGTTTTGATCTGGCCGGCATTCGTTGCAACCGCGATATCCGCGATCGTGCTGTCTTCGGACTCGCCGGAACGGTGGGAAACAACCGCAGTATATCCTGCGCGTTTTGCCATTTCGATGGCGTCGAAGGTTTCAGTCAGCGTACCGATTTGGTTCACTTTGATCAGGATCGAGTTGCCGATGCCTTCTTTGATGCCTTTTTCAAGACGTTCGGTGTTGGTTACGAACAAGTCGTCGCCAACGAGCTGGATCTTGTCGCCGAGTTTCTCGGTAAGGAGTTTCCAACCTTCCCAGTCGTCTTCGGAGCAGCCGTCTTCGATCGTGATGATCGGATATTTGTCAACCCAAGAAGCGAGCAAATCAACGAATTCTGCGGATGTGAAGGATTTGCCTTCGCCTTCGAGATGGTATTTGCCGTCTTTAAAGAACTCCGTGGAAGCAACGTCCATGCCGAGGAATACGTCTACGCCCGGTTTGTAGCCGGCTTTTTCGATAGCTTCCATGATGGAGGACAATGCGTCTTCGTTGGAAGTGAAGTTAGGAGCAAAGCCGCCTTCGTCGCCTACTGCCGTATTCAGGCCTTTGCCTTTCAATACGGATTTCAGGCTGTGGAAGATTTCAGCGCCTGTGCGAAGGGCTTCCTTGAAGGAAGGAGCGCCTACAGGCAGGATCATGAACTCTTGCACGTCGACGTTGTTGTCGGCATGAGCGCCGCCGTTCACGATGTTCATCATCGGTACAGGCAGTTGTTTTGCGTTGAATCCGCCAAGGTATACATACAGAGGCAGGTCCAAAGCGTCGGCTGCTGCGCGTGCCGTAGCCATGGAAACGGCCAGAATGGCGTTTGCGCCCAGCTTGCCTTTGTTAGGCGTGCCGTCCAGTTTGATCATCAGCTTGTCGATGCCGAGCTGGTCGAGCGCGTCCATGCCGATCACTTCAGGAGCGATAATTTCGTTTACGTTTTTAACGGCGTTGAGAACGCCTTTGCCGAGGTAACGGTCTTTGTCGCCGTCGCGAAGCTCAACGGCTTCGTGAGCGCCGGTGGAAGCGCCGGATGGAACGATGGCGCGGCCCATAGCGCCGGATTCGAGGTAAACTTCAACTTCAACAGTCGGGTTGCCGCGGGAGTCGAGGACTTCGCGAGCGTACACGTCAGAAATAATAGTCATTGTACTTGTTCTCCTTTGCGGTGTATTTAATCCAGAATAGATACCATCTCTATCATTATACCGTTTATTTGCGGCTTGCAATCATCGATTCTCCGGTCATTTCAGCCGGCTTAGGCAGCTGCATCAGGTCGAGAATCGTTGGAGCCACATCGGCCAAAATGCCGCCGTCACGCAGCGTCACGTCTTCGGATGTCAAAATAAACGGAACCGGGTTCGTCGTATGCGCGGTAAATGGTCTTCCCTGCTCGTCAAACACCATGTCGGCGTTTCCGTGGTCGGCGATGATGATCGCTACCCCGCCTTTGGCAATGACGGCATCAACGACTTTGCCCATGCACTCATCCGTCACTTCAACCGCTTTGATCGTCGGCTCCAGCATGCCGGAGTGTCCGACCATGTCCGGGTTGGCGAAGTTGAGGATAATGGCATCGTGTTTTTCGGCTTCGATTTCTTTCACGCAAGCGTCCGCCACTTCGTAGGCGCTCATCTCAGGCTTCAGGTCATACGTGGCAACCTTCGGCGAGTTGATGAGAATCCGGGTTTCCCCTGGAAGCTCTACGTCGCGGCCGCCGCTGAAGAAAAACGTCACGTGCGGATACTTCTCGGTTTCGGCAATGCGGAGCTGCTTTTTCCCCTGCTGCACAAGCACTTCACCCAGCGTGTTGTCCAGGTTTTTCGGCTCGTAAGCCACATATCCTCCAACCGTTTCGCTGAAGAGCGTCAGGCAGACGAAATGAAGGTTCTCAGGGAACTTCGGCCCGCGGTCGAATCCGCGGAAGTCCTTGTTCGTGAATACCTGGGACAGCTGAATGGCGCGGTCCGGACGGAAGTTCAGGAACACGACGGAATCGCCGCTTTCCACGAGCGATACCGGCTGGCCGTTTTCGTCCACGATCACCGTAGGCTCGACGAACTCGTCGAATACCGATTTGTTGTAGGATTCCGTTACGGCTTCAAGCGGATCGGTGTATTTCGGTCCGTCCCCGTATACGATCGCGCGGTAGGATTTCTCTACGCGTTCCCAGCGCTTGTCGCGGTCCATCGCATAATAGCGGCCTTGAACGGTCGCGATTTTGCCGATGCCCACTTCTTTGATTTTTGCTTGCAGATCCTGAATGAACTTCTTGCCGGAGTCCGGAGCTACGTCGCGGCCGTCCAGGAAAGCATGGATATAAACTTCATGCATATCCTCTTTTTTGGCAAGGTCCAACATGGCGAACATATGCTCAATGTGGCTATGTACGCCCCCATCCGACAGCAAGCCGTATAAATGCAGCTTTTTGCCGTTATTTTTTGCCGCGCGAACCGCTTCGACCAACGTCGGGTTATCGAAAAATTCGCCTTCGCGGATCGATTTCGAAATGCGGGTCAAATCCTGGTACACGATGCGTCCTGCGCCGATGTTCAAATGGCCTACTTCGGAGTTGCCCATTTGTCCTTCCGGCAGACCTACCGCTTCGCCGGAAGCGGTCAGCGTCGTATGTGGGTATTTGGCCATCAGGCGGTCGTAGTTCGGTTTCTTGGCCTGAGCCACCGCGTTGCCTTCGTTCGTGCTGCGCAGACCGAATCCGTCCATAATAATCAATGCTACAGGTCTAGGTGCGGTCATCTTACTTCGCCCCCTGAACGAGCTGGATATAGGAAGCCGGCTGCAAGCTGGCGCCGCCGACAAGCGCGCCGTCAATGTCGCTTTGTCCCATGTACTCGGCCACGTTTTCAGGTTTAACGCTACCGCCGTATTGAATGCGGACTTTGCTCGCAACGTCTTCTCCGTACAAACCTTTGACCAGGTCGCGGATATAGGAGATAACTTCGTTTGCATCCTGCGCAGTCGAAGATTTTCCTGTTCCGATCGCCCAGATCGGTTCATATGCAATCACGGCTTGAGCCGCTTGATCGGCGGACAGTCCTTGGAATGCCGCTTCGGTTTGCACCTTGCAGACATCCTTCGTTTGGCCGGCTTCGCGCTCTTCGAGCTTCTCGCCCACGCAAACGATCGGCGTCAAGCCGTGGCGGAATGCCGCGTGCATTTTTTTGTTCACGGTCTCGTCGGTTTCCGCAAAATAAGCGCGGCGTTCGGAGTGGCCGATGATGACATAATCCACGCCAAGCTCCTTCAGCATTTCGCCGCTGATTTCGCCGGTAAATGCGCCGTTGTCTTCAAAATGCAGGTTTTGGGCGCCGATTTTGATGGACGTGCCTTTAGCGGCTTCAACCAATGCCGGAAGGTTGGTGAACGGAGCGCAGATGACGCTTTCCACGCCTTCCACTTCCGCTTTGCCCTTCACTTCTTCGATGAATGCTTTGGCTTCCGGAACGGTCTTGAACATTTTCCAGTTGCCCGCAATGATTGGTGTTCTCACTTGCTTCAACTCCTTCTTCGGAAATCCTTACGGCTGTACCCGCCCGGATTATTTATCGTTCAGAGCCACGACGCCTGGGAGCGCCTTGCCTTCCATGAATTCCAGCGAAGCGCCGCCGCCTGTGGAGATGTGGTCCATTTTGTCCGCCAGATGGAATTTCTCCGCCGCTGCCGCTGAATCGCCGCCGCCGATGATCGTGTAACCTTCGGTTTGGGCGCAAGCTTCGGCCACTTCACGCGTACCATTGGAGAATGGATCGATTTCGAATACGCCCATCGGTCCGTTCCATACGACAAGCTTGGAGTTTTTAATGATTTCGGCATACTTAGCGCGCGTTTTCGGTCCGATGTCCACGCCTTCCCATTTTTCAGGGATGTTGCCCACTTCCACGATATTCACGTTCGCGTTTGCGCTGAAATCGTCCGCGATGACGATATCGACCGGAAGCAGGAAGTTTTTGCCGAGATCCTTCGCTTTTTGGATAAATCCGAGCGCCACATCCAGTTTCTCATTATCGCACAAAGACATGCCGATTTCATACCCTTGCGCTTTCATGAAGGTATAGGACAGGCCCCCGCCGATCAGCACGTTGTCCGCGATGTTCAGCAGGTTGTTGATGACGTCGATTTTGTCTTTGACCTTCGATCCGCCGATGATGGCCGTGAAAGGACGCTCAGGGTTGGACAAAGCCTTGCCGAGAACGTTCAATTCTTTCTCCATAAGCAGGCCGGATACGGCCGGCAGGTAATGCGCGATGCCTTCTGTGGAAGCATGGGCCCGGTGAGCGGCGCCAAACGCGTCGTTGACGTACAGGTCCGCAAGCTCGGCGAATTGCTTCGCCAGTTCCGGATCGTTTTTCTCTTCCCCAGGGTAGAAACGCACATTTTCGAGCAGTAGCACGTCTCCGTCGTTCATTTTGGCGATTTTGGCTTTAACCGCTTCGCCCACGGCCTCGTCCGCTTTAGCGACCGGTTTGCCGAGAAGCTCAGACAAACGCTCTGCCGCCGGCGTCAAACGCAGGGAATCGACGAACTCTCCTTTCGGACGGCCCAGATGGCTCGCCAGGATGACCTTCGCGCCGCGCTCGATCAAATATTTGATCGTTGGCAGCGTTTCGCGGATCCGCGTGTCGTCCGTAATTTTTCCGTCTTCCAAAGGCACATTGAAGTCCACGCGCACGAATACGCGTTTGCCGGTTACTTCCACATCACGTACAGATTTTTTGTTCATGGTTCGTTCCTCCGTACCCATTTTTTGTTTGTATTCAGGAATTACAGGGGACAAGCTCGTTCGTTTCGGGATTTTTTCAATCCTCTTGTTTTTATCTATCCAAACTCTCCGTCGTCTCTATCCAAATCGTTTTACTTCGTTTATGGGCATGACGCGAAAATCCGAAAGTCGGCTTCCTTCCGGATTTGCCGCATGCAATTTACAAAGAGCGGAAACAAAGGTTCTGTTTCCGCTCCATATATTCCGCTTGACCGGCCGGTCTTACTTAGCCAGTTTTGCGAAGTATGCCAATGTGCGAACCAATTGAGCCGTGTAGGACATTTCGTTGTCGTACCAAGCAACGGTTTTCACCAGTTGTTGGTCGCCTACTGTCAGCACTTTGGTTTGAGTTGCGTCGAAGAGCGAACCGAACGTGATGCCTTTGATATCGGAAGATACGATTTCGTCTTCGGTGTAACCGAAAGTTTCTGGGTCGGACGCTTCTTTCATAGCTGCGTTGACTTCGTCAGCCGTTACTTTTTTGTTCAGAACGGTAACGAGCTCGGTCAGGGAACCTGTTGGTACAGGCACGCGTTGAGCGGCTCCGTCCAGTTTGCCTTGCAGTTCCGGAAGAACCAGACCGATTGCTTTTGCAGCGCCAGTGGAGTTTGGAATGATGTTCTCGGCAGCGGCGCGCGCACGGCGGAAGTCGCCTTTTGGATGCGGAGCGTCCAGGGTGTTTTGGTCGCCGGTGTAAGCATGGATCGTAGTCATCAGACCGGATGCGATGCCGAACTTGTCGTTGAGCGTTTTAGCCATTGGAGCCAGGCAGTTCGTTGTGCAGGAAGCGCCGGAGATGACGGTTTCGGATCCGTCCAGCGTTTCATGGTTGACGTTGTAAACGATCGTTTTCATGTCGCCTGTAGCAGGAGCGGAGATCACGACTTTTTTCGCTCCGCCTTTCAGGTGAAGCTCAGCTTTTTCTTTCGTCGTGAAGAAGCCTGTGCACTCCAGAACGATGTCAACGCCAAGCTCGCCCCAAGGAAGCTCTTCAGGGTTGCGGTTCGCGAGAACTTTAACTTCTTTGCCGTTTACTTTGAAGAAGCCGTCATGAACTTCGATGTCTCCGTCGAATTTGCCTTGCGTCGTGTCATATTTAAGCAAATGAGCCAACATTTTAGCATCAGTCAAGTCGTTGATTGCCACAACTTCGATGCCTTCCACATTTTGAATGCGGCGGAAAGCGAGTCGTCCGATACGTCCAAAACCGTTAATGCCTACTTTTACACTCATTGAATAGTCCTCCCAAAGTTCTTATTTTGTGAATGTTTGCAGGTCGGCCGCAGCCGTCCGAAACATTCATTATTTATTCAAAACAGGCGGGCTTGCGCCTGTGTTGATAACGAAACAATGCCGAGCTTACGATTGCTCATCGATCTGCCTGCAAATCTCGACGGCCGCCGCTTCGTCCGTCACGAGAATATCCTCATGCCCGAACTTCAGCACGGAATGAATGGCGGTCGCCTTGTCTTTCCCGCCGGCAATCCCGATCACGATCTCCGTCCGGATGATGTCCTCCAGCCGGAGGCCCAGCGTAATCATGCGGTGAACAACTTCGCCTTGCTCGTTAAAATAATAGCCGAAAGACTCCGCTACCGCGCCTTCGCGCTGAATCTCCTGCGCCGCGGCCGGATCCAGCCTCCTGCGCCGGGTCATCTCCATCGCGTCGCCGATGCCGTGCACAATGATGCGGCATCGCCGGATGACGTCCACGATTTCCTGAATATTGCGGTCCTGCACCAGCGATTGATATGCGTCATCGCTAAGCAGATCGGGGACATGCAGCAGCCGGTATTGGGCGCCTACGCGTTTGGCCATCGTAGAAGCGATCGTGTTCGCCTGGAATTCCAAGCTTTCGCCAAGTCCGCCCCTAGCCGGAACGAACCAGCTGTTCTTCATCGACGCGGAAGCATGCGGATTGAGCTCTTCCGCTACCGCGGCCAACGTGGAACCTCCCGTGACGGCAACCGTGTCCTCCTGATTCATGACGCCGAGCAGCGCCTTCGCCCCTTCGCGCCCGAGATCGCGCTTCGTCAGCGGCGATGCTTCGCAATCCCCCGGCACGACGACAACCTTTCTCAGGCCGTATGTACGGCGGATTTTCTCGCTCAGCTCATTCAGTCCGAACAGTTCCTCGGCCATCGGGCCCATCTCGTCCAGCAGCTTTCGCCCGGCTTCGCTGATCTTCATGCCGGAGCTTTCAATTTCGATAAGCCCTTGGGCTTTCAATAGATCCGTCTCCGCGCGCAGCACCCGCTCGGTCATATGCAGCGAGGCCGCCAGCGTTCGCCGGCCAATCAGCTCCGAGAGCATGATCTGATGGAGGATGGTGTACCTTGTCTTGAGCACGTCCATGAGATCAGGCAGAAGCTGCTTTTGTATCTCTAATATTCTCCGCATTTGCTCTCCACTCCCGCAACTTCAACTTCCTTCTCTCCTGCCCCTGGCCTTAAAACGTCCCACGGTAACGATTTAAGTCCCACTTATATTCTACTCAATTTCACCCCTTGTTGCAAGTAGTCCACCGTCTATCCTTCACATTATTCTTTCCTCTTATACGGCTTATACGGCGGCGGCAGGCGGCTATCCGACGTTTCAAAATGCCTCTTGCATTTCTGCGCGGCTTATCGTATAATAACACTTGCTGTACGGAATGTACGAGGGATAACCCGCCGCAGTCCGACTGAAGCATGTTTGACATATGCGCCCGTGGTCCAATGGATATGACGCAGGCCTCCGGAGCCTGAGATCGAGGTTCAATTCCTCGCGGGCGCGCCATATTATTAATGAAGCATCTACCATATGTTTAACCTTTAAGACCAAAGCCAATCAACGGCTATTTTTTTTACCCTCGAGTTTGACTTTCTTTGACTTTTTGTTTGAAATTGTTTATCATGGGGTTATTACGGTAACAGTAAGTATAGAATAGTTGCAATTAATCCATTAAATAGGGAGGTTTTCCACGTGAGTTATATACCTATGGTCGTTGAACAAAGCAACCGCGGCGAACGCGCCTACGACATTTATTCCAGACTGTTGAAAGACCGCATTATTTTTCTGGGATCCGATGTCAACGACGTCGTAGCCAATTCGATCATTGCCCAGCTGCTCTTCCTGGCTGCGGAAGATCCCGATAAGGACATCCACCTCTACATCAACAGCCCCGGCGGCTCCATTACGGCCGGCATGGCGATTTTTGATACGATGCAATACATTAAGCCGGATGTGTCCACCATCTGCGTGGGTCTCGCCGCTTCCATGGGCGCGTTCCTGCTGAACGCCGGCGCGAAAGGCAAACGCTACGCGCTGCCGAACAGCGAAATTATGATTCACCAGCCTCTCGGCGGTGCTCAAGGACAAGCAACGGATATCGAAATCCGCGCCCGCCGCATCCTGAAAATGCGCGACACGCTGAACCGCATTCTTGCCGAACGCACGGGACAGCCGCTGGAACGCATCGAACGGGATACCGACCGCGACTACTTCATGAGCGCGCAGGATGCAGCTGAATATGGCATTATCGATAAAGTGCTCGAGCATCCTCCGGTTCAAGGCGTCTAACCACCATATCTAGATATAGCAGCTTCAGGGGCTCCTAAAAGATCTTTTTTGGATCTTTCGGGAGCCCCTTTTTGCCGCGTCACGCCGCCGATTCTACGTACTCTAGCACAACCTTTCTCATAGGCAAATCCTCATTTGTCCATTGACGAACCCAAGATATTGATGTAAAATTCAATTTATCAACTACATATTGATCCAAAACATCATAAATAGCCTATTACGACTTGCATTCATTAAGGTTGCAGCGTCGTTTTTTTTGCAAAGAATCGGTAGGAGTGATAGAGTATGCTGGTTGTCTACGATTCCAAAACGGGGAACGTCAGACGTTTCATAAACAAGCTGAATATGCGGAGCGTTTCGATCGCGGAGAAGGAAGAGATCAACGAGCCTTACGTGCTCGTGACCTATACGACCGGGTTCGGCCAGGTTCCCGAGAAGGTGAAGTCCTTCCTGACCCGCAACAGCAACATGCTGCGCGGCGTATCGGCAAGCGGCAACCGCAACTGGGGTCCCCGTTTTGCCAAAAGCGCGGACACGATCTCCGAGATGTACGATGTTCCGGTCCTCACGAAATTCGAGCTGTCGGGAACAACGCAGGATATAGAAACTTTTGTTGAAAGGGTGCGGAGCATTGAAACATATTGAATTGAACAACGAATTGATGCAGCGGGGGGCTGACGGTTATTTTCAGCTTTCCAAAGACAAAGAAGCGGTCGCAGCCTTTATGGAGGAAGTCGAAAAGGACACGATGAAGTTCGGTTCCCTCCGGGAAAAGCTCGATTACCTGATCGACAACGACTACTACGAAAACGTGTTTGAAAAATACACCTACGAAGAAGTCGAGGCCGTATTTAACCTCACGGCAAGCAGCGACTTCCAGTTCCAGTCCTACATGGCGATTTCGAAGTTCTACAAGGACTACGCGATGAAGACGAACGACAAAACGAAATATCTCGAGCAGTATCCGGACCGGGTCGCCATCGTCGCCCTGCACCTTGGGGACGGGGACAGCGGGAAAGCGCTCCGGATCGCCGAAGCGATGATCGACCAGCGCCTGCAGCCGGCGACGCCGACTTTCCTGAACGCGGGCAAGAGCCGCCGCGGCGAGCTGGTATCCTGTTTCCTTCTGGAAATGGACGATTCCCTCAACTCGATCAACTACGTGCTCGGAACCTGCATGCAGCTGTCCAAAATCGGCGGCGGCGTGGCGGTGAACCTGTCGAAGCTTCGCGGACGCGGAGAGCCGATCAAAGGGGTAGCCGGAGCGGCTAAAGGCATCATGCCCGTGCTCAAACTCATGGAGGATGCCTTTTCTTATGCCGACCAAATGGGTCAGCGCAAAGGATCCGGCGCGGGATACTACAACATTTTCGGCTGGGACGTCATTGAATTCCTGGATTCGAAAAAAATCAACGCCGACGAAAAACTGAGAATCAAAACGTTGTCCATCGGACTCATCATTCCGAACAAATTTTACGAGCTTGCCGCTCAAAACAAGCCGCTTGTCGTATTCGGGCCTTATTCCGTTTACAAGGCCTACGGCAAACACCTGGACGACCTTGATATGGACACGATGTACGACGAGCTCCTCGCCAATGACCAGATCACTAAAAAGACGGTCATGAGCGCGCGCGACATGCTGACGAAGATCGCTTCCACCCAGCTTGAATCCGGTTATCCTTACATCGTGAACAAAACGAACGCCAACCGGGCGCATGCGCTGAAAGATATCGGCCAGATCAAAATGTCGAACCTGTGCACGGAAATCTTCCAGCTGCAGGAGACGTCGGAAATCAACGACTACGGCATCGAAGACGTCATCCGCCGCGACATCAGCTGCAA
Organism: Paenibacillus sp. VCA1; assembly: GCF_031583795.1. Classification (NCBI taxonomy): domain Bacteria; kingdom Bacillati; phylum Bacillota; class Bacilli; order Caryophanales; family Paenibacillaceae; genus Paenibacillus; species Paenibacillus sp. VCA1. Next base: position 42,519 of record NZ_JAVLSX010000001.1, on the reverse strand, counting down.
CCTGGCTTCGCTGAACATCGTCAACGTCATGGAGCAGGGAAAAGTGAAGGATTCCGTCCATGTCGGCATCGAAGCGTTGACCGTGGTCAGCGACTTGTCCAAAATCGAAAACGCCCCGGGCGTACAACGCGCCAACCGCGAGCTGCACTCCGTCGGACTTGGGGCCATGAATTTGAACGGTTACTTGGCGAAAAACAAAATCGCCTACGAAAGCGCCGAAGCGAGAGAGTTCGCCAGCACGTTTTTCATGATGATGAACTTCTACTCCATCGAAAAAAGCATGGAAATCGCCCGCGACCGCGGCGAGACATTCAAAGATTTCGAAAAATCCGAATACGCGAAAGGCACTTATTTCGATAAGTACCTCGAGACGGACTTCCGTCCGACGTCTGAACGGGTTCAGCAGCTGTTTGAAGGCATCGAAATCCCGACGCCGGAGGATTGGGCCCGCCTGAAGGAGCAAGTGCAGAAATACGGCTTGTACCATGCCTACCGTTTGGCGATCGCGCCGACGCAAAGCATTTCGTACATCCAGAACGCAACCTCCAGCGTCATGCCGATCGTCGAGCACATCGAAACGCGTACATACGCAAACTCGACGACGTATTATCCGATGCCGTTCTTGAGCGCGGAAACGCAGTGGTATTACAAATCCGCCTATAACATCGACCAGTTCCGCCTGATCGACATGATCGCCGCGATTCAGCAGCACGTGGACCAAGGCATTTCCACCGTCCTGCATGTCAACAGCACCGTGTCGACCCGCGAACTGTCCCGTTTTTACGTATACGCCGCCCAAAAGGGCCTCAAATCGCTTTATTACACCCGGACGAAAAAGCTGTCCATCGAAGAGTGCACAAGCTGCGCTGTCTAAAAATTGATCATACGGCAAGGCAATCGCAGGGACCTCGGGTCCCTCGTTGCCTTCTTAATATAAAGGAGCTATCGCCTAATGAAAGCAGTAAACTGGAACCGGCCGGACGACGATTTTACGTTGATGTTCTGGCAGCAAAACATTATGCAGTTCTGGACCGACGACGAAATCCCGCTGTCCGACGACAAAATGGACTGGATCAAAATGACGGACGACGAGCGCACGGTCTACAAACATGTCCTCGGCGGCTTGACACTGCTTGACACGCTGCAGGGCGGCGTCGGCATGCCGAAGATCCTGGAGCATGTGGAAGGGCTGCAGCGCAAGGCTGTGCTCGGCTTCATGTCGATGATGGAGCAGATCCACGCCAAATCTTACAGCAGCATCTTCACGACGCTCGCTTCGACGGAGGAAATCGACGCGATTTTCCGCTGGGTTGAAGAAAACGAGCAGCTGCAGTTCAAAGCCAAACAAATCGAGTCTTGGTACAAAAACATCAACTCCGCTCAGGACCTGTACCGGGCGATGGCCGCCTCGGTATTCCTGGAGAGTTACCTGTTCTATAGCGGCTTCTTCTATCCGCTCTACCTCGCAGGCCAAGGCAAAATGACAAGCAGCGGCGAAATCATCGACCTCATTATCCGGGACGAGAGCATCCACGGCCTGTACGTCGGCTTGCTCGCTCAAGAGCTGTTCCAGACGTTCACCCCTGAAGAACAAGCTCAGCTGCAAAAAGAGCTGTATGAGCTGCTGGAGACGCTGTATCAGAACGAGGTGGTCTATACGGACGCCTTGTACGCTCCGATCGGATTGCAGGAAGAGGTCAAAACCTATGTCCGTTATAACGCCAATAAAGCGCTGATGAACCTCGGCTTCGAGCCTCATTTTCCGGAAGAGCCGATCAACCCGATCGTGTTCAACGGCATCAGCACGCATACGAAGCAGCACGACTTTTTCTCGAAAAAAGGCAACGGCTACGTTCGTGCGATCAACATCGAGCCGCTGTCGGATGAGGACTTCATTTTTAACGTATAATTCCTATAACAAAGCCCGCCATGCAATGCATGGCGGGCTGTTTTAATATATAAGAGTTAACTTTCACGACGATCACACGGATGCAAAAAAGCGGCAAGGAAGATCCCCTATACCGCCTTTCCCGAGACTTTAAGCCGTTATTTGAACGCCGCAAACGGGTCGGTTCCTTTTGGAAGCACCTCGCCGAAGCTGAAGGCATACGTCGGAATGCCCGCCGCGTAAGGCGCGATTTCGTACTGCTGGTAGAAGATCGCAAAACCGCCTTCTTTCAGATAGAAATCCGGCTTTTCGTTCAGCCCTGCCGTCACGTCGTTGAATTTGACTTCCTTCGTTTTTTGCTTCAGCATGCTGTCGAGCTTCTGCTTGTAATCCGGCGCCGCCTTCAGCACATCGCCGAGGCTGAGCTGCTTGCCGTCCTTCAGGGAGAAGGTCAGGCCTTCGCGCACCGTGCTGCCATGGGCTCCGCCCGTGTAGCCGTATTGGTCGATGACGACGCTCAGCACGCCATCGCGGTTAAACGTCACAACGAAACTTTGCACGAAATCGTACACGTTTTCGATTTTGCCGTCCCGATGGCTTGCCTTCTCTTCGCTGTCTTTCGCAAATTGCTCGGCTTTTTCCTTGAATACGGCATTGATCTTCTGCTGCACGTCCTCGGCAAGGCCGCTCACCTTCGGATAATGGATGACGATGCCGGCATTTTTATTCGTTTTCGTAATCGTTTCGCTTGAAATGCTAATATCGTTCATGGCCTGCTTGCCAAGCTCCAGCGACTTCAAGGAAGGGTTCCACACCCCTTTAATGCCCATATAGTCATTCAGCAGCTTGAACGGCACGTATAAATGTCCGTTCAGGTTTTTGGCTTCATACTGATCGCTGTTGATGCTATCGTAAACGTAATAGCCGTTCAGGTTCGAGATGACGCCGTAATCGGACAATTCCAGATTCAGCTTCATGATCCCGCTGCCGATGCTGTACGTTTTTGTTCCCGGATTATAACTGAGCGGCAGTCCCAATGCGTCGTGAAGAACGGTAATCGGTATCATCGTGTTCCCGTTGACGATTTTCCCCTGCTGCGTTAATGTCTTGCCGTTTGCTTTAAGCACAATCACGGGTTGTACGTCCTGCTTCGCCGCCGTTTTGGCTGCCGCCGCATGAACGCTCGTGCCTACTGTCACGCCAGCTCCTCCAAACAATACGCCGGCTGCAAGTACGGCCGCTCCCCACTTCATTCCTTTATTCATCCCTGAATCCCCTCTCTCCAAACATTGCTGCATATGCTAGTCATATGAAAGTTTACTGTATTTTACCCATGCGATTATTATATAAAACCCGGCATGCCAATAGATGACAAACACGGTTACAGTATTGTCGCATACCCGAGGAAAAGGGTTTAAATTTGTTCATTTCTGTTCCCTTTAGGGAGAGGAAGCCGGGCAATAAATGGAGCGGCATTAGCTCCCCTGGTTGTTATCTCGCCCGCGGACGTCTGTTGTAGCCTTTCTCATCGTAAGGTTGAAGCTTCTCCAGCCATTCTTTTTCCATCTTCTCGACCTTATCCTTGTACACCTTCTGCTGCTGCAGATCATTGGGAGCCTGCGGATCCGGGCGAAGCTCCTCCAATATTTCGAAGGCAAAAGCGCCTTCGCCGAGTTCTTTCCAATCCTTTTGCAGCTCGGGGCTGACATGGTAATCGGATGCAAGCTTCGCCTTTTGGCCGTTCATCGCTCCCGGCATATTCGTGCTGCTGGTCACGTAGATTTTGCCGTTCTGCTTGTTGCGGATTTGAAACACCCCCATCGGGCGCGGCGTGTTCATATACTGTTCGACCAATTCTTTTCTTCGCTGGTTTTTCATGTTTTGTGTCCCCTTTCCTTTCGTTTCCGGTTGTTTTGCCCAATACTCGCTCCCGTCCGGCACGCGGTCCAAAAAGCCGTATTCGACCAAATAACGCCGCAAGGTGACATAATCCCCATATCGTGCCTCCAGCAGCTCGTTTATTTCCTTCTCGTTATACGTGCGGCCCTCTTCAAAATCCCCTGCAATGTGGCGCAAAACGGCCACTCTGCGTTTCTCCTGCTTCGGCAATGAAGTCAGTCGGCCCCCCGGCCCCTCCGCAAAATATTTGCGTACAATCCGCTCATGTTCTTCTTCCGAAATGTTGAGCCGCTCGCCCAGCTTTCCCGGTAATGGAGGTTCGGCCTGCTTCGCTGCGGCTGCCGCGGAAGAGCGGCCTGCATGTTTCCCGCCTTCTTCCATCAGCTCCATGACGGTCAAAAACAACTTGGCCTGCTTCATCTTCTCGCGGAGCATAAAGCGGTGATTGCGGATCGTGGAAGTGCTTCCCCCGTCCAGCTCGGCAATGATGTCGTGATCGCTTAACCCCTGGTGGAAAAAACCGATCAGTTTGCGCTGCAAATCGGTAAGTCCGGTCACTTTTTTATCCAGGCTGAGCAAGTAATCGAGCATGGAATGATGTTCATGCTGAATATGCCTGCGCATCGATTTCTCCGCTTCATAAAACACGCCGCCCTCCTGATAGACAATTCCTTTTTCCGTTTGATGTCCACAGACAAGGCATCGATACGTATCAAGCAGCGCATCCTCCGTGTATCCACGTTTGAGATCATGAATATCGGCATTCAGCAATTCATCCGGAACGCTTTCCATTAACAAACAACCCCTCAAAATATTTATTTATATATTAGACATTTTATAATACCGTCTATATTTTTTCAAATCCTTCTTTTGTTCATGCACACAAAAACCCCCTTTCCATGATGGAAAGGGGGCACATTTTAAAGCCTCGCAAGTTGAAGCGTTACTCCCGCCCGCTTTTCAGTTCGGTCCAATAACGGTCGTACACTTGAAGGGTTGAGCCAACGTCGCCGAGCCACTCGGTACGTTTCAGCTCGTCTTCGGTCAGATTGATCATATGGTTGTTGCGGTATTTTTCACTGTGGTAAGGCATCGCCTTGGCGTTCGGATCGCTGTACCCGATCGACTCGTAGTTTTTGGCGCTGACCTGCGGATCAAGCATGTAGTTGATGAACTTTTCGGCCAGCTCCTTGTTTTTGGCGCCTTTCGGGATTGCGTAGTTGTCGGCGAAAATGGTTGCTCCTTCCTTCGGAACAACGTATTCGATATCCGGATTATCCTTCACGATAAAAGCCGCGTCGCCGGACCAAACCGTGCCGATCCAGCCTTCCTCCTGAATCATCTTTTGCTTGATCGTATCCGTATCGAACGCCAGCACGTTCGGCAGCAGCGTCTTCAGATCGTCCACCGCGGACTTGATCTCGCCTTCATCCGTCGAGCTATTGGAGTGGCCCTGTTTTTTCAGCGCCATGCCGATCACCTCGCGGTTGTCGTCCAGCAGCAGCACCTTGCCTTTGTAAGCAGGGTTCCACAGGTCTTCCCAGCTGTCGATTTTGTCCTTTACGTATTTCTTGTTGTAAGCAATGCCGGTTACGCCGGACATATAGACGATCGAATATTTGTTGCCCGGGTCAAACACCGGATTTTTCAGGGATTCCTGGATGTTGGCGAAGTTCGGGATGTTTTTCATGTCGAGCGGCTCAAGCAGCTGGTTTTTGATCATCGTGGCCACCATGTAATCGGATGGTTGGATCAGATCATAGCCGCCTCCGCCTGCTTTGATTTTGGCCAGCAGGTCCTCATTGTTTGCATACGTGTCGTACGTAATATCGACGTTGTACTTGTTTTCGAAATCCTTCAGCACATCCTCGTCGAAATTGTCCGCCCAGCTGTAAATATGAAGCGTCTCCTTGGAGGTGCAGCCCCCCAAAGGCGTTAGTGACAATGCAGCAATAGCCCCTGCCAGCAGCAAGCCGGCGATACCCTTTCTTTTCACAGTTACATATCTCCTCTCTTTCCGTTACTCCGTTTTTTGTTGAAATGACAAAGAAATTCTCCGATGACGAAGCATCCTTATCCCGTTGGTAATGTTTTCTGTTCGATGCGGTCTGTCTATTGAGAAAGTGCGCCGATGGGCGTTTTTCTTATCAATGCAATATACGTTTCCATAACGATGGCGGTCTCCGCCGTACCCGCTTAAATCGGCAGCATTTTGTGCTTTTTCTGCCCTTTGCCGCGGTTCAAAATAAACTGCGCGAGCAGGATCAGCACGACACTGACCAAAATCAGCAGCGTGCACAGCGCGTTGATCTCAGGCGAGATTCCCCGCTTGACTTGGCCGTAAATATAGATCGGCAGCGTCGTTGAACTCGGACCCGCCACGAAAAAGCTGACCATAAAATCGTCAAGCGACATCGTAAAGGCGATCAGTGCGCCCGATATGATGCCCGGCATCATTTGCGGCAGCGTCACGTAGCGGAAGGTCTTCCAGCCGGTCGCTCCAAGGTCGGCGGCAGCTTCCTCAAGCTGGCGGCCCATGCCTGCGAGCCGCGCGGTCACGACCACGTACACGTAAGACATGCTGAACGTAATATGGGCGATGATGACCGTCGCCTTGCCGAGCGGTATATGCATTTGGCTGAACAGCACCAGAAGCGACAAGCCCATGATAATGTCGGGAATGACGACGGGCAGGTACATCAGGCCGTTCATGCCGCCTTTCCAGCGTTTGCCCACGTTCCGGAGCGACAGAGCCGCCAGCGTCCCGAGCAGCGTCGCCGCGATCGTCGAAATGACGGCAACCGTCAAGCTGTTCGTGAGCGCCTCCATGACATGCCGGTTCTCCAGCAGCGAAGTATACCACTCAAAGGTAAATCCTTTCCAGTCCCCGCTCAATCTCGTATTGTTAAAGGAATACACGATAATGAGCAGAATCGGCACATAAATAAAAATCATCAGCAGCAGCGAATGAAGCCCCAAGAGGGGATGGCTTTTCTTTTTCATGCGCTCCCCTCCTTTGCGCGATCCGCCCTGGACTGCATGGCCCGGTTAAACAACAGGATCAAAATCAGCGACGTGATCACGAAAATAATGGACAAAGCCGAACCGAACGGCCAGTTCCGCGCCCCTAAATACTGCGACTGGATGATGTTGCTGATCATCATCGATTTGGCGCCGCCCAAAATGTCCGTTACGACGAACATCCCCGACGTAGAGACGAATACGAGCACGCAGCCCGTCATGATGCCCGATTTGCTTTGGGGCAGCGTAATATGGCGGAACGCCCTCCAGCGCGTCGCCCCGAGGTCGCTGGCGGCGTCCAGCAGCCGCTTGTCCATCTGCTCGAGCGCCACGTAAATCGGCAGCACCATAAACGGAATGAAGTTGTACACCATGCCGAGCAGCACCGCTCCTTTGGTATACAGCATCTGCAGCGGCTCGTGGATCCAGCCGAAATGCAGCAGCAGCGAATTGACGATGCCCTGCGTCCGCAACAGGAGCACCCATGCGTAGGTGCGGATCAGGAAATTGATCCAAAACGGTATCGTGATCAGGACAAGTCCCCACGTTTGAATTTTAGGCGCTGCATTCGCAATGTAATAAGCCAGCGGATAGCTGACCAGCAGGCAGATGACCGTCGTAACGACGGACAGGGCGAGCGTGTCCCAATAAATGCCGAGATACAGCGAGTCGAAAAAGGTTTTGTATCCCGTCAGGCTGAATTGAAAGACAACATTGCCCAGCGTGTCGCGGCTTAAAAACGAAACGACCACCACGATCAGCATCGGAACCAGCAAAAACAACGCTGCCCAAAGCAGTACGGGTATCATCAAAAATTTCGATTTGTTCATGCCCCGATGATCACCTCGTCCTTCGGACTCCAGTTCACCCCGATCCGATCGCCGATCTGCCACGGCCTTTCATCGGTAAAATCAAGCGCGATCGTCACCGTCATCGGCTCCTGGTCCAGATGAACCGTCAGCTTATGCACGTTGCCGAGGTACAGGACGTCCTGAATGACACCTGTCACGCGCGCGCCTTCCGTCTCCCGTACAGGGCGGAGCTTCTCGGGACGCACGGCAAAAAGCCCTTCACTCGAAGAAAAGATGTTATTTTCCCCTACAAAGGTTGCGGCAAACAACGTTTTTGGCGTTGCGTAAATTTCTCTTGGCGTTCCGACCTGCTCGACCCGTCCGCCGTTCATGATGACGATCCGGTCGGACAGCATCATCGCTTCCTCTTGGTCATGCGTCACATAAACAAACGTGATGCCCAGCGAACGCTGCAAATGTTTCAGCTCGGACTGCAGGTTTTTGCGAAGCTGCAGGTCAAGCGCACCAAGCGGCTCGTCCAGCAGCAGCACCTTCGGCTTGTTGGCGATGGCGCGCGCGATGGCGACCCGCTGCTGCTGTCCGCCCGAAAGCTGGTGCGGATAACGCGAAGTCAGCGCCGTCAGCTGCGTCATCGCCACCGCTTCCTGAATCCGTTTCTTCTGTTCGTCTTTCGGTATTTTTTTCATTTTCAGTCCGAAAGCAATATTCTCTTCAACCGTCATGTGCGGAAACAGCGCGTAGTGCTGGAATACAAGATTCAAATCCCGCTGGTTCGGCGGAAGATTGGTTACATTCTGGCCTGCCAAAACGACGTCGCCATGGGTCGGTTGCTCGAAACCCGCAATCATGCGAAGAATGGTCGTCTTGCCGCAGCCGCTGGGACCGAGCAGAGTCAGGAACTCTCCCTCCTCGATCTTCAGTGACAGCGGATGCACAACGATTTGTCCGTCAAAGTGCTTTTCTATCTGGACAAGGTCAATCAAAGTGCATTACCCCCTATCTTATGCTTCAGGATTCCTGGAATCCGGCTTTTTTGCAAAAATAACGAAAACAATACACACTAAGAAAAAAAAGCCATATCCATGGGTATGGCTTACCAGGCTTAAACGATTCATGTCATGGAGTTTGCCGGATCTTCCGGCAGTATCCCTGCGAAGTACAGAAATTCGCATATTCACTATACCGTTTTTTCCTCTTGGGTACAACACTTTTCTATAGGATTCGACAGGAAAAAGCTACATATGTGCATTTCACGCAAAAACCGCCCGATTCCGGGCGGGCCGTTCGGGCTCCTTCGGAATCGGGCGGCTGGTTTCTGGAAAGCCGCTTTTATTTCAGTTCGTATTGCACGCTGAGCTGCGTCGACACCTTCACTTCGCCTGGGGAGACGGATGTGGAGTTGCCTGCATCAGCTGTCGCAAGGGAATCCAATTTGGCATTCGTGAAGACGACCGGATTGCCTACATCCCCTTGGCTGACAACAAGCACCATGCCGAGCTGACGTTTGGCTGCTTTGGCAATGGCGCCGGCTTTCAGATCAGCATTGGCCATCGCTTTTTGAATGACCTGCTCTTCAAACTGGTCACGGTTTTCGACCGAGAAAGTGACATTATCGATGTTGTTCGCTCCGGCGTTCGAAGCATCGTCCAGCAGCTTGCCCACCTTGGACAGATCGCGGTAAGAAACTTGAAGCGTATGATGCGCCGTGTATCCTTTTACTTTCTGGCCATCCTTGTCGTTGTAAACGTAGTTCGGCTGCACGTAGAAAGACACGCTTTGGATGTCCTTGTCCGCGATTTTCCACGTGTTTTTCAGCAGGTCGGTAATTTTCTGGATTTTTTCGGCGTTCGCCTTTTGCGCGCTTTGGGCCGTTTCCGCCTGGGTGTCTACGCCAATCGATAAATACGCGATATCCGGCTTAACCGAAATTTCGCCTTTACCGACAACGTTGACGACGTTGCGCTGCACATCCTGATCCGCATAAGCGGTGGAAACTCCCGTGATGCCGGTCACGCCGGCCCCTCCTACGAGCAAAGCTCCTGCAATCAGCACCGAACCTACAGGTTTGATCCATTTTTTCATTTTCGTTGACCTCCTCGTCATAATCGAACAGTATTCCCAGGCGACGCCCGATGTTTCCGTTCACCTGATTTGACTTCTAGACGAGCGAAGGGGTGGAAAATGTTGCAGGTAGTCAATCACTTTTTTTTAGATTTTTGCGGATTTATAAAAACGCTTTTCCCAGCAAACTACCGCCCGCCAAATAAGGCCTTAAACAAGCTCCTTCAGGCTGCCCTGCGCTTTCTTGATGTTTTCCAGGCTGTTTTCATTGTTGCTGAGCAGCGATTGAAGCGTCGCCGTCAGTTCTTCCATAGCTGCGGAGGTCTGTTCGTTTACGGAGGCCAAATGCGTCGTGGACTCGTCGATCGAACCGGAAAATGCGGCAATTTCGCGGATGTTTCCGCGGTACCCGTTCGAAACCTTCAGGAGTCCCGCCACCGACTGCTCGATGGACCGGAAGGCTTCCAGCGTCTCTTCCGTCAGAACGCTGCTTTTTTGCATCCGCTCCGCGACTTGTCCCATGCGACCGATCGTTTCGGTCATCAGTACGGAGAAGCCGCCCATTTCCGACTGGATTTTCTCCGCCGAGCCCGATGCCACTTCGGCCAGCTTGCGGATCTCTTTAGCCACCACGGCAAAACCCGCCCCGTGCTCGCCCGCCCGGGCGGCTTCGATGCTGGCGTTCAAGGACAGCAGGTTCGTTTGATTTGCGATTTCCGAAATGGTATGGCTGAATTCCGATGTCCGGTGTACCCGTTCCGTCAAGCTTTGAATGTCGGCGGACATGGCGTCGATCTGCTGCTTGAAGTCCATGATCGCCTCATGAAGCAGCTCGACCTTGTCTTTGCCGAACTCCGACAGCCGGTTCGTTTCGTCCGTCTGCGCAAGCAGCGTTTCGGTGGAGTCTGTCATTTGCTTGACCATCATGTCCATCTGCTTCACCGATTCGTTGATGGCATAAGTCGAGTCGGCCTGTCCCGAAGCGCCGCTTGAAATTTCCTGGAATGCAACGTTCATCTCTTCGAAAGAAGCCATATTGTCTTCCACGCCATGCGTAATTTCGGCCATGTTGCCCGTAACCAGCGTCACATGCTCCATCAGCCGCTCCCTTTGTTCCTTCTGCTCGCCCAGCAATCGTTCGCTTTGCTCCCGCGCATCCCTTGTTTTTTTCACCAGCGTGTTATTCAGGCGCAGCAAAAGAAAGACCATAACCGATACGATGGCCATCATCATAATCGCGGATTGTCCGTCCCGGGTCGGCATTTCGATGCCGGTGTCGGCAGTTACCAAATAGATCGTAACGATAAGCGAAAATAGGATGGAAATTGAAGTGATGACGAGCCGAAGCGTGATGAGTGCGAGAATGATCAGGTAATACGCAGCGAAAAGGGTTGCGAGCGTAGGCAATACAAACGTCTGAATGGCGATGTTCACGGCCATGCCGAGTACGCTTAGATAGGCGATGTGGCGAATGTGTTTTTTTCGAAAATGAAAATAAGCAAAAGCGACGAGCGACAGGATGTTGATCAATAATCCCAGATTCGGCCAGCTGAATATGCGGCTTCCATCCATCGTCGTGAACGCAAAAAAAGCCGAAATCGCAGCCGCCACCAGCAAAACGCGGTTCCTGTCATGAATGTCTTTTTCTTCGAACGACTTGGCTTTGGTTAAGTCCGGGCCCTCTCCTGAAACGGTTAGCCCTTGTTGATTTCTCCATTTCCCCATACCTTCGGTGACTCCTTTATCTCGATATTTGCCAAAAGAGCGCGCTTCATCCTGAAAGTGCAGCTATAGTATGATATCGGCTGGGATGTCACTATTTGTAAGGGGAATTGGAAAATATGAATTTTTTCTGAAAATGCAAAACAGCCTTCTCTTCAAAACTGAAGAAAGGGCTGTGCTTTTAGGGAAACATCCGCAGACGGATCTCCCTAACCGTTATGAATCAATCGTTTTATTGGTTTTCGAGTTCTTCCTTGCCGACAAGGCTGACTAAAGCGTTTACAGCCTGATCTGCGTCCGCGCCTTCGGCACTGATGATAATTTCCGTACCCGAACTGATTGCAAGGCTCATAATTCCCATGATACTCTTGGCATTCACTTTTTTATCATCTTTTTCCACGAAAATTTCGGACGAGTATTTATTCGCTTCTTGGACGAACAATGCTGCCGGCCTTGCATGTAGACCCGTTTTCAGGCGGACGACTACCGGATGCTTTGTCATGGAAACCTTACCCCCTTTAGAAATCTGCATAGTTCTCATAACATATTTGGTAACATTATAACATTATAACATGAACGACACTAGAAGAAAAAAACTAGCCGTTCCGAATCTTCTCAGCCATCTCGTCGATCTTCCGCAGCCGGTGGTTGACCCCCGATTTGCTGACCGTTCCCTTCAGCAGCTCCCCGACTTCCTTCAGATTCATGTCCGGATGCGCGAGGCGGATTTCGGCCACCTCCCGCAGTTTATCGGGCAGGTTTTCAAGGCCCACTTCCTTCTGCAGAAGCTTAATGTTGTCGATTTGCCGGACGGCGGCCCCGATCGTTTTGTTCAAATTAGCCGTTTCGCAGTTGACGATCCGGTTGACCGAATTGCGCATGTCGCGCATGATCCGGACGTCCTCAAATTTGAACAGCGCTTGATGCGCCCCGATCAGGCTTAAAAATTCGATGATTTTTTCGCCTTCCTTAATGTACAGGACGAATCCCTTCTTGCGTTCGATGAAACGGGCATTCAGCTGAAATTCATTCGCCAGATCCACCAGCGCCCCGCAATGCTCTTCGTACATAGAGGAAATCTCCAGGTGGTAGGAGGAGCCCTCCGGATTATTCACCGAACCCCCGGCCATAAACGCTCCGCGCAGATACGCGCGCTTGCAGCAGTTTTTTTTGACCAGATCGGGGTCGATGTCCGTGCGGAACAAAAAACCCTCCGAAACAATCCTCAGCTCTTTCAGTATTTCCTGAACGCGGGCCGGAATACGGACAATGTACACATTATTTTTTTTCAAGCGCATTTTTTTGCGGACAAGCAGCTCGGTATGGGCCTGAAAATGCTTTTTGATCAGCGTGTAGATCCGTCTGGCAATCGCCGCATTTTCGGTCGAGATATCCAGAATGACCTTCTTGTTCGAAAGCTGAACAGCCCCGTTCATGCGGATTAATGCCGACAACTCGGCCTTTTCGCAGCAGGCGTCTGCTTCGATCATGGTCAATTCTTTTTTCGTCAGCGCCGCAAACGACACGGGTCTCACCTCTTTCGTAAAATCCAGTCCTGTACCAGTTGGAAAATATGCCGGCTCAGCTTGTCGGCGTCATGCCGAAGATACGTCCGGAACAGCACCAGCGTATCGGCAATGACCTTGTACCCGAGGCTTGTGACCTCGTCGTAGTCCAGTTCGACCGGCTTGGCGCCCTTTTCGGCGTATTTATCCTGAACCTGCGGAGGAATGTCTCCGCTATTAACAATAACATAATCGAATAAGTGCTTGCCAACATGGTCATAAATCGCCTGAAGATGGTCGCTGACGGTATAGCCGTCGGTTTCTCCGGGCTGGGTCATGACGTTGCACACGAAAATTTTGATGGCTTCCGACGCCATCACGGCCTCCGCCAGCTTGGGAACCAACAGGTTCGGCAGAATGCTGGTGTACAAGCTGCCCGGACCGATCAAAATGGCATCCGCCTCTTCGATCGCCGCTACCGCCTCCGGCAGCGGTTCGACCTCCGAAGGTTCAAGAAACACCCGCTTGATCCGTCCTCCCGCTTCGGGAATCTTCGATTCCCCGGTGACGATTATGCCGTCTTCCATTTCCGCCGACAGCACCACCGCTTCATCCGCTGCAGGCAGCACGCGCCCGCGCACGGCAAATACGCGGCTCAGTTCCCGCACTGCCGTGACAAAGTCTCCGCTGATGTCCGTCATCGCGGCCAGAATCAGGTTGCCGAGGCTGTGCCCGGCAAGTCCCGAGCCGCTGCTAAACCGGTATCTCATCATTTCCGACATGAGCGGCTCGACATCGGCCAACGCCGTCAATACGTTGCGGATATCTCCCGGCGGCGGCATCTGCAGCTCGCTGCGGAGAATGCCGGAACTGCCCCCGTCATCCGCCACGGTGACGATGGCCGTGATGTCCAGCGGCATTTCCTTCAAGCCTCGCAGCATTACGGACAAGCCGGTTCCCCCGCCCATGACGACGATCCGCGGACGCTCTCTTTTTTGTACAGCCACGCTCATCACTTCCACTCTCATTAATTCCGGTCACGTTCAGAATCCCGGTGGCTGACCGAAACCGACTCCGTTTCGCTGGTCCCCAGCATTTTGCCCAAATACTCGGCAATAGCTACCGAACGGTGTTTCCCGCCGGTGCATCCGATGCCGATAATCACCTGGCTTTTGCCTTCCTTCCGGTACTGCGGGATCAAAAAATGGAGCATATCCAAAAGCTTCGTCAGAAACGCCTGGGTCTCAGGCCATTTCATCACGTAATCATATACTTCGCTGTCCTGCCCGGTCCGCGGCCGCAAATTTTCCACGTAGTGGGGATTCGGGAGGAAGCGGACGTCGAACACCAAATCGGCGTCGATCGGAATGCCGTATTTGAAGCCGAACGAAGTGATGTTCACGGAAAGCGTGTTGCCCTCCAGATGGGAGAATCGCGAAATGATTTTTTCCTTCAGCTGGCCCGGCTTCATGGTGCTCGTATCAAGCACGACGGTGGCCGAGCTTTTCAGCTCCTCCAGCATCTTGCGTTCCAGACGGATGCCGTCGAGCGGCATGCCTTCCGGGGCAAGCGGATGCCGGCGCCGGCTTTCCTTATAGCGCTGCACAAGCACCGAGTCGGTCGCTTCGAGAAACAATATTTCGCAATGGATCGTAAAATGGTCCTTGATATAATTCAAGGATTCGGATAATGCCGTAAAAAATTCGCGCCCGCGCAGGTCGATGACCAGCGCCACCTTGGCGATTTTTCCTTTGGATTGTTCGATCAATTCGGCGAATTTCGGGATCAGCACGGGAGGCAGATTGTCGACGCAAAAAAATCCGAGATCCTCCATGCTGCGTACCGCCAGCGTCTTTCCGGCGCCCGACATGCCCGTGACAATGATCAGGGTGGCCATGCCAGTTGCGTTATTTTCACCCTCGAGCATCAGCTTTCCCTCCCTTGGTTTGGTACTTGCGGACAGCGGGAAACGGGCTGTCTCCACGCAGACCCTGCCTCGGGTTCAATACCCGCTTTCCTTACGCTTCCTTTCGAAATCGGTCCGTGATCCTACGAGCGGAGCAGTAGCCCGGCCGCACCTACGACGCCCGCATCATTGCCAAGCTGCGCAGGGATAATCGATACGCCCTTCTGCAGCGGTTCAGGCGTCAATTTGGCGAATACCTCGCGCACTTCGTTGAACAGAATATCTCCCGCTTTCGATACGCCGCCGCCTACGATGAACACTTCCGGATTGAGCGTAGCCGCAACGGCCGCCATCGCTTTGCCCAGATAGAAGGCTGCACGCTTCACGATGCGCAGCGCCACCTCGTCTCCGGCTTTGGCCGCATCGAATACTTCCTTCGCTGCGATTTTCGTCTCCAGCGCCAAGGACGTGCGGTCCCCGCGTTCGACGGCATCCTTGGCCATGCGGATAATGCCCGTCGCCGAAGATACGGTCTCCAGGCATCCCATCTTGCCGCAGCCGCATTGAATGGCTTCCAGGTCCGGAACGACGGAAATGTGACCCAGCTCGCCGGCCAGACCGGAAAAGCCCTGATAGATTTTACCGTTGATAATGATGCCGCCGCCTACGCCGGTACCGAGCGTATAGCACACGCAGTTGTCGACTCCCCGTCCCGCGCCGCTCCACGCTTCCCCGAGCGCGGCAACGTTGGCGTCGTTGTCTATTTTGATAGGCTTGCCGATTTTTTCTTCCAGAATAGCACGAATCGGCACATCGCGGAAACCTACGTTTGGTGCAAAGATGATGATCCCTTCACGGACATTGGTAAAGCCGGCAACCCCCGCGCCTACACCCGCAAGCTGGTCCCAGCTGTATGGGGACTGGTCAACAATATGACGCACATATTTCTCGATATTACCGATGACAACATCTACGCCTTTTTCCGTTTCTGTAGGTCCTTCATACGTTTGAATTAGCTGTCCTGATTGATTGCAGATGCCGACCTTAATGGCGGTTCCTCCTAAATCGACACCAACGTAGATTTGCTCAGACATGTTACAAGCCACCTTTTTTCCTTGAATAATAGTTTGCTCCTACTGTACCCACTATAATTGAAGCCTACCTATCGGTCAAGAGATGTGAGAACTGTCACAAACAGCCCGGAGTGCCCGTTTTTCGGGCAAAGTCGGCCATTCGAACCGTCCCTCTGCCCTATGTTGCCCCTCCTTCGACATGACATCTGTCACATGCTTTTGATGACAGCATACACTAACCGGCCCGGCCTTGTGACGATAGAATGGAAGCAAGAGGAAATTTGGTCCGAAAGGAACAAAGCAAAATGGAGGGTATGATGGAAAATATAGCCGAACTCAAACGCGTTACGAAAACATACGGCGGCAAAACCGCCGTCGACGACGTCTCTTTCGATATTCCACGCGGCTCGGTGACCGCGGTTCTCGGTCCCAACGGGGCCGGCAAAACGACGGTCCTTTCGATGATGCTCGGGCTGCGCGAGCCCAGCCGGGGCACTGTCGAGCTATTCGGCCGATCCCCCAAAGACGTGCAGGTCAAAAGGCGCATCGGCGCGATGCTGCAGGAGGTAAGCGTCATTGACGGGCTGAAGGTCCGGGAGGTTATGGCCATGATCCGAACCTACTACCCTGAACCTCTCTCGCTGTCGGAGATGGCCGACATTGCCGGATTTTCACCGGAAGAGATGAACCAGCGGGCCAGCAAGCTGTCCGGCGGGCAGAAGCGCAGGCTCGGATTTGCGCTCGCGATGGCCGGGAACCCGGACCTGCTGTTTTTCGATGAGCCGACGGTCGGCCTCGACTCCACGTCGCGGCGGGCATTTTGGCAGCAGACGCAGGCACTGGCCCGGAAAGGAAAAACGATATTGTTCTCCACGCATTATTTGCAGGAGGCCGAAGACGCAGCAGACCGGATT
This sequence comes from Paenibacillus sp. VCA1, assembly GCF_031583795.1. NCBI lineage: Bacteria > Bacillati > Bacillota > Bacilli > Caryophanales > Paenibacillaceae > Paenibacillus > Paenibacillus sp. VCA1. The sequence goes on along the minus strand of NZ_JAVLSX010000001.1, from coordinate 25,718 downwards.
CTGCTGTTTAATAAAGGAAAAATCGCGGCGGACGGCACCCCTGGCGAGATTGTTTCCAGGCTGACCAGCCGCTCCGTTTCTTTTCTCGCGGATTTGGGAGGAAACGTCGCCGCTTCGGACATGGTTATTCAGCTTCTTTCCGTACCCGGCGTCAAGGAATGCAAAGAGCAGGACGGAAGATGGGTCGTCACGGCCGAAAATACGGACACGGTGCTCGCGGCTATATTCAGGTACGAAATCCCTGCGAGAGATATCCGTACCGGCCAGGGAAGGCTGGACGACGCTTTTGAACTGATGTTGTCCGAAGACGGAAGCGAGGAGGCGGTCTCATGATCAACATGTTATTCATGCAGTGCAAGGTTGAAATGCTGCGGATTGTCCGCAACCCTTATTACGTGTTCTGGTCGCTGCTGATGCCCATCGTGTTTTATTTTATTTTCACCAAGATCGTGAACACCGGCGTCGACAATGCCAAAGCCTGGCAGGCGCATTATTTGATGTCGATGACCACCTTCAGCGTGATGGGATCGGCGATCATGACCGTCGGCATCCGCATGGTTCAGGAGCAGACGCACGGATGGTCGGTGTATATGCGGATCACACCGCTGCCCGGAAGCATTTATTTTCTGTCCAAAATGTTCGGCCAAACGGTCATGCACCTGTTTTCGATCATCGTCATTTTTACTGCCGGTTTTGTCATCAACGGAGTGCGAATGTCCTTTGCCCAATGGGCAGGCTGCGGCTTGTGGATCCTGGTCGCCTCCATCCCTTTTCTTGCGCTCGGCACCATGTTCGGTTCGATGAAAAGGGTGGATACGGCGAGCGGCGTAAGCAACGTCGTATACATGCTCATGGCCATTCTGGGCGGCATGTGGTTTCCGATGGACACCCTTCCTTCCATGCTGCAGGCGATCGGCAAATGGCTTCCTTCTTACAACTACGGCAGCGGCGTCTGGGCCATTGCCGCGGGAGAGGCGCCCGAACCGAAGGCGATGTTCATTCTTGCCGGATATTTACTCCTGTTTATGGTACTATCCATATATATCCGAAAAAAACAGGAAGCGGTGTAGGCGTTGAAGCGTTCCCGATTTGAGCTTTTTCCGAGCGACATGGGTTCCTTCCCTTATGTATGGCTGGTTTATATTTCCATCCCCATTTATTACATCAGCCATGAGGATGGGCTTCGAATGGCGGCGGGTTATCTGCTCATTGCTTTGTTCGTGCTAACCTACCGCCAGCTTTTTTTCGCCCGAAAATCGTTTGTGTTTTGGCATGGTCTGCAGATGCTGCTGTTATTTACGCTGTCTTTGGCGTACAGCCCCTACATGCTGTTTATGGGATTCTACATTTCCAGCTTTATCCCGTACTACAAGGATTGGCGAAAGTTTTACGCCGTTTTGTTTTGCTTCTACGCCGTGCTGATCCTGCCGCTTTTGTTTTATCTTCCCGGTCTTGCCGCGCAAGACCTTTATGTCGTGCTGCCCTTCCTTGTCGTTATGATGATGTCCCCGTTCGGGATGCGTTCCTTGTACAGGCAGCGTCAGCTGGAGACGGATCTGAACGAAGCGAACGAACGGATCGCCGAATTGGTGAAACGGGAAGAGCGGCTCCGCATTTCGAGGGATCTGCATGATACGCTCGGCCACACGCTGTCGCTTATTACGCTAAAAAGCCAGCTTGTGACGCGATTGATCGACCGGGACCCGGACAAAGCGCTGCTGGAAGCGCGGGAGATCGAGCAGACGTCCAGAGCCGCCCTGCGTCAAGTACGGGAGCTTGTAAGCGGAATGCGTACGCTGACTTTGACGGAGGAACTTCAAGCGTCCAGGCGGATGCTGGAGAGCGCAGGGATACGGCTTGAAGCTGAAGGCGATTTCGGCGACAAAGAGATTTCCGGGCTGGTGCAGAACATTCTCGGCATGTGTCTGAAAGAAGCCGTCACCAATATCGTGAAACATAGCCGGGCGGATCGATGTACCATCGCCATGAAACGAACCGAAAGCGACATCCGGCTCGTGGTCAGCGATAACGGCATCGGTTTGGAAGGCCGGATTCAATCCGACGGCAACGGTTTGAAAGGGATGAAGGAACGGCTGTCCCTGATTGACGGATCGCTTGAGCTGCGTTCATCGGACGGGTTGACGATCCTAATCCGCGTGCCGGTGGTGGTCCGAAAAACATCCGACGACGGAGTTCCGCAGGCGGCGGACGGCGCATAGCTTTTCCAAGCCCCTTCCCTATCCCAGCAAAAACCGCTGCATGGATCTAACGTTGTACCTGAATACGAAGAAAAGGCAAGGAGTGAAGATGTATGATCCGAATCTTGATCGCCGAAGACCAGAGGCTTTTGCGCGGCGCTCTTGCCTCTTTGCTTGACCTGGAGGACGACCTGGAGGTCGTTGGCCAGGCAGGGGACGGGCAGGAGGCGTTGTCCATGATTTTGAAGATGAAACCCGACGTCTGCCTGCTCGACATCGAGATGCCGGTCCAATCCGGCATTGAAGTGGCGGAACGGCTGAAGCTGGAGGGCTCGCCCTGCCGGGTCATTATGCTGACGACCTTTGCGCGGCCGGGTTATTTTGAGCGGGCGGTCAAGGCGGGGGTAAGCGGTTATCTGCTCAAAGACGAGCCAAGCGATCGGCTGGCCGAATCGATCCGGCGGGTGATGCAGGGACACCGCGAAATTTCACCCGAGTTGATTTTCGATTCCGCAGCCCGGAAAAATCCGCTGACCGCAAGGGAATGCGAAATTCTGCAGCTGATCGCCGCCGGCAAATCCGCAAGCGAAATCGCTCGCTCCCTCCATCTTTCCCACGGCACCGTACGCAATTACATATCGGAAATCCTGAACAAGCTGGACGTCAAAAATCGGATCGAAGCGATCAGTCTGGCGGAAGGAAACGGGTGGATTTAACTGGAATAAATTCCATTATTTGAAAAAGCAAGGGGTATCCCTCAGCCGCATTCGGCTTAAGGGATACCCCTATATCATGCATTATATGTTACAGCGTGCCGCTCCAGTCATGAACCATGCTGCCTTCGAGGAACTTCTCGCAGTCCATCGCCGCCATGCAGCCGGTTCCGGCTGCGGAGACGGCTTGGCGGTAGCGCACGTCCTGAACGTCGCCGCAGGCGAACACGCCCGGGACATTCGTTTCCGTCGTACCCGGCTTGACCCGAATGTAACCGATCTCGTCCGTATCGATCTGGTTCTCCAGGAACTTCGTGTTCGGCGTATGTCCGATCGCCACGAAGACGCCGTCCGCCTCGAGCAGTTCCTCCTGCCCGGTTTCGTTGTTGAGCACCTTCAGCCCTTTTACCCCATTATCGCCGGCAACGATTTCAAGCGGCACCCGATTCAGCGCCCATTGGATTTTTTCGTTGGCGCGGGCGCGGTCCTGCATGATTTTCGATGCGCGCAGCTCTTCCCTGCGGTGCACGAGCGTCACGCTGGAGCCGAAACGGCTCAGGAAGTTCGCTTCCTCCATGGCGGAGTCTCCGCCGCCGACCACGAGGATCTTTTTGCCGCGGAAGAAAAACCCGTCGCAGGTCGCGCATGTGCTGACGCCGCGCCCGACGTTTTCCTGCTCGCCGGGAATCCCGAGGTATTTGGCCGAAGCGCCCGTGGAAATAATGACGGTTTCGGTCTCGATCTCGCCCATCCCCTCGACGAAAAGCTTAAACGGGCGTTTCGAGAAGTCCACCTTGTTGACCCACCCGGTTTTGAATTCGGCCCCGAAACGTTCGGCCTGCTTGCGCATATTGTCCATCAGCTCCGGACCCATAATCCCGTCCGGGAAACCCGGGAAGTTTTCGACTTCCGTCGTTGTCGTCAGCTGGCCCCCCGGCTGCATGCCTTCGATCACAAGCGGCTTCAAATTGGCGCGGGCCAGGTAAATGGCTGCCGTCAGTCCGGCAGGCCCGGTTCCGATGATGATTGATTTGTACATTCCGATAGCCTCCTTTAAGAAAGAATCAGCGACTCAAATCATGTAAGGTATGTTTCGGCAAGCGCATCTATACATTTTCTGTAAAAGGACGGAAAACATCATCCTTTTCATCCTGGGGCGAACAGACGCTGTCGATGCGTTTCGCGTACCGGCTTACCGTCGACACCGAGACGCCGTACCGCTGCGCCACTTCCTGATAGGTCAGCGAGCTGCCGCGTTGTTTTGCGGTCAAATACTCGAGCGCGGCCGACCATCCTTCCGTATGGCGGATCAGCGGCTTGTCGGGATACAGCTTGCCCAGGAATTGAAACCATAAGTTTTGCAAATGCCGCCGTTTCTCGCGGTCGGTTCCCTCGTCCATGTGCCGCCAAGCTTGGTCGACCACGGCTTGCAGCGTATCGCCGGCCCCGTCGTAATCGTAGGATGCTTCAATCTCCGCAACCTGCGGCTCCGAAGCGGCGCCGGCCTCGAGAATAGCCTGCGCGGTATCCTGCGGCCCCATCTCGGCCAGCACCTGCAGGGCCTCCTTTTTAAGCTCCGGCGATTCATCCGGCTCTTTCAGAAAAGCCGTCAACGTTTCCCGGACCTCTGCGTCGGCGATCCATCCCAGCGCGCGGATCACCTGAAGTTTGGTTCCATGATCGCCGTACCGGAGCGCCCAGAAAAACGAGGACCGGATCAGCGGATTGCTTTTGACTTCCTCGCAAAGCTCGCTTTCATTCTGCTCCCATCGTTTCAACTGTTCCTCGAACGGCAGATGGTAATGATAGCTGAGCTCGTACCGCTGCCCGTCAGCCGGACGCAGCTCCTCCATTTGATCCAGGTAAAACCGCGGAATATCCGAGGCGGGGTCAAGCTTTTGCGCTTGCTGCCAGTGCCGGCGCGCTTCCCCGTACAACCCGCTGTTAAACGCGGCAACCGCCGCGTAATGATAGAGGCTCGGGTCCCCGAGAAGCTCTCCGTCCTTCAAAAGCCGGCGGAAATGGCCGTACGCGGAATCATGTCTTCCCAAAATGCCCATCGTCGTCGCCAGTTTAAACACATGCTCCTGATGGAACGGAACCATCACCGACAATGTTTCAAGAAGAGGGTTCAATGAAGCAGTATTCCCTTCATGCTGGTAAAATATTGCCAGGTTGCACAAACCGTGAATATTGCCCTGCTCCTGCTCCAACACCTCAAATATGGTCGCTTTGGCTTTGCGGAACAAACCCATGTAATAATATGCCAAAGCCAGATTGTTTCTTGCGGCAAGAAAGTCCGGCTGCTCCTGAACGATCCCTTCCAGCACCTCGGCGGCTTGGGCAAACTTCCCTTCTTCCATCAGCGCCCGCGCCTCTTCGTGCTCCACCACGCCTTCGCGGCTGCGGATCCGGGCCGGCTTCACCGGCCGCCCCAGCTCATACTGGAAAAGCTCCATCATTTCTTCGGCTTCTTCAAGAAACTGCCCCGCCGGGTCTTGCTCCAAATATTGAAGCAGCGCGCGTTCGGCCTCTTCAAATTGCTCCATATTGGCGTAGTTGTTGGCCATATAGAAATAACATTCCGTCATGGAAGCATCGACATGCTCCAATATATCGGAAAGGACGGCGTTTGAACCTTCAAAATCGCCCATCTCTGATAATATACCCGCTACATTGCAATGATTCACCGGATTTTCCGGCTCATATTCAACAGCTTTGCGAAAATATTTCAATGCCTTCTCGTAATGAAGGCGGTCCAGCGAACGGACAGCACGTTCAAAAAAGAAGTTGGCATCCATATGAATGGGTATGACTTTATGTTGTAGGTCCTCCGCCCGTAGATGATGATCCTCCATGTAAGCAAGGCACCTCCCTTAAGTTGCGTATATCCGTTTACCCGCGCAAAAATGCTAGATTCATCTATCCAGAACAGTATACCATAACTTTAAAGATGCGAGCGCAGCCAATATCTATTAAAAGAAAATTGTACTTTCGCCCTCGCCGACCCTTATTTTATCGGCATGAAGCGAGCATGAAATTGGAGATCGAATAAACAAAAAAGCCCCAAGAGGGGGCCTGTGTCTTCGAAGCCGATTCGGGTACTCTGCAGGGGCCCCGGAAATGAAAAAAAAAGCTGGAGCTATACTCCAGCGTCTCTAAACAGGTTGGCGAGCGAGCCGCCTTCCAGGATGATCCGTACGGCGGTGGAAAGGATCGGCGCAACGGACAATACCTTCAGCCATTCCGGCGGAGGATCCTGGATCGCTATGGAATTGGTGACAACCACGTTTTGGATATGGGGATGGGCCATCCGCTTCAGCCCGTCACCGGAAAACAACCCGTGCGTGGCGCATATGATGGCCGGGGACGCCCCACGCTCCTTCAGGCTTTCGACGACATTGACGATCGTGTTCCCCGAGTCGATGATATCCTCGATAATAATCGGGGTCCTCCCATGCACATCGCCGATCACGTGCGTGATGACCGATTCGTTATGGGCCGGACGTTTTTTGAACATGATGGCAAACGGGTAATCAAGATGGTTCGCCAGCTTCTCCGCCGTTTTAGCCCTTCCCGCGTCGGGCGACACGATAACGGGATTGGGCAGGTTAAGCGTCTTCAAATGTTCGCTGATCAGGTCGAGCGCAGTCAGATGATCCACGGGAATATTAAAAAATCCCTGGATCGCAGGCGCATGCAAATCAATCGTGATGACGCGGCTGGCTCCGGCTGTCGTCAACACATCCGCTACCATTTTGGCGGAGATGGGTTCACGTGGCGCCGATTTCCGTTCCTGCCGGGCATAGCCGTAATAAGGCATCACGATGTTGATCGTCCGCGCCGAAGCCCGTTTCGCCGCATCGATCATGACCAGGAGCTCCACGAACAGCTCGTTAATCGGATGCGAAAGCGACTGCACGATAAACACGTCGCAGTTGCGGATGCTTTCCTCGTAATTCACATAGATCTCGCCGCTTTTAAAACGGGATAACGTAACGCTGCCCAGTTCTGCCCCAAGCATCTCGCAGATGCTTTCCGCCAACAACGGATTCGACGATCCGGAAAAAATACGCACCCTGTGCTGCATTTGCGCCTCCTGATACCGTAATTAGATTTCCAATGGAACCATGGTTCTCCGCCGCTTTTCGAACACTGCCAACTGGCGGAAGCCCGCTTGATGAAGCGCCAGCCTTGCGCGGTCCAAATTCTCCCCGAGCTTCTTCGGATCATGGGCATCGGATCCCAGCGTCATCGGTATTCCCAGCCGGCATGCTTCCTGCAGCATCCTCTCGGACGGAAACATCTCGGCGCAAGGCTTGGACAAGCCCGACGCGTTCAGCTCCATCGCAACCCCGCCGGCAGCCACGGCGGCGAGAGCGGCGTTTTCCAGCGCCTCGACTTCCGCGGCCGCTTCCGGTCCCGGATGGAAGCCGAACCGTTTGATGACGTCCAAATGGCCCATAATATCGTAAAAGCCGGTTGCGGCAGCCTTTTGTACCGCTTCGTAATAGGTTCGGTAGACTTCAAGCTTGTCGCGGCCTTCCCAGCCGTGGATCTGCCGATGATCGGTAATGTCCCATTCGCCGAGGAAATGGACGGAGCCGATGACATAGTCCCATGGATAAGCTTGGACGATCTTCCCGATCGCCTCTTCCCAGCCTTCGATATAATCGCCTTCCAGACCTACTCGTATATCAATCTGTCCTTTATACTTCTCCTTCAGGCTTAGACACTCCTCCACGTAACGTGGAAGTTCTTCCATCGCCATCGCCATTTCCGGGTAATATTCGGCAGGATTCACATGAAGCAGCGGCATATGATCGGACAGCCCGATGTGGTCCAGCCCGATTTCGATGCCGCGGCGCACGTAGTCTTCCAGTTCACCGACCGCATGGCCGCAGCGGACATGGTGCGTATGGTAATCGATCAACATGCCTCCCACTCACTCCCTTTCTAGTCCCTGCGCGGACGCTCGTGGCGGCGTTCCAGCTCGGCCATAATGTCGTCAAGCGGCAGCTTGCGTTCCTGAAGCAGAACAAGCAGGTGATAGATCAAATCGCTGACTTCAAGGCGCAGCTCGGCATTATCCTTGTTTTTGGCGGCGATAATCGTTTCCGCCGTCTCCTCGCCGACCTTTTTCAGGATTTTGTCGATGCCTTTGTCAAAAAGATACGTCGTATAAGCGCCTTCCGGCCGCTCCTTTTCCCGCACGGCGATGATTTGCTCCAGCTCCTCCAGAACCGCGAAACGAGATCCGCCGGAAGCCTCGTCAGTTCCCGACTCCGCCGAAGCGAGTGCAGGAGACGCAAACCCGCGGTAGAAGCAGGTCGTCTCGCCGGTATGGCACGCCGGTCCCGCGGGTTTTACCAGAAACAACAAGGTATCGCCGTCGCAATCATAACGCGCGGAGACGATTTTTTGCGTGTTGCCCGAGGTTCCGCCCTTATGCCACAGCTCTCCGCGCGACCGGCTCCAAAACCAAGTTTCGCCGCTTTCCATCGAGCGTTTCAGCGATTCCCCGTTCATGTAAGCCATCATCAGCACGTCTTTGGTTGCGGCATCCTGCACGATGGCCGGGACAAGCCCGTCCTTATCAAATTTGATTTGCTCCTGCACCAGCTCCCAGGATTGCGTTTGCAGCTCATTCGTCATCTGATCTCAACTCCTTTTTGCTTCAAATCCTGCTTAAGCTCCGGTATCGAAATTTCCTTATAGTGAAAGATGGTGGCTGCAAGCCCCGCATCCGCTTTTCCTTTCGTAAACACGTCGACGAAGTCGTCCTTCGTGCCCGCTCCGCCCGAAGCGATGACGGGAATCCGAACGGCGTCAGAGACGGCGGCCGTCAGGGGAAGGTCGAAGCCGTCCTTCGTGCCGTCGGCATCCATGCTGGTCAGCAAAATTTCGCCCGCTCCCAGCTTCTCCGCTTGTTTCACCCACTCAAGGGCCCGAATTGCCGAGGCTTTGCGGCCGCCGTGCGTGTAAACTTCCCATTCGCCCCAGGCCTCGTTGTATTTGGCATCCACGGCCACGACGATGCACTGCGAGCCAAAGCGCCGCGCACCGTCCGCGATCAGCTGCGGATTCGTCACCGCCGCCGTGTTGATGCCGATTTTGTCGGCGCCTGCCCGCAGGATGCGGGTCATATCATCGACACTCGAAATCCCTCCGCCGACCGTAAACGGAATGGCGATTTCGCCGGCCGTTTGGCGAACGACCTCCACCATCGTCTGCCTTCCTTCCACGGAGGCCGAAATATCCAGGAATACGAGCTCGTCGGCGCCCTCGCGGTCATATAATGCCGCAAGTTCGACCGGATCGCCCGCATCGCGCAAATTTTCGAAATTGACCCCTTTAACCACCCGACCGTCTTTCACGTCCAGACATGGAATGATGCGTTTTGCCAGCATGGTTTTGTCCCCCCCTCATCAATCGGCGCGATCAAATGCGTAACCTTTGACGTCACGTATCGTACGCTTCTATTTTAATGCCTCTACCGCTTCCGCAAGGTCAATGCTGCCCGTATACAAGGCTTTGCCGACGATGGCGCCGCCCACGCCGTTGCTGGCGTGTTCGTTCAAGCGCACCAAGTCGTCAAGGACGCTGACGCCGCCGGAGGCGATGACGGTCCGACCGCTGCTTTTCGCCAACGATACGATGGCGTCCACGTTTGGCCCCTGCATCATGCCGTCCCTGGAAATGTCGGTAAAAATGAACGTTTCGGCCCCTTTGGCAGCCAGCTCCTTCGCGAGTTCCTCCGCTTTGACCTCCGACGTTTCCAGCCAGCCGCGGGTCGCCACGTAGCCGTTCCGGGCATCGATCCCGATCGCCACCTTGTCGCCGTAGGTCCCGAGCACCTCTTCCGTAAACGCCCGGTCTTCGATCGCAGCGGTGCCGATAATGACGCGGCTTACGCCGAGGGAAAGCAGGCGTTTGACGTGGCTCACCGTCCTGAGCCCGCCTCCGACCTGAACCGGCACGTTTACGCCCGCCGCGATTTGGCCGATCACCTCGTCGTTGACCGGGTGCCCGGCTTTCGCTCCGTCCAGATCCACCAGATGAATGTAAGCACCGCCTTGCGCTTCCCATGCTTTGGCCGCAGCCAGCGGACTGTCGTTATAAACGGTTTCTTGATTGTAATCCCCTTGAATCAGGCGGACGCATTTGCCTCCGCGGATATCAATGGCCGGATAGATGATGAATGACATCGAATAACTCCCCGCTTTCCCTTTTTCGTGAAACGCCTGAATCACCCATGATTTAAGGTTTTGGTCAAGATCCGGACATCAAGCCTGCCGTTCTCCCCCGCAATCGATGCCGACGAAACGGCACGCCCCCGTGCTGTGCGCCACCTTAGTTCCGAACGCCCGCGCCGCAAAGCGAAAGGAAACGTCCCAGCAGCTCCATGCCGAGCTCCCCGCTTTTTTCCGGATGGAACTGCATGCCGTACACGCTGCCGCGGCCGACGATGGCCGTTACCGGCTGTCCGTAATCCGTCACCGCCAACAGATCCGTCTTTACCTCCGGAAGAACATGATACGAATGCACGAAATAGACATGCCCTTCCGCAAGCCCCGCCAGCAGCGGGTTATTCTTCTGGAGAAACTCCAGCCGGTTCCATCCCATATGCGGCACTTTATAGTTCCCTTCCGCAAAACGGATGACCCGGCCAGGCAAAAGGCCGAGCCCTTCATGACGGCCATGCTCTTCGCTGCTGCTGAACAGCAGCTGCATGCCGAGGCAAATCCCGAGCAGCGGTTTGCCTGCGGCAGCCGCCTCCTTCATGACGCCGTCAAGTCCGCTATCCCGCAAATGCTCCATCGCGTCGCCGAACGCGCCCACGCCGGGCAAAATGATGCCGTCCGCATCCATGATGGCTGCGCGGTCGCCAGTCACAAGCGCCTCGGCGCCGAGACGTTCCACGGCTTTGCTCACGCTGTGCAGATTGCCCATGCCGTAATCCACGATCGCGATCGCCACTTACAGCACTCCTTTCGTGGATGGAACCCCTGTCACGCGCGGATCAATGCCCGTGGCTTCATCCAACGCGCGGCCAAGCGCCTTAAACACCGCTTCGATCATGTGGTGCGTGTTTTGCCCGTAATGCACGATCACATGGAGCGTTATACGCGCTTCCAGCGCAAGCTTCCACAAAAACTCATGCACAAGCTCCGTCGAAAAGCTGCCGACCTGCGAAGAAGGATATTCCGCACGGTATTCGAAATGCGGCCGGTTGCTGATGTCGATCACGACCTGGGCAAGCGCTTCGTCCATCGGCACGAAGACGCTGGCATAACGCTTGAGGCCTTTTTTGTCGCCGAGCGCCTCACGAAGTGTCTGGCCGAGGCAAATGCCGATGTCCTCTACCGTATGATGATCGTCGATCTCAATGTCCCCGCGCGCCTGCACTTTCAAGTCGAATTGTCCGTGCTTGGCGAACAGGTCCAGCATATGGTTCAAAAACGGCACATCCGTTTCCAGCTCCGATACGCCCGTGCCGTCGACGGAAAATGCCAGCTTGATGTCCGTTTCGTTCGTTTTGCGGCTGATGCTTGCGCTTCTTTCGCCGTTTGCCTGATTAAATTCCATGGTTTTCTCCTGCCTTTCCTTCCCGTTTTAACCGGACCTCGATAGCCCGGGCATGCGCCTCCAGCCCTTCGCCGCGCGCCAGCTCCATAATCGCCGCCCCGTTCGCAAGCAGGGCTTCCTTGCTGTAGTAAATCATGCTCGATTTCTTGATAAAATCGTCCACGTCCACCGGCGAGGAAAATCTCGCGGTGCCGTTCGTCGGAATGATGTGGTTCGGACCCGCGAAGTAATCCCCGACAGGCTCCGAGCTGTAAGCGCCGAGGAAAATGGCCCCTGCATTTTCGATCAGGCCGACATGCGCCATCGGATCCGCGACCATCAGCTCCAAATGCTCCGGCGCCAAACGGTTTACGACCGATATTCCCTCCTGCAGCGACCTGGTCACGATGATCGCCCCGTATTGTTCCACCGATGCCGCCGCAATGGCCCGTCTCGGCAACAGCTCGAGCTGGCGCCCGACTTCGGCGGCAACAAGGTCGGCCAGCTTGCGGGACGGCGTCACGAGAATGGCCGACGCCATCTCGTCGTGCTCCGCCTGCGATAGCAGGTCGGCCGCCACAAACTCGGGATCCGCCGACTCGTCGGCAAGCACGACGATCTCGCTCGGCCCGGCAATGCTGTCGATATCGACGGCGCCGTATACCTCTCGTTTCGCCAGCGCTACGTAGATGTTGCCCGGGCCGCATATTTTATCGACCGGGGCGATCGTTTCCGTGCCGTAAGCGAGTGCCGCGATGGCCTGCGCGCCGCCGACGCGGTAGATTTCGTGAACGCCCGCTTCCGCGGCCGCCACCAGAATGTACGGATTAATCCCTTCTTCTCCGCCGGTCGAAGGCGGCGTGACCATCACGATTTCGGGAACGCCCGCAACCTGCGCCGGGATGACATTCATCAGCACCGAAGAAGGGTACGCCGCCTTCCCACCCGGAACGTATACGCCGACGCGCTTCAGCGGCCGGATGATTTGCCCCAGAATGCTGCCGTCGGGCTGAAGATCCATCCACGAATTGCGTTTCTCCCGCATATGGAATTCACGGATGTTTCGGGCGGCAGCCGAGATGGCTTGAACAAAAGAATCATCGACCTGTTCGTACGCCGCATCCAGCTCGGCTTGAGTCACCCGCAGCATGCCCGCGGTAAGCTCCGCATGATCCAGCTCTTTCGTATAGCGAAGCAGCGCTGCGTCCCCTCCGGTTTTGACGTCATGAACGATCTTCTTTACGGTTTCGTTTTGCTCCGGCGTTCCGTAATCGACTTCCCTGCGCAGATCGAATTGTTCAACAGACACCACTTTCATTTCCCATCTCTCCTCGCTCTCGTCATCCGTGTAGTCCTGCCTGAAGGCAGCTTTATGCTTCAGAGGCAATCGCCTTTTGCAGACGGTCGCATAACGATTGAATTTGCGCATTTTTCATCCGGTAGCTTACCCGGTTGGCGATCAGGCGGCTGGTGATGTCAAAAATCCGGCTCATTTCGACCAGCCCGTTTTCTTTCAGCGTCTGCCCGGTCTCCACCATATCCACGATGCGGTCGGCAAGACCGATCAGCGGCGCAAGTTCGATGGAACCGTTCAGCTTGATGACTTCGACCTGCTGCCCCTGCTCGCGAAAATATTGGGATGCCACGTTCGGATATTTCGTTGCTACCCGCTGCTGTATCCCCGGCTGCCAGTTCGGCAGTCCGATGACCGACATGCGGCATTTGGCGATGCCTAAATCCAGCAGCTCGTATACGTCCCTGTTTTCTTCCATCAAGACGTCTTTGCCGACGATGCCGATATCCGCCGCGCCGTATTCCACGTATGTCGGCACATCCACCGGTTTGGCCAAAATGAATTCCATGCCGAGCTCCGGCAAATCGATGACCAGCTTACGGGTTTCATCCACCTCCGCCTCGATCGGCAAACCGGCTTTGCGGAACAGCTCCGCCGCTTTTTTGTATATCCGTCCTTTCGGCATCGCTACCTTTAATGTCTCAGCCAACATTCTCCCTCCTTTTTGGTTGTTTTCACCGTTCGGTTCATATTCGTTTCTCTTTACGAGAAGGTCTCCACTGCGGCATAAAGCTTTTCGTTTCCCGTCCGATTTTCGTTCCCGTCCTGGATCAGCTGCGTCACAACCGCCCGGCTCTGCTTTCTGAGCTCTCCCGCACGCGCGAGACCCCGATGGCGATTTGCCGCTGTATACCTGATAAGTATGGGCTGCTGCGCTTCTTCCACGCTGCCGTGTACGCCGTCGAGAATCCGGTTGGTCTTGAGCGCAAAGCCGGTTGCCGGCACATCCCTTCCGAACTGGCGCAGCAAATTGTCGTACCTTCCTCCGCTGCACACCGGAAAACCGATTTCGGCCGCATAACCTTCAAACGTCATGCCCGTATAATAAGAAAAATCGCCGATCATCGTCAGATCGATCAGAACATGCTCGGATACGCCGTAGGCCTCCAATACCTCCCACACCTTGCACAGATGGCTGATCGAGGTCCGCGCAAGCTCATGCTCACTCAGCGCCAACGCCTCATCGCAAATTTCCTTTCCGCCGCGCAGGCGCAGGATGGCCTCGAGCTTTTCCCGCTGCGAATCGGACATGGACAACTCCCGGATCGCTTGACGGAAGCCGACGTAATTGCGGTCAAGCAAATGCTGCTTAAGCGTCTGCTGCGCCTGATCTTCGCCGGCCAGCACCTCCTCGAACAGCCCATTCAGAAAGCCGACGTGGCCCATGGCGATCCTAAAGGTAGAGACCCCCGCCGCTTTGAGCGATTCGATCGCCAGCGCCACCACTTCGGCATCCGCCTCCGGCGAATCGTCTCCGACCAGCTCCACCCCGGTTTGGAAAAACTCGGCTTCGCGTCCCGCCTCCTCCTCAAACGCCCGAAACACGTTGGCATGATACGACAGGCGGATCGGCAGCGGCTCTTCTTTCAGCAGGGAAGAAACCACCCGCGCAATGGGAGAAGTCATATCCGAACGGAGCACCAGCGTCGTGCCGCGGTTGTTCAGCAGCTTGAACAGCTTCTGGTCGGACGTCGAGCTGGCCACGCCCACGGTATCGTAAAATTCCATCGTCGGCGTCATGATCTGCCGATATCCCCAGCGGCTCATGCAGTCGAGCACATTGCGCTCGATCGTGCGCAGCTTATCCACGGCATACGGCAAGTAGTCGCGAACACCGACCGGTTTTTCAAAACCTTTTGGTTTCGTCACGAAGGTTCACCTCAATAATTTCAGGTTATTTATGTTTAATTTCTTCATTACGTTAAAGTGCTACCATACTACCAAATTAAAGAATAATGGATATATTAACATGAAATGTCGTTTCCGTCAACGATGCCCGACCGGATATTCCCGGTTTACAAACCTTTTTAGATTCCACTTGCTGTTACCGACATTTTACCAATCAATTACCCCGCTTGTCAGGCATATAAAAACCGCCCGGCATAACCGGACGGCTTCATCATTACATCATTACATCATTACATCATTACATCATTACATCATTACATATTGAGTTTGACGGTTTGGTCTTCCATTTGTTTTTGCGGACGTTTCGGCGCCGTTCCGAAGAAAATCCAGGACCAGCTCACGTAACGGAAGGCAATATAGACGACCAGCCACGACACCCCCAGGGCGATGATCCATCCTCCCGCAATCCGCGCGGCATATTCCAGCGTGCCTCCATGGGCAGGAATTTTGCGGTACAAAAACAACAGCGCCGGATGCAGCAGGAAAATGCCGAATGAGCATGCTCCCATAGACGTCAATGCTCCGCTGAGCCATCTCCAGCCATGCCGGTAAATCAAATAGGAGACCTGCATCAGCACGATGCAAGACAACAAGCAATGCACGTCCCACACGAGCTCATACCATAAAGTGTTGATTTTGATGCCTAGATAATAGAGATTCACATTCAGGATCCCCACGGCAAGCCAGGCCGCCCAGATCACAATCCAGACGATGCCTTTTCCGCTTTTGAAGCCCCCCCAGGTCATTATCAGCCATTCTTTCAGCTGCGAATAGTGGGCTGCAATCAACGCGCCGAATAAATAGAAGGACATATAGGAAAACGCGATACTTCCTTTGGGAAGCGGCAGTTTGATGCCTTGCCCATAGACTCCGGCTTGAGGCATATGAAAACCGTATTTATTCAGATAGGTATACAGCCATTGAATGGCAAAACCGATCAACGCCACCCACGGCAAAATGGACCGTTGTTTTTGGAACCACCATAGAAAAAGCGGAAACAATATGTACAGCTGCAGCATGATGATCACATAATACAGATGGGTGTGGGCGGTCCCTTTTAACAACTGGAGGCCAAAATCATGCCCGAGCTGCGTAAGTGGAAGGCCAAGCTTTCCCTTGGCGTACGTATTCAGAATAAAATAGCAAAATGAGACTAAAATATACGGGACTAATATGTATAGCAATCGTTTGGTATAAAAAGTTTTCAGCATCGATTTATTCAGCGGCTTGTCCAAATAATTGTAAAATAACACGAACCCGCTCAAAAAAATAAAGACAGGCACGGCGAATTTGCTGAAAGTATTGATGAACAAAAACGGATAATAGGACGAGGTTCCTTTCGTCGTCACCAGCGTCGTGGATGTAGCATGAATAAACAATACGGCCATGATGGCAAAAGAGCGGAAAATGTCCAGCTCCATAATGCGTTCTTTTTTCTTTAACATGCAAACTCTCCCGTATTCATTGATTTCCCCTGCGCGTTACGGTCTAGTTGTCTCTAGCGAACTCCCCAAAAAAATCCTCTCTATCTAAAAATACTATACTTTCTACCAAATGCGCCAGAAAAAAAGAAAATACGACGATACTGTAACCATTGCGTAAAAAGTCCGGATATCTAAAAACCGTCATCTATCATGCCTTTTAATAGAACCAAGGCAGCATATAACGAGAAGAAAAACGTCTTCTGACGTACTTTCATGAAACTTCTTGTATCACAAAAAACACCCAAAGCTGCTGAGGATGCTCTAGCTTGCTTTGGATGTTTTGAGTCTTTACCATGAATCAAGGTACACGCTTATCCGTCCGGCCACCGCGATCCCACCGCTACCGGCTCGTCCTCTGCGTCGATGTCGCTGCTGCGTTTTAAATCCCGAAGCGGATTGCCGCCGACGAACGCCCCCGGAGCCACATCCTTATGTACGACGGCCCCGGCCGCAACGACCGCCCTGTCCCCGATCGTCACGCCCGGAAGAATGGTGGTGTTCGCCCCGATGAGGACATGATCCCCGATCACAACTTCTCCGAGCCGGTATTCGTCAATCAAATATTCATGCGCCAAAATGGTAGAGTTATAGCCGATAATCGAGTTTTTGCCGATGCGGATCTTTTCGGGAAAAAACACGTCGACCATCACCATCAGCCCAAACGCCGTGTGCTCGCCGACCTGCATGCCGATCAGATGCCGGTAAATCCAGTTTTTGAGCGGAAGGATCGGGCAGTACCGCGCCGCCTGAATGCAGATGAAATTTTTGACCCCTTTCCAGGGGCTGACGGTCTTGTAGATTTGCCAAAGCGCGTTTGGCCCTTCCACCGGATACCGCGTCACTTTTCTCACAATGCTCTACTCCTGTTCTACCAGCGAAAATAGATCATGCATGTCCTTCAGTATGTAATCCGGCTTATACTCCAACAGCGTTTTTTCGCCTTTTAAGGACCAAGCCACTCCCGCCGCCAATACGCCCGCGGCTTTAGCCGACTGGATGTCCATCGGACTGTCTCCGACCATCAACGTGCGGGCAGGATCCGAACCCAGCAGCTGGACCGCCTTCAGCACAGGCTCGGGATGCGGTTTCGGATGCTCGACGTCGTTCAGCGTAATTACCGCGTCCATATATTTTTGCAGGCCGAACATGTCCAAGACCCGGATCGTTCCGGGTTTATTTTTCGTCGTTACAACGCCCAGGCGTATTCCTTTCCCATGAAGCCCACGCACGACTTCCTCCACATGGGGAAAAAGCTCTACCATCGCGTCATGATGCTCATCGTTGTAGCTCCGGTACGTCTTGTGGAGCGCCGTAATATCCCCGAGGCCGGAAAAATGATGAAGCTGCTGTTCCAGCGTAGCCCCCATTTTCGGAATCATTTCTTCCCGCGTCAGCGGCGCAAGCCCGTGCTTTTCCAACACATGCATAAATGAGCTGATAATCAATTCGTTCGTGTCCACGATCGTTCCGTCCAAATCGAACAATACGGTGTCTATCATGCTGCAATTACTCCTTTTTGTCCTCCGTGTTCTCTTCCGATTGATTGTCTTTTACGGCTTCTGCAGGCGGTTCGTCGCGTTCTGCGCCGGTTTCCTCACCCGCTGCATCAGGAACATGGTCATGGGATGCTTTGGTGGAATAAATCGGATCCAGGTAACGAACCTCCGCTTTGCCCGTTGCACGACGCACGATAATAATGATGACGGCCGCAACAACGATGAAAATGGCCAGCAGCTGCGAGATCCTTACGTTGCCGTAAGCAGGATCCAGCGCTCCATGCTCGAAACCGAACCATTCCATCGGCTTCCACAGCCCGTTTACAAACGACGCCAGCCAGTTCGGCCCGATAAAGGCCAGCGAGTCGGTACGAAGCCCCTCGATAAAAAAGCGTCCGATCGAATACCAGATGAAATAACTCAAAAACAGCTCGGCAGCCCGCAAAAATCTTTGGCGGCGGAGAACGAATAAAATAATAATGCCCACGAGGCTCCATAACGATTCATACAAAAATGTCGGGTGATGGTATACGCCCTGCACATTCATTTGGTCCACGATAAAGTTCGGAAGGTGGAGCCGATCCCGCAGAAACGATTCCTCGACCGGTCCGCCGTAGGCTTCCTGGTTGACGTAGTTGCCCCAGCGCCCGATCATTTGCCCCGTCAACAACGCGGGAGCGCAAATGTCCGCAATCCGCCAGAAATTATAACCTCTGTACCGGAAATAGATGACCGCGCAAATGATGGCGCCGATCAGGGCACCGTAAATGGCGATCCCGCCGTTCCATATTTTGAAGACATCGACCAGATGATCCTTATAATCATCCCATTTAAACGCGACAAAATAAATCCGCGCGCCGATAATGGCCGAAGGCACGCCAAGCAGCAGCAAATCCATAAAAAATTCCGGCTGAATGCCGAACCTTTTGCCTTCGCGGATGGCAATCAGAAGCCCTGCCAGCGCACCGAAGCCTAATATTAGGCCGTACCAGTGGACGGACAAGGAACCAATCGAAAAAGCGATTGGATTGAGCAGCAATGTGGCCATATTTTCACTCTCCTAATCCATATCTTCCATGTCTTCCGCAATCGTTGCGGTCAGCTTGTTCGTGAATTGCAGGGCCGCGTTCAGACCCATCTGCTTCAGGCGATAGTTCATCGCCGCGACCTCGATGATGACGGCCAGGTTTCGGCCAGGGCGAACCGGAATCGTCACGAGCGGAATATCGGTATCCAGAATCCGTGTCGTTTCTTCATCCAGGCCAAGGCGGTCGTACTGCTTATCCTGCTGCCAAGCTTCCAGTTTCACGACAAGCGTAATGCGTTTATTGTTGCGGATGGCTCCGGCGCCAAACAGCGTCATGACATTAATGATGCCGACGCCGCGGATTTCCAACAGGTGACGGATGAGCTCAGGAGCCGTGCCGTGCAATTGGCTGTCCGACGTTTGGCGGATTTCGACCGCATCGTCGGCGATCAGCCGGTGGCCCCTTTTGACAAGCTCCAGCGCCGTTTCGCTTTTTCCGATGCCGCTGCTGCCCGTGATCAGCATCCCCACGCCGTACACGTCGCACAATACGCCGTGAATGGTCGTCGTCGGCGCAAGCCTTCTTTCCAAAAATCCCGTAATGCGGCTGGATAAAATGGTCGTCGCCATGCTGCTCCGCAGTACGGGAACATGTTTTTCCTGGCTCATTTGAACAAGCTCTTCCGGCACGTCGAGTCCCCTCGTAACCACGATGCAGGGAGTGACTTCACCGCACAGGCGCTCCATGCGATCTTTCCGTTCTTCCGGCTTAAGCATGCTAAAAAAGGCCAGCTCCGTTCTTCCGAGCAGCTGAACCCGTTCTTGCGGATGATACTCAAAATAACCGGCCATTTCCAGGCCCGGACGATTCAAGTCATCGGTTGTTATGACCCGTTTTAATCCTTGCTCACCGGATATCACTTCCAGCTGAAATTGCTGTACCAATTCTGCTACTTTCACTTTTTTGGCCATGTCAGATCTTCCTTTCTGTCCGATTGGCTCAGAATTCAGCCCCTTTGCTGTTCTTGGGCGATTCCAACGAATCTAATGTACTCATCGTATCGGAAATTTCCAATGAATGCAATGCCGGCCAACTGGAGCGGAACCGGGCAGCCGCTGCCGGTGAGCCAACGTGTCTTTTACCGTTTTAACCAATATAAAAAGCCGCCCATATGGGCGGCCTTTCGGTTTCAGGCATACCGCCTGGATTAGTCCGTCAACAATACGTTCAATTCAGTTTCTTTGTCGAAGATATGAATTTTGTTCATATCTACGGCAAGACGAACGCTGCTTCCTTCGCGAGTGTTGGAACGTCCGTCGACGCGGGCGATTACCGTGTCGCTGCCAACGCCGCTCAGGTAGAGGAGCATTTCGTGACCCAGGTTTTCCGTAACATCTACATGGGAAGTAAAGATCGTGTTTGGAGAAGCTTCCATGAATACAGGCTCTTCGTGGATATCTTCCGGACGAACGCCCATAACAACCTCTTTACCGATATAACCTTTGCTTTTCAGAAGCTGAGCTTTTCCGCCCGGAACTTCAACGTCCAGACCTTCGGCGCGGAAACGTACGGCTCCATTGGATTCGCTCAGTGTACCGTTGATGAAGTTCATCGTAGGGGAACCGATGAATCCGGCAACGAACAGGTTTTGAGGGCTGTTGTACAGTACTTCCGGAGAAGCAGCCTGTTGAATGATGCCGTCTTGCATAACGACGATACGGTCACCCATGGTCATGGCTTCTGTTTGGTCGTGCGTTACGTAGATACATGTGGTTTCAAGACGTTTAACCAGTTTCGTGATTTCCGCGCGCATCTGACCGCGAAGTTTAGCGTCCAAGTTGGAAAGCGGTTCGTCCATAAGGAAGACTTGCGGATCACGCACGATCGCGCGGCCCAAGGCAACACGTTGACGCTGACCGCCGGAGAGAGCCTTCGGTTTGCGATCAAGCAAATGCTCGATGTCGAGGATTTTTGCTGCTTCACGTACACGTTTGTCAATTTCGTCTTTCTTCACTTTACGCAGCTTCAGGCCAAATGCCATGTTTTGATATACGTTCATGTGAGGATACAAAGCGTAAGATTGGAATACCATCGCGATATCGCGGTCTTTAGGAGCGACGTCGTTCACGACGCGGTCGCCGATGTAAAGCTTTCCTTCCGAAATCTCTTCCAAACCGGCGATCATACGAAGGGTAGTGGATTTACCGCAACCGGAAGGTCCTACCAGTACCAAAAACTCCTTGTCCTGAATATCAAGGCTGATATCCTTAACCGTCGCTTTGTCGGAACCCGGATATTTTTTGAAAATATGCTCTAAACGTACACCTGCCATGAGATTTGCCCCCTTAAGTGTATATTATGAAATCGAATACATTTTTATAGTATTATAATAACCTAACCCCTACAGACTGGCTATACACAAACTGCACAAAAAACCTATTTTCTTTTCGTTACTTTATACAATAACATCGTCAGCTTCACCAACACCGCGTCTCCGAAGCTTCTGACGTCCAGTCCGGTCTCTTGTTTGATCTTATCCAGACGGTATAAAAGCGTATTCCGGTGAATATATAACCGTTTGGCCGTCTCGCTGACGTTGCAATCAAGCTGAAAAAAGGTTTCGAGCGTCGATAACGTTTCGTTGTCGGAAAACAACACCCCGTAATCCCCCGCCTGCTCCAAAAACAGCCTGCGTTGATCCAGAGGGATGCTGTATATAAGCCTCTCCAGCAGCAGCTCCCACGGGAAATGGACATGCTTCGCGACATGGAACGTCCGCCCTAAAAATATCGTCTCCCTGAGAAGACTCACCGTAGAAGGCAAAGTCTTGGCCGGCATAAAGGAAGGCGTCACGGACAAATGGAAGGTCCCGACCCATTCGTTTGCGATCAATTCGTACAGCCCCAGGCAAAAAGCCGAAAGCATGTCCGTCTCGGATTCGGCGTTTTCTTCGTCTTTATCCTCTCCGGCGCCAATGACCAGCTCCTTTTTCGCCAAAATCAGCCATTCATGGCTGCGAAGAGGCACAAGCACCACTTCCCCGTCAAAATAGCTTTTCAGCAGCTTCTTCAGCTGCATCCGATGAACCTCGACGGCATGAACGCTTTCTGATGTCAAGAGAAACGGGATCATTTCGCCGCTCAAACGGCGTTTGATTTCCAAGTCATCCGGAATATCGCTATCGCCGCGTTCCTGGTCCAGCTGTTCCATCAGCCATGCGCTGAATCGAAGAACCTCCCGTTCTTCTTCGGCTTGAACCGCGGTAGGTTCATCGTTTTGCGGTCTGACTTGGGATACAAGCAGCTCAATGAGCTGCATTGCTTCGCGGCTAATTTCGTGCATGGGAGCCTCTAATACATGAATATGCCCGTTTTTTGCATAAAGAGGATACCAAACGCTTTCATCCACGACGACGGAATCCCTTAGCTTGCGCTTTCGTCCGCTGCCTGTTGTATGTCCCTTGGATGTTGTACCCTGATCCTGATGTTCGGTTTGATCGAATACGATCTCTGATTGCTGCTTGGTCAACTGCTTGATGCGCAAAGGCGCCCCGACGATTTGCTCCAACTTGGTACGTAATGTTTCCATCTCCACCATCGATGTCTCCACCACTTTGCCATTTTTGTTTCTTATTTTATCATATTGCGGAGCAAATTCCGAAAAACGGGTTCGTTTGAAAGGAATAGCTTTTGGGGGATTTCAACACGGAGCTGATCGGCTAGCGTTTTTTCTAAAAAACATTTGCGAAAAACAAAAAGACCACCAACCGAAACGGTTAATGGTCTTTGGATGAGCCATGAAGGACTCGAACCTTCGACACCCTGATTAAAAGTCAGGTGCTCTACCAACTGAGCTAATGGCTCATAAAACTGGTGGAGGCTGATGGATTCGAACCACCGAACTCGTACGAGAACAGATTTACAGTCTGCTGCGTTTGGCCACTTCGCTAAGCCTCCATATAAGGTGGCTCGGGACGGAATCGAACCGCCGACACGAGGATTTTCAGTCCTCTGCTCTACCGACTGAGCTACCGAGCCTTACAAACAAAATAAAGTGGTTGATATTCATCTTCCCACTTTCCTTTGTGGAAATCCGTATGAAATTGAATGGCGGAACCGACGGGATTCGAACCCGCGATCTCCTGCGTGACAGGCAGGCATGTTAGGCCTCTACACCACGGTTCCGCATTATTCAGATGGTGCCGGCGAGAGGACTTGAACCCCCAACCTACTGATTACAAGTCAGTTGCTCTACCAATTGAGCTACACCGGCATACATGGTGGAGACTGAGGGGATCGAACCCCCGACCCTCTGCTTGTAAGGCAGATGCTCTCCCAGCTGAGCTAAGTCTCCAAATATGTATGGTAGCGGCGGAGGGGATCGAACCCCCGACCTCACGGGTATGAACCGTACGCTCTAGCCAGCTGAGCTACGCCGCCATATTTATCATATCGCTTCTGTAATATACA